>NZ_JAKSYL010000093.1 GCF_022829515.1 Methylobacterium sp. J-048
GTCGAGGGATCGCCCAGGTCCTTCGGCCAGAACGGCTCCATGCCCTTCATCGGCTTCATCGGTTCCATGGGCTTCATGGGTTCCATCGGCTTCATCGGTTCCACGGCGCGCCTCCTGTCCGGGTGAGTGACAGGAGGACGCGGCAGGGCGGAAACGGTTGCATCACCCCGTCAGAGACGGGCGCCCGGGACCGGCCGCTCGCGGACTTGGCCGTCGAAGCCGACATGCAGCTGGTGCTCGCGCCCGTCGCGGTCCTTGGCGGCGACCTCGAGGTGGCGCGGGCCGCGGCCGATCACACGCACGTCGCCGTAGCCGGCGGCCTGGACGGCGGCGGTCAGCGCCGGCACGTCCGGGGTGGGACCGAGGCCGAGCTTGTCCTTGGCCCAGTCGAGGCTGCCGGTCGGCGGCCCACCGGCCGGGCCGATCACCACCTTGCGGCCGTCGCCGTGGGTCAGGACGCTGGCATGCAGGAACCCGGTCTCGAAGCGGCCCTGCACGGTCACGGCCTCGCCCTTGGCCACCAATGTGCCGCCTTCGCCGGCGGGACCGGTCTCGACCAGCGCCCGGCCGGTCGGGTCCTGGACCACGAACTTGTTGCCGTAGATCTCGGCGACGTCGCCCTTGATGGCGGTGGCGCTCGACGGGGCGAGCGCCTGGATCGCCACCGGGTCGACCGGCGTCGGCTGGAACGCATTGCCCTGCGCCAGAGACAGGCCGGCGGCGCCCAGCGCCAGGGGCGCGGCGATCGCGGCCACGACCCAGGTCCGCTGCGGGACAACCCGGTTTTTCGGCGCGGCGGCCCCGGGCTCGCGAACTTCTTGTGCCGTCCCGTCGATGGTTTTGTCGTCACTCATGATGTCGCGTCCTTATGAAAGGCAACCGGATCCGTTCGATCCGATGTCCCTTCGTAAAGGACCGCCGGCAATCCGGACTGAACCGCCCGGTTCAGCCTCGGTTAAAGCGGCCCCATAAAGGGATCCGACGCGCAGGCGGAGACGAAGCGCATGTGGCATCAGGAGTTTGGCCGCGAAAGCTGCCGTGCGACGTGCACTGGACCGCATCCGAGCCGGCGGACAACTTGAGCCGCCGGCTCTAAATCCTCGCACCACCGATCTCAGCGATAAGAAATTAAATCGACATGGATTTTTTGCGTCCGACGGGTATTCCTTTGTCGTGAGAGCCATGGAAGTAGGACCTGAGATCGACGATAATCTTGTCGTGCGTTCTAGGACGAGATCGTAAGGGCAATCTGTTGCTATCTGATCCCCTAGTATCAATCAGTTGCCCAAGATCTGCATCATCCGGTAGAAGCGCCTAATATATAGGAGATGTTTACCTAGCGCCGTCCCTACGCACGAATATCGCATTATTATGTATCAGTCCATCATACCGATACCCCATCTTCTCAATATCTCTAATTAGTCTCCAAACATCATTATGATCATATTCTATACACAGAACACGCGGCAATATTGGCGAATCTTTCATACCATCGATCACTGCGCTTTCTGCACCCTCGACATCGAGAATGAGGAGATCGACAGATGACAACGGGTGCTGCTTCAACAGAGATCGATAGGTCAGTGTGGCAACATTAAAACTTTCAAAGTGACAACCCTGGGCCAACAGATCGTCGAGATGCTTTTTCGTATGACTTATTGAACCATTATTAAAATTACGACCGTGATATGGGTGAACTGCCTGTCGAAATTCTGACCAACCATCGCGGTCGGACAAAGCCGCATGCACGTTATTTGCTCTCGGACGATTGTTACACAGCGCTTTGAAAGCATCGGGAAACGGCTCAACGTTTATGCCCGTCCAGCCCAGCGTCTGTTCAAAGAACAGGCCAGACGATTCGGTAACACCATCGAAGGCGCCACACTCGATGAAATGCCCGGGGCGCCCCTGCATATCGCTAAAATAACGCCGGAAAAGCAATTCATCCTGAGGTGGATTCCATTGCCCGTAAAATCGGGCGGTCGCGGGCAGATTGGGAGCGGGACGCCGAATATCGGCGAGGCGTCGCTCGAAAAACGTTACGTAGCGGCGAGCCACTTCGCCCCAATTGGTGTCGGTCAGATGATGGCGGTTTGTCTGCGCCCTAGTTTTAAGATTATCGATTTGCCTGATTGCCATTTCAAGCTTTCGTGCGATATCATCGCAATCATGAGGATCAAACAAGACAGCATTCCCGCCGATGCGCGATAACTGTTCACGCAGAACGGGGATGTTTGAACAAGCAACGGGAATGCCCACCGTTAGCGCCTCCGCAACGGGGAACCCTCCTCCTTCGGCCAGCGTTGGGAAGACCATGAGATCGGCCCGCCGAAGCACTGCATTGAAGATGTTGTCCGGCAACATGCCGAGACCCAAAACGTCCTTGCCCCAGACGAGGCCGGCATGAGCAATAGCATTAAAGATATGCCGCCCATGATGTCCGGCAGGGAATTGTGGCAAGTAATTGGTGTAAGGCCCCGTTAATACTAAGGGTAACCGGTCGCGGCATCGGCCGAGCGCGGTGATGAGGGCAATGTGATTTTTATGCGGGAATATTGTCGCCGGGCACAGGATGTATCGGTCTGGAAGTCCGGGCAACGAAATAGTACTATCTGTTTGTAATGTTTTGTGAGCCCCCGGAAGCGGAATTACAGTACTGTGTCCGGCCCGTTCAAAGAGACGTATAAGATCGTTCTGAACCTCGTGGGAAAGCAGCGCCATAGGCACATGCCAGTCCAATAGCCTCGACGTAACTACGGTTTCAGCCTCCACGATCCTGGCAACGTAGTTTCGAGTATTATCATCCAGCTGAGGCATTATGTGAGGCAAGTTTCGGAGCAAAATAAAGTCCAGAATGGTTGCAACCGTTTTCTTTGCCAGCGCCTCTGAAATCAGATGACGATGAGCCCATGGAAGCCAGATTAGATCTGCGCCCGTTGCGACCTCTTCCGGCACTGGAAACGGAGAACCGTCGGCGCCTTTGAGCGCTGTTGCCTCGTCCTGAAATGCTCTGATAGAAATTTCTGCCTTACTAAATTCTTCGACATACCGTGTCAGTGCCTGACCGCCGCTTACTAAATCGAAACTATACCCTGGCATGATCGAAAGTTCGCGCATCAGCTCCGTAACATAGCGCAGTCCCCCCCCTTCATTTGCAACATAGTCAACGATTCGAATGTGTGGCATTGGAAAAACTCATATCCGCGTGATTTTCAGTTAGTCGTCAAAATGACAGGCGATCGATTCTCTGAATTTTTTTGATTTTGATGACACGAACCCATCGATCACAGTGGAATTTGATCGTGGAGCGACGTTAGTACCTGCAGACCATCGATTCTGATAGGTACATCAGGCGAATGTGGACGTGATGTGACAAAAAAGCTGAAATTTTTTATAATACACTTTTGAAGTTTGAAAGAAAAGGATAGATTTATTCGGGATTTTGGCGGAGCTGTTGCATTCTCAAGAGTTCGTTTCAGAATTATACGCTCGGTTTGCGGGCACGAAAATTCACGCGAAGGTCGACGAGGCATCAATGATCGTCCTTGATCTGTCCTGGCGACGATCGAGACGTTTGTTGGCAAGAAGCCAAGCGTTGACGTGTTCGACGATGACGGCGCCGAGGCCGGAACCGTGGGGCGAGCCGATCTTGCAAATGTTGGGTTGAATACCTTGGTGCGGGCAGAGGGCGCGGTTCAGCCGGGCCGCAGAGGACGGATTGGTGAAAATCCTGCTGGTGGAGGATGACGCGGCCCTGGCCACCGAACTGGCCAAGGTCCTGCGCGCGGAAAACTTCGTCCTCGACCGGGCCGCCACCGGCGAGGACGCGCAGCATCTCGGCGAGACCGAGGGCTACGACGCGGTGGTGCTCGATCTCGGCCTGCCCAAGGGCGACGGCGTCTCGGTGCTGCGGGCCTGGCGGGCGGCCGGGCGGACGCTGCCGGTGCTGGTGCTCACTGCCCGCGACGGCTGGAGCGACAAGGTCGCGGCGTTCAAGGCGGGGGCGGACGATTACCTGGTCAAGCCGGTCCGGGTGGAGGAGCTGGTGATCCGCCTGCGCGCCCTGGTGCGCCGGTCGCAGGGCGGCGGGGCGAGCCGGATCGCCTGCGGCCCCCTGAGCTTCGACACCGGCCTGGGCGCCTTCGAGCACGAGGGCCTGCCGCTCAAGCTCACCGGCCTCGAATGGCGGGTCCTGTCCTGCCTGATGCTCAACCGCGACGCGGTGGTGCCGCGCCCGCACCTGATCGAGCGGGTCTACGAGGGTGACGCGGATGTCGATTCGAACTCAGTGGAGGTGATCATCACCCGCCTGCGCCGAAAAATCGCCCCGGCCCGGATCGAGAGCGTGCGCGGCCACGGCTACCGCCTGCACGCGGATCCGGCCTGATGCCGCCGCCGAAGAAGGGCCCCCCACCGCCGCACCGCTCCCTCCGGACCCGCCTGCTGGCGGCCGCCCTGGCGCTGGTGCTGGCCGCGCTGGTGGTGGCCGGGCTCGCCATCGGGGTGATCCTGCACCGGTTCGTCCGGGGGCAGATCGAGGGGCATCTCGACGCCCAGATCGTCGCCCTCCGGGCAGGGCTGGAGGCGAGGCGGCTCTCCCAGAATCGCGACGCGCCGCCCTTCGACCGGGACGGGCCCGGCTGGGCCTGGGAGGTGCGCCGTGGACCTGAGACCTTCGGCTCGGGCTCCCTGCGGGGCGGCCACATCACCGTCACCGAGCCGGGTCCCGACGACGAGCCCGACCGCCCGCACCCGGCGGACGGCACCGGGCCGCGGGGGGAGCGGCTGATCCTGCGCATCCTCGGCGTGCCGGGGACGCCGCCGGCCACGATCGTCGCGGCGGCGCCGCGGGCGGCCCTGTACGGGCCCCTGCGCGAGGCTCTGACCAGCCTAGCCCTGGCGCTTGGGGTGCTCGGCCTCTGCCTGATCGCCGGGCTGGCCCTGCAGGTGCGCCTCGGGCTGGCGCCTTTGCGGCGGCTGCGGGCCGACCTCGCGGCCGTGCGCGCCGGGCGCCGGGAGCGGGTGCCGGAGGAACAGCCCGCCGAGATCAAGCCGCTGGTGGCGGAGCTCAACGCGCTGCTCGACCAGAACGCCCAGAACCTGGAGCGCGCCCGCGGCCACGTCGCCAACCTCGCCCACGCCCTTAAGACCCCGCTGGCGACCCTGTCCATGGCCCTGGCCGACCCGGCCCGCGATCCCGGCGGGGCGCTGCGCCTGCAGGTGGACGACATGGACCGGCGGGTCCGCCACCATCTGCGCCGGGCTCGCACCGCGGCGCTCGCCGGCTCGGCCCGGGGACGCACGCCCCTGGCGCCGCGCGTCTCGGACCTGCGCGACGCGCTGGTGCGCCTCTACGCCGAGAAGGGCGTGGCGATCGCGCTGGCCGTGCCGGACGACCTGTCGGTGCCCTGCGAGGGGCAGGATCTCGACGAGATGCTCGGCAACCTCGTGGACAATGCCTGCCGCTGGTGCCGCGGCCGGGTGCGGGTCGCGGCCTTCAGCCAGGCGGGCGGGGTCGTGGTGCGGGTCGAGGATGACGGGCCGGGCCTCGACGGCGCGGCCGCCGAAGCGGTCATGGCCCGCGGGCGCCGCCTCGACGAGGGGGTGCCGGGCCACGGCTTCGGGCTGCCGATCACCCTCGAACTCGCCGAACTCTACGGCGGCGGGCTCACCCTCGGGCGCTCGGAGCTGGGCGGGCTGGAGGCGGAGCTGACCCTGCCGGCGTAAGAATCACGCCAACGCCGCCTGCAAGATCGGCCGGATGCGCGGGTCGATGCAGTGGGCGACGTTGAAGCGCATATAGCCGTTCCAGTCGTCCGACAGGCTGAAGGCCGTGCCGGGCGCCAGGACCATGCCCTGCGCCAGGGCCCGGCGCGCCACCTCGGCGCCGTCGCGTCCGTCCGGCAGGCGCATCCACAGGAAGAAGCCGCCCCGGGGCTGCGCCCACGGCTCCAGGCCGCAGGCGCGCAACTCGGCCGAGGCCTGGACCATGGCGCCGGCGAGCCGCCGCTTGGTCTCGGCGAGGTGCCGGCGATAGCAGCCCTCGGTGATCAGGCTGTGCACCAGCGCCGCCGTGACGTGGCCGTTGCCGAGGCTGAGCGCGAGCTTGAGATCGACCAGGGGCTCGACCCAGTCGGCCCGGAGCGCGATCCAGCCGCAGCGCGCCGCCGCCGACAGAGTTTTTGAGAAGCTGCCGATCTGGATCACCCGCTCCAGCCCGTCGAACCCGGCGAGCCTCGGCGCCGGCTCCGGTTCGAGGTCGCCAAAGATCTCGTCCTCGACGATCAGGGTATCGTGCGCCTCGCACAGCTTCAGCAGCCTATGGGCGATGGCCGGGGCGAGGCTCGCGCCGGTCGGGTTCTGGAGCGCCGCGTTGGTCAGGTAGAAGCGCGGCCGGTGCCGCTCGAGCAGGGTGCCGAGCGCCCGCAGGTCCGGCCCCTCCGGGGTCAGCGGCACGCCGACCACCGAAACCCGGTGCGCCCGCAGCAGCGCCAGGAAGTTGAAGTAGCAGGGATCGTCCACCAGCACGATGTCGCCCGGCTGGAGCAGGAACCGGCAGACCAGATCCAGCGCCTGCGTGGCCGATTCGACCAGCACGATCTGGTCCGGCTCGGCGCCCACGCCCTTCTCGGCGATCTTGCGGGCGATCTGGATCCGCAGGGGCTCGTAGCCGAGCGGCCGGTCGTAATTGGTCATCTCGGCGAGATCCGCCCGCGCCACCCGGCGCAGGCCCCGCCGGATCGCCTCGTGCGGCATCCAGGAATCCGGCAGCCAGCCGGCCCCGGGCTTGAGCTGGTCCGCACCGGCCTGCTGGGCCTGGCGGGTGATCCAGAGCGGATCGACGATCCGGTCGAGCCGCGGTCCCATCGCCTGGAGCGAGAGCGGCCGGGTCTTGCCGGCGACGTAGAAGCCGGAGCCCGGCCGCGCCACCAGGGTGCCCTCGGCGGCCAGGCGGTCATAGGCCTCCACCACGGTCGATTTCGACACGCCCATGGATTCCGCGAACGCCCGCACCGACGGGATCCGGACCCCGGGCACGAGATGCCGCGCCGCGATCCGCTCGCGGATCTCCCCGGCCACGGTCTCGACGCGCGTCCCGGCGGGCTTGGTCGCGACTTGCATCCGTACTGCCTTTCCGACCGGACAATTCTTCGAAATCGTACCGAACTGTTCCTGTCGCCGCCAGCCCCATGCGGTCAAGATCGCCGGAATCCTGACAGACGGAGGATCGAATCATGGACCAGTGCCTCACCGAGACCGCCCAGGCCGCAGGCCGGCCGTCCTGGCTCGCCCGGGCCGTCCAGGCGATCGCCGAGGCCGCCGCGGAGGTGCGGGCGGAACTGTCGCGCGCGGCGATGAACCGGCGCGTCCTGCACCGGCTCTCGGCCCTGTCCGCGCGGGAATTGCGGGATATCGGGCTGACCCCGCAGGACGTCGCCGACGCGGGCGTGCCGGGACGACACGACGCCATCGCGCTGCTGGTGGGACGGCGGGACGCGCGCCGCCGGACGCGGGGGGCGGGTGCCCGCTGGTCTTCGGTTTGAGGCTTCGGTCGGCCGTGCGGTGACCATCGACTTGCGCACGCTCATCGCAGGCGCCAATCTCAGGACATGTCGGTCGACTTCTCGTACCTGCTGCGAAAGGAGGATCCCGGGGCCACGCTTCGGGATCTCGACGACGTGGTCGTGCTGGCACCGGTCGTGACCGATGACGGCGATCCGATCCCGGCCGGCGCCGAAGGGACCATCGTCGGCGTCTGGAAGGACGGCGAAGCCTTTTTCGTCGAATTCCCGGAGCCGGCGGGTGCCCTCGCGACGGTGCTACCAGCCAATCTGAGACGCACTGGTCGCCACACGCCGTGAGTCGCGCGGGCCTTCCGGCACTCCTGGGGTTGCGCATCCAGGGCGAGAAAATCGTCGATTACTTGCTGAATCCCACGCACCGGAAGGGCGGCGCGAAGGCAAAGTTTCTGCTTCGCTTCGGATTTTCAGCGGATCAACCGAACATTCTGGCAGACGCTTTGGTGGACCATTATGTGTCCGCACCGGACGCGCGAATGATTTTCGACGCGGTTGGGTCCAGGCGCATCGTCTGTGAAGGCCCAATCAAGGGTGTCGATGGCCGGGAGTTCTGGATTCGCTCCGTCTGGCTCATCGAAGAGGACCTTTACGGCCGCCTCCTTACTGTCATCCCGCTGCCTGCACGGCGCACCGCATCATCGTAGTTTCCCGTGTCAGGCCTCACCGCCATAACATCGCGAACTCGATGGAGCGCCCCCGACGTGGCCGGAGGGCAAACCTAAATTCTGATTTTAAGAGACTGATGGAAGTGGCGCGGGCGACGGGACTCGAACCCGCGACCTCCGGCGTGACAGGCCGGCACTCTAACCAACTGAGCTACGCCCGCACGGCGTGGTCGCCTCGAAGGGGCGTTTCGCCCGGCGACGGGGCGGGGTGTATGGTCCGCGTCGGGGCCTGTCAAGCGTGTCCGTGACGGTTTTGCGCCGAGGCCGGCCGGAGGGCCTGCGCGCTTGCGTCGTGTTGCAGCCGCGCCGCGCGGTCCCACATCCCTACACAAGACAGGGCGTGCAGTTTGTGCGACGCGGCAAGCCATTGTCACAGGTCGGCGGCTCGACTAAGCCTCCGGCCGCGCGCATCCTGGCATAAGAACAATTCCACGGGCGAATCCGGTTCGGCGGCGCACCGCGGTTTCCCACGTCGATACGAGACGCTCTCGCGAGGCCCTGGCATGACCGGATTGTTGGCGGACTATCTTCCGCTCATCGTGTTCATCGGCGTTGCTCTGTTCATCGCCACCGCGCTGCTGGTCGTGCCCTTCCTGGTTGCCTTTAAGAGCCCGGATCCGGAGAAGCTCTCGGCCTACGAGTGCGGCTTCAATGCCTTCGACGATGCCCGCATGAAGTTCGACGTGCGGTTCTACCTCGTGGCGATCCTGTTCATCATCTTCGATCTCGAGGTCGCGTTCCTGTTCCCGTGGGCGATCACCTTCGGAGACCTTGGCTGGTTCGGCTTCTGGTCGATGATCGTCTTCCTGGGCGTGCTGACGGTCGGTTTCGTCTACGAGTGGCGCAAGGGCGCCCTCGAGTGGGATTGATTCGCAACAGCAGCCTGCCCGCACCGCATTCCGAGTCGCCGATGGCCCTGATCACCGACACGACCCACAGCCTGTCCCGCGCCCCCGCGGTCGCGCCCCAGCCGAAGGGGATCATCGATCCCAACACCGGCCGGCCGATCGGCGCCGACGATCCGACCTTCCTGTCGATCAGCGACGAGCTGGCCGACCGGGGCTTCCTGCTCACAACCACGGACGAGCTGATCAACTGGGCCCGCACCGGCTCGCTGATGTGGATGACCTTTGGGCTCGCTTGCTGCGCCGTCGAGATGATGCAGATGTCGATGCCGCGCTACGATTGCGAGCGCTTCGGCTTCGCGCCCCGCGGCTCGCCGCGCCAGTCCGACGTGATGATCGTCGCCGGCACCCTGACCAACAAGATGGCCCCGGCCCTGCGCAAGGTCTACGACCAGATGCCGGAGCCGCGCTACGTCATCTCGATGGGCTCCTGCGCCAACGGCGGCGGTTACTACCACTATTCCTACTCGGTGGTGCGCGGCTGCGACCGGGTCGTGCCGGTGGACATCTACGTGCCCGGCTGCCCGCCCACCGCCGAGGCTTTGCTCTACGGCGTGCTGCTTCTCCAGAAGAAGATCCGCCGCACCGGCACGATCGAGCGCTGAGGAGCGGCCATGACCAACGGCATCTCGATCCTGTCGCACACGCAGCCGGAGAGCGGCGCGACCGCCCTCACGGCGATGGCGGAGCGCGTCACCGGCGCGCTCGGCCCGGCGGTGGTGTCGCACGCCATCGCGTTCGGCGAGCTGACCCTGGTGGTCCAGGCCTCCGACATCGTCTACGCGCTGACCTACCTGCGCGACGACCCGGCCTGCGCGTTCCGCAGCTTCATCGACATCTGCGGCGCGGATTATCCGCAGCGCGAGAAGCGCTTCGACGTGGTCTACCACCTGCTCTCGCTGCGCCACAACGCGCGCATCCGGGTGAAGGTGCAGACCGACGAGGTGACGCCTGTCCCCTCGGCGATCGAGGTGTTCCCGGCCGCCAACTGGTACGAGCGCGAGGCCTACGACCTCTACGGCATCCTGTTCTCGGGGCATCCGGACCTGCGCCGGCTGCTCACCGATTACGGGTTCGAGGGGCATCCCCTGCGCAAGGATTTCCCGCTCACCGGCTTCGTCGAGGTCCGCTACGACCAGGACGAGGCGCGGGTGGTCTACGAGCCCGTCCAGCTCACCCAAGAATTCCGCAACTTCGACTTCCTGTCTCCGTGGGAAGGCACCGACTACGTGCTGCCCGGAGACGAGAAGGCGAAGTCGTAAGGGCGAATGGCGAATGGCGAATGGCGAATGGAAGGCGGCAAGCCGATCAGTTCGTATCGCGACCTCGACGTCTGGCAGGAAGTCATGACGATGGCCGAGGCGTGCTACATGCTGACCAAGCCGTTCCCGCGGGAAGAAGCCTTCGGAATGACATCGCAGATCAGGCGCTCGGCCGCCTCGGTCGCGGCCAACATCGCCGAAGGGCACGGACGTGAGAGCACGACATCTTTCATCAACTTCCTTCGGATCGGGCAAGGGTCACTCAAGGAACTCGAAACCCACCTGATCTTGGCAAGCCGCGTCGGGCTCGCCGCTCAGGAAACGGTGGCTCCGATACTTGCGCGCTGCGAGGCCGTGGGCCGCCAGCTTCGCGGCTTGATTCGGTCTCTGCAGCGTCGCGCAGCCTACGAGAAGGACGCACGCTGATGCTGGTCGTCCATTCGCCATTCGCCATTCGCCATTCGCCCAGCGGCGAGGCCGGAGGCCGCCCGTGACAGAACACAACATCCGCAACTTCGCGATCAATTTCGGCCCCCAGCACCCGGCGGCGCACGGCGTGCTGCGCCTCGTGCTGGAGCTGGACGGCGAGGTGGTCGAGCGGGTCGATCCGCATATCGGGCTGCTGCACCGCGGCACCGAGAAGCTGATCGAGCACAAGACCTACCTGCAGGCGACGCCTTATTTCGACCGGCTCGACTACGTGTCGCCGATGAACCAGGAGCACGCCTTCTGCCTGGCGATCGAGAAGCTCGCGGGCATCGAGGTGCCCCGGCGCGCCCAGCTGATCCGTGTGCTGTTCTGCGAGATCGGCCGGCTGCTGTCGCATCTGCTCAACGTCACCACGCAGGCGATGGATGTCGGCGCCCTTACGCCCCCGCTCTGGGGCTTCGAGGAGCGCGAGAAGCTGATGATCTTCTACGAGCGCGCCTCGGGTGCGCGCCTCCACGCCAACTACTTCCGGCCCGGCGGCGTCCATCAGGACCTGCCGCCCAAGCTGATCGACGATATCGAGGCGTTCTGCGACCCGTTCCTGCAGGTCGTCCAGGATCTCGACGACCTCGTGATGGCCAACCGCATCTTCAAGCAGCGCAACGTCGACATCGGCATCGTGTCGGTGGATGAGTGCATGGAGTGGGGCTTCTCCGGCGTCATGCTGCGCGGTTCGGGCATCCCGTGGGATCTGCGCAAGGCGCAGCCCTACGAGTGCTACGAGGAAATGGAATTCGACATCCCGGTCGGCCGAAACGGCGACACCTACGATCGGCAGGTGATCCGCATGGAGGAGATGCGGGAATCGGCCAAGATCATGAAGCAGTGCTGCGCCAAGCTGCGCGAGCCGGCCGGGCAGGGCCCGATCGCCGCCATCGACGGCAAGTTCGCGCCGCCGCCGCGCCGCGAGATGAAGCGCTCGATGGAAGCGCTCATCCACCACTTCAAGCTCTACACCGAGGGCTTCCACGTACCGGAGGGCGAGGTCTACGCCGCCGTGGAGGCGCCCAAGGGCGAGTTCGGCGTCTATCTCGTGTCCGACGGGACCAACAAGCCGTACCGCTGCAAGATCCGCGCGCCGGGCTTCGCGCATCTTCAGGCGATGGATTGGATGTGCCGGGGGCACCTTCTGGCCGACGTGTCGTGCGTGCTGGGCACCCTCGACATCGTGTTCGGCGAAGTGGATCGGTAAGGCGTTAGCAGGATGGCAAACCGCAGACTCGCGCCGGCCTCTGAGCAGCCCGAGAGCTTCGCGTTCTCCCCCGAGAACGCGGCCTGGGCCAAGACCCAGATCGCCAAGTACCCGGAGGGCCGCCAGGCCTCCGCGGTGATCTCGCTGCTCTGGAAGGCGCAGGAGCAGAACGGCGGCTGGCTGCCGCGGGCCGCCATCGAGGCGGTCGCGGCCGAGCTCGGCATGCCCAACATCCGCGTGCTGGAGGTGGCGACCTTCTACACGATGTTCGCGCTGGAGCCGGTCGGGCGGTTCTGGATCCAGGTCTGCGGCACGGTGCCGTGCGATTCCTGCGGCGCCCGGGGCCTGAAGGAGATGCTGGAGGCGCGCCTCGGCCCCTCCGGCCACGTCTCGGCCGACGGCACCTTCTCCTGGCTCGAGGTCGAGTGCCTCGGCGCCTGCTGCAACGCCCCGATGGTGCAGATCAACCAGGACTATTACGAGGACCTGACGCCCGAATCGCTCGGCACGCTGATGGACGACCTCGCTGCGGGACGGCCGGTCAAGGTCGGCTCGCAGACCGGGCGCCAGGCCTCCGAGCCGCAGGGCGGCCCGGATACGCTCACCGATCCGACCCTGTTCGACGGCTCGCGGGTCGGCGCGTGGCGCAAGCGCTTCGAGGACACCGCGAAGCCCGAGGATCAGGCCGCGAAGGCAGACGAGGCCAAGTCGAGCGAGCAGCGCGCCGCCGCCGATCCGAAGCCCGCCAAGCCCGATGCCGGCCGGCAGACGGAACGGCCGTCGTCCGACGCTCCCGCCCAGCGCGCCGCGCGGGGCGAGGAGCCGGTCAAGCCGGAGGATCGGGCCGCCGCGAACGGGCCCGGCACGAGCCCCGCCGCGACCGCCGGTGAGGCGTCGGGGGCCGAAGCCGGAGCGCAATCGAGCCTGACCCGGGATACGCCGCCGCCGCAGCCGGAGGCCTCCGGCGCCAGCGAAGGCGAGGTCGCGGCGGAAGCCGAGGAGGCTCGCGTCGCCGGCAAGCTCGCAAGCCTGCCGAAGGATGCGAGCCCGGAGCAGAAGGCGGACGCGGTCGGCACCCGGCCGCCGGGACTCGATGCCGCCCGCGCCGGTCAGCCGGACGACCTGACCCGGATCAAGGGCATCGGCCCGGGCAACAGCCAGCGCCTGAACGGGCTCGGCATCTATCATTTCGACCAGGTCGCCGCCTGGACCCGCGACGAGATAACCTGGGTCGGGACCTACCTCGCGTTCCCGGGTCGCATCGACCGGGAGAACTGGGTCGGGCAGGCTCAGACGCTGTCGGCCACCGGGAACTGACCGCGATGGCCGAGGTGACGAACGCGCTGATCTATGAAGTGCTGAAGGCGATGCAGGCACGCCTCGGCAATATCGAGGAGGGCGTGCGCGAGGTGCGTGGCGAGGTCGGGGCGCTTCGGACCACCGTTCACGGTGTCCAGGGCGACCTGCACAATCTCTACGAAGCGTACAGCGCGCTCGATATGCGCGTCGGCCGCATCGAGCGCCGCCTCGACATCGTCGACGCTCCGGTCAGCTGAGGAACGAAGCACATGCTGTCGGATCAGGATCGCATCTTCACCAACCTCTACGGCCTGCATTCGCCGGGTCTGGAGGCCGCCAAGCAGCGTGGCGCCTGGGACGGGACCAAGTTCCTCCTGGAGCAGGGCCGCGACTGGATCATCGAGGAGATGAAGGCGTCGGGCCTGCGCGGCCGCGGCGGCGCGGGCTTCCCCACCGGCCTGAAATGGTCGTTCATGCCCAAGAAGTCCGACGGGCGCCCGCACTACCTCGTCGTCAACGCCGACGAGTCGGAGCCTGGCACCTGCAAGGACCGGGAGATCATGCGGCACGACCCGCATCTCCTGATCGAGGGCTGCATGCTGGCCTGCTTCGCCATGGGCGCGCATGCCTGCTACATCTACATCCGCGGCGAGTACGTGGCCGAGAAGCACGCGCTCCAGAAGGCCGTTGACGAGGCCTACGAGGCGCGTCTCGTCGGCCAGTCGAACGTGCACGACTTCCCCTTCGACATCTACGTCCACCACGGCGCCGGCGCCTATATCTGCGGTGAAGAGACGGCGCTGATCGAGAGCCTCGAGGGTAAGAAGGGGATGCCGCGGCTCAAGCCGCCGTTCCCGGCCAATATGGGCCTCTACGGCTGCCCGACGACGGTCAACAACGTCGAGTCGATCGCGGTGGCGGGCACGATCCTGCGCCGGGGCGGTGCCTGGTTCGCGGGCCTGGGCGGCAAGAACAACACCGGCACCAAGCTGTTCTGCGTCTCGGGGCACGTCAACAAGCCGTGCAACGTCGAGGCGGAGCTGGGCATCACCTTCCGCGAGCTGGTCGACCGGCATTGCGGCGGCATGCGCGGCGGCTGGGACAACCTGCTGTGCTCGATCCCGGGCGGGTCCTCGGTGCCGCTGGTGCCGGCCGACCAGATCATCGACGCCAAGATGGATTTCGACACCCTGCGCGGCCTCGGCTCCGGCCTCGGCACGGCGGCGGTGATCGTGCTGGACAAGTCCACCGACATCGTCGCGGCGATCGCCCGCATCTCGTATTTCTACAAGCACGAGTCGTGCGGCCAGTGCACGCCCTGCCGGGAGGGCACCGGCTGGATGTGGCGCGTGATGCTGCGCATGGCCGAGGGCCGGGCGCAGAAGCGCGAGATCGACATGCTGTTCGAGGTCACCAAGCAGATCGAGGGTCATACGATCTGCGCGCTCGGCGACGCGGCGGCCTGGCCGATCCAGGGCCTGATCAAGCACTTCCGCCCCGAGATCGAGAGGCGGATCGACCGCTACACGGCCAACCCGCATTCCGACCCGATCCCGATGGCCGCGGAGTGAGGCCATGACGAGCCAGCCTGACAACCTGATGCTCGTGTACCTGCGTCGCATCGACGAGAAGG
This sequence comes from Methylobacterium sp. J-048, assembly GCF_022829515.1. Classification (GTDB taxonomy): domain Bacteria; phylum Pseudomonadota; class Alphaproteobacteria; order Rhizobiales; family Beijerinckiaceae; genus Methylobacterium. The sequence goes on from NZ_JAKSYL010000093.1 coordinate 15,026, forward strand.
TCGATCGGCTCAGCGACGATGTCCGTGAGTTGAAGGGCCGAATGGCAGCGGTCGAAGAAAACCTGGCCGGCGTTCACCGGCGGATCGACCGGGTCGAGCTTCGCATCGAGCGCATCGAGCGGCGCCTCGATCTCGCCGACGCCCCGCACTGAGATGGCACCGATGACAAAAATCCTCGTCGACGGCACCGAGGTCGAGGTTCCGGCCGAATACACGCTGCTCCAGGCCTGCGAGGCTGCGGGGGCCGAGATCCCGCGCTTCTGCTTCCACGAACGCCTGTCGATCGCCGGCAATTGCCGGATGTGCCTGGTGGAGCTGAAGGGCGCGCCCAAGCCGGTGGCGAGCTGCGCGTACGCGGTGAAGGATTGCCGCCCCGGCCCGAACGGCGAGCCGCCGGAGGTGCTCACTCGCTCCGGCCTGACCAAGAAGGCCCGGGAAGGGGTGATGGAGTTCCTCCTCATCAACCACCCGCTCGACTGTCCGATCTGCGACCAGGGCGGCCATTGCGACCTGCAGGACCAAGCGATGGCCTACGGGGTCGATTCGACCCGCTACCAGGAGAACAAGCGCGCGGTCGAGGAGAAGCATATCGGCCCGCTGGTGCGGACCGCGATGAACCGCTGCATCCACTGCACCCGCTGCGTGCGCTTCCTGGCGGAGGTGGCGGGCGTGCCCGACCTCGGCGCCATCGGCCGCGGCGAGGACATGGAGATCACCAGCTACCTCGAACAGTCCATGGCTTCGGAACTCCAGGGCAACGTCGCCGACCTCTGCCCGGTGGGCGCCCTGGTTCACCGGCCGCAGAGCTACAACGTCCGGCCCTGGGAGCTGAACAAGACCGAATCGGTCGACGTGATGGACGCGGTCGGCTCGTCGATCCGCATCGACACCCGCGGCCGCGAGGTGATGCAGATCGAGCCGCGGGTCAGCGAAGAGATCAACGAGGAGTGGATCTCCGACAAGACCCGCTACCATGTCGACGGCTTGCGGATGCAGCGCCTCGACCGGCCGTACCTGCGCGAGAACGGACGGCTGCGGCCCGCCTCCTGGGGCGAGGCGTTCCAGGCCATCGCCGCCGAGGTGAAGGCCGCCGATCCGAAGCGCATCGGCGCGGTCGTCGGCGACCTCGCGGGCGTCGAGGAGATCTTTGCCCTGCGCGAGCTGATGCGTGCGCTCGGCACGCCGAACCTCGATTGCCGGCAGACCGAGACCGGGCTCGATCCGGCGCTCGGCCGCGCCTCCTACCTGTTCAACCCGACGATTCCCGGCATCGAGGCCGCGGACGCGATCCTGATCGTCGGCGCCAACCCGCGCACCGAGGCCTCGCTCCTCAACGTCCGGATCCGCAAGCGCTGGCGCCTGGCGCCGCTCGCGGTCGGGGTGATCGGCGAGCCGGTCGATCTGACCTATCCGAGCCACTACATCGGCGCCGGCCCCGACTCGCTCGCCGGCCTCGCCCGCGGCGAGCACAGTTTTCTTGAGACGCTCAAGGCCGCGAAGACGCCGCTGGTCATCGTCGGCGCCAATGTCGAGCCAGGCATCCTGGCGGCAGCGGCGGCCCTTGCCAAGGAGATCGGCGCGGTGACGCCGGAGTGGAACGGCTTCGGCGTGCTGCACACGGCCGCCGCTCGGGTCGGCGCCCTCGATCTCGGCTTCGTGCCGGGGGAGGGCGGCCTCGGCTTCCCGGCCATGCTGGCGGCGGGCGGCGTCGACGTGCTGTTCAACCTCGGTGCCGACGAGCGCGACGTGGCGCCCGGCGCCTTCGTGATCTACCAGGGCACCCACGGCGACCGCGGCGCCTCCCGGGCGGACGTGATCCTGCCGGGCGCGGCCTATACCGAGAAGTCCGCGACCTGGGTGAACACGGAAGGCCGGGTCCAGATGGGCAACCGCGCTGGCTTCCCGCCGGGGGATGCCCGCGAGGATTGGGCGATCCTGCGCGCCCTGTCGGACGTGCTGGGCCAACGCCTGCCGTTCGATTCGCTCACCGCGCTCCGCCGGGCGCTCTACGCCGCCCACCCGCATTTCGCGGCGGTCGGCACCGTGGAGACCGGCGACGTGGCGGCGGCCGTGGACCGGCTGGCCGGCCTCGGCGGCGCGACGGGCGGCCCCGCTTTCGCCTCGCCGGTGACCGACTTCTACCTCACCAACCCCATCGCCCGCGCCTCGCGTGTGCTCGCCGAGTGCTCGCGCCTCGCCCGCGAGCGCGCCGCCGAGGCGCGGCCGCTCGCAGCGGCAGAGTAGGGACCCCACGATGACGTCGCTCGAAATCCTCGGGACCGTGCTCCTGATCGTGCTGAAGAGCTTCGTGCTGCTCGCAGCGCTGCTGGTCTTCATCGCCTACGCGCTGCTCGCCGACCGCAAGATCTGGGCGGCGGTGCAGCTCCGGCGCGGCCCCAACGTGGTCGGGCCGTTCGGGCTGTTCCAGTCGTTCGCCGACCTGCTCAAGTTCGTGCTGAAGGAGCCGGTGATCCCGGCGGGTGCCAACAAGGCGATCTACCTGCTGGCGCCGTTGGTCTTCGCGATGCTGGCCCTGTCGAGCTGGGCGGTGATTCCCCTGGCCGACGGCTGGGCGATCGCCGACATCAATGTCGGCATCACCTACATCTTCGCGATCTCCAGCTTGGGCGTCTACGGCGTCATCATGGGCGGCTGGGCCTCGAACTCGAAATACGCCTTCCTGGGCGCGCTCCGCTCGGCCGCGCAGATGATCTCCTACGAGGTCTCGCTCGGCTTCGTGATCATCTGCGTGCTGCTCTGCGCCGGCTCGCTGAACCTCTCGCGCATCGTGATGGCGCAGGACACCAGCCTCGGCCTGTTCGGCTGGTACTGGCTGTGGCTGTTCCCGATGTTCGTGGTGTTCTTCATCTCGGCGCTCGCCGAGACCAACCGCCCGCCCTTCGATCTGCCGGAAGCCGAGTCGGAGCTGGTGGCCGGCTACATGGTGGAATACTCCTCGACGCCCTATCTGCTGTTCATGCTCGGCGAGTACGTCGCCATCATGAGCATGTGCGCGCTCGGCACCGTGCTGTTCCTGGGCGGCTGGCTGTCGCCGATCCCGTTCGCGCCGTTCACTTGGGTGCCGGGCGTGATCTGGTTCATCCTGAAGGCCAGCTTCCTGTTCTTCCTGTTCGCGATGGTGAAATCCATCGTGCCGCGCTACCGCTACGATCAGCTCATGCGCCTCGGCTGGAAAGTTTTTCTGCCGATCTCGCTGGTCTCGGTCGTCGTCGTCGCCTTCGTGCTCAAGCTGACCGGCCTCGCGCCGGGCGCCTGAGCCCACCCGCCGAATCGGAGATCCGGGCCATGAAGCTCGATCAGGTCGCAAAGAGCCTGCTACTGAAGGAATTCGTGTCGGGGATGATCCTCGGCATGCGCTACTTCTTCAAGCCGAAGGCGACGATCAACTATCCCTTCGAGATGGGCCATCGCGGCCCGCGCTTCCGCGGAGAGCATGCCCTGCGCCGCTATCCCAACGGCGAGGAGCGCTGCATCGCCTGCAAGCTCTGCGAGGCGATCTGCCCGGCCCAGGCGATCACCATCGAGGCGGGACCGCGCCGCAACGACGGCACCCGCCGCACCACCCGCTACGACATCGACATGGTGAAGTGCATCTATTGCGGCATGTGCCAGGAGGCCTGCCCGGTGGACGCCATCGTGGAGGGGCCGAACTTCGAATTCTCGGTCGAGACCCGCGAGGAGCTGCTCTACGACAAGCAGAAGCTCCTCTTGAACGGCGACCGCTGGGAGCGCGAGATCGCGCGCAACATCGCGATGGATGCGCCGTATCGCTAGGGCATCGTCCCGAAAGGTGGTTGCCGGCTTTCGGAAAAAGACGATGCCAAGCAAGGGGATAGCGCATCATCCCGGTTCCGTTGCCCGGGGTGATGCGCTAGAGGGATGCCGGGGGCGCTGTTGTGCCCCCGCCGACCGGGTTCTATAGACGGGCCGCCCGCTGCGGCCCGTTTCCACGCAAGGCAGAAGGGGCCGCTCCGGCGGCCGATCCCGACGAGCGCATGACCGCAGCAGCCGCCTTCTTCTACCTGTTCGCGAGCGTCACGGTCGCGTCGGGCTTCATGGTGATCGCCTCGCGCAATCCCGTCGCCTCGGTGCTGTTCCTGATTCTCGCCTTCGTGAACGCCGCCGGGCTGTTCGTCCTGATGGGCGCCGAGTTCCTGGCGATGATCCTGGTCGTCGTCTACGTCGGCGCGGTCGCGGTCCTGTTCCTGTTCGTGGTGATGATGCTCGACGTGGACTTCGCCGAGCTGCGCCAGGGCTTCCAGCAATACCTGCCGGTCGGCGGCCTGATCGGGGCGATCTTCCTGGTGGAGCTGCTCCTGGTGGTCGGCTCCTGGACCACCGATCCGAACCTGGTTCAGGCGCCGCTCAGCAACGTCGCGGCGGCGGAGAACCTCACCAACGCCCAGGCGCTCGGCCGGGTGCTCTACACGGATTACGTCTACTTCTTCCAGCTTGCCGGCCTGATCCTGCTGGTCGCGATGATCGGCGCCATCGTGCTGACCCTGCGCGACCGCCCCGGCGTCAAGCGCCAGAACATCTCGGTCCAGAACGCCCGCACCCAGAGCATGGCGGTGGAGACCCGCAAGGTGCCGTCCCGCCAGGGCGTCGAGGTCTGATGCGAGGTCTGATGCCCGCCGGAGGTTTCGAACGATGATCGGCCTGAGCCACTACCTCACCGTCGCGGCGATCCTGTTCACGCTCGGCGTGCTCGGGATCTTCATCAACCGCAAGAACGTCATCGTCATCCTGATGTCGATCGAGCTGATCCTGCTCGCGGTCAACATCAACCTGGTCGCCTTCTCGACGCAGCTGAACGACATCACCGGACAGGTCTTCGCCCTGTTCGTGCTGACCGTCGCGGCCGCCGAATCGGCGATCGGCCTCGCCATCCTCGTGGTCTTCTTCCGCAACCGCGGCACCATCGCGGTCGAGGACGTGAGCATGATGAAGGGCTAGGGCGCCCTTTATCGCCCGCCCCGAGTGACAATCCGGACGCTGCCGCCCCGCGGTCGGCCCGGAGGACGGACTGCAAGAGAGCGATGTATCACGCGATCGTCTTCTTCCCGCTGATCGGCTTCCTGATCGCCGGCCTGTTCGGCCGGTACATCGGGGCCCGGGCCTGCGAGTACATCACCACGGCGTTCCTGGCCTTCACGGCCCTGATCGCCTGGGGCGTGTTCCTCGACGGCGGTCACGCCGAGCGGGTGCAGGTCGCGTCCTGGTTCTCGGCCGGCGACCTCCAGGTCGACTGGGCCTTCAAGGTCGACGCGCTGACCCGGGTGATGCTCGTGGTCGTCACCACGGTCTCGACCCTCGTCCACCTCTACTCGGTCGGCTACATGCACGAGGATCCGCACCGGCCGCGGTTCTTCGCCTACCTGTCGCTGTTCACCTTCGCCATGCTGATGCTGGTGACGGCCGACAACCTCGTGCAGATGTTCTTCGGCTGGGAGGGCGTCGGCCTCGCCTCCTACCTGCTGATCGGCTTCTGGTACGAGAAGCCCTCGGCCAACGCCGCCGCCATGAAGGCGTTCATCGTCAACCGGGTCGGCGATTTCGGCTTCTCGCTGGGCATCTTCCTGGTCTTCGTGCTGACCGGCTCGGTGGCGTTCGACGCGATCTTCGCCAAGGTCGACACGATCAAGACCCTGAGCTTCCACCTGCTCGGCTACGACTGGAACGCCCTGACCCTGGCCTGCCTGCTGCTGTTCATGGGCGCCATGGGCAAGTCGGCGCAGTTCCTGCTGCACACCTGGCTTCCGGACGCGATGGAGGGCCCGACCCCGGTCTCGGCGCTGATCCACGCCGCCACCATGGTCACCGCCGGCGTGTTCATGGTCGCCCGGCTGTCGCCGCTGTTCGAGGAGGCGCCGAACGCGCTGATCGTCGTCACGGTGATCGGCGGCATCACAGCGTTCTTCGCCGCCACGATCGGGCTGGTGCAGAACGACATCAAGCGGGTGATCGCCTATTCGACCTGCTCGCAGCTCGGCTACATGTTCGTGGCGCTCGGCGTCGGCGCCTACTCGGCCGGCGTGTTCCACCTGTTCACCCACGCCTTCTTCAAGGCGCTGCTGTTCCTCGGGGCCGGCTCGGTCATCCACGCGATGCACCACGAGCAGGACATGCGGAACATGGGCGGCCTGCGCTCCCACATCCCGTTCACCTGCGCCATGATGGCGATCGGCTCCCTCGCGCTGATCGGCTTCCCGTACACGGCGGGCTACTACTCCAAGGACGCGATCATCGAGGCCGCCTACGCTTCGACCCGGCCCGGGCACACGCTAGCCTTCCTGTGCACCGTCGTGGCCGCGTTCTTCACCTCGTTCTACTCGTGGCGCCTGTTCTTCATGACCTTCGAGGGTCCGGCCCGCTGGGGTGTCCACGCGGCCCATGACCACCACGCCGCCCCGGCGGTGGCCCATGCCGGAACCGCCCACGCCGCCCTAGCCCACGAGGCCGACGGCGCACCCGGCCATACCGAGGGCGCGGCCCACGACGATCACGGCCACGACGCCGAGCCGGCCCACAAGAGCGACCTCGTCGCCGACGATCATCACGGGGACGATCACGGCCACCACGGCGACCACACGCCCCACGAGAGCCCGCTGGTGATGACGATCCCGCTGGCGATCCTCGCCTTCGGGGCGCTGTTCGCCGGGATCATCTTCCACGATCGCTTCATCGGGTCCGGCATGGACGCATTCTGGGGCCATGCCCTGGCGCACGGCCCCGAGAACCACATCATGCACGAGATCCACGAGGTCCCGGCGCTGGTGTCCTATTCGCCGCTGATCATGCTGATCCTCGGCTTCATCCTGGCGTTCTGGATGTATATCCGCCGGCCCGAACTGCCGGGGGCGCTCGCCGCGCAGCAGCCGTCGCTGTACCGGTTCCTGCTCAACAAGTGGTACTTCGACGAGCTCTACGACCGGATCTTCGTGCGTCCGGCCAAGGATTTCGGCCTGTTCCTCTGGAAGCAGGGCGACGGCAAGATCATCGACGGGCTCGGCCCCAACGGCATCGCGGCGCGCGTCGTCGACGTGACCCGCGGCGTGGTCCGCCTGCAGACCGGCTACGTCTACCACTACGCCTTCGTCATGCTCATCGGCGTGGCCGGCCTGATCAGCTGGTACCTGATGGCCGGCCTGCCCAAGGGTGCTCACTGACATGCTCGGCCTCGGCATCCTCTCCGGCCTGCTGATCGTCCCGCTCTGCGGCGCGGCCTTCATCCTCACCCTCAAGGGCGACGACGAGTCGGTCGCGCGCAACAGCCGCTGGGCCGCGCTCGCCACCACCATCGTCACCTTCGCGCTGTCCCTGGTGGCCTGGGGCCGCTACGACGCCGCGTCGGCGAGCTTCCAGCTGGTCGAGAGCCATCCGTGGCTCGCCGAGACGATCCGGTTCAAGCTCGGTGTCGACGGCTTCTCGATGCCGCTGATCCTGCTCACCACGTTCCTGATGCCGTTCTGCATCGGCGCGTCGTGGACCTCGATCCATGTCCGCGTGAAGGAATATTTCGTCGCGTTCCTGGTCCTCGAGACGACGATGATCGGGGTGTTCGAGTCGCTGGACCTGCTGCTGTTCTACCTGTTCTTCGAGGCCGGCCTGATCCCGATGTTCCTGATCATCGGGATCTGGGGCGGTGCGCGTCGGATCTACGCCAGCTTCAAGTTCTTCCTCTACACCCTGCTCGGCTCGGTGCTGATGCTGCTCGCCGTGATGGCGATGTACTGGCAGGCCGGCACCACCGACATCCCGACCCTGCTGCAGTACCGCTTCCCGGTGCACATGCAGACCTGGCTGTGGCTGGCCTTCTTCGCCTCCTTCGCGGTGAAGATGCCGATGTGGCCGGTCCATACCTGGCTGCCCGACGCCCACGTCGAGGCCCCCACCGCAGGCTCGGTGGTCCTGGCCGGCATCCTGCTGAAGATGGGCGGCTACGGCTTCATCCGGATCTCCCTGCCGATGCTGCCGGTGGCGAGCCAGGATTTCGCCCCCCTGGTCTTCGCCCTCTCGGTGATCGCGATCATCTTCACCTCGCTCACCGCGATGATGCAGACCGACATCAAGAAGCTGATCGCCTATTCGTCGGTGGCCCATATGGGCTTCGTGACGCTCGGCCTGTTCACCCTGAACGAGCAGGGCATCCAGGGCGCGCTGTTCCTGATGATCTCGCACGGCATCGTGGCCGGTGCGCTGTTCCTCTGCGTCGGCGTGGTCTACGACCGGATGCACACCCGCGAGATCGCCGCCTATGGCGGGCTGGTGAAGCGGATGCCGCTCTACGCGGTGGCCATGATGGTGTTCACCATGGCCAATGTCGGCCTGCCCGGCACCTCCGGCTTCGTCGGCGAGTTCCTGTCGATGCTCGGCGCCTTCAAGGCGAACCCGAACGTCGCGTTCTTCTCGACTTTCGGCATCATCCTGTCGGCGGCCTACGCCCTGTGGCTCTACGCAAGGGTGATCTACGGCAAGCTCGAGAAGCCCAACCTCCAGGGCATCCTCGACCTCGACACCCGCGAGAAGATCATCCTGGCGCCGCTGGTGGTGCTGACGATCTATTACGGCGTGCACCCGGCCCCGGTGCTCGACGTCTTCGCGCCCTCCACCGAGGCGCTGATGGCCGGCATGAAGGCCGCGCTGGCCAACACCCAGACCGCAGCCGCCGCGCTGCCGCTCCCACGCTGAGACGGAACAGATGCCCACCGTCCACTCCGTCCTGCCCTCGCTGGCCCCGCTCCTGCCCGAGCTGATCCTCGGCGTCGGGGTGATGCTGATGATCCTCTACGGCGCCTGGCGCGGCGACCGCTCCGCCGAGTCTGTCAGCATCGGCGCCCTGGTTCTGCTGCTGCTGGCCCTGTTCGTCGTCCTGTCGCAGCCGACCGCCGGCCGGGTGACCACCCTGTCGGGTGCCTTCGTGTCGGATGCTTTCTCCAAGGTGATGAAATCGCTGGTGCTGCTCGGCTCGGCCTCGACGATCCTGCTGGCGCACGACTTCTTCAAGCGCGAGCGGATCGACCGGTTCGAGTTCCCGGTGCTGATCGTGCTCTGCACCATCGGCATGATGGTGATGGTCTCGGCCAACGACCTGATCGCCCTCTATCTCGGCCTGGAGCTGCAATCGCTGGCCGCCTACGTGATCGCGGCGTTCCACCGGGACGACGCCAAGTCCACCGAGGCCGGCCTCAAGTACTTCGTGCTCGGTGCGCTGTCCTCCGGGATGCTGCTCTACGGCGCCTCGCTGGTCTACGGCTTCACCGGCACGGTCTCGTTCCCGGGCATCGTCTCGGCGCTCAACGAGAATGCCGGGCTGGGCATCGTCCTGGGGATCGTGTTCCTGTCCGCCGGCGTCTGCTTCAAGATGGCGGCGGTGCCGTTCCACATGTGGACGCCCGACGTCTACGAGGGCTCGCCGACCCCGGTGACCGCGTTCTTCGCCACCGCGCCCAAGATGGCCGCCGTCGCCATGACGGTGCGGGTGTTCATCGGCGCCATGCCGGACGTGACCGCGATCTGGCAGCAGATCTTCATCTTCGTCGCCGTGGCCTCGATGGCGCTCGGCTCGTTCGCGGCCATCGGCCAGCGCTCGATCAAGCGCCTGATGGCCTACTCGTCGATCGCCAATATCGGCTACGCGCTGATCGGCCTCGCCTGCGGCTCCGAGGAGGGGATCAGCGGGCTCGTCACCTACATGATCATCTACCTGGCGATGACGCTCGGCACCTTCGCGATCATCCTGTCGCTCCGGCGCCGGGAGGTGATGTTCGAGTCGATCGAGGACCTGTCGGGCCTGTCGCGCACCCATCCCTGGCTGGCCTTCTGCCTCGCCGCGATGATGTTCTCGCTGGCCGGCATCCCGCCGCTCGCCGGGTTCTTCGCCAAATTCTACGTGTTCGCCGCCGCCATCAAGGCGGGCCTCGTGACGCTCGCGGTGATCGGCGTGGTGACCAGCGTGGTCGGCGCCTACTACTACCTGCGCCTGGTCAAGATCATGTATTTCGACGAGCCGAAGGAGCCCTACGAGGCCATGGCCCCGGGCCTGCGCGTGGTGCTTGCCCTGTCGAGCGTCGTGGTGGTGCTGTTCTTCCTGCTCCCCGGACCGCTGGTCGGCGTCGCCGGCCGGGCGGCCCGGTCGCTGTTCTAGATCCGGCGCGGCGGTCTCCGGCACCCGTGACAGGCATGCGGCCCAACCAGAAACCAGCGTCTTGAGCTACCGTCTCGGGTCCGAGGCGCGCGCCCAGGGCCACCGCCTGCACGTTCACGACACGCTGGGCTCGACCAACACCGAGGCCATGGTCCAGGCACGGGCGGGGGAGACCGGCCCGCTCTGGGTGGTCACGCACCGGCAGGAGGCGGGCCGGGGCCGGCGGGGCAACACCTGGGCGTCGCTGCCGGGCAATCTGGCCGCGAGCGTCCTCTGGCCGGTGGCCGGCGTGGCACCGGATCACCTCGCCGAACTCGGCTTCGTCGCCGGGCTCGCCCTGATCGAGGCGCTGGAGGCGGCCTGCGGCACCCTGCCGGATACCCGAACCGGGGGTTGCGCCCGATCTCTGAAGCTGAAATGGCCCAACGACGTGCTGCTCGGCGACGGCAAGCTGGCCGGTCTGCTCCTCGAGGCTGAGACGCTGCCGGGCGGCCGCAGGGCCGCGGTGATCGGCTTCGGCGTCAACGTCGCGGCGGCCCCGGACGGCCTTGGCGCGACGAGCTTGGCCGCGACGGGTTACGTCGGCGGCGCCGAAGCGCTACTGGAACATCTCTCGGACCGGATGGCCGTGCGGGCACGCGCCTGGGACCGGGGACGGAATTTCGCTGACCTGCGCGAGGATTGGCTCGCGCGGGCCGCGGGTCTTGGGTCGGAGATCGCGGTGCGCAGCGGCGGACACATCCTGCGGGGCGTGTTCGAGACCATCGACGAGGGGGGGCGGCTCGTGATCCTCGCCCCCGACGGAAAACGGCATACCGTGACGGCGGGCGAGGTGCATTTCGGAACGGCCGCGACGGCGGCATGATGTTGGACGACGACAGATGGTGATGGGACAGGAGGAGCTGGTCTTCCTGCCGCTCGGCGGCGTGGGCGAGATCGGGATGAATGCGGCCCTCTACGGGTTCGGTCCGGAGAAGGGCCGCAAGTGGATCATGGTCGATTGCGGCATGGGCTTCGCCGGTGAGGAGCAGATGCCGGGGATCGACCTGATGTTCCCCGATCTCTCCTTCATCGAGGAGAAGCGGAAGGACCTGCTGGGGATCTTCATCACCCACGCGCACGAGGACCATATCGGGGCGATCTCGGAGCTGTGGCCGCGCCTCAAGGTGCCGGTCTACGCGACCCGCTTCGCCAAGAACCTGCTGGAGACCCGCCGCCTCTCCGAGCCCGGCGCCCCGAAGGTCGACCTGCGCGAGGTCAAGCCCGGCCGCCGGGTGACCGTCGGCCCGTTCGAGCTCGAATACGTGCCGGTCTCGCACTCGATCCCCGAGTCGAACGCCATCGCGATCCGCACCGCCGCGGGCCTCGTGGTCCATACCGGCGACTGGAAGATCGACCCGACCCCGGTGGCCGGCGAGGTGACCTCGCCCGAGGCGTTCACGGCGCTCGGCGACGAGGGCATCCTGGCGCTCGTCTGCGACTCGACCAACGTGGTGCGCGAGGGCTTCTCTCCGAGCGAGCGGGAGGTCGCCGCCACCCTCAAGACGCTGATCGCGGATTCGCCCCACCGGGTCGCGGTCACCACCTTCGCGTCGAACGTCGCCCGCATCCGCGCGGTGGCCGAGGCGGCCGTGGCCTGCGGCCGTGAGGTCGTTGCGGTCGGCCGGGCCATGGACCGGGTGATCGATGTCGCCCGCGAATGCGGCTACCTCGACGGCCTGCCCGAGTTCCGCCGCTCGGATTCCTGGAAGAACCTGCCGCGCGAGCGGGTCGTGGCCCTGCTCACCGGCTCGCAGGGCGAGCCGCGGGCGGCGCTGGCCCGGGTCTCCCGCCGGGACCATCCGGACATCAGCCTGGCCGCCGGCGACCGGGTGATCTTCTCCTCGCGGGCGATTCCCGGCAACGAGCGCGATGTCGGCTCGATCATCAACGACCTGATCGAGCAGGGCGTCGAGGTGATCACCGACCGGACCGAGCTGGTCCACGTCTCCGGCCACCCCCGTCGGGACGAGATGGTCGAGATGTACAGGTGGACCCGGCCGGGCACCTCCATCCCGGTCCACGGCGAGGCGCTGCACCTCGACGAGCATGCCCGTTTCGCCCGGGCCCAGGGCGTCCAGAACGTGGTCAAGGCCCGCAACGGCAGCCTCGTCCGCCTCAGCCCCGGCAAGCCCGAGGTGATCGACCACGTGAAGGCCGGCCGCCTGTTCAAGGACGGCAACGTCCTGATCGACGAGAAGGACCGGGCGATCCCCGAGCGCCGCAAGCTCATGCAGGCCGGCCTGGTCTCGGTGGCCATCGCCATCGACGAGGACGGCGTCGTGCTGGGTGATCCGGCCGTCGACATCATCGGCCTGCCCAACCGCGGCCGCTCCGGCGAGCCGCTGATCGAGACGGTGGTCGATGCGGTCTCGCGCACCCTGGCGGGGTTGTCGCGGGGCAAGCTCAAGGACTCGGAGGGCGTCGAGAAGGCGGTCGACCGGGCCGTGCGCACCGCCGCCAACGAGGTCTGGGGCAAGAAGCCCGCCTGCCATGTGCAGGTGGTGGAAGTCTGAAGTCTCATCCCGAAAGGCGGTTTTCGGCTTTCGGGAAACGATGACGCGCAACCAAAGACCGAGCGCATCGTCCGGGCTCTGATATCCAGACCGACGCGCTAGGATAGAACAACGAGACGACGGAGCACGGCAGGTCCCACCCAATTCCCTCATCCTGAGGTCGGCATGAGGGAGACGCGGGGCCTGCCGATCGGAGCGTCAACGGGAGGGACAGAAAATGATCGGGCGGCTCAATCACGTGGCCATCGCCGTGCAGGATCTCGACGCCGCCTGCGCGGTGTATCGCGACACGCTGGGCGCGACGATCTCCCCGCCGCTGCCGCAGCCCGAGCACGGCGTGACGGTGGTGTTCGTCGAATTGCCCAACAGCAAGATCGAGCTGATGGCGCCGCTCGGCGAGGGCTCGCCGATCGAGGCCTTCGTGGCCCGCAACCCCGGCGGGGGCGTCCACCACGTCTGCTACGAGGTCGACGACATCCTGGCCGCGCGCGACCGGCTGAAGGCGCAGGGCGCCCGGGTGCTCGGCACCGGCGAGCCGCGCATCGGCGCCCACGGCAAGCCGGTGCTGTTCCTGCACCCCAAGGACTTTCTCGGCACCCTGGTCGAGTTGGAGCAGGTGTGAGCCGGCTCCTGACCGCGCTGGCCCGTTCGACCCCGGCGACCCTGCTCGTTGTGGCGGTGCTGGTGGCGGCCTTCGTGACGGTGGCCGTCAGCCAGTTCAAGCTGACGATCGGCGGGGCGATCGCGCTCTACTTCGTCGTGTGGTGGACGCTGCTCTTCGCCGTCCTGCCCCTGCGCAACCAGCCCGAGACCCGGCCGAGCCACGTGGTGCCGGGCCAGGATCCCGGCGCCCCGGCCTCGCCGCGGCTGCGCGAGAAGGCGATCTGGACGACGCTGGTCGCCGGCGCCGCGTTTTTGATTGCGCTGGCCGTGTTCCCGCTGACCGGTCTGTAGGGCAGGGCCCCCTCCCGGAGACGGCCAGACGCTACAGCAGCGTCCCGGACGACGACCGCACCGTCAGCGACTTGCCGGCCCGGGATACCAGATGGGCGAAGGCGAGGGCGGCGGCAGAAGCCTGGGCGGCCGAGGGAAACGTCCGGTGCGACTCGGCGACCGTCTCGTCGGCCTCGTTGAGCAGGACCCAGGACCAGAGGTGCTCGGCCTGGCGGATCTGAAAGTGCATGGCGGGCTCACCCGGTAAGGTCCATGCCCCACCATGCGCCGCGAAAAGACGTTGCGGGTTAATCGCTTGCGCCGGCAAAGTCGAATAGTCGACAAAGCATCGACTTGTCCGCGCTTTCACCGCTCTCCACAGCATGCGGATTGCCGCAGGCAGGCAACCGGCTCTGATTGGGAAGGCCAGCGGCGCTGCCGATGGGCCTGAGGAGACCGTATTCAGCGCCCGGGGGGTCGGGCGAAGGATCGGGATCGCCGCGGCGAAGGATGCCGAACAACAAAAAAAGCAAGGCCTGAGGCCTTGCTTTTCAAGCTGCAGTGGCTCGACCTTTGATTGTCCTACGCATTGCCTGCGTGGCGGTCGGTTTTCCTCCCGAGACTCGGACCCTGCGTCACCTCTTGCGGGCGTCGCAAACATCACGACCCGCTTATAGGAACAACAATTCGTGTTGTCACCGGGTCTGCGAGAAAAATCTGCGCTTTCTTGCCGGCAAATGGGCAGATCGACTCCGATTGAGGCATGTCGCCTGGGCACCGGCCCCGCGCGCGGTCGGCGCCAGCGGCCCGGCGCGATTACGCCGCCCCGTGATCCGACAGTGCTTGTAATTTGCGCCCCCGGCGTGTTGTGTGCCCGCGCGCCATGGTTCCTCCCGGTCGGATCCAGGCCGAAACCCTAAAGACAAGCCTCCAAAACATGCGTCTCTCCCGCTACTTCATGCCGACCTTGCGCGAGACGCCCAAGGAAGCCGAGATCGTCTCGCACCGCCTGATGCTGCGCGCCGGCCTGGTGCGCCAGGAATCGGCCGGGATCTACGCCTGGCTGCCGCTGGGCCTGCGGGTGCTGGAGCGCGTCTGCGCGGTGATCCGGCGGGAGCAGGATCGCTCCGGCGCCATCGAGATCCTGATGCCGACCGTGCAATCGGCCGAGCTGTGGCGGGAATCCGGGCGCTACGACGCCTACGGCAAGGAGATGCTGCGCCTGAAGGACCGGCACGACCGCGAGATGCTCTACGGCCCGACCGCCGAGGAGATGGTCACCGAGATTTTTCGCGCGAGCGTGCGCTCCTACAAGGACCTGCCGAAGAACCTCTACCAGATCTCCTGGAAGTTCCGCGACGAGGTGCGGCCGCGCTTCGGCACGATGCGATCCCGCGAGTTCCTGATGAAGGACGCCTACTCGTTCGACTTCGACCAGGCCGGGGCGCGCCACGCCTATAACCGCATGTTCGTGGCGTACCTGCGCACCTTCGCGGGACTCGGCCTGCGGGCGATCCCGATGCGCGCCGATACCGGCCCGATCGGCGGCGACCTGTCCCACGAGTTCATCATCCTGGCCAAGACCGGCGAGAGCGAGGTGTTCTGCGACCGCGCTTATCTCGATTTCGAGACCCCGCCCGAGACCGTGGATTTCGACGACGTGGCGAGCCTTCAAGGCATCGTCGATTCCTGGACCTCGCACTACGCCGCTACCGACGAGATCCACGAGCCGGAGGCCTTCGCGGAGGTGCCGGAGGCGGACCGCCTGGCCGCCCGCGGCATCGAGGTCGGGCACATCTTCTATTTCGGCACCAAGTATTCCGAGCCGATGGGCGCCAAGGTCACCGGACCGGACGGGATCGAGCGTCCGGTCCATATGGGCTCCTACGGCATCGGCCCGAGCCGGCTGGTGGCGGCGATCATCGAGGCCAGCCACGACGAGGCCGGCATCATCTGGCCGGATTCGGTCGCGCCGTTCGACGTGGCTTTGATCAACCTCAAGGTCGGTGACGCCGGCACCGACGCCGCCTGCGCGCAGATCCAGTCCGATCTGGAGACCGCCGGCCTGTCGGTGCTCTACGACGACCGCGACGAGCGCCCGGGCGCGAAATTCGCTACCGCCGACCTGATCGGCCTGCCCTGGCAGGTGGTGGTCGGACCCAAGAGCCTGGCCGAGGGCAAGGTCGAGCTGAAGCGCCGCGCCGGAGGTGAGCGCGAGAGCCTCGCCATCGTCGATCTGCTGGCGCGCATCCGTCGCGTCTAGGCAGCGTCCGCCTTGGCAGGCCACGCGTCGCGGGCTCGGGGCGTCGAGGGAGCGCGGGTCTCGACGCACAACCGCGGGGCACGTCTGCGGAACCCGCCGAGGCTGCGCACCGCCGACGCGGATCGGCTCGACGCAGGATTGCACGAGGCAATTCTGCTTCAATCCTTGTTCATGCATCATTTTCGTCGCTGGAACGGCGACAACGCGGTGAATGGTGCTTAGGGCTAGTCCGATGACGGGAGCAGCGGCGATCGACCGGGTGAGGCGCTTCGCGGCCACCTTCCGCGAAGGAACGGCCCCGTTCGCGCCGTTCGAATGGATCATCGCCGGCCGCTACCTGCGGGCGCGCCGCCGGGGCGGCGGCGTATCGGTGGTCGCGTTCTTCTCGGTGCTCGGCATCGCGCTGGGCGTCGCCACCCTGATCATCGTGCTGTCGGTGATGAACGGGTTCCGGGCGGAGCTGCTGTCGAAGATCGTCGGCATCAACGGCCACCTGTTCGCCACGCCGATCGACCGGCCGTTCACCGATTGGGTCGATCTCTCGGAGCGCCTGTCGAAGGTGGCCGGCGTGCGCGCCGCGGTGCCGCTGGTGGAAGGCCAGGCCTTCGCCTCGTCGCAGTTCGGCGGCTCGGGCGTGATCGTGCGCGGCGTGCGCGCCGCCGATCTCGACGCGCTGGCCGCGGTCTCCAGCTCGATCCGGGGCGGCACCCTGGAAGGGTTCGACGACGGCACCGGCGTGCTGATCGGCCGGCGGCTCGCCGATACCCTCGGGTTGCAGGCCGGGGACAACATCACGCTGGTGACGCCCAAGGGCGCGTCCACGCCCTTCGGCACGGCGCCCCGGACCAAGAGCTACGCGGTCAAGGCGGTGTTCGAGGTCGGCATGACCGAGTTCGACCAGACCTTCGTGTTCATGCCGCTCACCGAGGCGCAGGCGTTCTTCAACCGGGAGAGCGACGTCAGCATGATCGAGATCTACGTCGACACGCCCGATCAGGTCGGCGAGATGCGCGAGCCCCTGGAGATGGCGGCCGAGCGCCCGGTGCTGCTCACCGACTGGCGCCAGCGCAACCGCACCTTCTTCGGGGCGCTCGAAGTCGAGCGCAACGTGATGTTCCTGATCCTCAGCCTGATCGTCGTGGTGGCGACGCTCAACATCGTCTCGGGCCTGATCCTGCTGGTCCGCGACAAGTCGAGCGACATCGCGATCCTGCGCACCATGGGGGCGACCCCCGGCACGATCATGCGGGTGTTCCTGATCAACGGCGCGCTGATCGGCCTGGTCGGGACCCTGAGCGGCCTCGGGCTCGGAATCCTGATCACCCTGAACATCAAGCCGATCCAGCACGTGCTGTTTCCCGGCGCCTGGGATCCGACCGTGCGCTTCCTGGCCGAGATCCCGGCCCAGATGAACCCGAAGGAGATCACCGCCGTCGTGATCACCGCGCTGCTGCTGTCGCTTGCGGCGACGCTCTATCCCTCCTGGCGCGCCGCCCGGCTCGATCCGGTGCAGGCCCTGCGCTACGGCTGATGGTCCGCACCTCATGAGCGATGCAAGCCGCGCCTCGAGCCGCGATTCAAGCCGCCCCGACGGCACCCCGCCGGTGCCGGCCCTGTTCTTCGCCCGCGTCGAGCGGCGTTATCGGCAGGCCGAAGGCGCCCTGGACATCCTGCGCGGGGCCGACCTCGCGATCTGGCCCGGAGAGCTGGTGGCGCTGGTCGCGCCGTCGGGCGCCGGCAAATCGACGCTGCTGCATCTCGCCGGCCTGCTGGAGCGGCCGGATGGCGGCGAGGTCTATATCGGCGGCCGGCCGACCGCCGCGATGGCGGATGCCGAGCGCACCCGCCTGCGCCGGGAGGAGATGGGCTTCATCTACCAGTTCCACCATCTGCTGCCGGAATTCTCCGCCCTGGAGAACGTGGTGATGCCGCAGCTCATCCGCGGCCTCGGCAGGGCCGAGGCGAAGGCCCGCGCCACCGAGCTGCTGAGCTTCCTCGGCCTCAAGGAGCGCCTGCCGCATCGCCCGGCCGAGCTGTCGGGCGGCGAGCAGCAGCGCGTCGCCATAGCCCGGGCGGTCGCCAACGGCCCGCGGCTGCTGCTGGCCGACGAGCCCACCGGCAATCTCGATCCGGGCACCGCCGGCCACGTCTTCTCGGTGCTGATGTCGCTGGTGCGGGCCTCGGGCCTCGCCGCCCTGGTCGCCACCCACAACCTGGAGCTCGCCGCCCGCATGGACCGCCGGGTGACGATCCGCGACGGGCTGATCACACCGCTCGATTGAGCGGAACGGCCTCGGGCCGCGCTCAATAGGGCGAGGAGAGCGGCAGGTTCACGGTGACGCGCAGGCCATCGGGATCATAGTCGATGTGAACCTCCGCATGGACCTGGGTGGACAGGACCCGCTTCAGCAGCCGGGATCCGAACCCTTCGCGGGTCGGAAGCGCGACCGGCGGCCCATCGTGCTCGTTCCAGATCCAGATCAGCCGCGGACCGGCCTCCGTCTCGGCCAAGGACCACGTGACCTCGACACGCCCGCCGAATTCCGCCAGCGCGCCGTGCTTGGCCGCGTTGGTGGTGAGCTCATGGACCGCCATGCCGACCGGGACGGCGAATTCCGAGGTCAGGACCACGTCCGGTCCCGCCAGGCGAATGCGGATCTGGCTCCCGTCGTCGTAGGGTTCGAGTTCGGCCCAGAGCAGGTCCCGGAACGGCACCGACTGGAACCGGTCTTCGGTCAGCAGCGTGTGCGTCTTGGCCAGGGATGCGATCCGTCCGCCGAACGCGCGCTGAAATTCCGGCATGGTCAGGCTCCCGCGCGCGGTCGAGCTCATGATGGCCTGGACCGTGGCGAGCGTGTTCTTCACGCGGTGATGCAGCTCGCGCACGAGGAGCTTCTGGTGTTCGAGCGCCTGCCTGCGCTCGGTCACCTCGCGCTGGGCCGAGACCCAATGTGCGATCGCCCCGTTCCCATCGAGAACGGGTGTGATCAGCCATTCGACCGCGTAGGTCGTCCCGTCCTTGCGGTAGTTCACGGCCTCGCCCTGGAACGGTTCCCCCGCCATGAGCGCCCGCTTCATGGCGGCGAGACTGGCCGGATCGGTCAGCGGCCCCTGCAGGAAGCGCGGCGAGCGCCCGATCACTTCGGCCTGCGAATACCCGGTCATGCGTGCGAAGGCCGGGTTGGCGTACTCGATGATCGGCCCAGGTTCGGACAGGTCGCTCGAGGTGACGAGGATGGCTTCGCCGGTGGCCTCGACCGCCGCCCTCAGGAAGGCCGCGTTGATGTCGGGGGCCGTGCCGATGTCGTCACCGGAATCTGGAGAGCCGTGCATGACAGTCTCCCGACGCTCGCCCGTCGGATCGGAGATGGCACACGAACTCGCGGCAAGCGTGTCAGACCGGAGCATGGGGCCGGGGGCAAGTCCACTGAGGGGGATAGCCGCGGGCCTCACCCCATCGTCCAAGGGGATACGCCGGGGCGCCGTCTCCCGATCGATCCCCGGCCCCTCAACGGCGGCCGGCTTCCGCGGCCCTCGGTCCGGATCCGCCCGCAGCGTCCGGGCGAGCCAGCGCCTCGATCCAGTCACACGCCTCCAGGAGCGCGTCGCCGCGTTCGGCGATACGCGCCTTGGCCTGCGCGCAGGCGCGCGAAACCGCCGGATCGGCCAGCAGCCGGGTGAGTATCCGGGCGGCCCGGGTCGGGCGGAAGGCGCGGCGGCTCACGGTGGTGCCCAGCGTCCGGTCCTTGAGGCGCTGCCCCTCGTCGAAATGGTCGAACGCCACCGGGACGACGAGCTGCGGGATGCCCGCCGCCAGGGCCTGTGCCACCGTGCCGACGCCGCCATGGTGGATCAGGGCGGCGCTGCGCGGCAGCAGCGCGCTCAAGGGGGCGTAGGGCAGATGGATGATCCCGGGCGGCAGCGGATTCGGAACCTGGCCGCCTTGCGGCGCGAGCAGGACGCCGCGCCGGCCCATCCGGCGGCAGACCGCCAAGGCCGTCTCGAAGAAGGCGGCGCCCTGCCGCATCGCCGAGCCGTAGGTGAAGACGAGCGGCGCCTCGCCGGCGGCCAGAAAAGCCTCCAGCTCCGGCGGCATCGCCGACACGTCGCCGAACCGGTCGACCAGCGGGAAGCCGAGCTGCACCGCCTGAGCCGGCCAGTCCGCCTGCGGCGCGGCGTACCAGTCCGGGAACATCAGCAGCATCCGGGTTGGGCTGTTCCACCAATGCCGCAGCCGGGCCACCGGATCGAGGCCCAGGCGCGCCCGCAGCGCGTTCAGGGGCGGCAGCGTGAACGTATCGACCGCCAGCTTGTCGGCCCCCCGGTTGACGGTGGCCCGTAGCGCTGCCGGCAGGAACCGCGGCATCGGCAGCCCGGGCAGCCGGGGCGGATCGGAGCGGCTCTCGATCAGGAACGGCATCACGTGCAGCGTGGCGGCCGGGATGTCGTAGAGTTCCTGCGCGAGGCGCACGCCCCAGGCCAGCGGCGAGGCGACCACGATCTGCGCGACCCCGCGCGCCCGGGTCGCCCCGAGCCACAGGCAGGTCGTCTCGGCGACCCGCAGGGCGAAATCGAACATCGGGCGGAAGCCCCAGCGCGGATGCCAGAGTTCGGGCTGGCCGATCACGGCCTCGTAATCGCCCACCGTGCCGAGGGGCTGGAAGGCGAGGCCGGCGCGGCGTGCCATCGGCTCGAACGGGGCCGGGGCAGCCAGCGTAACACCGTGACCGCGGGCCAGAAGCGCGTGGCCCAGGGCGATGAACGGCAACACGTCGCCGTGGGTCCCAATGGCTACGAGAGCGACCTCGATCCGCCCCCCAATGTCCTGCGCGGGAATAGCCTGCTCCTTTGACCCCAACGGTCAAATAATGAACGCCCCCCCGTAACGGGCGGGACATGCCAGCCCGCCTGATCTGTATCAAGCCACACTTTGTTTACCATGATTTGAAGCCGCAGGTCGCGTCGGGCTCAGGCCTCTTTCATCGGAACAAAACATGAACATAATAGGAGACGAACACGGGAGGCACGACGATGCTGAAGCGGTTGGTCCTGACCGGGATGGTCGAGTTCATGGCGTTCGGAATGCTGTTCGCGGCTGTCGGCGCCTGGGCGATAGCGTTGGCACCGGTTCGTTAGCCGGGCTTTGCGTTTCGGCGCCGGGTTCCCGCCTGAAACGGCTTATGCACAGGCGATCGGCGTCGCGGAGCCGATTGTCCACAACGGGCGGCCGAACTGGTGCGCCCGGAGCACGACCGGTGGATATCGTCGGGTTCGGCGCCGTCATACGTCGACTTGGCAAGGCCGAGCGGGGATGTTGGGCGACCCCGGATCAAGGTCGGCCATGCCACGCCAGCTCAAGGAGGTCGGATTCGTCCACCTCCACGTTCATTCGTCCTATTCCCTCCTGGAAGGCGCGCTGAAGGTCGGCTCCCTGGTCAAGGCCGCGGTCGCCGACCGGCAGCCGGCCCTGGCGCTCACCGACACCAACAACCTGTTCGGCGCGCTGGAGTTTTCCGAGAAGGCGGCCGGGGAGGGCGTCCAGCCGATCGCCGGCGTGCAGCTCTCGGTGGCGTTCGAGGCCGCCGACCCGCACCAGCGCAATGCCCCGACCAGCCATGGCGTCGTGCTGCTCGCCCAGGACGAGACCGGCTACGCCAACCTGCTGCGGCTGGCGAGCCGCGCCTATTTCGATACCGCGCTGGGCGAGGCGCCCCGGGTCGAGGCCGCCGCCCTGTCCGAGTGCGGAGCCGGACTGATCGGGCTCACCGGCGGCCTGTCCGGGCCCCTCGATGCCGCGTTCCGGGCCGGTCGGCCCGAGCTGGCCCTGAGCCGCCTGAAGCAGCTCAAGGCAGCCTTCGGCGAGGATCGGCTCTATATCGAGATCCAGCGCCACGGCTCGCCCGAGGAGGGGCGGGTCGAGACGGCGCTCCTCGACCTCGCCGGACGCCACGGCCTCGGCATCGCGGCGACCAACGAGCCGTTCTTCGCCAAGCCCGACGATTACGACGCCCATGACGCGCTACTCGCCATCGCGGACGGGCGGCTGGTCTCGGACGAGCGCCGGCGCCGGGTCACCCCGCGCCACGCATTCAAGACCCGGGCCGAGATGGCCGAGCTGTTCCACGACCTGCCAGACGCGCTCCAGGCCACGGTCGAGATCGCCATGCGCTGCGCCGTGCGGGCGCGGACCCGCAAGCCGATCCTGCCCAACTTCGGCTCGGTGGCGGCGGGCGAGACCCCGCCCATGGCGGAAGCGCTGGCGGAGGCGACCGACGCCCCCGTGCAGGCGGTGGCTGCCGACGAGCCGACCGAGCTGCGCCGGCAGGCCGAGGCCGGGCTGGAGCTGCGGCTGAAGCAGCACAGCACGGCGCCGGGTTTTTCGGAGGACGATTACCGCAAGCGCCTCGCCTTCGAGCTCGACGTGATCGTCTCGATGAAGTTCCCGGGCTACTTCCTGATCGTCTCGGACTTCATCAAGTGGGCCAAGGACCACGACATCCCGGTCGGCCCGGGCCGCGGCTCCGGCGCCGGCTCGCTGGTGGCGTGGTCGCTGCTGATTACCGATCTCGACCCGCTGCGCTTCGGCCTGCTGTTCGAGCGCTTCCTCAACCCCGAGCGCGTCTCGATGCCGGATTTCGACATCGACTTCTGCGTCGAGGGCCGTGAGCGGGTGATCCGCTACGTGCAGCAGCGCTACGGCGAGCGGCAAGTCGGGCAGATCATCACCTTCGGTACGCTGCTGGCCCGCGGCGTGCTGCGTGACGTCGGCCGCGTGCTGGAGATGCCCTACGGGCAGGTCGACAAGCTCACCAAGCTCGTGCCGCAGAACCCGGCCAACCCGGTGACGCTGGCTCAGGCGATCGAGGGCGAGCCCAAGCTCCAGCAGGCCATGGAGGAAGAGCCGATCGTCGCCCGGCTCATCGACATCGCCAAGAAGCTCGAAGGCCTGCACCGCCACGCCTCGACCCACGCCGCCGGCGTCGTGATCGGCGACCGGCCCCTCGAAGAGCTGGTGCCGCTCTACCGAGACCCGAAGACCGGGATGCGGGTCACCCAGTTCAACATGAAGTGGGTCGAGCAGGCCGGCCTGGTGAAGTTCGATTTCTTGGGACTCAAGACCCTGACGATGCTGCGGTGCTGCACCGACCTGCTGAAGCAGCGCGGCATCACGATCGACCTCGCATCTCTGCCTCTGGACGACCCGGAGACCTACAGGCCGATGGGCCGGGGCGAGACGGTCGGGGTGTTCCAGGTGGAATCCGCCGGCATGCGCAAGGCGCTCTGCGAGATGCAGGCCGACCGGTTCGAGGACATCATCGCGCTGGTCGCCCTCTACCGGCCGGGCCCGATGGCCAACATCCCGGTCTATTGCGAGCGCAAGCTCGGGCGCGACGCCGGCAACGAGGCGTCCTGGTACCCGGATCCGAAACTTGAGCCGATGCTGAAGGAGACCTTCGGGATCATCGTCTACCAGGAACAGGTGATGGAGATCGCCAAGGTCCTGGCCGGCTACTCGCTCGGCGAGGCCGACATGCTCCGGCGCGCGATGGGTAAAAAAATCCGCGCCGAGATGGACGCGCAGCGCGACAGGTTCCTCAAGGGCTGCGTCGAGCGCGGGCTGGCCAAGGCCAAGGCCAACGAGATCTTCGATCTGCTGGCCAAGTTCGCCGATTACGGCTTCAACAAGAGCCACGCAGCGGCCTACGCCCTGCTGACCTACCAGACCGGCTACCTGAAGGCGAACCACCCGGTCGAGTTCCTGGCGGCCGCCATGACGCTGGACATCGACAACACCGACAAGCTCGCCGAATTCCGCCAGGACGCGCAGCGCCTCAAGATCACGGTCGAGCCGCCCTCGATCAACACCTCCGGCGAGGTGTTCGAGGTGCGCGACGGCAAGATCTTCTACGCGCTGGCCGCCATCAAGGGCGTCGGCCGGGAGGCGGTGCGGGCGCTGGTCGAGGCAAGGGGCGACCGCCCGTTCAAGGACCTCGATTGCCTCGCCCGCCGGCTCAACCCGCGGATGATCAACAAGCGCACCCTGGAAAGCCTGGTCCAGGCCGGAGCGCTGGACTGCATCGAGCCCGACCGGGCCCGGGCCTTCGCGGCGGTCGAGCCGATGATGAAGCTCGCCGCCAGCGCCGCCGAGGCCGAATCCGCCGGCGTCACCGACATGTTCGGCGGCGTGGTCGCGGACGACGTGTCCCTGCGCATCCCGCCGCACGAGGTCTGGCCGATGGCCGACACCCTCAAGCGCGAATACGCGGCGATCGGGTTCTTCGTCTCGGGCCATCCGCTCGACGAGTACGGCGACCTCCTGGACAAGCTGCGGGTGCAGAGCTGGACCGATTTCTGCCGCTCGGTCCGGGCCGGGACCAGCAGCGTCGGCCGCGTCGCCGCCTCGGTGCTCGACCGGGCGGAGCGGCGCACCAAGACCGGCAACAAGATGGGCATCGTCACCCTCTCGGACCGGACCGCCCATTTCGAGGCGATCATCTTCTCCGAAGGGCTCGGCCAGTACCGCGACATCCTCGAACCGGGCCGGCCCCTCGTGCTCCAGCTCCAGGCAAACCTGGAGGGCGAGGACGTGCGCGCCCGGATCCTGACCGCGGAACCCCTCGACCACGCGGTCGCCCGCCACCAGAAGGGCATCCGCATCCATCTGAGCGACTCGCGCGGGGTCGCGCCGGTGCAGCAGCGGCTGTCGATGCGGGGGGAGAGCGAGGTTTCGCTGATCCTCAAGCTCGACGGCGGCGGCCGCGAGGTCGAGATCCGGCTGCCGGGCAAGTTCCAGGCCTCACCCCAGCTCGCCGGCCTGCTCCGGACCGTGCCGGGGGTGGTGCAGGTGGAGGTGAGCTGAAGACGGGGCAGGAGCCTGCTTGGCCGCCTGACCTCAATCGAACGCCCTTCGAAATCGACGGATATCCAATCGCTCCCCTCATCCTGAGGTGCGAGCGAAGTGAGCCTCGAAGGAGCCCTCCAGATCGCGCAGCTGGTCCTGGAGGGCTCCTTCGAGGCGTCCGCTGCGCGAACGCACCTCAGGATGAGGTCGAGAATGGGATAGCCAAGCTTAGCTCGCCGCCGACCCACCTGCCGCCAGCACCACCGCCCGAGTCCCCACCGGCACGCGGCCGTAGAGGTCGATGATGTCCTGGTTCAGGAAGCGCACGCAGCCCGAGGACACCATGGTGCCGATGGTCTGCGGCTCCGTGGTGCCGTGCAGCCGGTAGAGCGTGTCCCGGCCGTCCCGGTAGAGGTAGAGCGCCCGCGGCCCGAGCGGATTGCCGGCGCCGCCCGGTAGGCCGCCGGCGACCGGTCCGTAGCGCGCGGGCTCGCGCTTGATCATCGCGGGCGTCGGCGTCCAGCGCGGCCATTCGGCCTTGCGGGCGATGGTGGCGGGGCCCTGAAAGTTGAACGCCTCCTCCCGGCCGACGCCCACGCCGTAGCGGATCGCCCGCCCGTTCTCGCGCACGAGGTAGGCGAAGCGCGCACCCGGATCGACCACGATCGTGCCGGGCGGTTCGGCCGTGACGTAATCGACCTCCTGGCGCAGGAGCCGCGGATTGATTCCGGTGAGGTCCACCGCGGGCACGGGGAACGGCTCGCTGGGGAGGGCGGCGTACATCGCGACATAAGAGGGATCGACCGGCGGCCGCAGATCCGCCACCGGCGCCGTCTCGCGGGTGACGCAGCCGGCGAGCAGAAGGGGCGTGCCTGCGAGCAGGGTCCGGCGGGTCAGAGTCATGGGTGGGTGATCTCGCGAAAGGGTGCGGACCGAGAAAACCGCCACGCTGTCGCCCCGTCCAGCGGCTATGGGGTGATCGGCCCCATAACCGGATGGCATCCATGGACCTCGCCCTCGCCCTGCGCGCCTTCCTCCGCACCGTCGAGCGCAGCTCGTTGAGCGCGGCGGCACGGGATCTCGGCGTCTCGCAGCCGGCGGTGAGCAAGCACCTGCGCAACCTCGAGGCGCATGTCGGCGCCCGCCTGCTGGAGCGCTCCGCCCGGCTGGTGCGGCCGACGCCGCAGGGCCAGCGGCTCTACGCGGCGAGCCAGCCGGCACTCGCCGCCATCGACGCGGCGCTCGAAGATGCCCGGACCGAGGCCGGCTCCGTCGAGGGTCGCCTGCGCCTGCACGCGCCTTCCTGCATCGGCGTGAAGCACCTCCATCCGATCGTGACGGCGTTCCAGGCGGAGCACCCGCGGGTGACGGTCGATCTGGTGCTGGAAGACCGGGTGATCGACCTCGTGCACGAGGATTACGACCTCGCGCTCCGCTACGGCCGCCCGGAGGGGCAGGACCTCGTGGTCCGCCGGCTCGGATGGGTGCGGCGCATCCTGGTGGCCGCGCCCGCCTACCTGGCGCGGGCCGGTGGAATCGAGACCCCCGAGCAACTCGCCACCCGCGAACTCGTGGCGACCCGGGCGGCGGTCGATGCCCGCAGCGCCCTGGTCCTGCATCGGGGCCGCGAGACCGTGACCGTCCCGGTCCGGCCGGTGCTGCGCACCAACAACGCCGAGATCCTGGTCGCGACCCTGCTGGGGGGACGGGTGATGGGGCCGGTGCAGCACCTGCTGGTCGCCGACGACCTGACAGCGGGCCGGCTCGTGCGCGTGCTTCCGGATTACGAGGTGCGCTCGACGGAGGCCTATCTGGTCTACCCGTCGGTGCGCCACATGCGCCCGGCGGTCCGCGCCTTCACCGATTTCGCCGTGCCGCGGATCCGCGCCGTGGAGGGAATCCACGCGAACGCGTGACGTGAGCGCCGGTCGGGCTGGACCGGCCTGGGGATGCTTTGCCACGGAAGGGCTCGGCGCCCGCGAGATTTTTCTGTCTGACCCCGCTTCAGAACCAAAAAGTTCCCCGCCGGACCTCGGAAGAAGCACGGTCGCAGGCAGGAACATGTGGGTGCCTCACCCGTAGGTCCCATGCGCACCTCGCGCAAACGGAGCTACCCGCATGTTCATGAAGATCGACCGACTGCTGACGGAGCTGCCGGAGCCGAAAAAGCCCGAGCCCAACGCAGCCGCCGCCCTGCAGGAACTGCTCGGTGGCAAGTACGGTGAAATGTCGACCCTCGGGAACTACATGTTCCAGAGCTTCAATTTCCGCAACAAGACCAAGCTTCGGCCGTTCTACAGCCTCGTCTCGAGCATCTTCGCCGAAGAGATCGGCCACGTCGAGCTGGTCTCGACCGGCATCTCAATGCTGAACAACGGCCCGGGCAACCCGGCCAAGGACGTCGACATCTCCAAGGCGCCCTTCGCCGAGATGCAGGACGTGCGCCTCGCCGGCAGCTTCCTGTCGAATGGCGGCGGCGCGATGCCGATGAACTCCAACGCCGCGTCCTGGAACATGGACATGGTCACGACGACCGGCAATCTGATCATCGACCTGCTGCACAATTTCCACTTGGAGTGCGGCGCGCGCATCCACAAGCTGCGGGTCTACGAGACCATGATCGAGCCGACCGGGCGCGAAGTCTGCGCCTACCTGCTGGTGCGCGGCTCGCTGCACGCCCATGCCTACGCGCTGGCGCTCAAGAAGCTGACCGGCGTCGAGATCGAGAAGATGCTGCCGACCCCGAACATCGACCTGTCGCGGGTGCCGGAGTGT
>NZ_JAKSYL010000122.1 GCF_022829515.1 Methylobacterium sp. J-048
CGCCAGGCGCTCGGCCAGGGTGCCTTTCACCTTGAGGATCGTGAACAGCACCGACGAGCGCTGCATGCTGATCTTCACCTCGCGCACCGCCGCATGCACGGCCGGCGACGCGAAGGGCAGCGCCGCGGCGCCGAGGCCGGCCAGGAGGAGCGTCCGGCGGGACGGGGACCCTCCTGCGGGCGTGTCGTCGGTCATCGTGGTCTCCGGTCGGTGAAGAGCCCGTCCGCGCGGGTCCGGGAACCAATGTCCCCAGTTCTGCGGCGCTTGGAGTGGGCGATCACTATTGAAGCCCGGGCTTAGGGGATGGATCAATGAAACACGCTTCCGAATTCAGCGCGCTTCAAAGGACAGACCCTCTCTGTCGACGGCGAAACGCAGCACAAAGCCTTTGGGAATCGGGAATCGCGCAGTGGGAAGCGAGGATCTACCCGCCATCGTGTCGGCCAAATACCAAGCCTGCGTAGAAGATTTTTCTCACTAATTCGATTAATGCAGAACGTTCATTCTATGAAGCCAGGAAACTATGTGCCTGCCTTTCCTTGACCCCCGTCGGCGCCGACCGCCATACAGATCGCTTGCGTGAGATCCGACGCCGTCGCGGACCGCTCGGTCCCGCTCGAGGAGCACCCACAGGCTGTGTCCACCCTGCCGCCTTCCCGCGTTTCCGCCGACCCAGCCCTCATCCGGTTCGAGAACGTCTCGAAGACCTATCCGGCGCGGAAGGGCGCGGCTTTGGTCACGGCGCTGTCAGGCATCGACCTCTCCGTTCCGGCAGGCACGATCCTCGGGGTGATCGGGCGCTCGGGTGCGGGCAAGTCGACGCTGATCCGGTTGATCAACGGCCTGGAACGGCCGAGCGCCGGGCGGGTGGTGATCGGCGACGCGGAGGTGTCGAGCCTGCCCGAGCGGCAGCTGCGGGCAGTGCGCGCCCGGGTCGGCATGATCTTCCAGCACTTCAACCTGCTGTCCTCGCGCAATGTGGCCGACAACGTCGCCCTGCCGCTGGAACTCGCGGGCTGGAAACGCGCGGCGATCCGCGCCCGCGTGGCGGAACTGCTCACCCTCGTCGGGCTGGAGGCGCAGGCCGGCCGCTACCCGGCGGAGCTGTCGGGCGGCCAGAAGCAGCGCGTCGGCATCGCCCGGGCGCTCGCCACCGAGCCGGACGTGCTGCTCTCCGACGAAGCCACCTCCGCCCTCGACCCGGAGACGACCCGGTCGATCCTGGCCCTGCTGAAGCGGATCAACCGCGACCTCGGCCTGACCATCGTGCTCATCACCCATGAAATGTCGGTGATCCGGGCAGTCGCCGATGACGTGGCGGTGATCGACCACGGCGCGATCGTCGAGCGCGGCACGGTCTACGAGGTGTTCACCCAACCCCAGGCCGAGGTGACCCGCAGCCTGCTCGCCGGCGAGGTCGGGCTCGACCTGCCGGCCGGGCTGGCCGAGCGGATCTCCGCCGATCCGCGCCCCGGCGGCGTGCCGGTGCTGCGCCTTTCGCTCCGGGGTCCGCAAGCCGATACGGCGATCCTCGCGCGGCTGGCCCGCGAGACCGGGATCGAGGCCGCGATCCTGGCGGGCGCGGTGGACGAGATCGGCGGCCAGCGCTTCGGCTCTCTGGCGGTCGGTCTGTCACCGGGTCCGGACGTCACCGCAAGGGCCCAAGCCTATCTCGCCGCGCTCGGCATCCCGGCCGACTTCCTCGGCTATCTGCCGCCGGCCCAGGAGGTCGCTCAAGACATCGCCCAGAACATCGCCCATGGGGCTGCCCGTGTCGCCTGAGCTCATCAACCTTCTGGTCCAGGCCACCATCGACACGCTGACCATGGTGGCGCTGTCGGCCGCCATCGGCACGCTGCTCGGCCTGCCGCTGGGCGTGTTCCTGGCGACCAGCCGGCGGGGCGAGTTGCTGGCGGCGCCCGCGCTCAACGCCGCCCTCGGGGTGGTCGTCAACGCGACGCGCTCGACGCCCTTCATCATTCTGGTCGTGGCGATCATCCCGTTCACCCGCCTCGTGGCCGGCACCTCGATCGGCACCTACGCCGCCAGCGTGCCCCTGACGGTGGCGGCGACGCCCTACATCGCGCGACTGGTCGAGGCGGCGATCCGCGAGGTCGATCATGGGCTCGTGGAGGCCGCCCGGGCGTTCGGGGCGAGCCCGGCGCAGATCATCCGCAAGGTGCTGATCCCGGAGGCGATGCCCGGGATCGTCCTGGGGCTGACCCTCGCGGTCGTGTCGCTGATCGGCTACTCGGCCATGGCCGGCGCAGTCGGCGGCGGCGGGCTCGGCGATCTCGGCATTCGCTACGGCTACCAGCGCTTCCGGCCCGACATGATGCTGGCAGTCGTGGTCGTCCTGATCGTGCTCGTGCAGGTGTTCCAGACCGCGGGCGACCACTTGGCGCGCCGCCTCAACAGGCGCCACCGCCAGAGCTGATCCGTACACGCGTTCGACCCCGAAAACACGAGATCGTCCGTCATGTTGCGTCGCCTGGTGCTTGCCGCCCTCCTTGTGCTGCCCGGCGCCAGCCACGCGGAGGCCCTGAAGCGCGTCCGCATCGGCGCGACGCCGGGGCCGCACGGGCAGATCCTGGAGGCGGCGAAACCCGTCGCGGCGCGCAACGGGCTCGACCTGCAGATCATCGAGTTCTCGGATTACGTGGTGCCGAACGAGGCGCTCTCGGCCGGCGAGATCGAGGCGAACTCGTTCCAGAACCAGCCCTTCCTCGACAACCAGAAGGCCGATCGCGGCTACAGGATCGTCGGCGTCGCCACGACGGTGAACTTCCCGCTCGGCATCTACTCGAAACGCCACACGAGCTTCGACGCCGTGCCGCCCGGCGGCACAGTGGCGATCCAGAACGACCCGACCAATGGCGGCCGTTCTCTCCTGCTCCTGCAGGACAAGGGCGTGATCAAGCTGAAGGCCGGCACCGGGTTCAGGCCGACCGTCGCCGACATTGTCGAGAATCCGCGCAAGCTCCGGTTCATCGAGGTCGACGCCGCGCAGACGCCCCGATCGCTGGACGATGTCGACGCCGCGGCGGTGAACACCAACTTCGCCACACCCGCCGGCCTGAAGCCTTCGGACGCGATCCTCAAGGAGGAGCCGAAGGGCCCCTACGTGAACCTCCTCGTGGTCCGCGAGGCCGACCGCGACCAGCCCTGGGTGAAGGCGCTGGTAGAGAGCTACCGCAGCCCCGAGGTCAAGGCGTTCATCGAGAAGACGTTTGGGAGCACGGTGCTGCCGAGCTGGTAGCAGGCACATCAGCCCGCGCGCTTGCCGACCGCGTCCCGTCATCGATTGCCGAGCCGCGCCCGGAGCATTCTTGCTCGGCCTGCCGGAAGGTACCCGCCGTTTACAGGCACGCGGCCTTCAAGCGAGAACGTTGTTTCCCGAACAGATCGCTGCACGAAACACCTGTTTACGCAGTCGTTCTTGAAGAGATCTCGGTTCCAAATCGATCGACAACGGTCGTTTTCCGCGCAGATCGGCTTGAGATCGCGGCCCGACTTGGCGAATCCATAGGTCTCGCGTCGAGCGCCTTCGGGGGTCCGGCAGCGACGGTCTGGATGGGATGCGCAAGGCGATGTCGCAGAGGGATGCGGGTTGGGGCGCTGGCCCGAGCGAGCGCTACGAGGAGCTGGCCGCGCGCTTCCGGCCGACCTTCGCCGAGATCCGCGCCACGGCGGTCGAGCGCGACCGCACGCACGGCCTGCCGCACGCGGAGATCGGCTGGCTGAAGGAGGCCGGCTTCACCACCTTGCGGCTGCCGGTCGAGGCCGGCGGCCACGGCGCCAGCCTGCCCGAGCTGTTCAACCTGCTGATCGAGCTGTCGCAGGCCGATTCCAACGTGACCAACGCCTTGCGGGCCCATTTCGGGTTCACCGAGGACGTGCTCGCCTCGACCGCGCCGGACTGGCGCGCGCGCTGGATCGCCAGGATCGCCGCCGGCGAGACCGTGGGCAGCGGCGTGTCCGAGACCGGGGCCGCGAAGGTCGGCCAGTTCGACACGGTGGTGCGCCGCCGGGGCGCCGAGCGGGTCGTGTCGGGCAAAAAATTCTACACCACCGGCTCGCTGTTCGCCGACTACATCCATCTCTCGGCCGACGACGAGGACGGTACCACCCTCGTGGCGGCCGTGCCGACCGGAGCGCCGGGCGTCGCAATCGTCGACGATTGGGACGGGTTCGGGCAGGCGCTCACCGCCAGCGGCACGATCCGGTTCGACGACGTCGTCCTGTCGCCCGACCTGATCAAGCCGGACCCGGCTCGCTTCCCCTACGCGATGGCGTTCTTCCAGCTCGTCCATCTGGCGACGCTCGCCGGGATCGGGCGCGCGGCGGCCGAGGATGTCGGGCGCCTGGTCGCCGAGCGGACCCGAATCTACAGCCACGGCAATGCCGGGCGGACTGCCGACGATCCGCAGATTCTGGCTGTCGTCGGGCGCGTGCGGGGCAACGCCTACGCGGCCGGCGCCGTGGCGCTGAAGGCGGCCGAGGCGTTGCAGCGCTCCTATGAGCTGCATCGCGACGCGGGCGGCCAGGGGACTGAGGCTGAGGCGGAGCGCGCCACGGCGCTCGCCGATGTCGAGGTCAACCAGGCGGTCACGGTGGTCACCAACCTCGTGCTGGAGGCGACCACCATCCTGTTCGACGCGCTCGGCGCCTCGGCGGTGAAGCAAGGGCTCGGCCTCGACCGCTACTGGCGCAACGCCCGCACCATCGCCTCGCACAATCCCCGGATCTATCGGGACCGCATCGTCGGCGCCTTCGCGGTGAACGGCACCGAGCCGCCGCGTCAGTATCGCGTCGGCACGGCCTGAGGGACGCGAGGATGCCGCGCCGTCACGACCGCATGCGCCTTGGGGCGTTCCTGTATCCCGGCGGCCACCATGTGGCGGCGTGGCGCCATCCGTCGTCCCAGGCCGATGCCGGGATCAACGCCCCCCATT
The DNA here is from genome assembly GCF_022829515.1 of Methylobacterium sp. J-048. Classification (GTDB taxonomy): domain Bacteria; phylum Pseudomonadota; class Alphaproteobacteria; order Rhizobiales; family Beijerinckiaceae; genus Methylobacterium. The sequence goes on from NZ_JAKSYL010000122.1 coordinate 4,956, forward strand.
ACCGGCAACTCGCCCGGACGGCCGAGGCCGCGAAGTTCGACCTGATCTTTCTGGCCGACGGGGTCAGCATCCGCGGCGACGATCTCGACGCCCTGAGCCGCACCGCGATCCGCTATGTCGGGCAGTTCGAGCCGCTGACCCTGCTGTCGCATCTCGCGGCGGTGACCGAGCGGATCGGCCTCGTGGCCACCGCATCGACCACCTACAACGAGCCGTTCCACGTGGCGCGCAAGTTCGCCTCCCTGGACCATCTGAGCGAGGGCCGGGCCGGCTGGAACCTCGTCACCTCGGCCGACCCGCGCGAGGCCTGGAATTTCAGCCGCGAGAGCCATCTCGCTCATGCCAACCGCTACGCCCGGGCGGAAGAGTTCGTGGATGTCGTCCGCGGCCTCTGGGATTCCTACGAGGACGACGCCTTCGTGCGCGACCGGGAGGCCGGCCGGTTCTTCGACCCGGAGAAGCTGCACCTGCTGGCCCATGAGGGCACGCATTTCTCGGTGCGCGGCCCGCTCAACGTGCCGCGCCCGCCCCAGGGGCATCCCGTGGTGGTGCAGGCGGGCTCCTCCGAGGCCGGCAAGGCGCTGGCCGCCCGCACCGCCGAGGTGATCTTCACCGCGCAGGATTCGCTGGACGATGCGGTCGCCTTCTACGCCGACGTGAAGGGTCGGATGGCACGGCACGGCCGCGATCCGGACCATCTCAAGATCATGCCCGGCGCCTTCCCGGTGGTCGGGCGCACGGAGGACGAGGCCCGGGAAAAATTCGCCGCCCTGCAGGCGCTGATCCACCCGGTGGTCGGCCGTTCGCTCCTGGAGCAGCTCACCGGCGCCGATCTCTCGGCCTACCCGGACGACGCGCCCATGCCGGACCTGCCCGAGACCAATGGCGGCAAGAGCCGGCAGGACCTGTTCCTCCGCCTCGCACGCCGGGAGGGCCTGACCATCCGCCAGCTGTACCTGCGCGCGGCCGGCGCCCGGGGCCACTGGATCCTGGTCGGCACCCCGGTCCAGATCGCCGATGCGCTTCAGGAGCGCTTCGAAGCCTACGGCGCCGACGGCTTCAACCTCATGCCGCCGACCCTTCCGGGCGGCCTCGACGATTTCGTGGCGCTGGTCCTACCCGAATTGCGCCGGCGCGGCTTGTTTCGGGAAGATTATGACGGAAACACCCTGCGCGCGCATCTCGGCCTGCCGCGGCCCGAATTCCAGCCGCGCCATCGGAAAGTGTGAGGAGGCGAGACGTTGCGAAACGCCACTTGGATCGGATGCCTTGGAGATTGATGCGGCAGATCCCGTACGGATCTGCCGTTGACATTGCTATTTCGATTCCGCGCATCCGAGATAATAAGTCGGATCCTTTCCAATTTCAGTTGGTAATTTACTTATGTTACCACTTATAGCCAAAATATAGATTTACTGATTGCTATATTGTGATCAAGTCTTCGCTGCGAATGCTGGCGCCTGTAAGGATGTGGCTCGACGCCGTCGCCGAGCCGACGCCATGAAGCAGATTCGTTCTCGGTTTCACGCCAAGCGAACGAATATCTTTCTTTCGCAGAGTGAAAGATTGGAAAACGCTTTCGTTGACTCGAGTGCGAGTCAATTGAATATTCAAATCGTTGATCCCTCGACGGATCATTCACCGAAATTGAGGACGTACGACCTGTCCGGCCACGCGGTCGGGCCGCATCGTGCGTCGGCCCACCTCACCGCGCGGTCGCGCGGTCCGGAGACTTCCGATGACAGACGATCCGTCACATCCGGGACCCACAGGATCGGGCCGGATGCCCTCGCGCCGCCTGCTGCTGCGGGCCGGTGCCGCCGCCATGGCCGCGCCCTTCGGCCTGGGCGTGGGCGCGAGCCAGGCCTGGGCGCCCGGGCCTGGCGCGCCGTTCGATCCCGGCCCGCTCTGCCGGCCCGCTGCGGCCGAGGCCGCTTCGGGACCGCTCCGGCCGGTCAAGCTGGCCTGGAACGCCACCGCGATCTGCACCGCCGCGGCGCCGGTCGCGAAGGAGCAGGGCATCTTCGCCAAGCACGGCCTCGACGTGGAATTCGTCAATTTCGGCGGTGCCACCGAGGCGCTGCTGGAGGCCATCGCCACCGGCAAGGCCGATGCCGGGATCGGCATGGCCCTGCGCTGGCTCAAGCCCCTGGAACAGGGCTTCGACGTCAGGATCACCGCCGGCCTGCATGGCGGCTGCCTGCGGCTGCTGGCCGGCAAATCCAGCGGCATCACCGACATCGCTTCCCTTAAGGGCAAGACCATCGCGATCAGCGATCAGGCGAGCCCGGCCAAGAACTTCTTCAGCCTGCAGCTGGCCAAGGCCGGGATCGACCCCGATAGCGGCGTCGAATGGCGGCAATACCCGGTCGATCTGCTGAACCTCGCGGTGGAGAAGGGCGAGGCCCAGGCGCTCGCCGATGGCGACCCGCGGACCTGGATCTGGCTGAAGGACCCGCGCTTCGCCGAGATCTCGACCAACCTTGCGGGGGAATATGCCGACCGCTCCTGCTGCGTCGTGGCGGTCCGCGGCAGTCTGCTCCGCAACGACCGGGCGGTCGCCGCGTCGCTCACCCGGGCGATCCTGGAGGGTGGGCACGCCGTCCATGAGAACCCGGAGGCGGCCGCGAAGGCGTTCGCCGGCTACGGCGGCAAGGGCTCGATCGAGGATCTCGCCGCCATGCTGCGCAGCCAGCATCACGGCGACAGCCCGGTCGGCGGACGGCTCAAGCAGCAGCTCGCCCTCTACGGCGATGAACTGAAGCTCGTGAACGTCCTGAAGCGCTCGACCGACACGGCGAAGTTCGCCGAGCGGATCTACGCCGACGTGCTGAGCTGAGGGGCCGCATGTCCGGAAGCATCACCGCCGGCACGGCGCTGCGGACCGCCGCCGTACCGACGCGTCTGTCTTATCCGCCCTGGCGTGTGCTCGCGGCCGGTATCGTCTGGCTCGTGCTCGCCGGACTCACCCTGCAGTTGCCCGAGGCGGGCGACTTTCCGAGGACGGCCGTGTTCGCCCAGGGATCGGCGGCTATCGGTCTGGCGCTGCTGCCGCTGGGCCTGCTCGCCGGCCGGCTCGGGACCTTCGGGGCGCGGCTGCGGCACTGGAGCCCGTGGCTCGCCGCCATCGCCGTCGTCCTGCTGACCTGGGAACTCGTCACGGCGAAGTTCGATCTGTTGCCGATGCCGTTCTTCCCGCCACCCCAGGCGATCCTGGAGGTCTTCCTCGACGATTGGCCGAAACTCGGCGGTAGCACGCTGAACTCGCTCATCCTGCTGGCCGGCGGCTATGCCTTCGGGGCAGGTCTGGGCTTCGTGCTGGGCGTCGCCATCGGGACGTCCAAAGCCGTGGGCTATTGGGCCCACCCGGTCCTGCGCTTCGTCGGGCCGCTCCCCGCGACCGCTTGGCTGCCCCTGGCCTTCTTCGTGTTCCCGTCCTCTTGGTCGGCGAGTACGTTCCTGGTGGCCTTGGCCACCGGCTTTCCCGTGACGGTCCTGACCTGGTCCGGGGTTGCCGGTGTCAACAAGGCCTATTTCGACGTGGCGCGCACGCTCGGCGCCTCGCGCAGCTTCCTGATCCTGCGGGTGGCGATTCCGGCGGCGCTGCCGCACGTCTTCGTCGGGTTGTTCATGGGGCTCGGCGGCTCCTTCGCGGTGCTGGTGGTGGCCGAGATGCTCGGCGTGAAGTCGGGCCTCGGCTGGTACCTGCAATGGGCCCAGGGCTGGGCGGCCTATGCCAACATGTACGCCGCGCTGATCGTGATGGCCCTGATGTGCTCGTCGCTGATCACCCTGCTGTTCCGTCTGCGCGACCGCCTGCTCGCGTGGCAGAAGGGGCTGGTGCAATGGTAGCCGCAACGCGGGAACGGCCGGCGGTTCAGGCGGTCGGGGCCCGGTTGAGCGTCGAGGCGGTCAGCCACGCCTTCGATATCCGCGGGACGCCCCTGCCGGTTCTCGACCGGGTCAGCCTCGCCGTCGAGCCCGGAGGGTTCGTGGCTTTGCTCGGTCCCTCGGGATGCGGCAAGTCCACCCTGCTGCGGCTGGTTGCGGGCCTGGAACCACCGGACCAGGGGCTCATCACGGTCGACGGAGATTTGGTTGAGGGGCCGGACCCGTCTAGGCTGCTCGTGTTCCAGGATCCGACCCTGTACCCCTGGCGCACCGTCCGCGGGAACGTGGCGCTGGGGCTCGAAGCCCAGGGCGTCGGCCGCGCCACCCGGGCTGCGCGCATCGATCAGGCGCTGGGGCTCGTCGGTCTCGCCGGCTTCGCGGATGCCTATCCGCACCAGCTCTCCGGCGGCATGGCGCAGCGGGCGGCTTTGGCGCGGGCGCTGGTCAACGAGCCGCGCCTGCTGCTCCTCGACGAGCCCCTGGGCAAGCTCGACGCCCTGACCCGGCTGGCCATGCAGGCCGAACTCCTGCGCCTCTGGGAGGAGAAGCGCTTCACGGCGGTGCTCGTCACCCACGACGTCGAGGAGGCGCTGATCCTGGCCGAGCGGGTGATCGTGCTGGGCGACCGCCCGGCCGCGATCCGGGCCGAGCTCCCGGTCGACGCCCCTTACCCGCGTCACCGGGACGATCCCGACCTCGTTCGGCTGCGCCGGACGATCCTGGAAATCTTGGGCCAGACCACCTGATCGCACGAATCCCTGCGGCGCGCGGTGTCGCGGTTCCCAAGCTTCGGGCCGCGCGCCGCGAACCTGTGCGTGCACGCCTTCCCCAAAACTTCGCCCGAACTAGGTTCCGCTGATGCGCTCCTCACGCCGATCCCTCCTGGCCGCCGGCCTCGTCCTGATCTCCGCGACCGGCCTGTTCGCGCCTGCGGCCCGGGCCGAGGATCCGAAGGAGCTCCGCCTGGATTGGGCGACCTACAATCCGGTCGGGCTGCTCCTGAAGGATAAGGGGTTCCTGGAGGAAGCCCTCAAGCCGAAGGGCATCCGGGTGCGCTGGGTTCAGTCGCTCGGCTCCAACAAGGCGCTCGAATTCCTGAATGCCGGCGCGATCGATATCGGCTCGGCCGCCGGCGCGGCCGCTTTGGTCGCGCGGATCAACGGCAATCCGATCAAGGCGGTCTACGCCTTCTCGCGCCCCGAATGGACGGCCTTGGTCACCCGAAAGGACACCGGTATCGCCAAGCCCGCCGACCTGAAGGGCAAGCGCGTCGCCGTCACCCGGGGCACCGACCCGCACATCTTCCTCATCCGCGCGCTCCAGGGCGCAGGTCTGACCGAGAAGGACGCGAAGCTCGTCCTGCTGCAGCACCCGGACGGCCGCACGGCCCTCGACCGGGGCGATGTCGACGCCTGGGCCGGCCTCGATCCGTTGATGGCGGCGGCCGAGATCGAGAACGGCGACATCCTGTTCTACCGCGACCCGGCGGCCAACACCTGGGGCCTGCTCGACGTGCGCGAAGACTTCGCCAAGGCCCATCCCGATCTGGTCCGGACGGTGATCGCCGCCTACGAGCAGGCGCGCGCCTACGCGCTGGCGAACCCGCAGGCCCTCTCGGCGGCGCTGGTCGCCGCGACCAAGCTGCCCGAACCGGTGATCGCCCGCCAACTGGAGCGCACCGACCTGTCGCAGCCGACCATCGGGCCGGCACAGGCCGAATCGATCAAGGCCGCCGGCCTCGCCCTGCAGCAGGCCGGCGTGATCCCCGCCGCCACGGATGTCACGGCGGCGGTCGACGGCCTGCTCGATTCCGCGTTCAACCCCGTCGCGGCGCGTTGAGGTCCGGGACGCTGTTGCGGCAGGGCGGCCGCGTCGGTCTCGGGCTCGTCCTGCCGTTGGCCCTGGCGATCGGTTGGGAGATCGCCGTCGATAGCGGCCTGGTCTCCGGTCGCCTGCTGCCGCCGCCCAGCCGGATCGGCGCGACGCTGCTGGACCTGGCGGCCTCGGGCGACCTGCTCATGCATGTCGAGGCGACGCTGATCCGGGTCGGTTTGGGCTTCCTGTGGGGAGCCGCTGCCGGGATCCTTGCGGGCGCGCTGGTCGCCACACTCCCGATCCTGCGCTGGCTGGTCGATCCGAGCGTGCAGGCGCTGCGGGCCGTGCCGTCGCTCGCCTGGGTCCCGCTCTTCATCCTGTGGTTCGGGATCCTCGAAACGCCGAAGGTGCTGCTGATCGCCGTCGGGGTGTTCTTCCCGGTCTATGTCGGGGTCTCCGGCGCGATCGCCTCGGTGGACCGCAAGCTCGTCGAAGTCGGGCGCATCTTCCGGCTGTCGCGCCTCGCCCTGGCTTGGCGGATCCTGCTGCCCGCGGTTCTGCCGGCGACCCTGGTCGGCTTGCGCACGGGGCTCGGCCTCGGCTTCCTCTTCGTCGTGGCGGCGGAGCTGATGGGCGCCTCGGAGGGCCTTGGCTATCTGCTGGTTGACGGCCAGCAATTCAGCAAGCCCGATCAGATCGTCGCCGCGATCATCACCTTCGCGCTGGCCGGCAAGCTGGCCGACATGGTCCTCGTGACGCTGACCCGGCCCTTGACCCGCTGGCAGGATACCGCCCGGGAAAGCCTGTGACGGGCGCGACCGTGCAGGTCGGTCGCGGACCATCCCTGCAACCACTCACGCAAGACACGCCCGTGCTCATCGTCGACGATCTCTCGAAGACCTACGCGGACGGCACGCAGGCGCTCTCCGGAATCAGCCTGTCGGTGCGGCCGGGCGAGATCGTCGCGCTCATCGGCGGCTCGGGCTGCGGGAAGACGACCCTGCTGCGGCTGATTGCCGGCCTCGACCACGCGAGCCGCGGCACCGTGCAGGTCGATGGCGAGACGATCCGCGAGCCGCATCCCAATGTCGGCGTCGTCTTCCAAGAGGCGCGGCTTCTGCCCTGGCTCAATGTCGCGGGCAATGTCGGCTTCGGCCTCGCCGGGCTCCCCCGGTCCGAGCGCCGGGCGCGGGTCGCCCGGGCGCTGGAGCGGATCGGTCTTGCCGAGCATGGCGGCCGCTGGCCGCGAGAACTGTCGGGGGGACAGCAGCAGCGGGTCGCCATCGCCCGGGCGTTCGTGACCCATCCCCGCGTGCTGCTCCTAGACGAGCCGTTCTCGGCGCTCGACGCCTTCACCCGCAGGGACCTGCACGATCAGCTCCTGGGCCTGTGGGGCGAGACGAAGCCGACGATCCTGCTCGTCACCCACGATGTCGGCGAGGCGGTGACGCTGGCCGACCGGGTGGTGGTGATGCGCCCGCGCCCCGGACGGCTCGACGAGACCATCGATATCGGCCTCGCCCGCCCGCGCGACCCCGTCGCGGCCCATCATGAGGGGGCGGTGCGCCGGGTCATGGCTGCCCTCGACCGCTCCCTGCGGCCGGCCGCGACCCATCCGCCGCTCGCCCCCGAGACCCGCGCCGCGTGGTGGTAGGGTCTCGCCTCAAAGCATTCGCCGAAGCCCTCGCCCCGGATGACCCGATGTCCACCTCCCGCCGAAGCCTGATCGCCGGTCTCGCCGCCGCCCTCCTCGTACCGCCGTGCACCGCGCGGGCCGCCGCGACGCTGCGCATCGGCTACCAGCGCTCCTCGACGCTGATCGCGCTGCTGCGCCAGAACGGCAACCTGGAGAAAGCGCTGGCGCCGCTCGGCACCGGGCTGTCCTGGCACGAGTTCACCAGCGGGCTTCCGATCATGGAAGCCCTCAATGCCGGGCAGATCGACGTCTCGGCCGATGTCGCCGACACCGTCCCGATCTTCGCGCAGGCGGCCGGGGCCCGGATCAGCTACATCGCCCAGGAAGCCCCCTCCCCGGACGCGCAGGCGATCCTGGTGCCCGAAGCCTCGCCCGCCAAGACGGTCGCGGACCTTCGCGGAAAGCGGGTCGCCGTCACCAAGGGCGCGGGCAGCCACTACCTGCTGCTCGCCGCCCTCGCGGAGGCCGGCTTAACCTTCAAGGACATCACCCCGGCCTACCTGACGCCCGCCGACGGCCGGGCCGCGCTCACCAGCGGCGGGGTCGAGGCCTGGGTCGCCTGGGACCCGTTCCTCTCCGCCGCCCGGCAGCAATCGGGGGCCTGGGTCCTGCGCGACGGCGCCGGACTGTCGCTGTATAAGCGGTACTATCTCGCCGCCGATCCGTATGTGGCCGCCAACGGCCCGGTGCTCGCCGCCCTGTTCGGCCAGCTGGCCGAGACCGGCGCCTGGGTGAAGGCCCAGCCGGCCGAGGCGGCCGCCCTTCTCGCGCCCCTGTGGAAGATCGAGCCCGAGGTGATCTTGCGGGCGAACGCGCGCCGCAGCTACCGGGTGGAGCCGGTCACGCGGGCCGGCCTGTCCGAGCAGCAGAAGATCGCCGACGCCTTCAAGGCCGAAGGGCTCCTGCCCCGTCCCGTGGACGCCTCCGCCCTCGGCATCTGGGTGCCCCCGGCGCGCTGAATCCCTAAGCGCGGGGCACGCCCAAAACCTTCCGGCTCTCCTCGGCCAGCACGGCGTGACGCACCGCTTCAGGCCCGACGGTGGGCGTCTCCTGGGCGGCCTTCGCGATGAGCGCCTTGAAGCGCTTCTTGTCCCAGGACCGGGAACGCAGGCATTTCAGCACGGCGTCGAGCACGACTTGCACCGCTTGCGACCGCTGCCGCTCCCGCAGAAGTTCGGCGGCCAGCAGCGGATCACGGAACTGGGCCGCGCCGAGCGGCACGACGAGGACCGCGTTCTCGGCCAGTGCCGGATCGTCCTCGACCATCGTCGTCACATTGTCGGAGGTCTTTCGCCGGTTGAGGATCTTCGTCGCCTCGTTCAGCAGGATGTGGTGCTGGATGGGGGCCAGCGCATTTGCCGGAACGTCCTGGCCCGCCAACGTGATCTGCTGCCGGAAACGTCGGCGGTTCAGGCCGAACCGGCCGAGACTGGTCTGCACGGCCGAGAGAACTTTGCGCAGGGCATGCGCGCGGTACTCGGCTTTCAGAAGCTGGTCGCGAAGCAGGGCCGCCGACTCGCCGAGCGGCCCGTCCGGCAACTGGCGCGCCTGCTCGGCGAGCTCGACGACGACGCGCTGCATCAGGGTGGTGCGTTCGCGACGGGCGTCGTCGGCGGACAGGTGCGGGGCCCCTTTGCGAAGCCAGACGAAGAATTCGGTCGCGTGCCGCTCCTGAAGGTCCTCGACCTGGAGGTCCAGATAGCCGAGCAGTGACAATTCCAGGATCATCAGGCTGAAGCTCGACGGCACGAACACCCAGGCATGCGCGTCGGTGTAGTCCGGATGCTTGGCGGCGGCATGCCATTGCGGCGCGTTGGTGAGCGGATTGACCGGTTCTGCCAACTGGACGTCGCTGGCGGCCCAGGCCCCGATCCCTCCCGGTTTCAACGCCATGTTCAGGGCGTAGTCGATATGCGTCCGCAACGTGTGGCGGTCGCGTCGCTCCAGGAAGGCCGTGACCGCTTCGGCGGTGGCCGAGAGCGGGCGGTAGAAGTCGAAGCACTTGCGCTTGTCCGGCACGGCCAGGATCACGACGCCGTCGGGCCTCAGCAAGGTCTCCGCGGCGCGCAGGAACGTGACGATGTCGGTGGTGTGCTCGATGACGTGGCTGGCGATGAAGGCGTCGAACGTCCCGTGCTGATCGCGCGGGACCGCATCGGCCAGGGAACCGCCGGTCCAGACGATGTCGACGTCCTCGATGCGATCTATCGTCTGGTCATGGTATTTCTCGAGCAATTCCTCACGCGAGGCGTGATCGACTACGATCGTGTTCCAACCGTCGCGCTTCGGGGCAAGGGGATTGAAGCTGGGGCCGATCTCGATGATCCGCGCTTCCTTATTCAAGGATCGCAGAAGTTGCGGCGCTCGCTCCATGTCCAGCTTAGCTCCTCATTAGCGTCCCGCCCGATACGATGGCGGCGGGTTATCGAAATGCCGTCTTGAAGGAAAATGTCCGGTGGAGAAAAGGCCGCTCGCCGTGGTCACCATGGCGTTCAATGAAAAGACGATGTTGCCGCTCTGGTTAAGACATTACGAACAGCAGGTTGGGGCGGAGAACTGCTACGTTCTCGATCATGGCTCCGACGACGGTTCGACCACCGGGATCGCCGCGAACGTGATCCGGCTACCGAGAACGCCCCTGGACGAATGGGAGCGTGTGAACACGATCCGCGACTTCTGTACCTCGTTGTTCATCGGTTTCAAGTGTGTGCTCTTCACCGATGCCGATGAGCTGGTCGTCGTCGATCCGGATGTGGCGCCATCGCTGTCCCACTACATTGCGCATCGGGATGTGCCGCTTGTGCTCGACCTGTTCGGCTCCGATGTCCGCCACGTCGAGGGCGAAGCGCCGATCGATCTCCAACGCCCTGTTTCGCTGCAGAGAGGATATGTCCGCCCCATCTCGTCCCTGTGCAAGGCGACGCTTATCTCCAAGCGAACGGATTGGCACATCGGATTTCACTGCGTCGTCCATGATCATCGACCGAAATTCGGCGATCTATTTCTGTTCCACTTGGCCCATTGTGATAACGACCTTTTGTTCGACCGGCAGAAGAAGCGCAATGCCGCTGCCCCCGTGGGAATCCCGGATTCGCATCACGCCATTCCGCCGATGATCTTTCTGGAGCATATCAAGTCGGACATTGCCGAACTCGCACGGCGACGCACCCAGATGCGCCGCGGCGAAGATCTCTTCGACACAACGCAGAGAATATTCGCCGATGCAATTGAGCGCAAGAGTTGGGCACAGGCGCCCGATCTGTGGCAATTGCCGGACCGCTTCGTCGGACTGTTCTGACGGATCGCCACCAAGGCGGAGCGGTTGAATTGACGACTGGGCAGGCGGTGCGTAGCAGCAGGCCCAACCCGAGCCTTCGCAACCCGCCGCAAGGCCTGATCGCGAAGGCCCGCGCATAACGATCCCTCGAAACTGCGCTGGAGAGGCCGCATTTCAGACCTGTGCGTTCAGGAAGCGCTGCTCCCGCCGCACCGTCGGCCCGAGCGCGTTGCGACTCTGGCCCACGCCGCCCTGATCGACGAGCTGGAAACCTGGCCGAAGCCCGGGCTCGTCAGCCCCGTCGATTCTGGCAGCCACCACGACATGGATGCCGAAACCCTGCGCCGCAGCGCGGCGGCGATCCGACCCTATTTCGGCGAACTCGTCGTGGCTGGCAGCCGCAGCGCGGGGATGGGCGAACTTCGGGCGATCGGCTTGAGGGCCGAGGCAGCGATGCTGGCGGCAACCGATGGCGTCAACGCGCATCGCGGCGCTATCTTCTCCCTGGGTCTGATCTGTGCCGGCGCGGGCGAAGCTGGGACGATACCCGCATCGGCCGAAGCGCTGGCGGAAGCCGTCGGCCGACGGTGGGGCGATGCGATCGCCCGGGCACCGACCTCGACGGACAGCCATGGCGGCCGCGCCGCGCGCCGCTATGGCGTTGGCGGCGCCAGCGCGGAGGCCGCCGCGGGATTTCCGACCATCCGGGCCGTTGGGCTGCCGGCCCTGCGCCGCGGCCGAAGCCTCGCGCCGGACGATCCCGAAGCCGCCCGGGTCCAATGCTTCTTTGCGCTCCTCGCCGTCGTGGACGACACCAACCTCTTGCACCGCGGCGGCGCCGAGGGTCTGGTTCGGGCGCAGGGCATGGCCGCGGCCTTCCTCGCTGCCGGAGGGATCGCGGCTTCGAACTGGCGTGACCGCGCGGTGGCGATCCATCGCAGCTTCGTGGCGGCACGCCTCAGCCCGGGCGGCTGCGCCGACCTTCTCGCAACGACGCTCTTCCTCGATGCCCTGTCCCGGGCGGCGTGAGCGGAGCCGTACCGTTCGGCCGCAGGTGAACCGGCGCGGCTCCTGCCTACATCTGACTGGTCCTCAGCTATGCCCCGGCCAATCCCGTGTCCCTGATCAGGTTCGCGCTGTTCGCGCTCGTCATCGTCTTCCTCGTGCCGGTCGCGGTCTCGGCAACGCTGTACTGGCTGCGTGCCGGCGGCGACTGGCGCATGGCGGATCGTTCCAGCGCCGGTCTCCTCCCGCCGGCCGAGGCCCATGCCGGGGCCGTGGTGCGGATTTTCTCCGCCCGAACGGTGAGTTGGCGCGGCATCGTGGCGACCCATAGCTGGATCGTGATCAAGGGCGCCGACGAGCGCCGCTATCGCCGCTTCGACTACACGGCTTGGGGCCAGCCGATCTGGATCGACCGCTTCGTACCGGATGGGCGCTGGTTCGGGAACGCGCCCGAGATCGTGTTCGCCTCCGACGGCCCGGAGGCGGAGGCGATGCTCCCTCGCATCCGCACGGCCGTGGCCGAGTACCGCTATGCAAGCCCCGGCGATTACGTGGTCTGGCCGGGCCCGAACTCGAATACGTTCGTGGCGGCCGTGATGGCGGCGGTGCCGGAAATCCGGGTCACCCTCCCGGCCACGGCCATCGGCAAGGACTTTCCCTATGATGGCCGGTGGATCGGGTGGACACCCTCGGGCACCGGGATCCGGATCAACCTCGGCGGCTATCTCGGGCTGACGCTGGCGTGGGTCGAAGGTCTGGAGCTGAACCTGTTCGGCGGCGTCGCCGGCATCGACCTGCGCCGTCCGGGGATCAAGCTGCCGGCCATCGGGCGCGTGGGGATCTGATGGCGGCGACCGGCGCATCGCGCGGTCGATGCGGGACGGCTTTGACGGCAGGACGGTCACCCGCGGCCCGGTTCATCCATCCGCCCGGGCTCAATTGCCGTTGCGAGCCATCTGGGTCCGGATGGGGCTCGCGGCGAGACTCGGCAGCGCATCCTGCGTGCCCGCCACGACCACGAGACGCTGGACCTCGCCGCGCAGGAACGCCTGCAGGAAGCGGTCGTAGTCGCGGAACGAGACGCAGCCATTCGAATCGCCGCGCGGGCCGAGCATGAAGGTGTGGGCGAGCAGGCCGACGCGGCCGTAGACGGCCTCGTTGCCGCCGACCGGCGTGAGGCGGATCGCCCGCACGCCGTGGAACAGCTGCTCGCGCTCCTTCAGGTCGTAGGTGCCCGGCGGGGTCGGGCCACGCATCCGCACGTTGACGAAGCGCGGTTCGTCGAGGCCTTCGCCAAGGCCGGAATGAGCTTCAAGGCGCTCGCCGTTCGGCAGGATCACGACGCGGCTCGCGATGTTGTATACCGCCGTCCCGGCCGTGGGTCGCGCATCCGTCGGGGCGAGGGGGGGCGAGATGCGCCGCTGCGGCACGAGATCGGCCGGCCGGGTCTCCAGGGCCGCATAGGCGAGGGCCGGCGCCCGCTCGACGCCGAACAGTTTCTCCAGGAACGAGCGATCGTCCTCCCGGGGCGGCATCGGCGCGGGGGGGAGTTCACGACGGGCGATCCGCCGTTCGGCCCTGCGGGCGGGGTCGGGTTGGCGCGCGGATCGGAATTCGGGCGGCCGCGGGATCGGGAGTGGAACCGTCATGGCGGCGCGCGGAGGCTCGGAGGCTTGAACCTCCGGTTCGGGCGCGGCCTCGGGAATCGCCAACGGTGCGGACGGTTCGATCTGGGTCCAGGCCCAGCGTGAGAGCGGACCGCCGGTGGCATCGCGCCAAGCTTCGGTCGCCGTTGCCTCCGCGTTCGTCGCCTCGGCTGCGGCTTCGGACGGTGATTCGGTGCTCTCGATCGCGGTATCCGGATTGACCCGCGTCTCGGAAGTCGGTCGCGCCCGGTGCAAGGCGCCGCTTCCGAGGGCGGCCAGTGCCACCGCGGCGGTCAGGACCGCGAGCGGAGCCGCGCAGGTGCGGCGGTCGGTCCGGATGGGGAGGCCGTCCAGCGGCGCGGGGTCGATAGCCATGCGGGCGCCCATGCTCTCGTCGCGGAGCGGGCGTCGGCCGGATCATCCGCGCCGCGGCTCGGGAGAGCCGTCAGCGCGTATCGATGGACCGGCCGGCCCCGCCGGGATGAAACAGCGGGAGCGGGCCGGCTTTTCTGCGGCGGCTGCGTGGTCGATTGCGGTTCGATCGGGACCATTTTCGGGCGGATACAGGTAAACTCTCCAAACGGGAGCTGTATCCGCCCTGGAACAAGCCTCAATCGTTGTCGATCTGTCTCCCGAGCTGGGCGATCGCCCGCTCATAGACCGGCGCGGCATTCCAGCCCTGGATCGCCACGAAGTTCGGCTCGCCGGGCTGGTAGCCGGCTCCCGCGCGCCAGCCGTGAGCCTTCAGGAAGTTCGCGGTCGACGACAGGGCGGCGCCGACATTGTTCAGGTCACCGGTGCCGTAGGTCAGGACGTTCTTCGGCAGGAACTGGGTGTGGCCGACCTCGCCATGGGCCGCACCGCGGGTGCTCGACGTGAGCAGGCCCCGGTCGACCAGGGTCAGCGCCGCGTAGAGCTGGTCGGTGAAGTATTCGGAGCGGCGGCAATCATATGCCAGCGTCGCCACCGCCGACAGCGTGTTGACGTTGCCGCGGACCGCGCCGAACCCGGTCTCCATGCCCCAGATCGCCAGCAGCGGGCCCGGGGGAACGCCGTAGCGCTGCTCGATCGAATCGAACAGGGCGGCATTGGTGCGCTTGAGCTGACGTCCCTTCGACACGATGGTCGGTCCGCCGCGCTTGGCGAGGAACTGCTCCAGGGACAGCTTGAAGCTGTGCTGGCCGCGATCGGCCGAGATCGTGGCGGTGGAGTAGCTCGTGGTCTCGAGGGCCGCCAAGCTTGCCGCGCTGGCCTTGCCGCGCGCCTCCTGGGCGAATTCCCGCTTCCAGATTTCGAACCCGGCTGCCGTGTTGCCGCACTGCGCGGCCTCCGCCCGCCCGGCCATTCCGGCGAGCCCGGCGATCGCCGCCACAGCCAGGGTCATACGCCGCATTTGTTCGATCACGCGAGACACTCCTTCGGCGCGAAACCGCGCCACGTTCTTCAACCGATACCGGGGAACATCTCGTCGACAACAGGGCGAGATGATGTCGGCCAAACCATCCGGGGGCAGTGTGGTATTCGGACCATAGCCCAAGCGTGCCGGACTGCTGAGGCATCCGGGCCGGGGTTTCTCAGTCATCGTGAATGCGTTGATCGGAAAGCCGATGCCGGGAGGCCGGCCGCGCCGCCGGTGCGGCCGTATCGTAACCGACGCATTCCTCCGCTAAGCGAGGCCCAAGACGAGATAGGATTTCACGCTGATCTTTCGCGGATCAATGCTTTGCCAGCGAAGCGTATGTCCGTAAAAGAACCTTTTGTGATGTCACAACATTGTCAAACGACAATCATAGCTTTGCCGGCGGAAAGATCGCCGCGGAGAGACGGTGTGGGGCCGATGACGTTCCGCTTAGCTTTGCGCCTCCGGCGCCGCCGTTTCTTCTGATCGCGGTGCCACGATGTCCATGATGTCATCGGCGGATCGTCCGCGTCCGGCCCTCCACGGCCGGCGCTCCGAGGTGTTTCCCGTCATCTGGTCGGCGCCGCCGGAACGGGCAGCGAGGCGCGAACCCAGCGTGATCCGAATCCGGGTCTGAACCCGGCTTTCTCCTGAATCCCGGATCGATCGGCCGACGACAGGGCCGGCGGCCGGGTGCCTCAGCCTGACAGACAGTGAGAGACAGGACCCTCATGGCCCTCGGAACGCAGAGCACCGGTTCACCGCGGGCGGCGACGCTCGGTCCCGATCTCGATCGTGACGGTGTCGCCAAGGCCTATGGCCGCTGGGCGCCGGTCTACGACCTGGTGTTCGGCCCGGTCTTCGCCCAGGGCAGGACCCTGGCGGCCGCCGCGGCCGAGCGGATCGGCGGGCGTGTCCTGGAAGTCGGCGTCGGCACCGGCCTGTCGCTGCCGGCCTACCGGCGGGCCTCCGGCATCGTCGGCATCGATATCTCGGCGCCGATGCTGGAGAAGGCGCGCAGCCGCGTGGCGCGGCTCGGCCTGCGCAACGTCGAACGGCTGGCCGTCATGGACGCCGAGCATCTGGACTTCGCCGACGCCTCCTTCGACGTGGTCGTCGCGCAATATGTCGTCACCGCTGTGCCGCACCCGGAGGTGGCCCTCGACGAATTCGCCCGGGTGCTGCGCCCGGGCGGCGAGATCGTCATCACCACCCGGATCGGCGCCGAGGGCGGCCTGCGCCGTCTGGTCGAGCACACGCTGATGCCGATCACGAGCCGGCTGGGATGGCGGACCGAATTTTCCTGGGCGCGCTACGCCGCCTGGGCGGCAACCGCGCCCGTGGAGGTCGTCGAGCGCCGCGCCCTGCCGCCGCTCGGCCACTTCTCCCTGATCCGCCTGCGCAGGCACGACGCCTGAGCGCGCACGCCTTCCTACCAGCCCACCCACGACCACACGGAGACGAACGGCATGGCGAGCTTTCTCGAGACGTTGCGCGTCCAGCGCTGGGACGACCACCGCTACTACCACCACAACCGGATCAACCAGAGCCTGCACTTCGTCAGCGCGGTGAGTTTTCTGGTTGCCTACGCGATGGCGTTCAAGGATCCGGCCACGGCGGCGCTGATCGGCTGGCTGCTGGCGATGACCAGCCGGCAATCCGGCCATCTGTTCTTCGAGCCGAAGGGCTACGACCACGTCAACAACGCGACCCACGAGCACAAGGAAGAGATCAAGGTCGGCTACAATCTCCAGCGCAAGATCGTGCTGCTGGCGATCTGGGCGCTGTCGCCGCTGCCGCTCTACTTCGATCCCACCCTGTTCGGCCTGCTCGAGCCGCACCGGACGACCACTGACCTGATCCGCAACGTCGGCTGGATCTGGCTGTGGCTCGCGGGCGCCGGCCTGCTGTTCCGCACCGTGCAGCTGTTCTTCGTGCGCGACGTGCAGACCGGGCTGGTCTGGGCGACCAAGATCCTCACGGACCCGTTCCACGACATCAAGCTCTACCACAAGGCGCCACTGGCATTGCTGCATGGTGAGATGGTCGAGGAGCACGAGCCGCACGAGCACGGCGCCTGAGCCGAGCGTCGCCAGGCGGTGGAATCCCTGCCGTACTGACGACGCCGCGAGACGATCCCGGTTTCAAAAGGTCGTCGACCTTTTGCAGGTGCAGGGTGGAACCCTGCGAAGACTTCGCGCTGCGCATTCGGGGCTGCGCGCCCTGAACCCCGCCAGAGGGCCGGGGGCCTTCGGAAACCCGATCAGGCCTGGTCCGGTGCCTTGAGGCCGAGACGGGCGCCCAGCTTGCCGAACCGGACCGCCGCGACCTCGCGCAGGATCGCCCGGCGGATCGCCTTGTCGGTCGGAGCGCCACACTCCCACCAGCCATCCGCCCGCATGGCGTTCGCGGCCGCCACGAACCGCGCGGCGACCGCCTCGAAGGCCGCGTCGTCGTAGGCGAGGCTGAAGATCATCCGGCCGGTTCCCACCCAGGACAGGGCCAGCCCCTCGGCGCGCAGGTAGAATTGCAGCATCCAGTTGTAGCGCGACGGCCGCGTGTAGAGGACCGTCCAGACCGTGGACATGTTGGCGACCCGCACCGGCAGGTCGGCCTCGGCCAGCAGGGCGTTGAGCCGCGCGGCCCGGGCATCCCAGGTCGCGTCGAGGTCGCGGTACAGGGCGGCGACCTCCGGCGTCTCCAGCCGGTCGAGGAACGCGCTCATGGCGCCCATCACGGAGGGATGGGCGTTGAAGGTGCCGCGGGCGAAGCAGATGTCCACCGGACGGTCGTCGCGGAAGCGCCGCATCAGGTCGGCGCGCCCGCAGATCACGCCCACCGGCAGGCCGCCGCCCAGGGTCTTGCCGTAGGTCACCATGTCGGCGCGCACGCCGAAATATTCCTGCGTGCCACCTCGGGCGAGGCGGAATCCGAGGAAGACCTCGTCGAAGATCAGCACGATGTCGTTGGCCGTGCAGACCGCGCGCAGCTCCTGAAGCCACTTCGTATAGGCAGCAGGGTCGAAGGCGGCCTTGCGGCCGCTGTCGACCAGGGCGGAATCGGACGGCGCGCCGGCATTCGGGTGCATGGCCTGAAGCGGATTGACCAGCACACAGGCGACGTCCCGGCGGCTGGCGAGCACCTGCAGCGTCCGCGCCGACATGTCGGCCAGGGTGAGCGTGTCGCGGGTCGGTACCGGGTTGCCGATGCCCGGCTGCACCTCGCCCCACCAGCCGTGATAGGCGCCGCAGAAGCGGACGATCCGGCACCGCCCGGTGTGGTATCGGGCGAGGCGCACCGCCTGCATTACCGCCTCGGTTCCGGACATGTGGAACGAGACCTCGTCGAGGCCCGACAGGTGCTTGAGCCGCGCGACATTGCCGGTCACCACCGGGTGCAGCGACCCGAGAACCGGCCCGAGCGCGCCGACCTTCGCGGCGCCCTCCTCCAGGCAGGCGCGGTAGAAATCCACGCCGAACAGGTTGACCCCGTACGACCCGGCCAGGTCGTAGAACACGTTGCCGTCGAGATCCGTGATGGTCACGCCCTCGGAAGCCGCGGCGAACGCGCCGGCCCCGAGATACGCGCGCACGTGCCGGGCAAACTGGAACGGCACCCGGTACAGGCCGGTGAACTGGAGATCCGAGAGGCCGTCGCGGACCGCCTCGGTCTCGGCCCGGGTGCGGGCGAACCGCGTCCGGTAAAGGTCGCTGAGCCGGGCGAAGCCGTTCTCCCGCCGCAGCGCCACCGTCTCATCCGGGTCGTCGGCGCGGAAGAAGGCGCGCTCGGCATAGGCGTAATGCGGGATCAGCCCGGCCACGCGCCGGGCCATCCGGGCGTGGCCGGTGAGCGAGGGATGCTTGGCCCGCGACAGCTGCAGGCGCTGCGCGGCCTTGGGCAGGGCGAACAAGGCCGCTGCAGCGGTGACGGACAGGGTGGCGAGGAGTGCGGACATCGCCCCACGCCGTATCGGAGGCGGTTCACGGCATGATGACGGTTTCGGCGGGATCGCGGCTGCGGCGCGCCCTGGCGCAGGTCGGCGCCCAGGAGGATCTCAATTTCTTGCTCACCAACCGGCTGCCGCGCCGGCTCGCCACCCGGTTCATGGGCTGGTTCAGCCGGATCGAGCAGCCGCTGGTGCGCGATGTCTCGATCGCCACCTGGCGCCTGTTCTGCGACGTCGATCTGAGCGACGCAGCCGAAACCGAGTTCCCGAGCCTTCACGCGGCCTTCGTCCGCGCCCTGCGCCCCGGCGCCCGCCCAATCGCCCTGGACCCGACGATCCTGGTGAGCCCTAGCGACGCGATCCTGGGTGCGCATGGCCGGATCGAGGCCGGCCGGCTGCTCCAGATCAAGGGCCTGTCCTACAGCCTCACCGATCTGCTGGGGGGCGACGCGGACTTGGCCCGCGCCCATGAAGGGGGCGCCTACGCGACCCTGCGGCTGACCGCCGGGATGTATCACCGCTTCCACGCCCCCCACGACCTGCGGGTCGAATCGGTCCGCCACATCTGGGGGGACACGTGGAACGTGAACCCGATCGCACTGAAGCGGGTCGAGGCCCTGTTCTGCCGCAACGAGCGGGCGGTGCTGCGCCTGCGGATCGCCGGCCACGCCGTGACCCTCGTGCCGGTCGCCGCGATCCTGGTGGCGGGCCTGCGCCTCGGCTTCCTGCCGGAGGGCGTCGCTTTGCGCCGCACCGGCGGGCGCCCCCTGCCCTGCACCGCCCGCCTGGAGAAAGGCGCGGAGATGGGCTGGTTCGAGCACGGCTCGACCATCGTGGTGCTGGCCCCGCCGGGCTTCACCCTGTGGCCGGCCCTGCAGGAGGGCGCACGCCTGCGCATGGGCGAGCCGCTGATGCGGCTGCCGGAGCGGACCTTTGCGTAGCGCTCGTCTCAGGCCGCCTGAACCTTGGTGAGGAAATCCGCGACGCCTTCGGTCAGCCGCTCCGACTGACGGGACAAGTCGGTCGCGGCGGCCAGCACCTGCGACGCGGAATTTCCGGTCTCGCCGACGGCAGCGGTGACGGCGCCGATATTGGTCGTCACCGCCTGCGTCCCCTGAGCCGCTTGCGTGACGCTCCGGACGATCTCCTGGGTGACCGCCCCCTGCTCTTCCATCGACGCGGTGACGCCGACTGCGATGGCGCGGAGTTCCACGATGGTCGCCGAGATCGCCTGGATGGCTTCCACGGCACGGCGCGTCTCGCCCTGGATGGCGATGATCTGGTGAGAGATCGTCTCGGTGGCCTTCGCGGTCTGCGCGGCGAGTTCCTTGACCTCGCCGGCCACGACCGCGAAGCCGCGCCCCGCCTCTCCGGCGCGCGCCGCCTCGATCGTCGCGTTGAGGGCGAGGAGATTGGTCTGCGCGGCGATGTCGGTGATCAGTTCGACCACCGCCCCAATCTTCTGGGCGCCATCCGCCAGTTCCCGCATGATCGTGTTGGTCTGGACGGCGTTGGTGGCGGCGCGTTGCGCCATATCGGAGGATCGGACGATCTGGACGTTGATCTCGCTGATCGACGCCGCAAGTTCTTCGCTGGCCGCCGCGACGGTCTGCACGTTGGCCGAGGTCTGCTCCGCCCCGGTTGCGACGCTGAGCGATTGGGCCGCCGTGTGGTCGGCTGTCCGGCTCATCGCCTGGGCCGTGGCCTCCATCTCCTCCGCGGCGGCCGACAGGGCCTGGGTCATCTTCATGACTTCGGCGCGGAACGTACGCGTGGCCTCGTCCAGAACCTGGGCACGGCGATTCTTGGCTTCGTTCTCGACAGCCGCATCCGCGTCCGCCCGGCGCTTGGCGATGAGGGCGTCCTTGAAGACCTGCACCGCCCCGGCCATGGCGCCGATCTCGTCTTGACGGTCCGCGCCGGCGACCGGCGCCTCGATATCCCCCGCGGCGAGGCGGGTCATCGTGGCCGTCATGCCGGTGAGGGGCCGCGCCACCTGCATCAAGACCGTGACGATTCCGTACGCGATGGCGATGGTCGCGAGGACGAGAGAGGCAACGAGCAGGGCGCCCGTCCAGCCCGACGTCGTCCGCGCCTGCTCGAACTCCTCGCGCCCCACCCCGATCTGCAAGGCCGTCAGCTTGCCGAGAGCGGCATGAGTCAGCGTCATCGCGTTCAGGAGCGCGGCATGCGCATCGGTATAGGCGCTCATCGCGTTCGCATTGGCGTGTCGCACCAGATCGCTGATGAGCGGGTCGTTCCGGTCGATCTGCGCCTGAAGGTCCGCTGCGAGAACCTTCTCTTCAGGTGTCAGATAGGTAGCGAGGTAATCGGCCCATTGCCGCTTCACGTTGGCCTGTTCGCGCTGGATAGTCTGAATGCCCGCGCGTGGATCGGTCTTCCCGTCCCGCACGGATCGCGACGCCTCGACCATGGCGTCGTAGGCGTCGCGCAAGCCGCTGAACTGACCGAGCGGAACGACGCGATCATCGAAGACCGTCTGCAGGCTCTTCGTGTTCCAGTAGAGCGCGAGATTGCCGAGTGCCGTCGCGCCCAACAACAGGACGCCCAAGACGCTGAGAAGCGCGATGAGGCGAATTCTTATGGTCAGGCGCATCAACGACGTCCGGTGTCAGGCGATTCGGCTCAAGAATTAAGGCGTCAAGATATCATCGGAGAGGTAAATCTAAAGTAGCGTTGTCATGTGCGACATCGGTTCGATTTTTATCAACTTTGAGTTTAAAGACGTGAAGAATCACGCTTTTTTTAAATGAAAAATGCGATTGTTTCTGTGCTGCTCTCTTCGATCCGCCCGGTCTGATAGGCTTTCGGGCGAGAAAATGCGCACCGACGCTCGCCTAGCATCCGCTGTATCCTGGGCGCCGTACAGTCATGACACCCGCATCGAGACGGGCCACGTTTGGTCCGCACGTGGATGCAGGTCACCCCGGTTGCGCGATCCGACACGACGCCCGTGGCTTCGGCTCTGATCACCCCCTGCAGGCGTGACGCGGTTCGCGCAAATCAGCGTGTCTTGAGGCTGCCTCGGAACCGCTGGCTCGCATCGGGAAATGGAAAATTTTCTCTTCTCCCCTGAAGCCGCAAAAAACCAGGCTCGAAGCATTTCATACAAGAGATTATCCTGCCTTTGACTCGCGTGTCGAAGACTAGCTATACTTCAGTGCCGGAATAAAGAACCTCACACCGATGCTCAATCGACGTAATGATTGCGGCATCATTATTCTTGATCTTGACGCAGCCGGTGACGGGTCTGCGCGCGGGCACGTTCGGATGCAGGATGCCTCACAGCGAACCGTGCCAGTGCTGAGACGGCAAAACCGCTCTGAGGTCGCGCAACTGAGCGACGCTCGGTCGTCGCGGCGGGGCGGTCCGGCGCGTGAGGCGGACCGCACGATCCTGGCGGTCGAAGGGCTGTCGCTGGCGTTCGGCGGCACCGTCGCCTTCGCGGAGATCGATCTGTCCGTGAAGGCGCATGAGATCCACGCCGTGATCGGGCCGAACGGGGCCGGAAAATCGTCGCTGATCAACGCGATCAGCGGTCTCTACGCGCCGCAGGCCGGGCGCGTCCGGATCGGCGACGCATCCTTCGCCCGGGTCCCGAGCCGACAGCTCGCCGCTCTCGGCGTCGCGCGGACCTTCCAGAATCTGGCGCTCTTCGCCGGCTTGAGCGTGCGCGACAACATCCTCTCCGGGCTCGCAGGGGACCGGACAGCGGGCCTCGCCGCACAGCTCCTCGGCCTGCCCTCGGCCCGTCGCGAGGCACGCGAACATCTGGCGCGCGCCGCAGCGGTGATCGAACTTCTCGAACTCGGTTCGTTCGCCGAACGAAGAGCCGGCAGCCTGCCCTACGGCATTCAAAAGCGGGTGGAGCTGGCCCGCGCCCTGGTCGCCCGCCCGCGCTTGCTGCTGCTCGACGAGCCGATGGCCGGCATGACCGCCACCGAGAAGTCCGAGATGAGCGGCTTCATCCGCACGGCGCGCGAGACCTATGGCACGGCGATCGTGCTGATCGAGCACGATATCGGCGTCGTCATGCGCCTGTCCGACCGGGTCACCGTGCTGGATCACGGCCGCCGCATCGCCACCGGTACCCCGGCCGAGGTTCAGGCGAACCCGAAGGTGATCGCCGCCTATCTCGGCCTCGAATCCGAGGATGTCGCGGACGAGGACGCTGCGTGAACCCGGATCTCGCCTTCCTCATCGAGGTGATCGTCGGCGGCCTGCTGTCGGGCGTGATGTACGCCCTCGTGGCGATCGGCTTCGTGCTGATCTACAAGACCTCCGGCGTGCTCAACTTCGCCCAGGGGGCGATGGTTTTGTTTGCCGCGCTCACCTTCGTGAGCCTGCTGGAGCGCGGGCTGCCCTTCGCCGGCGCCCTCGCGGCGACCCTGGCAGTCATGGTCGTGCTGGGGCTCGCGATCGAGCGGGCGGTGCTCCGGCCCCTGGTCAACCAGCCGCCGATCACCCTGTTCATGGCGACCCTCGGGGTGTCCTACGTCATCGAGGGCGCGGCACAGCTCGCCTGGGGGACGCAGGTGCACGGGCTCGATCTCGGCATCGACGATACGCCGTTCGAGGTCGGCGGCGTGCTGGTCAGCCGGTTCGATCTGTTCGCCGCCGGGATCGCCGGGCTTATGGTCGCCGGTCTCACGGCGTTCTTCCGCTACACCCGCATCGGGCTCGCGTTCCGGGCGGTCGCCGACGACCCGTTGGCCGCCTTGAATGCCGGTCTGCGCCTGCCGCGGATCTGGTCGGCCGTCTGGATCGCCGCCGGCCTCGTCGCCCTGGTGGCGGGCCTCCTGTGGGGCGCGCGCCTCGGCGTTCAGTTCTCCCTGTCGCTGGTCGTGCTCAAGGCCCTGCCGGTGCTGGTGCTGGGCGGCTTCGATTCGATCGCCGGTGCGATCCTGGCCGGCCTGATCGTCGGCGCGGCGGAGAAGCTGTCGGAAGTCTATCTCGGCCCGATCATCGGCGGCGGCATCGAGGGCTGGATCGCCTATGTCGCCGCGCTCGCCTTCCTGCTGATCAGGCCCTCGGGCCTGCTCGGCCTGCGCACCATCGAGCGGGTCTGAGCCGATGGCTGGAATCGCGTCCGTCGGCGCGCAACGCACCCTCCCCGCCGGCGTCACCAGCGTGGCGCTGGTGGCTCTGGTCGCTGTCGGAATCGTTCCGCTCATCGGCACGAGCTACCTGTACGAGGCGATCCTGACCCCGTTCCTGGCGCTGGCACTGGCCGGTCTCGGGCTGAACCTGCTGACTGGCTATGCCGGGTTGCTGTCCCTCGGCTCCGCAGCGTTCATGGCGGTCGGCGCTTACGCGGCCTTCAACCTGTCTCTGCGCCTGCCGTTCCTGCCGCTTCCGGTCGTGATCCTGATCGCCGGGGGCGTCGCCGCCCTGACCGGGGTGATCGCCGGCCTGCCGGCCCTGCGGCTGCGCGGCTTCTACCTCGCGGTCTCGACGCTCGCGGTGCAGTTCTTCGTCGCCTGGGCGCTCAACCGCATCGGTTGGCTGTCTAACGACAGCCCGTCCGGGATCGTCTCTGCGCCGCGCCTGATTGTGGCGGGCATTTCGTTCGAGGATGCCCGCGGGCGCTACCTGTTCTCCCTCGCGGTGGTCGCGCTGCTGAGCTTCGCGGCGTGGCGGCTGGTGCGGTCGCCCACCGGCCGTGACCTCGTGGCGATCCGCGATCACGAGATTGCGGCCCGGATCACCGGCGTGCGGGTGGCGCGCACCAAGCTGCTCGCCTTCGCGCTCTCGTCGTTCATCGTCGGGGTGGCGGGGGTGCTCTGGGCCTTCGCCTATCTGCGGACGCTGGAACCCGCCGGCTTCAACCTCGATCGCTCGTTCCAGATCCTGTTCATCGTCATCATCGGCGGGCTGGGCACCCTGCGCGGTGCCTTTCTGGGCGCGGGGTTCATCGTCGTCCTGCCGCTGGTGCTGGCGCGTCTCGGCGCCGCGATGCTGGGCGACGGCTTCGATTCCGGCACCCTCGAGATGTGCCAGCGCATGGTGCTCGGGACGCTGATCGTCGCCGTGCTGATCCGCGAGCCTGCTGGCCTGACCGCCCTCCTCGACCGCGCCGTTGGCCGGCTTCGGGGTCGGGCGGACTGATGTTTTTCCAACCCAGAAGATTGTGAGACGCCGATGATGTCAGGACCCCGCATGCGCGCCGCCCTCCTGGCCGGAGCCGCCCTGCTCGGCCTCGCCGGCGCAGCCGAGGCCGACGAGCAGTATTTTCCGCTGCAGAGCTACCGCGTCGGCCCCTACGCGGCCGGCGGCACCGGCTTCTTCGGCGGCTTCATCGACTACCTGAACCTCATCAACAGCCGCGACGGCGGCGTGAACGGCGTCAAGCTGACCTGGAGCGAGGGCGAGACCCAGTACGAGGTCGAGCGCGGCGTCGAAGTCTACGAGCGGTTGAAGTCGCGGCCCGGCATCGCCGCCAGGAACCCGCTCTCGGTGGGCATCGCCTACGCGATGATCGACCGGGTCACCGCCGACAAGGTGCCGCTGATCACCATCAACCACGGCCGCACCGATTCCACCGATGGGCGGGTGTTTCCCTACGTCTTCCCGCTCCTGCTCAATCCCTACAGCGAGACCAGCGGCATCGTCGCGTATCTCGGCACCCGGGCTGGCGGCCTGGACAAGCTCAAGGGCAAGACGATCGCGGTGCTCTACCACGGCTCGCCCTACGGCAAGGAGACGATCCCGATCTTCGAGACGCTGGCCAAGACCTACGGTTTCAAGGTCGAGCAGATCGAGGTGCCGCATCCCGGCAACGAGCAGCAATCACAATGGCTCACGATCCGGCGCCTGCGGCCCGATTTCGTGGTCCTGCGCGGCTGGGGCGTGATGAACCCCGTCGCTTTGAAGACCGCCCAGAAAACCGGCTTCCCGGTGGACCACATCGTCGGGAATGTCTGGTCGAACTCGGAGGAGGACGCGATCCCGGCCGGCGATGCCGCGAAGGGCTACGTCGCCATCACCACCCAGGCGTCCGGTACGGAATACCCGGTGATCCAGGAGATCGTCCGCAAGGTCTACGAGCCGGGGAACGGCAATCTGGCGGACAAGAAGCGCATCGGCAGCGTCTATCACAATCTCGGCGTGCTCAACGGCATCCTCAACGTCGAGGCGGTGCGGATCGCGCAAGGACGCTTCGGCAAGCGCACGCTGACCGGTGACGAGGTCCGCTGGGGCTTCGAGCATCTGCGCATCGACGAGGCCCGGGTGGCCGAACTCGGCGCCAAGGGTCTGTTCCACTCGATCAACGTCACCTGCGCCAACCACGAGGGCGAGGGCCGCGTCACCTTCCAGCAATGGGACGGCGCGAAATGGAAGGTCGTCTCCGACTGGATCGCCCCGGACTGGGCCAGCCTGCGCCCGATCATCGAGGCTTCGTCCACGGCCTACGCCAAGGAGCACGGCTTGACCCCGCGCGACTGCGCCGCCGAGGAACAGGCGGATGCCGGTACCAGGAATACCTCGGCCGAGCACGCGGCGGCGGAAAGCCGGTGACGCAAGCGGCCAGCAACACCCTCCTGCGCGTCGAGGCGCTGGAGGCCCGCTACGGCGGTGCGGTCCGTGCGCTCGACAGGGTCGATCTCCATGTCGACGCGGGCGAGATCGTGGCGCTGGTCGGCGCCAACGGTGCCGGCAAGACCACCCTGTTGCGGGCGATCTCCAACCTCCTGCCGGCCGTGCGGGGGCAGGTCACGGGCGGGCGCATCACCTACGCGGGCGCGGATGTCGGACACAGCCGCACCGACGCTCTGGTGCGCCGCGGCCTCGTCGGCGTGCTCGAAGGGCGCCACTGCTTCCGCGCGCTCACGATCGAGGAGAACCTCGTCACCGGCGGCCTCGGGCGCGGTGCCTCGCGTAGCGAGCTTCGGGCGGATCTGGAGCGGGTCTACGACCTGTTTCCACGGCTCAGGCAGAAGCGCGCCATCGCGGCGGGCCTCGTCTCCGGCGGCGAGCAGCAGATGGCCGCGATCGGCCGCGCCCTGATGGGCCGTCCAAAACTCCTCGTCCTCGACGAGCCTTCGATGGGCCTCGCGCCGAAGATCGTGGAGGAGATCTACCGGATCCTCGCCGCCCTCAACCGCGATGAGGGCCTCTCGCTGCTGGTGGCCGAGCAGAATGTCCGGCTCGCCTTGCGCCATGCTCACCGGGCCGTGGTGCTGGAGAACGGCCGCAGCGTGCTGGAAGGCAGCGCCGCTTCCCTGCGCGGTCGCGACGACGTGAAGGCGTTCTATCTCGGCGCCGGCGTCGCCCCCCGGCCGGCCGCCCTCGCCCTGGGGTGACGCTTGAAGGGCAGTCCTTGATCGCGCTGCAAGCCGAAGGTCTTCCACCGTAAGGTTCGGGCGAGCGAGCATGACGCTCCCGACACTCTGCGGAACCCGGAGGATCAGCGCCAAACGTATCGGTCATGCAAGCTGACTCGGACTCAGACGAAAGGCGTTGGGTGCGACGCGTCGGCCCCTCAAAACCTCTCGATGCTGTCATCGAGCCTGGCGCCACTTCAGATAGGCCTGATAGATTTCTTCTTTTCCGGCCTGCCGGTTGGCCTGCGCCTGGAAGAAGCGGTCGAGATCCGGTTGAGAGGCCACGTCCTGCTCGTGGTGACGATCGAGCCACTCCTGCGCGGGGCGGAAGCGCGTCCATCCGTTCACCGAGGCCGCCAGGTTGACCTCGCGCCATTTCGGATGCCGCTGCGGGGCCAGGAACTTGTCGAACTGGCCGAAGAAGGCGTCGACGAACCGGACGAGCTTCTCGTAGCGCGGCGATCCCCGCGGGCTGTTGTAGACCCCCAGGACCGTGCCGACGGCGACGGTCTCGATCGCGTCCCCGTTCACGAGTTTCGGATAATCGGCCTGCGTCAGGGTGGCGGGAACGTAGGCGTCGTTGATCGCATCGGGATAGGGCGCACTGACGAAGTGGAAGCGGTCTTCCGGGTCGAAGCCCGCGATGAAGGCCACGGGCTTGGCGGCTACCGAGGCGACGGCCTGGATCTCACCCTTGCGCAGCATTTCGAGGGCGGTCGGCTGGTCGACATTGACCGCCTCCACGCCGATGCCGAGCTCGCGGAACATCGCGCGACCGCTATAATCGGTGCCGCTGCCCTTGACGTCGAAGCTGACCCGCTTCCCGGCGAGATCGCTGATCGTCCGGATCGCGTTCGGCGCGATGATGTGCAGCTCGTCGTTGAACAGCTTGGCGATGAACTGGATGTGCCGCTCGATGTTCTTCAGGCGCTTATCCTGCCGCAGCTGTTCCAGCGTGTCGGTACGGACGAAGCCCAGATCGACGCCCTTCAGGAATCGGATATCGTAGGCGTTCTCGCCCGCACCCTTGCCGAGGATCGGCAGGACCCGCAGCTTGTCGCCGTCGTCCAGCGCGAAGGCTAGGTCGGCACCGATCCGGAAATAGGTCCCGCCGGGGGTTCCCGTCACCACCGTGACGGTGTTCGCGTTCATGCGGTCGCCGAGGATGGCCTCCGTCACGGAATCGGGGTGCGCCGATGATGCATCGGTTGCCATCGCGGCGGGACTTGCCACCAGGGCGGCAAGCCCGAAGAAGGCGGCGAATCTGGCGAGCCTCGGCATGAATACGTCCCCCGCTGATCTGTCAGCTGTCCGTGGTTTGCGCGTCCTCAGCGACCTGTGGCGGCCAGGCGCCGCTCGTCCGCCCGGTCCTGGCGCGCGGCCTTCGCGTACAGACTCTGGGCGAGGTCTTGATCCGACCGCAGGCCGCGCACTTTCCAGGTCCGCAGCATCGCCGGGTCCCAGGTCTGCGCCAGCAGGAAGGTCGCGTTCGGCGCGTCGCGCGCTTGGGCGCGCTCCAGCAGGAGCCGGGCACCGCTGATGTCGCCGAGCCGGATCAGGCCCCTGGCACGCTCGACCAGCGGGTCGGCCACCGTCGCCGGACGCGCGGGCACCGCAGGGCGTGGAACGCTCGTAGCCTCGGTCCCGGCGCCGGGTTTCCTCTCGGCAATTGCGGGGGGCGCCGTGATTGCTTCACGGGGGGCGACAGGTGCGGGTTCCGGCACGAAGACATCGGAGGGCGGCGCGCCGGAATCGGCGACAACGGCAAAGGCCTGGAGGGGCGGCGCCGTCTCCCCGATTTGAGCGGAACGCCGCCCGGAACTGCCCGGCGCGTCGCCGCGGGCCGCCATGTCGCGGCTCATGCTCTCCGGTATGAAATTGACGGTGAGGCGGCTCGACGTGACATCGATGTGTCCGCCGGATTCCGGAGTCCAGATCGCCGCGACGGCGAGCGGGAAACTGCTTTCGCGCTCGTCGCCCTGCAGGATCTGGATCTTCGAAAGATCCCATGCGCTGACATCGACGTCGTTGTTGTCGCTGGTCGACGAAAACGTATTGGTCGAGTCGCTGATCGTGACGCCGCGGGGAAGCCCAAGCAGCTTGATCGCTTCGATATAGACATTCCGGACGCGGACCAGCTTGATGTCCAGAGGGAGCGCTACGCCGATCGTTCCGGAGGCGTCATGGGTTCTGATCAGGAGATCCGAGGTTGTGCCTTGCGTCGAATCCGCATCATTTCGGCTGACGGGCGCGGTGGGCTCCGAGCGGCGGCGACCGTCCTCACTCTGCGCGAAGGCAGGTAGGGACAGCGATAACGTCAGAGCGAGCGCTGTCGACATGCGTCCACCCCATATCCGGCAAGGCATTTCCATCGGATGCGCTCCGTGCCAGGCGTTTTATTGCTAATTTTTTCACCGAATATAATATCTCCAAATCATAGTCAATCAACAGCGATTATCGCCAGTTACGGTCGGCTAGACGATGGTGACAAACACGGTCTTTTTAGAAGCCACACCGATCCGAGCAGCCCGCATTAACGCCGCTCGACATGTTTCGCGCGCCGATCCGCGGGAGATTTCAGCCGGCACAGCAGGATGGGATTGATCGGAGGACGTTCAGGTCCGGGGCGCGTTCCGGCCGCTATTGCCGTGCCCGTTCCCGGTGCCGAAATTTCCGTTGCCGTTCGTCTGATTGCCGTTTCCGTTATTCGAGCCGGCGTTGCCATTGCCATTGCCGTTGCCCGAGCCGACCGGTGAGATCTGCGTATGGGGCCGATCTCGTGCCAGCTCTGCGAGGGCGGCTACGCGGCCGGGCGCGGCCTGGGCCGCGCTGAGCCCGAGCAGGCTGAGCGCGAGAACAGCGAGGGTTCGATGCACGGCTCTCGGCTCCATCAGATGCGTCGCCCTCCTCGGGGCGACTCCGGTCGCGTGCGGACGGGAAATGCGCCCGTCCCGAATTTCGAGACGCGCGCCGCCGCCTGAACGGTGCCAGCTTCGACGGTGGACGCCTTACCGGCGGAAGAGGGACGGCAGGGAGGTGTTCCCGTTGAGGTTTCCATTCCCACTACCAATGTTGCCGTTGCCGTTGCTGCTGCCGCCGTTCAAGTTTCCATTGCCGGCGCCAACGTTGCCGTTGCCGTTGTGCGAGCCGGAATTGTAGTTGCCGTTATAGGCGCCGATATTGCCGTTTCCGTTGCCGGCACCGGTGTTCCCGATGCCGTTGAACGCGCCGACATTGCCCGTTCCACTGTTGAAGGCGCCGACATTGTTCGATCCGGAATTGAACGCGCCCATATTGCCGTTCACGATGGGCGTACCGCTGCCGTTACCGTTGCCGGTGCCATTTCCGGAGCCGATGTTCCAGTTGCCGTTGCTATTGCCGTTCAAGGATCCGATGTTGCCGTTTCCATTACCGACACCGTTCCCAATGGCGAAGATCTGGGCTTGCGCTGGTAGAGCCGCTGCGCTGATCAGCCCAAAAAGGGCTACGGGAAGGAGTGGAGACTTCATCACGCTGCTCCTTGTTCTGCGTCGAGCGACTGCTGACGCGCATCCGTCCCTCGATGGCCGTCCAAGCACAGACGGCCATCACCTGATGAGCCTTTGGCAGGCTGCCTTACGGCCTCCGAGGCGTACCGTCAGAAGGGCGAGTTCCGGCTGCCGTTCCGGTTGCCGTTGGAGCTGCCGAGGTTGTTGACGCCATTCAGATTGCCGTTGCCGACGGCGAAGACGTTGCGGTTACCGTTCAGGTTACCGTTCAGGTTGCCAGTGTTCAGGTTGCCGTTGCCGTTGCCGTTGCCGATGCCGACGAAGTTGGCGTTCCCGTTCAGGTTGCCGTTGCCCGATCCGATGTTGCCGTTCCCGTTCAGGTTGCCGTTCAGGTTGCCCAGGTTGAGGTTGCCGTTGCCGTTGCCGTTGAGCGAGCCGGCATTCGCGTTGCCGTTTCCGTTGCCGTTGCCGGAACCGACGTTGCCGTTGCCGTTGCCATTGCCGTTACCCACCACCTGAGCCGACGCCAGCGAGGGCATGCCGGCGAGGGCGAGAGCGGCGACGGCCGAGAGTAGGATGGTCCTCATCGCGCATTCCTCCTGTCCGATGCATGCCCAATCTCATTTGCGGGTTGGGACATGCGGTGCGTTGCTCGGGTTGAACAACACGTTCAGGTTGCAGCGTGGGTCCGGCGATGAATAGCCGTAAATCTGAGCTAACCTGTGTTGGCTACGCCTTTTGGATAATGAACCGCATTAGTCTTCGGCAAATCGCTCCGTTATTTTCCATATTATCGAGCAATCGTAAAATTATTTGATCAATACACATCATGATATTCAATAATCATGGTATTTCATTTGATCTAATGCCGACATCTTGGACAATAATACCGGTTTTGATTTTGGTGAATTCAACGTATATTCCTAAGTAAGCGGCTACGAGCCGCGATGTTGATGTCGTCCGCAACGACGGAGGGGAGACGCGGCGGTGCAGAGATCGGAACGCACGCGATCTGGTCGGGGAACGGAAGCCCAGCACGGCCTCTCGGCGCGCGACCTGCGCGAGACCCTCGACGAGATCGGTATCTGCACGTGGTCACTGAACCCCGCGACCGGCCGGGTCGCCATCTCCAAGAATTGCCACCACGTGCTTGGCGTTCCGGCGCGGTGCCTGCCCGATCACGATGCTTTCCAGGCTGTCGTGCATCCCGAAGATCGCGCCGCCCGGGCCGCGGCGGTTCGCTGGGCGCTGGAACACGGCGGCCGCTACAGCATCGAGTATCGCGTTCGCCAAGCTGACGGCGAGTTACGCTGGGTGCGCTCCCACGGGCGGGCTGAGATCGGTGGCGGTGCGCGCATGACCCGCTTCCGCGGCATCGTCTATCGTATCGACGAGCACCGGCAAGCCGAGGCGCGCCTGCAGCGCCTCCAAGCCGATCTCATCCACGTCTCGCGGCTCTCCGCCATGGGCGAGATGGCTTCGGCCCTCGCTCACGAACTCAACCAGCCGCTCGGAGCGATCAGCAACTACGCGGCTGCGTGCGACCACTTCCTCGCGGAGCCCGGAAACGCGCAGATCGACGCGGCGCGCACAGCGCTTGCCGCTGCAGCCAAACAATCGCAGCGGGCGGGGGCGATCATCCGACGGCTGCGGGACTTCGTGACCCGGGGCGAGACGGACCGGCGGCTGGAGAGCGTCGCGGGGCTCATCGACGATGCCTGCGATCTCGCCCTCGTCGGAGCCCGGGAACAGGGCGTCGAGGCGCGGATCGATCCGGGGCCGCCAGGGATCCGCGTTCTCGCCGACCGCGTGCAGATTCAGCAGGTTCTGGTCAACCTGATCCGTAACGCCTGCGAGGCGTTACGGGACAGCGCACGTCGGCACCTGGCGATCGTCGCAGCCGCACACGGCGATGGCTTCGTCTGCATCAGCGTCTCGGATAGCGGGCCTGGTATCGCAGAGGCGGTCGCCGAGACGCTGTTTCTGCCTTTCGTCACGACGAAGTCGACCGGAATGGGCGTCGGATTGTCGGTTAGCCGGTCGATCGTGCTTGCGCATGGCGGCACGTTCACCGTGGGCAGCTCCGCCTTAGGGGGCGCCACGTTCCGATTCACCCTGCCCGCGGCTGAGGACTGACATGAAGGCGGTCTCGATTCCGACGATCCACGTCGTAGACGACGACGATGCGATGCGCCATTCGCTCGCGCTCCTCCTCGGGGTGTTCGGGCATCGCGTCGTCGAGCATACCGGGGCGGCCACGCTGATCGAGGAGCCCGGCCGCTTGAACGGCTGCATCGTGGCCGACCTGCGCATGCCGCACATCGATGGATTGGAGATGCTGGCGCGCCTCCGAGCCGCCGGCTCGATGGTACCCGTCGTGATGATGACCGGGCACGGGGACGTGCCGACCGCGGTGCGGGCCATCAAGCTCGGGGCCTGCGACTTCCTGGAAAAACCATTCGAGGCTGCCCTCCTGCTCGACGCTGTCCGGACGGCCCTCGTCGGGGACGATGGCACCCGGCCGACCAGCGACGACGCGGATTTCGCCGCGCAGGTTCACCGCTTGACGGGACGCGAGCGCGATGTCCTTCACCACGTCCTCCTCGGACGCACCAACAAGGAGATCGGGCAGGCACTGGATATCAGTTACCGCACCGTGGAAATCCACCGCGCCAAGGTCATGTCGAAGACTCGCTGCGCGTGCGTTCAGACTTTGGTGCGCAGAGCCGCGCGACTGTCGATGATTTAGATTTCTTTTAATTTATTTCTGTTTTATCTATTAGACGAATATGAAAGTCGCCGCGCAGCAATCTGTTTTATTTGATTATTTAAATTCAGACGTTTCTAGAAAAATTCTTCAGGTTTGACAGAATAAAACTTCAGAGAGGACGATATAAGTACAAACACTTACGGGTTCGGGGTGAGTTCCCAAGCGCGACAATCTCTGTAACCAAGAGCGATGGCCGGGGCAGAGATCCGGGCCGAATCCGCGAGATCCGGGCCTTACCGGACATACGAAGCGGACAGGTGGGAGGTCTCGCAGATGGCGCGCTGGTTGCCCGGCAATCTGATGTCGCTCGGCATCGCGGCGATCTCCGCCTTTGCCTTGCTCACCTACGCCAATCCCGATGTCGGCCTGTTCGAGTCGACGCAGCGCGGATCGCCGGCAGCGGCTGCCGTCAACGAGGCTGCCGCCCCGGCATTCGAGGCGGGTCGCTTCATCACGGCTCCGATCCAGCGCGGTTCCCTGGAGCAACTCATCACCGCCACGGGCACTGTGCAGCCGGTCGATACGGTCGAAGTGGGCTCGCAGCTGCCGGGGCAGATCGCCCGGCTGTACGTCGATTTCAACGACCGGGTCCGCCTCGGCGATCCGCTCGCGGAACTCGACCAGCGCAGCTTCAAGGCCAAAGTCGAGGAGAATCGCGCGGCCCTCGACATGGCGTTGGCCAACGTCAAGGTTCAGCAGGCCCGTCTCGACCGGGCCCGGATCGATCTCGACAACGCCCGCGGCAACAAGGCGGTCCTTCAGGCCAAGGTCGAGAGTGCCCAGGCGGTGCAACTCGCGGCCGAGCGCAATCTCGACCGGAAGATGACCCTGCGGTCGCGCGAGGTCGCTTCACCGGCGTCCCTGGAAGAAGCTCAGACCGATCTGGCTTCCCGGAAGGCGCAGACTCGGGAAGCGAGTTCGATTCTCGACCTCAACGGCTTCGCGGTGGAGGCCGCCGTGGCGGAGGTTCGGCGCCTCGAAGCCGAATTCACGCAAGCCCGGGCGGCGGTGCCTCAACGCCAGGCGAGCCTCAAGGGCGCGGAGATCGACCTCGACCGGACGGTGATACGATCCCCCACGGATGGCGTGGTGGTCGGCCGCTTCGTCAACCAGGGTCAGACGCTGGCGGCAGGCCTGGAGGTTCGCACCGCCTTCAACATCGCCAAGAATCTCGCCGAGATGGAAGTCCATGCCCGCGTGGACGAGACCGATATCGGCCGGGTCGCGGCGGGGCAGCGCGCGACGTTCGGCGTGGACGCCTATCCGGGCCGGCGGTTCGAGGCCGTGGTCCGGCAGGTCCGGAAGGCGCCGCTCATGACGCAGAACGTCGTCACCTACACGGTGGTCCTCAAGACCGACAATCGCGACGGCTTGCTCCTGCCCGGGATGACCGCGCTGGTGAAGCTGACGATCCACAAGGACGAGGACGTCCTGAAGGTGCCGCTGGCGGCCCTGCGATTCCGACCGGAAGGCACCGCGCCCCGCGATCCGGCCGCCCCCGCGGTCTGGGTGCGGGCCGCTGACGGGAGCCTCGAAGCCGTCCGGGTCGAAACCGGATCGACCAGCGCGGACCTGGTCGCGCTGCGGGCAGGCGGCCGCCTCGCCGAAGGCAGCGAGGTCGTGGTCGGGCAAGCCGAGATGCGGACGGGCCGCCGCCTGTTCGGCGTGCGGCTGGGGTTCTGAGATGTCGCTCCTCTCGCTCGAAGCCGTGCACCGGACGTTCCAGGTGGGGACCGTGTCGGTGCCGGTCATTCGCGACATCACCCTCGGGGTCGAGGCGGGCGATTGCGTCGCGATCATGGGCCCGTCCGGATCCGGCAAGAGCACCCTGATGAACATGGTCGGGCTCCTCGATCGCCCCACCTCGGGCTCGATCCGCCTCGACGGCAAGGACACGGCGCGGCTGTCCGATGACGCTCGGGCTCGGATGCGCCGGGACTGGATCGGCTTCGTGTTCCAATCCTACAACCTGCTCCCGCGCAGCACCGCGGTGGAGAACGTGGAGTTGCCGCTGATCTATGCCGGCGTGGCGCCGCGCCTGCGCCGCCTGCGCGCCCGTGCCGCCCTGGAATCGGTCGGCATGTCGATCCGGGAGGCGCACTTCCCCTCGCAGCTCTCGGGGGGCGAGCAGCAGCGGGTGGCGATCGCGCGCGCCCTCGTGGGCGAACCGGCGGTCCTCCTGGCCGACGAGCCGACCGGGGCGCTGGACAGCCGGACCGGCGCGGAGATCCTCGACCTGTTCCGCCAGCTCAATCGCGGCGGGCAGACCGTCGTGATGATCACCCACGACGCCGCCGTGGCGGCCCATTGCGCGCGTACGGTTCACCTGCGCGATGGCCGGGTCGTCGACGACGTGCGTCAGGGATCCAGGCGGGCGGATGCCGCATGAGCCTGTCCCAGACCCTCCTGGTCGCGCTGCGGTCCCTGCGCCTGAACCCGATGCGCAGCTTCCTCACCATGCTCGGCATCGTCATCGGCGTCGCCTCGGTGGTGACGGTGCTGGCCATCGGCAGCGGCGCACAGGGGCGGGTCGCCGAGCAGATCCGGGCGGTCGGCGCAAACGTCCTGATGGTCAATCCTGGAGCCGCCCGGAAGGACGGCGTCCGGTTGAAGGCCGGGACCCGCCTGACGCTGACGGAGGGCGACGTCGCGGCGATCATGGAGCAGGTGCCGCAGATCCGGGTCGCGGCGGGGTCCTTGTCGGGGAGCGCGCAGATCGTCCGCGAGAGCCAGAACTGGAACACCACCGTCAACGGCACCACGAACGGGCACTTCCTCGTGCGCGACTGGACCTTGTCGGGCGGCCGCTACTTCAACGGGACCGAGCAGAACACCGCGGCCAAGGTCGCCATCCTCGGCAGTGCGGTCGCGAAGGAGTTGTTCGCCCGCGACAACCCGGTCGGGGCCGAGGTGCGCATCATGAGCGTGCCCTTCGAAGTGATCGGCGTGCTCGACGCCAAGGGGCCGGACCAGGACGACGTCGTCTTCGTCCCTTTGGAGACGGCCAAGCTGCGGTTTCTCGGCAGCGCCAGCGGCGTCAACCGCGACGCGGTCGCCTACATCGTGGCCAAGGCCGTTTCGGACGAGGCGATGGTGCGGGCGCGGACGGAGATCGAGGAGCTTCTGCGCCAGCGTCACCGGATCCTCGACGGGCAGGAGGACGATTTCAAGGTGTCCGACCCGGCGGCCGCGATGGACGCCCAGCGTGGCGCCACCCGCACCATCGCGCTGCTGCTCACCTCCGTGGCGGGCGTGTCCCTGCTGGTCGGCGGCATCAGCATCATGAACATCATGACGGTCACCGTGACCGAGCGCACCCGGGAGATCGGGATCCGCCGCGCGGTCGGCGCGCGCGGGGCCGACATCCGGCTCCAGTTCCTCGCGGAAGCCCTGGTGCTCTGTCTGCTGGGCGGTCTCGCCGGCGTCGTTGTCGGCACCGGGATCTCGCTGACCGTCGCCCGGTCGGCAGGCTGGGCGACCGTCATCGACGCGCAGGCGATCGTCCTATCGGTCGGGTTCTCGGCGCTGGTCGGCCTGTTCTTCGGATACTACCCGGCCCACCGAGCCTCCCGGCTCGACCCGGTCGAAGCGCTCAAAATGGAATGATGGGTTTGTCGGATAAGCTCCGACGCAGAAGGAGGTAACGATGGTCCAACCGTGCGCGCGAACCGTTCTCGCCGACACCCGCCTGGCCTTGACCGCACGCGAGCAGGAGATCATCCGGCATATCGCTCTCGGCGCACAGAATGACGGTATCGCCTACGAGATGGGAATCTCGGCCAATACTGTGAAAACGCATATCGGCAACATCATGCGCAAATTCGGACTGCACAACAGGACCCAGATCGCGATGCTGCTGACGCCCCGCGTGACGACCGCCACACCGGTCCGGCCCGGGCGCACCCTATCCCCGCGCCTCACGCCGTAGCGGACGACGCCGGTCAGCGGGGTGGCTCTGCCTGGGCGCGCCGGCGCCGCTTGATCGAGGCGGGGCGGGGAAGAGGAGGCTCGAACTCGGATCGGGCATCCCTGCCGAGGTCGGCGACCGCGGCATCATCCCCGGAGGGCGAGAAGCCGACGGCCCGCTGCGTCTCCGCGCCGGGGCCGGCGAGGCAGCGCACGCCCTCGACGGCGAGCGCCAGGGCGACGTCGGGATCGTTGCACAGGATCTGCGTGGCCGCGATCCGGTGGCCGAGGCTGTACAGGGTCCGCGCGTAGAGACGCAGGTTGCACCCCTTGTCGGTCATTGTGCTCCCGATCGTGACACCGATCCCGGGACCGGCCCCGCCGACGCTCGCGCTGCCGAGGCAGCTCTCGATCCCGGCCGCCGCCAGCCCCGGCGCCCAAACGCCCGGCGTGTTCCGTCCGCTGCCGCCGCCAACACTCACCGAACTCGACGACCCCGCCGCGGCCGCGGCGGCCAGCGTGTTGTTGCTGCCGTTGCCGTTACCATTGCCGTTGCCGGCTCCGGAATTGCCGATCCCGTTGCCGGCCCCGACCTGGGCCTGCGCGGCCGTCCCCATGACGAGAGCGAGCGCGAGGAAGAACAAACGACCCACGGGCAACCCTCCCATCGGCGAGCGGCAGCGGAGGCTACACGGCACCCGTGCCATCGTTCAAAGGCTGCTGAAGCTCGTCAATAGCCGGTGCGGCTTAGAATAGTACTCAAGATCGGAATACTTGAGTACGTTTCCCGAATTTTGAGGTCTGCGGCAAAAATGGCGACACCGTTCGGGCTGCCGCTTCTTCGACCTTTCGGTGAAGGCAGGTTCCATAGGACGTATGAGATCGGGATGAGCGACGGGCGCCAGTAGCCTGGAAGGCCCGACGCTCATTGATGCGGTAGTCTCGGGCAGGTGACCGGCGAGCCTACGAGGACCGGCGAGCCTACGACGACATCGTCGACCGGTTCTGCCACGCCTGCAATCGCCTCATCGATCAACCCCGGACGATCATGTCCCTCGGCCTGCGCGCGTGGGCCTATCGGACATGATCACTGTCGATTGGTATCACACGTCCAGGTTGGCGACGCTGAGCGCGTTCTCCTGGATGAACTCACGCCGCGGCTCGACCACGTCGCCCATCAGCTTCACGAACAGGTCGTCGGCATCGGTCGTATCCTTGACCTTGACCTGCAGCAGCGAACGGATCTCGCGGTCCAGGGTCGTCTCCCAGAGCTGCTGTGCGGTCATCTCGCCCAGGCCCTTGTAGCGCTGGAGCTGAAGACCTTTGCGGCCGAAGGCCATTACCGCCTCGAACAGGGCGACGGGCCCGTGCAGCACGGTCTCGTCGGTCTTGCGCATCAGCGTGGCGGGCTCTCCGTAGATCTCCCGGAATGCGTCGGCCCGTTCCGACAGGCGCCGCGCCTCCTGCGAGGAGATCAGGCTGGCATCCAGGGTGGCGACCTGCTTGACGCCCCGCAGGGTCCGCGTGAGGCGGTAGCCGCCCTCGTGGGTTTCACCCTGCCAGCCCTGCTCGATCTCGTCGGCGATCAGATCGAGCCGGCGCGCGGTCATGTCGGCGAGCACTTCGGCTTCGGCAGGCCGCGACGCCGCCTCGGCGTCGAACGCCCCGGCCAGGACCGCCTGCTCGACCACGGAGCGGTCGTAGCGGGTATGCAGGCCCTGGAGCACGTTGCGGAAGCCGCGCGCCTCCTCGACCAGGCTCTTGAGCTGCGGGCCGGTGAATTCGGCGCCCGTCGAGAGCCGCAGGATCGCCGCATCGGTGCCCTGGTCGATCAGGTAATCTTCGAGGGCGCGCTCGTCCTTCAGGTAGATCGCCTTGCGCCCGCGCTCGGCTTTGTAGAGCGGCGGCTGGGCGATGTAGAGATGGCCGCGCTCGATCAGCTCCGGCATCTGGCGGAAGAAGAACGTCAGCAGCAGGGTGCGGATGTGCGATCCGTCCACGTCGGCGTCGGTCATGATGATGATGCGGTGGTAGCGCAGCTTCTCGGGGTTGAAGCCTTCGCGGTCCGTGGACGAGCGCCCGATCCCCGCGCCGAGCGCGGTGATCAGCGTACCGATCTCCACCGAAGACAACATGCGGTCGGCCCGCACGCGCTCGACGTTGAGGATCTTGCCGCGCAGCGGCAGCACGGCCTGGAACGCCCGGTCGCGGCCCTGCTTGGCCGAGCCGCCGGCGGAATCACCCTCGACCAGCAGGATCTCGCATTTCGACGGATCGCGCTCCTGGCAATCGGCGAGCTTGCCGGGCAGCGACGCGATATCGAGCGCGCCCTTGCGGGTCACGGTCTCGCGGGCCTTGCGGGCCGCCTCGCGCGCCGAGGCCGCCAGCACGACCTTGCTCATCACCGAGCGGGCCTGCTGCGGATTTTCCTCCAGCCAGGTCGACAGGCCCTCGTTGAGCACGTTCTCCACCGCCGGGCGGACCTCGGACGAGACCAGCTTGTCCTTGGTCTGAGACGAGAATTTCGGGTCCGGCACCTGCACCGAGATGACCGCGGTCAGGCCCTCGCGGCAATCCTCGCCGGTGAGCGAGACCTTCTCGCGCTTGGAGACGCCCGACGAATCGGCGTAGCCGGTGATCTGCCGGGTCAGCGCCGCCCGGAAGCCCGCCATATGGGTGCCGCCGTCGCGCTGCGGGATGTTGTTGGTGAACGGCAGGGCCGTCTCGTTGAACGAGTCGTTCCACCAGAGCGCAACTTCCACCCGGATGCCGTCGCGCTCGGCGCGGACCACCACCGGGTTGGTCATGCCGTCGATCGGCTTGCGCGACCGGTCGAGGTAGCGGACGAACGCCTCGATCCCGCCCTCGTAGTAGAGTTCCTCGCGCTTGTGCTCGGCATGGCGCGCGTCGGTCAGCACGATGCGCACGCCGGAATTGAGGAAGGCCAGCTCGCGCAGGCGCTTCTCCAGCGTGGCGTAATCGAACTCGATCATCGTGAACGTGTCGGTAGAGGGCAGGAAGGTCACTTCCGTGCCGCGCCGTCCGTTGCCGGGGCCGACAATCTTGAGCGGCGCCACGGCATCGCCGTGGCGGAACTCCATCGCGTGCTCCTGGTCGTTGCGCCAGATCCGGAGCCGGAGGAAGGACGACAGCGCGTTCACCACCGAGACGCCGACGCCGTGCAGGCCGCCGGAGACCTTGTAGGAATTCTGGTCGAACTTACCGCCCGCGTGCAGCTGGGTCATGATGACCTCCGCCGCCGAGACGCCCTCTTCCTTGTGGATGTCCGTGGGAATGCCGCGGCCGTTATCGGACACCGTGACCGAGCCGTCGGCGTTGAGCTGCACGGTGACGAGGTCGGCATGGCCGGCCAGAGCCTCGTCGATGGCGTTGTCCACCACCTCGTAGACCATGTGGTGGAGGCCCGAGCCGTCGTCGGTGTCGCCGATATACATGCCGGGGCGCTTGCGGACGGCGTCGAGGCCCTTCAGCACGCGGATCGACTCCGCGCCATACTCGGCGGGCTCGTTCGGGGGGATGTCGGCCATGAAATTCCTCGGGCAGGCGGACCAGTTCGCGACGGAGAGACACGCGCCGTCGGGCGCCCACGCCTGCGCTCTCGTTTGGTCCGCCTGATATAGGGGTTCCGCGTTGAGATTGCACGATTTTACGGGCTCGCGCCGGACCCGTGCACCCGCTTTTCTGAGGCCCCGCGCTTAACGTTGCGTTAGCCCTGGATGCCGCCCGCGCTCGCCGCGTCCAAACGAGCGATCGCGTCCGCCGAAAGCTGCAGATCGGCAGCGCCGAGCAGATCGTCGAGCTGCGCCACCGAGGTCGCGCTGGCGATCGGCGCGGTGATGCCCGGGCGCGCGATGATCCAGGCGAGCGCCACCTGGGCCTGCGTCGCGCCGTATTCGCGAGCGACCGACTCGAGCACGTCGAGCAGCGCGAGGCCGCGCGGGGTCAGGTACTTGCCGACCCGGTTCTCCCGGGCCCGGCCCGCCGCATCCTGCGCGGACCGGTATTTGCCGGTGAGGAAGCCCGCGGCCAGGGAGAAATAGCCGATCACCCCGATCTCTTCCGCTCGGCACAGCGGTTCGAGTTCGGCCTCGTAGCCGCGCTCGGCGAGGCTGTAATCCGGTTGGAGGCACTCGTAGCGCGGCAGGCCGGAACCGGCCGAGACCGCTAGCGCCTCGCCGAGCCGCTTGGCGTCGTAATTCGAGGCGCCGATCGCCCGGACCTTGCCGGCGGCGATCAGGCGCTCGTAGGCGCGCAGGGTCTCCTCCAGGGGCACGTCGGCATCGTCAGTGTGCGACTGGTAGAGGTCGATCCGGTCGGTCCGGAGCCGGCGCAGGGACGCCTCGCAGGCCTGCTCGATGTGCTTGGCCGAGAGACCCTTGCCGGCATCCCTCATATCCATGCCGACCTTAGTGGCCAGCACGATTTTTTCCCGGGCACCGGGTCGGGGTGCGAACCATGTCCCGATCACCGTCTCGGATTCGCCGCCCTGATGGCCGGGCGCCCAGCGGGAATAGACGTCGGCGGTGTCGACGAAGTCGAAGCCGCGCTCGACGAACCGGTCGAGGATCGCGAAGGAGGTCGCCTCGTCCGCGGTCCAGCCGAAGACGTTGCCGCCGAGGCAGAAGGGCGCGACCCGGAGGTCGGAGCGGCCGATGCGGCGCGTGTCCATGATGTCAGCCCTGGAGGAAGGGGTTGGAGACGCGCTCTTCGCCGAGCGTGCCGGTCGGCCCATGGCCGGGAATGAACGAGATGTCGTCGCCCAAAGGCAGGACCTTCTCCTTGATCGCCCGGATCAGCTGGTCGTGGTTGCCGCCGGGCAGGTCGGTGCGGCCGACCGAGCCCTTGAACACCACGTCGCCGACCAGCGCGAAGCGGGCGTCCCGGCTCACGAACACGACGCTGCCGGGCGAGTGGCCCGGGCAGTGGAGGATGTCGAAGCCGAGGTCGCCCACCGTGACGGCGTCGCCGTCGTCGAGCCAGCGGTCCGGGGTCACGGATCGAGCCTCGCCCAGCCCGTAATTGGCCGCCGTCGCGGGCAGGGAATCGAGCAGGAACTTGTCGGCGAGGTGCGGTCCCTCGATCGGTACGCCGAGGCGCTCGCGCAGCTCGTCG
This sequence comes from Methylobacterium sp. J-048, assembly GCF_022829515.1. Taxonomy (GTDB): domain Bacteria; phylum Pseudomonadota; class Alphaproteobacteria; order Rhizobiales; family Beijerinckiaceae; genus Methylobacterium. The sequence continues at coordinate 47,273 of NZ_JAKSYL010000122.1, forward strand.
GCGCCGGCGGCGTGGTCGACATGGCCGTGGGTCAGCAGGATCTTTTCCACCCGTACGCCCTGCTCCCGGATCGCGGCCTCGATCCGGTCGAGGTCGCCCCCGGGATCGACCACCGCACCGACCTTGGTGGCGTCGTCCCAGATCAGCGTGCAGTTCTGCTGGAAGGGCGTGACCGGGATGATCCCGGCGCGGGGCGTTCCTGGCATGGGGTTCCGCGGGTTGGCTGCGCCGCCGTCGGCGCTCTCGGTCCGGTTCTAGCGCAGAACCGGCCCGGCGGCACCCTGCCGCCGCTCAGGCGGATCCGTCCTTCGGCCGCCGCAGCCTGTCGTGGAGCGCCAGCATCTCGGCCATGCCGAGCGACCGGCTGCTCCAGCGCGTCTCGGCGGTGTTCACTTTCGTGAATCGGTCATGGGACCGGCCGCCATAGGCGCCGAAGATCGCCGATCCCGCTTCGGTCGCCCCATCGTCCGAAGGGGCGGACGATGCCTCCGGGCGGTCGATCCGGTACGACGGCGCCGTCGCCTTGCCGGTGACCCCGATCCGGACCCAGGCGTCGCCGTAATGCTTCTGGCACATCCGCATGGTGACCAGCACCTGGCGGAGATAGCCCTCGGGATCTTCGAGGTTTTCCAGCACGTCCGCGATCGTCGCGTCCGACGGGTAATGTTTCGACCGAACCATGTGCATCCTCGCTCCGGGCCGAGCCTTACCGCGCCGGCCGGGTCAGAGCGAGGCGCTATCCCCTCAGCCCGGGGTCCGCTTGAGCAGAGCGTCGAGGCCGCCGACCCGGTACCAATGGTAGCCGTAGCCCTCCAGGAACAGGCAGTGCTCGCCCTCGGGGCCGGCCTGGCTGCGCGTTCCGGTGAGCACGTCGACCAGGATGTCGTGCTCCGGATCGGTTTCACCCGAGCGGAGCGCGATTTCCGCGGGTTCCGGCGCGAGGTTGTGCACGCACAGGACGGCGTTGCCGCGCCATGCGTAGCGCAGGGCCAGGACCGAGTTCTTGCCGGTCGGCACCGCGGTCACGTCGCCCCAGCCGATCTCGGGGGCTTCCTTGCGCTGGCGGATCAGGCTCTGCATCCAGTTCAGCAGCGAGCCCGGGTCGTGGCGCTGGTCGGCGACGTTGACATGGGCGTAGCTGTAGGGGCCGTGGTCGATCGGCGGCAGCACCGTGCGCTCGGCCTTGGTGAAGCCGCCCTGGTGCTCCGCGGTCCACTGCATCGGCGTGCGGGCGCAGTCCCGCTCCTTGAGCGTAAGGTCGTCGCCCATGCCGATCTCGTCGCCGTAGCGCAGCACCGGCGTCCCCGGCAGCGTGAACATCAGCGAGTAGGCGAGCCGGATCCGGCGCGGATCACCGGCCAGCATCGGGGCGAAGCGGCGGCGGATGCCGCGGTCGTAGAGCTGCATCCGCTTCTCGGGGCCGAACGCGGCGAACACCGCCTGCCGCTGCGTCTCGGTGAGCCGGCCGAGGTCCAATTCGTCGTGGTTGCGCAGGAAGATGCCCCACTGGCACGAAAGCGGCCGAGGCTTGGTCCGCTCGATCGCCTTCACCAGCGGGCGGGCATCGTGTGCCGCCAGGGCGTAGAAGGTCGATTGGTTGACCTGGAAGTTGAACATCATGTGCATGCGGTCGGCATCGTCGCCGAAATAGTCGAGATCCTGCTTCGGCAGGATGTTGGCCTCGGCCAGGATGATCGCGTCGCCCTTGCGCCATTGCAGGAACTCGCGGAAGTCGCGCAGCATGTCGAACTGCTCCCGCGGCTTGCCGCCGACATCGGCGCCCTTCTCGGCGATGACGAACGGCACCGCATCCATGCGGAAGCCCGAGACGCCGAGCTCGATCCAGAAGCCCATGATCTTCAGGATCTCGGCCAGCACCTCGGGATTGGCGGTGTTGAGATCGGGCTGGAAGTCGAAGAACCGGTGGAAATACCACGCGCCGGCCTTCTCGTCGTAGGTCCAGGTCGTCTCCTGCACCCCGGGGAAGACCATGCCCTCGTCGGTTGTGGCCGGGCGCTCCTTCGACCAGACGTACCAGTCGCGGTAGGGCGAATTCGGGTCGGAGCGGGCCGACTGGAACCAGCGGTGCTTGTCCGAGGTGTGGTTGACCACGAGGTCGATCAGCACCCGCAGGCCCCGCTGCTTGGCCGCGTGCGCGAAGGCGACGAAATCGCCGAGCGAGCCGTAATCGGGATCGACCCCGTAATAGTCTGAGATGTCGTAGCCGCCGTCGCGCTTGGGCGAGGGCTGGAACGGCATCAGCCAGATCGCGGTGGCGCCCAGGCCCTGGATGTAGTCGAGCCGCCGTTCCAGCCCGGCGAAGTCGCCGATACCGTCGCCGTTGGCATCCATGAAGGTGCCGACCGACAGGCAGTAGATGACCGCGTTCTTGTACCAGAGATCGGTGATCATGCCGGTCCTCGCCAGACGTGCCGAGAAGCGCCGTGCGGCCGTCAGGACCGGCTGCGCCGGCGACCCTACGGTGACCCGCGGGATTTGGTTCCGCCTTGTTGCAGGGCTTGTGCCGGCTACTTGCGCGAATGATCCATGTAGGCGCGCAGCACGGCGTTGATCTTGGTCTGGTAACCGCGCCCCTGATCCTTGAAGAAGGCCAGAACATCGGCATCGAGCCGCATGGTCATCGTCTTCTTGCGCGACTCGGGGTGGAAGACGGCCTTGCTCCAGTCGATCGTCGTTTCGGCCTCGTCGGCATCGTTCGCGACGGCAGCTTCGACGTCGGCATCGCTCAGCGCCTTCACGGCGTCCCAGTCGCTCTCGCTCGCGCCGCGCTCAATCATCGCTGTCAGGTCCGCCGACGCATGCCTGACTGTACGCCTGTCTTTCTTCACGCCGCGCCCTCCTGAACGAGATCAACCGCCGCCTGCCCTCGCGCCAAGTTTAGATCAGGGTTCCAGACCAGGGTGACGTGCACCTCACCCAGGAGCCCGACCGTGACGTGGCGCGCCTCGTCCCGGAAGGCCGCCGGACCTTCGAGCCGCGGGCGGCCATCGAACAAGGCGACGGCATCCCGGAAGTCGAGGCGATGCTTGTCCAACTTCGTTCGGCGCTTGGCCTCGTCCCACTCGAACATGGCCAGCCGCTCCCTGGTGTCAATACATCATGTCAATACGTCCTGTGCCGAGGCTTGCGGGCGGCGGCACGCCGGCCGGCGTTTCCTTAAATCAGCCGCGTTGTGCACGCCCAGTTCAGCTGCGCACCCGGAGGGTCCGCACCCGCTCCACCGCCCCGTCGAATCCGGACCGCATGAACGCCATCCTGATCAAGCTGTTCGCGACGGCCCTGACGCTGAGTCAGGTCACGACGCGGCCGGACGCGGTGCGGACCCAGTTCGATCCGTTCACCGACCAGGCCGAGGTCGTGCGCCTGTTGCGCGACGGCTGCGCCCACATGCGCAAGGCGTTCGACATCGAGGATATCAATCTCGACGAATTGATCACCACCGCCATGGAGGATCCGACGAGCGTCGCCGGCCCGGGGGCGCCGAAGATCCTGCACGGGCTCAACCTCGACGAGCTGAACACCAGCTACAAACAGTTCTGCAAGGGCGAGAATCCGGCGATCTCGCCGTTCAATGCCCGCGAGGTCATCGAGTTCTACGACAACGCCACCAAGGACCTGCCCACCGCCGAGGCGCTGCGGGACAAGGTCCTGCCCGGCATGACCCGGATCCTCGACGGATCGGGCAAGCCCTTCGCCGAGACCTTCGAGCCGAACGGCCGCCGCCTCGTGGTGCCGATCACCACGGTGCCGAACCTGGTGCAGAAGGCGTTCATCGCGGCGGAAGACAAGCGCTTCGAAAGCCACCACGGCATCGACGAGCGCGGCGTGATCCGCGCCTTCATCGGCAACCTCGCCTCGCCCGGCCGCCCGGCCGGCGGCTCGACCATCACCCAGCAGGTGGTGAAGAACCTCTCGGTGGGCGACGACGTCACCTACGAGCGCAAGATCCGCGAGATGATCGTGGCGGCGCGCCTGGAGCGGATCCTGACGAAGCCGCAGATCCTCGGGCTCTACCTCAACGGCATCTATCTCGGCCGCGGCGCCTACGGCATCGAGATGGCGGCGCAGAGCTATTTCGGCAAATCGGTCGGCCAGCTGACCCTGCCGGAGGCGGCCCTCCTCGCCGGCATGCCCAAGGGGCCGAACTTCTACAGCCCCGACAAGTACCCCGAGCGGGCGCGCGAGCGGCGCGCCTACGTGCTCGCCCGCCTCAAGGAAGAGGGCACGATCACCGAGGCCGAGATGAACGCGGCGGTGAACGCCGATCTCGGGCTGAAGCCGGTCGACGCGACCCGGCGCGATTCCGGGTTCTACGTCGTGGACTATCTGAACCGGGAGGCGCGCACCTTCGCGGGCGTGGATTCGCTCACCGCCGGCTCGTTCACGGTGCGCTCGACCATCAATGCCGGGCTCCAGCGCGCCGTCGAGGCGGCGTTGCAGGACGGGCTCGCCACTTACGAGCGCGGGACCGGCCGGCAGAGCTATACCGGTCCCGAACTCAACCTCGCCGACAGCATCCGCCGCATCCAGGCGGCGACGCCGGCGCCGGAAGGCTCGGTCCAGACCGCGCCCGGTGTGACCGGTGCACGGGCGGAGGCCGCCAAGGAGGCGGCCAAGCCAGAGACGAAGCCGGAGTCGAAGGCGTCCCGACCCAAGGTCGCGGCCGCTCCGCAGGCCAAGCCGGTCTGGCTGCGGGCCCTCGAGAGTTCCCGGCCAACCCTGTACGACGTGCACTGGCCGGTCGCGGTGGTGCTGGAGGCCGGCCGCGGCCCCGTGAAGGTCGGCCTGGCCGACGGCCGGACCGCCATCCTCGACCCGGGCATCGCCCGCAACCGCCTGCAGCTCTACGACGTGGTGCGGGTGAAGCTGACGGAGGCGCGCGGCGCGCCCCGGGCGCAGCTCCGGGTCCGGCCCACCGTGCAAGGCGCCGCCCTGGTGGTGGAGAACCAGACCGGGCGCATCCTGGCGATGGCCGGGGGATTCTCCTATCCGGTCAGCCAGCTCAACCGGGTCACCCAGGCCGTGCGCCAGCCCGGCTCGACCCTGAAGCCGCTGACCTACCTCGCCGCGCTGAATGCCGGGCTCCAGCCCAACACCCTGGTGCTCGATTCGGCCGTCACCCTGCCGCCGATCAGCGGATCCGGAGAATCCTGGTCGCCGAAGAACTACGAGGGCGGCGGCTCCGGCCCCACGACGCTGCGACGGGGCCTCGAATTCTCCAAAAATCTCGTCACCGCCCGGCTGCTTCAGGGTGGTATCGCCCCGAAGGCGCCCGCCAGTCTGAAGCGGGTCTGCGACATCGCCCTCGAAGCGCAGATCTACGCCGAGTGCGAGCCCTATTACCCGTTCGTGCTCGGCGCCCAGCCGGTGCGGATGCTCGACCTCGCCGGCTTCTACGCGGCGGTCGCCAACGAGGGCGCCCGCCCGGCCTCCTACGCGCTCGAATCGGTGGAGCGGGACGGCAAGGCGCTCTACACCCACGCCCCCCGCGAGCCGGTGCGGATCGGCTCGGCCGACCGGGTCGCGTTCTACCAGCTCAAGACCATGCTGCAGGGCGTGACCCAGCACGGCACCGCGGCGGCGCTGTCCAAGGTATCGGCCTACGTCGCCGGCAAGACCGGCACCTCCGAGAACGAGAACGACGCTTGGTTCGCGGGCTTCACCAACGAGATCACCGTGGTGGTCTGGGTCGGCTACGACAACGCCGACGGCAGCCGCAAGACGTTGGGCCGCGGCCAGACCGGCGGCCATGTCTCGGTGCCGATCGCCTCCAGCATCCTGCAGGCCGCCTGGGCCAACGGCGTCCCGAAGACGCCGCTGCGCGGCCCCTCCTCCGAGGCGCGCCCGTTCATCGCCGACCTGCCGATCGATCCGCATAGCGGCCAGCGGGTCGCGGGCGGCGGTTTCATCGAGCATTTCCGCACGAGCGGCGACGGCAAAATGGCCGACACGCAGTTCCGCCTGGTTCCGCGCGAGACCCTCTACGCGATGCGGCCCGATGCCGAGGACGGCGACCTCACCGGCGGCGAGGACGGGGCCAGCGTCGCGGGCGATGTCGAGGGCACCATGACCGGCGAGCGCGCCGCGCCCGATCCCCTCGACCCGTTCGGCGAGCGCCAGAGACCGCGCAGCCGCCGTGCGCAGGGCGATCTGGATTCCTACGGCCAGGACGCCTACAGGCCCTGGCCCGGCCAGACCGCGCGCTCGCCCTTCGGCGACGAGGACGCGCGCCGGCCGCGCCGCCGGGACCCGGATTACCTGTTCGGCGAAGACCCGGGCTACTGACCGCCCCTCGATCGATGAGACATTCGTTGCGCACGCAGCTTCCTGCCGCCCTCGCCCTTGCCCTGACGGCCGCCCTCCCGGTCCACGCGCAGACGCCCGCCGCCAACACGGCGCCGGGCTCCGAGCGGATCAAGGAGGTTCCCTCGGTCACCGCCCTCGATCCGGCGACGCTGAAACCCGGGCAGGTTCTGTTCACGGATCACCGCGACAACCCGACGGCACCCGAGAACGGGCTGATCCCGTACCTGGACTGGCTGAAGGCCCGCCCGAACGAGGCGGCGGTGCTGGCGCCCTTCCCCGGCTACAAGGAGCCGGACTACCCGGTAACGGTGAACGGCGTGACCAAGCCGCGTCACGAGACCCTGAAGGTCTACGTGGCGGAAGGGCGGTTCGTGGTCCCGCGGCCGGCGGAAGCGATCGACCTCCAGGCCTTCGCCAATCTCGGCTTCGTCCAGACGATGGACCCGGCGATCAAGCACAAGGTGATTACAGCCGGTGAGGTGACGCCGAACAAGGACCCGGCGGCCGCCTTCGCCAAGCGCCCGGACCGGCCCTGGTGCGAGGGTGCCGGCGCCTGCATCGAATCGCGCTACGATCTCGAAGGCAAGCTGCCGCTGGGCGTGAAGCTCGCCAACAAGCTCGAAGAGGGCTCGGCGAAGAAGATCGCCGAATACGTCTCGTTCCAGAGCGAGCTGCGGGTGCTCGGCCCCGACCAGGGCGCACCGCTCAAGGCGCTGACCAAGATCGACACCACGGTGACGGGCGGGCTCGAACAGACGATCTTCTGGGTCAACCAGATCCTGCGCTTCGGCAAGTTCTTGGCCGTGTTCCAGCCGATGCCGAACGACCCGACCAAGACCGTGGTGACCACCTACATGGCGCTGGCGATCAAGGCCGATGTGCTCGACCACAAGGCCGAATATGCCCGGGTACCGGTGCTGAAGAACCTGCTGCCGGCCCAGGTGCTGATGGGCAATTCGAGCTTCAACACCGGCAATTCGATCAGCGCCGGCCTGCCGGTCTACGCCCGCAACCGCATCACGGCCTTCGCCGACGCGATCGCGAAGCGCTGAGCGGCTGGAGCATCGTCCCGAAAGGTGGTGGCCGGCTTTCGGAAGACGACGATGCACAAGCAAAACCCGAGCGCCGCGTCGTGGATCTATCATCCCGGACGCGGCGCTCGGGCTCAGAACCCGCGGTTGCCGATCGAAGGCAGGGTCGGCTGCGTGTAGGCGCGGTTCACGTCGCGCCGTGTCTGGGTGCCGTTGGTGTCGTTCGAGGCCCGGTAATTGTCGAGCTTGAAGCTGTCGGCGAGGCCGCTGCGCCCGTCCGGGCTGTCGGTGTTGCAGGCGCAAAGGCCGCCGACCGCCAGGAACGCGACGGCGAGAAGGGTAAAGCGCATGATTGGTCCTGAGCGATGCCGAACCGCGCGAGGGATCACTATCCGCCGCCCAATCGCAGGGTGAAAAGTCGGTCGCGGCATGGTCAGGGTGGCGACAAGTCCGTCAAGACCGGCGTCGAGGTGTAAACCGATTCCGCTGCGTCCGATGCGCGGCGGCCACGGAAAATCTACCTTTCCGCGTGTTTGCGGCGGATAGGGGTCGGCAATCGCCGGAAGTACGGCCCCTCCCCCTGGCGAATCCGGGTCCTTTCGGGCCAAAACCGTCGGCGATGAGCAACGTCCTGCCCTTCCGGCCGCGCCCGACCGTCAGCCGCCTCGCCCGCTGCGAGGTCGTGACCGTGGCCGGCGACCTCCTCGCCCTGCTCGAGCAGCTCGAGGACGTGAGTGCCCGCGCCGCCGCGATGGGCCGTCCGGCGCTCGAGGTCGAGCGCACGGTTCAGCATCTCCTCGACGCCGTCGGCGCCGTGGAGCGCGCCCTCGACTGCATCGGCGAGGGCGAACAGGTCGCCCCGGCCTGAGGCTGCCCCTCGTCGCCGCCTCGACTTTCCCGCGATCAATGCGCCCTGCCCGGCTGAGGCCGCCTCGGGTGTCGTTAATCCCTTGAGTTCACCGTCGATCGCGGGCCGGCCTGCGCTCCGATCCGAAACGGTTTTGCACAATAGAACTCGCGTCGCATCCAACAATAACGGCGCCAGCAGGGCGATCGATCGACGTCCGTCTTTGAACCTCTAATATTCCGGAACTCTCTCGCGCAGCTTGCGGTTGAAGGTTCGGTTGTCGCGATCGGCACCGGTTCCGGAGGATGTTATGAGGTTTCGTACGGGCAGCACGTTGGCCGTCATCACCGCCGCCGGGCTTCTCGCCGGAACCGCAATCCCGGCCCAGGCGGCCGAGGTCGGGTTTCTTGAAATGCTGTTCGGCGCGCGCCCGGCGCCCCAGCAGGTCCAGCCCCAGACTCCCGCATCCATCGAGGACCGGGCCGTGTACCGGCGCGCGACGCCGCGGCTCGGCAGCGCCCGTCATCGCCTCCAGACGCGATATGCCGCTCTCCCGGTCCGGATTCGCGCCAAGGACACCGAACTCAGCCCGCGCCAGACCCCGATCGACATGAAGGCGGGCGCGACCACGGCACTTCTGAAGGACGAGACGCTCCTGCCCGGGGACATCGTCGTGCTCAACACCGGCGCCAAAGTCTTCACCGGCAATCCCGACAAGCGCCACGCGCTGCGGGACTTCGAGCCGGTCCACACCTCGCCCTTCGTCAGCAAGGGAACCCGCAAGCAGCTGGCCGGGCTGTTCACCCCGGTCGGCGCGTCGCCGGCGAACGAGGCGCGTCGGGTCGTGGCCCGTGGACCCCAGTCCACGCCGCCGGTGGCGACCCCGATCCCGCCGCAGCAGACCGCGATGCGGGTGATCAACGTCTGGAAGGCCGCGCAGTAACTTGCGGCTGCGATCGGTCAGAAGAATCGCTCCTTGACCACGATCGTGTCGCCCGGCCGGACCGAGTAGGTCATCGGCACGATGCCCGACACCAGCCCGCCACCGGTATCGCGGGTCAGCACGGCGTAGTCGCGAGCCGCGCGCGGCCCGAAGCCGGCGGCAATGGCCACGGCCGTCTCCACGGTCATGCCGTTGACGAACGGGTACTGACCCGACGTCGTGACCTCCCCCAGGATGTAGAACGGCCGATAGGTGTCGACTTCTACGGTGACGTGCGGCTCGCGCACGAAGCCCGAGGACAGTTTCGCCTCGATCGCCCGGGCCGCCTGTCCGGTCGTCTGGCCGCCGACCTGGACGGTGCCGATCAGCGGCATCGCGATCTTTCCGGCGCCGTCGACCGCATAGATGTTCGACAGGTTGTCCTGTCCGAAGACGATCACCCGCAGCTTGTCGCCCGCCGAGAGCGGATAGCGTGCCCCGATCGAGCCGGTGCCGGTCGCATCGAGCTGGTCGGTGCGGAAGGTCGGACGCAGGCAGCCGCCAAGTGCCAGAGTCGAGCCAAGTGCGAGGAGCAAAGCGCGCCGGTTCATCACCATCGCCGTCATGGGTGCCAAGTCGGTGTGGTGTAGGCCGTTAAGGTTAATGAACCTTGATCATTCCACCGTTCAGTTCCGAACAGATCGGCACGGGCGCCATCTTAACGTCCAAGCAACCTTAACGACCTCTAATAGCGCCCGGACGGCAATGCTTGTCATCCGGTCGGCCTTCGCGCTCAGAGCGTCTCATGTCTCGTATCAGCCTGCGCTCGCCCCTCGCCGCGCCCGCCACGCGGTCCGACACCCGGGAAGGCGTCGGCCTCGCGCAGGTGCCGCAGATCCTGCGCCGGTCGATCGGTTGGATCGTCGGGCCGACCCTGGTGGTGGCGCTGGGCGCGAGCATCTTCGTCAACGTCGTGAGCCCGCGCTACACCGGCGAGGCCAAGCTGATCCTCGAGAGCCGCGACCCGGCCTTCGCCCGCACCGCCCAGGAGCGCACCGACCAGCTCGCGCCGATCGACGAGCAAGCGGTGGCAAGCCAGGTGCAGGTGGTGATGTCGCGCGATCTGGCCCGCGAGGCGATCCGCCGGCTGAAGCTCGTGGGCAATCCGGAATTCGATCCGGGCTCCAGCAGCATCGGCCCGGTGCAGCGCGTGCTGATGATGCTCGGGATCGGCGCCAATCCCCTCGACCGCCCGGCCGAGGACCGGGTGCTCGACGCTTATTTCGACCACCTGCTGGTCTATCCGGCGGGCAAGTCGCGCATCCTGGCGGTCGAGTTCCGCGCCAAGGACGCCAAGCTGGCGGCCGATGGCGCCAACACCATCGCGCAGCTCTACATTTCCTCGCTCGAAGCCGACAAGGTCGACACGGCGCGCTATGCCTCGTCCTGGCTCGGCGGCAACATCGACGGCCTGCGCAAGCGCGTCGCGGAGGCCGAAGCGAAGGTCGAGGCGTTCCGGGCCAAGAACGGGCTTGTCGGCAGCGGCGGCGCCACCGGCCAGCCGCTGACCACCCAGCAGCTCGGCGAGCTGTCGAGCCAGCTCTCCCAGGCCCGGATCCTGAAGGCCGACCTCGCCGGCCGGGTCAAGGCGATCAAGGACCTGATCAAGGACGGGCGCGCCTTCGAGATCACCGAGGTCGCCAATAACGAGGTGATCCGGCGCATCGTCGACAACCGGATCTCCGTGCGGGCCCAGCTGGCGCTGGAATCGCGCACGCTGCTGCCGGCCCATCCGCGGATCAAGGAGCTGCACGCCCAGCTCGAGGATCTCGACGCCCAGATCAAGACCTCGGCCGAGCGCGTGGTCCGCACCCTGGAGAACGACGCCAAGATCGCGGGCTCCCGGGTCGAGAGCCTGCAGGCCGCGGTCGACGGCCAGCAGGACGTGGTGGTGAAGGGCAATGCCAGCGAGATCCAGCTTCGGGCCTTGGAGCGCGAGGCCAAGGCGCAGCGCGAGCAGCTGGAATCCTACCTGTCCCGCTACCGCGAGGCGGCCGCCCGCGATGGCGAGAGCGCCACGCCTGCCGATGCCCGCATCGTTTCGCGCGCCGTGACCCCGGAACTGCCGTCCTTCCCCAAGAAGCTGCCGATCATCGGCTTCGCCACCCTGGTGACGCTGATGCTGGCGGTCGGCGGCGTGCTGGCGAGCGCGCTGCTGGCCGATTCCGGCCACCGCGAACAGGATGCCGATTCCGATCTCGATCCGGCGGACCGGGCCGCCCGCCGCGAACCGGGTCTTGAGCGGCCGGGCTTCGCCTTTCCCGAGGCGATGCCCGCAGCCCAGTGGTCCGAGGCTGCCAACGAGGCCGACCCCGCGGCCGTGGCGACGGTTCCGGCGGTGCTGCCGGCCGCCCCGCGGGCGCCAACCGAGTCCTACGACCTCGCGCCCTTGATCGCCCGCATTTCGGCCGTTGCGCGCGAACCCGGTGATCGCTCCGGACGTCGCGTGCTGGTCATGGAAACCGAGATTTCCGAAGGCGACCAAGTCCTGCACGACGCGCTGGTTCGCGCGCTGGGTCGCAAGGCGAGCCTCGTCACCGTCAATCTGAACGGTGCCGGCGCCGAACGCGGCTTCACCGATCTGGTGGCCGGGGACGCCGCCTTCCTCGACGTGATCCAGCCCGTGCCTGGCAGCAGCCTGCATCGGATCGGGGCGGGTCGCGCCCGGGCGGACGTGCTGTTCGACGAATCCGACGCCCTCAGCCTGACCTTCGAGGCCTTGGCGGAAGCCTATGATTGGGTCGTCTGCCGGCTGCACGCCGCCCCGGGTGCCGTCGACCTGCTCGAACTGACGGCCGGCTCCATGGACAGCGTCGTCATCGCGTCGAACGCATCCGCCGAGGATCCGGCCCTGGCCGACCTCTATGCCATCGCCGAGGATGCGGGCGCCGGGCAGATCCTGGTCGCCCAGGACCGTCCGGCCGAGCACGCCTCGGCGGTCAACCACGCGGCTCCGGAACTCCGGCTCAACGCCGCCTGAGAGGAAAGCGCTCGCCGTCAAACGGGGGATGGGTTGGCGGAACGCCGCTCAAGACCGGGCCAGCCCCTTCTTTTTACGGCGCAACGCGAACCGAACCGCGTCACGACCGTCGCGTCAGCTTCCGGAGGCGCGCAGCGGCCGCGTAGAGGCGGGGATCGCGCTTGATCCGCCGCTTCGTCCGGGTCAGGCCGAGCCGCGCGAGCCCGTAGGCGCGGCCCCTCAGGCTCACCGGTACGATCGTCTCCACCAGCCCGATGGTCTCGTCGCAGATGCTCGCCTTGTAGCGGGCTTCGCCGACGCCGAGATCGAAGCCCTGACGGCCCCGTGCCGTCTGGTCGCCGACCAGATGCTGCAGCAGCAGGTCGCCGGGGCTGAACCGGGCGATTTCCGGGTCCGGATCGAACGCCGTCATCATGCCGCTGAAGCGGTGATCGCTCACCGCCCCCCCGAAGGTCGCGAGGACGCGCCCGCTCTCTGCGAGGCACAGGGCGTGGATCTCGACCGCCGGTTCGGCGCCGGACGCCGCCGCGGACAGGAACCGGCGGATCGCCGCGTCGGCGTAGGGGTCTGCAACGCCCATCCCGGCGAACCGGACCGCCTTGTGGGCGTAGAACGCCGCCAGATAGCGGGCCGCCTCTTCCGGGCTCTCGGCCCGGCGATACGCCAGCGCGCCCTTCGCCTCGACCAGGCGCTTCTCCTTGGAGCGCAGTTTCTTGCGGGCGTCGGCGCTGAACACCCGGCGCAGGGTCGTCTCGGGATCGGGGCCGAGCATCAGCCCGTAGGCATCGCTGGCCTCGGGCTCGCCTCCGTCGGCGAACGGGTTGGCCGCACCCTCCCACATCCGGGGCTGATGCTGCAGGGCGTAGACATCGATCCCGGCGGGCCGCCCGGCCCGGATCAGGGCCGCGACGATCTCGCCGGGCGCGATCGCGGCGGCGTCGCGGGTGGCGAACAGCGGCAGGTGATAGTTCGCGTGCGTGTCGCCGACGACCCGCGCCACGTTCAGGCCGAAGGTGCGAGCGAGCACGAGCGGCAGAAGGATGCGGGCGCGGCCCTCGGCATCCCGCAGGACGATGACCCGCGCATCCGCCTCCGCGCCGGTCGTCCGGAGATAGGCGGCGACCCAATCGTATCGCTGGTAGGGGGTCTGCAGGCTCGCCGGATCGGATTCGAGCCGCCGCCAGAGGGCCTCCACCGCGGCGAGATCGGAAAAGACCTCCGCGGTCAGCATTCCGGACGCGCGTGCACCGATCATGTCCGTTCCCGCCACCTGGACGCCGGTCGCCATCGTCGGATCTCTCCCCTGCACCGGGCTGAGCCCGAAGCCGAGCGCTGATCTTGAGAGACCCGCGCTGAATGGCCGGTGACTTCCGCGTCCCGGAAGACCGGCCGGACACTGCAAATCGCGATCTTGGCTAACGCAATCTTTTGCCAGGATTTTGGATCGGGCGCCGATTGTGGGTTTCTTTACCGCCGCGGGTGATCGCTGGCGGTGACTGGGCCGAGGGGCCCGAACGGATCCGAGCCATGATCTCGTCGCGTGCCAAGCATCGGATGTTCGCGTCCGGCTTCCGCGCGATCCAGGCGCTCGGGGCCGATCGCTGGCTCGCGCCGGCGTCCCGCGGCCTCGGGGTGATCCTGACCTTCCACCATGTCAGCCCGGATCCCGTCCCGGCCTTCGCGCCCAACCGGCTGTTGAGCATCACGCCGGACTTCCTCGACCGGACCCTGCGCGAACTCGATGCCCGCGGCTTCGACGTGATCGGGCTCGACGCGGTGCCGGAGCGGCTCGCCGCCCCGGATTACGGGCCGCCCTTCGCGGTCCTGACCTTCGACGACGGCTATCGCGACAATGTCGAGCACGCGCGCCCCGTGCTCCAACGCCACGGCGTGCCCTGGACCCTGTTCGTGACGAGCGGCTTCGCCGACCAGGGCGGCCGCCTGTGGTGGATCGAGCTGGAGCGGGCGATCGCGCGGCTCGACCGGGTGCGATTCGACATCCGGGGGCGCAGCCTCGATCTCCCCGCCCGCAGCCCGCAGGAGAAGGCTCTGGCGTTCGAGGCGCTGTATCGCGACTTGCGCTTCGGGACGGAAGCCGACCTGCTGGACCGGATCGCCGACCTGTGCCGGCAGGCCGGCTTTGCGCCGGGCGGCGTCGTGTCCGAGCTGTGCCTGTCCTGGCCCGAACTGCGCGATCTGGCCCAGAACCCCGCGGTGACCATCGGCGCCCACACGGTCAGCCACCCCATGCTCGCCAAGCACGACGCGGCGACCACGGTGCGCGAGATCGTCGAGAGTCGCGCCCGGATCGAGGCCGAACTCGGCCGAACTGTCAGGCACCTGTCCTATCCGGTCGGCGACCCGACCTCGGCTGGCCCTCGGGAATTCGCGCTGGCCCGGGAGCACGGGTTCACGACCGCCGTGACCACGAGGCCGGGGCATCTGTTCGCCGAGCATGGCGGCCACCTGCATGCCCTGCCGCGCGTCTCGATCAACGGGTGTCACCAGTCGCAAGCGGCGCTCGCGGGGCTGCTGTCCGGGGTGCCGTTCCTGGCCTGGAACCGAGGGCGACGGCTCAACGTCGCCTGACGGCTTCTTTGTCGCGTGCCGAGGAGGGGCCGGACTCGCGATCGCGCGCCACCGCGACCACAATGGCGGCGCGTCCGAGGCCGAGGTCGCTCGGAGCCGCAAGCTTCAGCGCCGGCGGCGATGCCGATAGCTGGTCGAGAACGAGGCGTATTGCCGGCCGCCGCGCCGCGAGCGGTAGCGGCCCTGCCGGCTGGGCGTGCTCTCGACGGCTTCCTCGGCCTGCGGCAGCGCTTCGGCCAGGGCCGGGGCGGCGGCCGCGTCGGCCGAGGCATAGCCGCCCGCCACGTTCCGGGCGGCCGGTCCGAACATCGCCAGGCACTGGTTGTACGCCAGATCGTTCTTCAGCCGCTCGCACTCCGCGATCGAACGCGGCGTACCCTGCGCGAGAGCGGGATACGGCGCGAGCAGCACGGCGAGTGCGGCCAGGTGCTTGAAGCGCATGGGCAAGCGATACACGAACGGGGGTCTCGACGGCGGATCGAACGCTTCTGGCGGCCGAGTGCGGCGAAATCGAGGGGGTCCCGTCAGCTGTCGGGCCGCTCCATCCAGCGGATCAGCGGCATCAGCGGGAAGATCCAGGCGATCCCGAGGATCGAGTAGAGCACGGCCTGGATCGCCGCCGGGGTCTCGGCGATGCGGCTGTCGGCCAGCGCCATCGCCAGCGGCCCGTACAGGCAGACGAAGCCCAGCATCGCGACGGTGCCGATCAACGTGCGGGTGCGGCGGCGCATGACGGTCCCTGTAGCCTCGTCTCTCCCTGTTTGGAGACGGCTACCGCCCGCGGGCGCGGTTGGCAACGCGCGCAGCGCCGCGGGCTGCGGCGCCGCCGACATTGCCCGCATCCCGCGCTTCCCCTAACGCGTCGCGAGGGTCGGGACAGCCCGGCAAACGCGGAAGGGAAGCGCGTGGTGATGAGAGTCTCGGGCGACCAGCGATCGGGAGCCGTGCGGGCTTGGCTCTACCTGGTGGCCGCCCTGGTGGTCGCCATGGTGGCGATCGGCGGCGCGACGCGCCTGACCGGGTCAGGCCTGTCGATCACCGAGTGGCGCCCCGTGACCGGGATCGTACCGCCCCTCTCGAACGCCGATTGGATCGCCGAATTCGCCAAGTACAAGGACACGCCGCAATACAACATCCTCAACCAGGGGATGGGGCTGTCGTCGTTCAAGGTGCTCTACGGCTGGGAATGGGGCCACCGCCTGCTCGGACGGCTGATCGGCCTGGTGTTCTTCCTGCCACTGGTGGTGTTCTGGTGGCGCGGCATGATTAGCCGGCGTCTCGGGCTCGGTCTGCTGGGCCTCGGGATCCTCGGCGGATTCCAGGGCGCGATCGGCTGGATCATGGTCGCCTCGGGCCTCCAGCCCGGCATGACCGCTGTGGCGCCGCTGAAGCTCGCCCTCCACCTGACCATGGCGAGCCTGATCCTGGCCGGGCTGGTCTGGCTCGCGGCCGGGCAGCGCGACGACGCGACCGACCCCGCGCCGCACCGCATCCGCTTCGTCGCGTTCCTGCTGCCGGCCCTGGTCCTCGTGCAGATCTTTTTGGGCGGGCTCGTCGCCGGGTCCCATGCCGGGCTGGTCTTCAACACCTGGCCCAGCATGGATGGCGCCCTGATCCCGCCGACGGACAGCCTGTTCGCGATCCGGCCGTGGATCGAGAACTTCGTCGACAACCACGCCCTGGTCCAGTTCGACCATCGGGTGAGTGCCTACCTGATCGTCCTCGTCGCGATCCTGCACGCGATCGATGCCCGGCTGACCGGGCCGGCGGGCGCGGCCGGACGGGCCGGAGGCGTCGCGGCCCTGGCTCTGGCGCAGGCCGCTCTCGGCATCGCGACCCTGCTCCTGGCCGTACCGCTCTGGGCGGCTTTGGCCCATCAGATCCTGGCGATGGCACTCCTGACCATGGCGATCGTCCATGCCCGGCTGAGCCGCGGCACCGGCCTTGCACGGCCCGCCGCCCGGGAGCCGGCGCTTGGCTTCGAGGGACTTGTCGGTCGCGGTGCGTGAGCTCGGGTGCGGCGATGCTGCCACGGGCAACAAGACTTTTACCACGCGGCAATAGAACCTTGGGATAATCTCCGCGTCAGCACTTTGCACAGGGAACGGTTGAAGGCTCTTAAGCTTTAGACTGCAGGCGTAGCAGGAGGCTTCATGATGTCTCTCGCGGAGGACGGTCGCCCGCTGACTCTGACGTGGCATTACACGCCACGCGAGATCGTGGCGGACGGTGTGATCCACGGCCTCGGCGTCGTCCTCGGCCTCGCCGGTGCGGTGGCGCTGGTCGCCACGGCCCTCACGGCGCATCTCGGGTTCGGCGAACGGGCCGCGGTGGTGCTCTACGCCACCGCCCTGGTGCTGATGCTCGGCGTCTCGGCCGTGTACAACCTGTATCCGGTCAGCCCGCGGAAATGGCTCCTGCGCCGGGCCGACCATGCGCTGATCTACCTGATGATCGCCGGCACCTACACGCCGCTGGTGGCGCTGGTCGGCTCCGGGACGCGCGCGTACCTGCTGCTGGCGGTGATCTGGGCGGTCGCCCTCGTCGGGATCGCCGTGAAGCTGTTCCTGCCGGGCCGGTTCGATCGACTCTCGATCGCCCTCTATCTCCTTCTCGGCTGGAGCGGATTGCTCGCCTACGAATCGGTGATCGCCGCCCTGCAGCCCACGGCCCTGTGGCTGCTGGCGATCGGCGGCCTGCTCTACTCGGTCGGCGTGCTGTTCCACGTCTGGCGGACCTTGCCGTTCCAGAACGCGATCTGGCACGGCTTCGTGCTCGCCGCCACCGCCTGCCATTACGGCACGATCTGGGCGAGCCTGAACGGCCTGCCGCTGACATGAATTGATCCACAGCAGTAAAACTCCGCTTACCGTCTCGATGAAAAGGCCGATCCAGCGCGGTCCCGTTTAAGTTTACTGCGACTGTCGGTGCTCCACATTCCCGGGACTGTTACTCCCGGGAGCGATACCGTGGCGGCGAAGCCGAACGAGACCCGAACCACCCAACGCCACCGCATCCTGCACGTGTTCCGTGCGCCGGTCGGCGGCCTGTTCCGACATGTGATGGACCTCGCCCATCTGCAGGCGGCGGCGGGACACGCGGTCGGCATCGTCTGCGACGCCACCACGGGCGCCGAGCGCGGCGCGCGTGCCCTGGCCGACCTGATGCCATCGCTGGAACTCGGCCTTCTCCGAATCCCGATGCAGCGCAACCCGCACCTGTCCGACTGGACGTGCCTGCGCGCCGTCGCGCGCCGGGCCGGGACCGTCGGGGCGACCGTCCTTCACGGGCACGGCGCCAAGGGCGGCGTCTACGCCCGGCTGGCACCGGCCTCGGCGATCCGGGCCTACACGCCCCATGGCGGCAGCTACAATTACCGGCCCGGCAGCGCGCTCCACCGGACCTACATGGCCGCGGAGGCCGTTCTGGCGCGCCGGACCGATGCGTTCCTGTTCGAGAGCGAGTACGTGGCGGGCCGGCACCGGGCCTTCGTGGGCGGCCCCGAGCAGGTGACCCGGATCGTCCATAACGGCATCGCCGAGGCCGAGTTCGCCCCCGTACCCCTGGCCGCTGATGCTGCCGACTTGCTCTATGTCGGTGAATTGCGGGAGGCGAAGGGCCTGCCCTACCTCCTCGAAGCCCTGGTCCGTCTCCGGGCCGAGGGTCGCGCGCTGCGCCTGCTGATGGTCGGGTCCGGGCCCGATGCGGAGAGCCTGCGCGCCATGGTCGAGCGGCTGGGCCTCTCGGACGCGGCCTCGTTCGAGCCGCCGCAGGCGATCCGGTCCGTGCTCGCCCGGGGCCGGATCCTGGTGGTGCCGTCGCTCGCCGAATCCCTGCCCTACGTCGTCCTCGAGGCGGCAGCCGCAGCTCAGCCCCTGGTCGCCACCCGGGTCGGCGGCATCCCTGAAATCTTCGGGCCGATGGCGGACGACCTCGTCCCGTCACGCGATGCCGGAGCGCTCGCCGGGGCAATCCGCAGAGTGCTCGACGAACCGCCGGCGGTGCTGGCCGCGCGCGTGTGCGCCTTCAGCGCGTCGATCCACCAGCGCTTCTCGTTGGAGCGCATGGGGGCCGACGTGGTCGCCGGCTACGCGGCCGCGTTCCAGGCCCGCGCGGAGCGTCGCAGCGTCGGATCGCGCAAATTGGCCCAGGCGCGCACGGCCTGAAGCGTCACCACGTCAATGTGATCCCAATCGTGAGCCCGCTTTTAGGGGCGTACAACCCAAGATGGCTCGCGTTTAGGCTTTTCTATTATGCCCCGTGCAAGGGTCTCGGCTCAGAGCGTCATCTGTCTCCAAGGGTCGGATAGAGATGAGGCCCCAGGAGACCCGGACAGACTGCCCCGGGAGGAGCCGACCGATGAGCGCGTTCGATATTCGCGATCTCCTTGAGGTCGCAGGACCTCTCGATGCCCAAAACGGTGCTGCGCGCGGCGGCGAGACGGCTTCGCTGGCGCATATGCCCGCGGCGATCTCGCCGGTGGTCGTGGCCGGGCTGGTTCGGGCCGTCGAACTCACGCTGATCTTCAGCCTGGGCGCGCTCCTGCACCTGCTGATGCTGCGAGGCCGGGTGCCGTTCGGGCTGACCTATGCCGCGGTCATCGGGTTGGTCGCCGGCCTCACGGTGGCCCTGATCCAGGCTTCGGGCGGCTACCGGATCTCGGCCTTTCGGACCTTCGCGAAGACGGCGATCCGCCTGATCGCGGCCTGGTCGATGACCTTCCTGATGGTCGCGGCCGTGCTGGTGCTCGCCAAGGTGGCCGATCATTATTCGCGCCTGTGGCTTGCGACGTTCTACGGCACCGGCCTGGCCGCGCTGCTCGTCGGGCGCTTCATCCTTGCCCGGGTGGTCGATGCGCAGACCCGGGCCGGCCGGTTCGACCGGCGCACCGCGATCGTCGGCGGCGGCAAGCCGGCCGAGGAGCTGATCGCGGCCCTCGAAGCCCAGAGCGACAGCGGCATCCGCATCGTCGGCGTGTTCGACGACCGCAATGCCGACCGCTCCTCCGACATGGTGGCCGGACACAGGAAGCTCGGCAATGTCGACGATCTCGTCGCCTATGCGCGGCATGCCCGGCTCGACCTCATCGTGTTCACGATCCCGATCACCGCCGAGGCCCGGATCCTCCAGATGCTGGCCAAGCTCTGGGTGCTGCCGATCGACATCCGCCTCTCGGCCCACGCGGCCAAGCTGCGGCTGCGGCCGCGGAGCTACTCGTATCTCGGCTCGGTGCCGGTGCTCGACGTGTTCGACCGGCCGATCGCCGATTGGGACGTGGTGCTGAAGGCCTTGTTCGACCGCAGCGTCGGCCTGATGATGCTGCTGGCCCTGTCGCCGCTCATGATCGCCGTGGCGCTCGCCGTGCGCCTGACCTCGCGCGGGCCGGTGCTGTTCCGGCAGAAGCGCCATGGCTTCAACAACGAGCTGATCGAGGTGTTCAAGTTCCGGTCGATGTATGTCGATCAATGCGATGCCGGCGCCGCCCGGATGGTCACCCGCGGCGACCCCCGGGTGACCCCGGTCGGACGCTTTATCCGCAAGACCTCGCTGGACGAGCTGCCGCAGCTGTTCAACGTGCTGAAGGGCGACCTGTCCCTGGTCGGGCCGCGCCCGCACGCGCTCCAGGCGAAGGCCGCCAATACGCTCTACGACCAGGTGGTCGACGGCTATTTCGCCCGCCACAAGGTGAAGCCCGGCATCACCGGCTGGGCCCAGGTCAACGGCTGGCGCGGCGAGACCGACACCTCCGAGAAGCTGCAGCGCCGGGTCGAGCACGACCTGTTCTACATCGAGAACTGGTCGGTTCTGCTCGATCTGCAGATCCTGCTGACCACGCCGTTCGCGTTGTTCAAGACCGAGAACGCGTATTGAGCGTTCGGCCGGCGCCGTCCGGGGCGCCGACCGACGCCGTCGGCCCCTACGGCAGCGCGCCGGCCTTCTCCTTGGCCTGCATGATCGTGTTGCGGCAGGCCTCGGCGTTGCCGGCCTTGTCCTCTTCGGCGGCCTTCGCCACAAGCTTCTTGGCCTCGTCGACGCCCGAGGCGGTGGGCTTCACGGCGGCATCGCCCTTGGTCAGGGCCGGCGGGGTCGCGAGCGCCTTGTCGGAATGCGACGAGGTCGTGCCGCCGGGCGGCGTCGTGCCGGTCACCGAGGCGGCGCCGGCGCTGTCGAGGCGCTTCTGCAGCGTGGACACCTCGTCGGCGCACGGGGTCGCCAAGGCCGGGGTGGCGGCGGCGAGAGCCAGGGCGGCGAGCGCGAATCTCATCATCATCGAGGCGTTTCTCCACGTCGTTCGGGGGGCGTGCTCGGGCGCGACCCACCGCGATGTCCGGGGGCGGCCGAAGCGTCTGTCGCTCCCGAATGAGACGCGGGGCGCCGGGGCGCGTTCCTGAGGCGTGAGGCCGCACGGTGGCGCTTGGAAACGCGAAGGGCGCCCCGCCCGGTCCGAAGACCGCGCGGAGCGCCCTGCCCTGACGCCGTTCGAGCGTTCAGTACTTGCGGATGATCGGCTCGGCCGACATCGGCACCGGGTCGGCGCCGAAGGCGTAGCGGATGCCGCCATAGATCGAGAGCGGCTGCGCCAGGGTCGTGGTCCGCGGGTCGCTGATCCGCAGGTTGCCGGCCACCGCGCCCGGCTCGGCGAAGGTGCCGAAGGTGGCGTAGCGGTTGTTGGTCAGGTTGGTGATCAGACCGAACACTTCCAGGTTCTTGGTGACCTGATACTTCGTCTGGAAGTTCATGACGTAGTAGGGCGGCAGCTTGCGGTTCAGGTTGGACTCGTCGCCGCGGTAATAGGACGACGAGAACGCCTGCAGGTAGAGGCCGACCTGCCAGTTCGGGGTGAGGAAGTAATCGAACCCGGCCTTGAACTGATGCGGCGGAACCAGCGGCACGACGTTGCCCTTGCGGACCTGGATCGCGCCGTCATCCGAGAGCGGATTGTTGGGCGAGGACAGGGTGCCGTTGAACTGGAAGGTGGCGTCGACCAGGGCGTAGTTGGCGTAGACCTTCAGGTAGTCGGCCGTGTACTCGCCGCCGACCTCGATGCCCTGGCGCTGGGTCGAGGGCACGTTCACGAAATAGGCGCGGGCGGTGTTGCCGGGGGTGGCGAGCGACAGGATGTCGTTGGTCAGGTCGGTGCGGAAGGCGCCGATCTTGTAGGTGATGATGCCGCCGTCATAGGTGTTCGGCAGCTGGCCGCGGAAGCCGACCTCGTAGGTCCGCCCGGTCACCTGCTTGAGCGGCGGATCGGCCACCAGCGAGTTCGGCAGCAGGCAGGGCTGGTTCGGGTTGGCGCAGGCCAGTTCCAGCGGCGTCGGCGCGCGGTTCGATTCCGAGTAGCTGCCGTAGAGGTTCAGCGCGTCGGCGAAGCGGTAGGTCAGGCCGGCGACCGGATTGATCTTGTTGTAATAGTGCGTGCCGGTCACGTCCGGCGAGAACCCGGTCAGGTCCTCGCTCTCGATCCGGGCGAAGTTGAGCCGGGCGCCGGCGGTGAGCGACAGACGGTCGGTCACGTCGAGGGTGTCGAGGGTGTAGAGGCCCATATAGACGTTCGAGCCGCTGACCGAGCTCGGCGCGATGCCGAGCGCCGCGGCGCTCCGGATCTGCGTCGTGCCGAGGCCGGGAATTGTGCCGTAATAGGGGTTGTTCGGATCGGTGGTGATCGACAGGTTCGGGTTGATCACGCCGAGGGTGCTGGACGACTTGAACGAGTAGTTCGCGGTATCGATGCTGCCGCCGACCACGAAGGTGTTGGGCAGGCCGAACACCCGGTCGCGGTTGGCCGCCTGCAGCGAGCCGCCGAAGCCCGTGGCCTCCGTCTTGGTCACGTCCAGGGTGCCGTACGGGATGTTGGCCCGGAACGGGATGCGCTGGTTCTGCTGTCCGAGCAGCAGGAACTGGTTGCGGAACGCGTTCTGCGACTGGCCGGCCGCGGGGCTGAAGCCGTCATCCTCGTAGCAGAGGAAGCCGCGGTAGCTGGAACGCGAGCTGCAATTCTCGAAGTTGCCGTCGTTGCCGTCGACGTAGGTCTGGCTGAAGCGGCGGAAATAGGCGTTGCCGGCCAGATCCCAGGTCGGCGAGATATCGACCCGGCCGGTGAGCTGGATGGTGCCGACATCCGTGGTGGTGGTCTGCGGGTAGGTGAAGATCGCCCGCGGGTCGCGATGGGTGAAGTCCACCGGCGTGGCGGCGGCGGCGCCGAAATAGCTGCGGGCGGCGAGCCCGATCAGGTGGAACTCCGAGTCCTGCGAGCGGTAGCCGATATCGCCGTAGAGCCGACCGATCGTGCTCGGGCTCTCGTAGCGCCAGCCGCGGTCGTTCAGGCCGTCGCCGGTGAAGTACACGCTCCACGGGCCGGAGACCTTGCCGTATTCCAGGGAGCCGGCGATGCGGCCGTCGGAGCCGCCATAGGCGGTGATCTCGGTGCCCTGCCAGGTGAAGCCGTTCTTCATCTGGATGTTGATCGCGCCGCCCAGCGCGTTGAGGCCGAAGACCGGGTTGCCGGTGACGACATCGATCCGCTGGATCGCCTGCGGCGGGATCAGGTCGAAGTTGACGATGTCGCCGAAGGCTTCGTTGATGCGCACGCCGTTCTGGTAGACGGCTAGGCCCTGCGGCACGCCCTGGACCGGTGAGGCGGTGAAGCCGCGATAGGTCACGTCCGGCCGGTTCGAGTTGCCCTGCGAGTCCGACAGGTTCAGGCCGGGCGTGCGCCGGGCGAGGGTCGCCACGACGTTGTCGGTGCCGCGGTCGACCGTGATGTCGCTGGCCGTGACGGTCTCGACGGTGCTCGGGATCTTGTAGAGCGGCTGCTCGCTGCCCCGGAGACGGACCGGGCCGACCGGCGGCAGCGCCGAACCCGCTGGCGCCAGCCCACCCGGGCCGTCGAGGTTCTGGACGCGGCTCGAATTGCCGCCGCCCGAACCGACCGGCGACGTCGAGACGACGCTGATCTCACCAAGGGTCACGGCATTCTGCGCCAGTGCGGCGCCGGGCAGCATCGCCCCACCCAGAACCGACGCCGACGCGACCAGGCTGCTCCGAAGCGCCCTCAATGACATCCCAAACCCCTTGCCTTGAACCCACGCTCGTTTCTGCCGAGCTTGCGGACACTCTTGGCGGGTGAAGGAAAAGGACACAATTGATCTGAAACCACGCAGGCCCTGTTTCAGCAACCTTTCCGAAATACCGATCTCGAAGGAAGAAGCACGTGCTTTAACAGCAACAGTTTTTGCAACGATTTCAGAGACTTAGGGATAATTTGGCAAGCCTGGCGGGAAGATTCGGCAATCGACCGACGCCCCCCCTGGGGCCCGATCAGAGCCGCGCCTGAATCACGCGCGCGATCTCGCCGAGCCGCTGCTCCAGCAACTGCGGAACCTCGCAGACATAGGTCAGCGACTGGCTGCGCTCCTGGAAGATCCGCCGGTCCCAGGCGAACTTGGTCTCGAGCTCCGACTGGTCCTTCGGCAGCTCGGTGGCGTCCGTGGCGCTCGGGGCGTCCTTGGTCTGGCTGATCTTGTCGGCCTCGTCGCGGATCCGCTCGGCCATGCGACGCTGGCCCTGGGCGTAGCGGGCGATCCCGCCCATGACCTTGTCGCGCTCGCCGTTGATGACCTCGAACACCCCCGCGTAGACATGGGTCAGGGACTTGGCCTTGGCCTCTTTATCGGCGCCGAGCTTGCCGACGAACCCGTCGAGCAGCGGGCCGACCTCGGGCAGCTCGGTGCGCCGGGACGCGATCTTCTGGGCGAGCACCGCCGCGTCGTTGTCGCTGCCCCAATCGCCGGCGGCCGCGATGTCGGGACCGGTCCAGAACTGGCCGGGGCTCAGGGTCGCGACCTTGCGCTGGACGCAGGGCCAGTCCGGATCCTGCCGGGGCTGGGCGAGGACGGGACCCGCCATCAGCGCGAGGCCGAGGGCGGGGACGAGGAGGCGGGCAGCGATACGGGTCATCGGGGGTTCCGTCAGTTGGTGTCGCCGGCCGGGCCGCCCCGCCGGGCCATGATGCCGCGACCGGGATCGTAGGCGACGACCGCCATGCCGAAGAAGGCGAGGGTCACGCCGATCACGACCGCGCAGGCGACCGGCTCGAACTGGACGTAGAGGGCGAAGCGCACGAGCTGGACCGCGTGGCTGAATGGGTTCAACTCGCAGATCCAGTAGAGCGTCTCCGAGGATTCCCGGATCCGCCACAGGGGGTAGAGCGCCGAGGAGGCGAAGAACATCGGGAAGATCACGAAATTCATCACGCTGGCGAAGTTCTCGAGCTGCCGGACCAGCGACGACAGGAACAGGCCGATCGCCCCGAGCATGAGCCCCGAGGCCAGGAAGGCCGGGAGCGCTGCCAAGTATCCGAGCGGCGGGATGTCGGTCTCCCAGAAATACGCCACCGCCAGGAACGCGTAGGCCTGCACGATCGACACCGAGACGCCGGCGATCAGTTTGGCGAGCAGCAGCAGCCAGCGCGGATAGGGCGAGGTCAGCAGCACCTTCATCGAGCCGACCTCGCGGTCGTAGACCATCGAGAGCGAGGATTGCATGCCGTTGAACAGCTGGATCATTACGGCCAGCCCCGGCACCACGTAGACTTCGTAGAGCACGTAGGTCTGGTAGGGCGGCTCGATCGAGACCCCGAGGGTGTTGCGGAACCCCGCCGCGAAGATGAACAGCCAGACCAGCGGCCGGACCAGGGCCGAGAAGAACCGCTCCTTCTGATTGAAGAAGCGCAACAGTTCCCGCCGGACGATGCCGCCGAGGCAGATCAGGTAGCCGACCGCATCGAGCCGGCCCATCTGGCGGGCGGTTTCTTTTGGGGACGGGGCCGTGGGGACGGTGGTGGCGAGGGGCGTCGTCATGTGAGCTGGCCCATGCGCAGGCAGGCGCCTTTGATTTCGCAGCGAGGGCTACGACCAGAAACACGCGCTGTTCCCTCCCCCCGCTGCGGGGGAGGGTGGCCCCCGAAGGGGGTCGGGAGAGGGGCAGCGCGACGATGCAGGATGTGGTTGGCGTTGCGACCCTTCCGGATACGGCGCTCCCCTCTCCCGACCCGGCCTGACGGCAGGCCCACACTCCCCCGCAGAGGGGAGAGGGAGAGCGCGCGTATCGTACGGTCGCCCATCACGCCGCCGCCCTCTTCGGTTCGGCGACGAGGCGGCGGAAGGCGTCGGCGAGGTTCTCGCCCGGCGCGCCGATGTCCCCGGCCCGGCCCCGGGCGACGATCCGGCCCCGGTGCAGCACCACGGCGTCGTCCTCCGAGGAGATCTCCTCGAAAATGTGGGTCGCCCAGAGGACCGACAGGCCCTCCTCGCGCACCAGGGCGCGCACGATCGCCACGATATCGGCCCGGGATTCGAGGTCGAGGCCGACGGTCGGCTCGTCGAGCAGCAGCAGGTCCGGCCGGTGGATCAGCGAGCGGGCGATCTCGATCCGGCGCGACTGGCCGCCCGAGAGGGTGCGGACTTTGTCGTGGCGCCGATCCGCCAGCCCGACCCGGTCGAGCAGCGTACCGACCCGCAGCTTGCCGGCCTTGCGGGCGATGCCGTGGAGGCTGGCGTGATAGAGCAGGTTCTGCTCGACAGTCAGGTCGGTATCCAGCGTCCGGGCCTGGAACACCACGCCGAGCCGGGCCAGCGCCCGGGATGGCTCGCGGTCGAGGCCGTGGCCGAAGATCGAGACCCGACCGCTCTGATTGGTGTAGAGCCGGGTGATCACCGAGAACAACGTGGTCTTGCCGGCACCGTTGGGCCCGAGCAGGGCCGCGAAGCGCCCGCGCTCCACCGTGAGCGACACGTCGTCCAGCGCGGCACGCGCACCGAACCGGTGACCGACATGCTCGACCAGCAGCGCCGCCTCGCTCATCGGCCGAGCGCCCTGCGGGCATCCGCGACCGCGTCGAGGCACTCGTCGAACTCGCCCTCCTTCTGCTCCCGCTCGGCGACCCGGAGGGCCTTTTTGAGTTTTGGGAGAGCGGCTTCGGACGGGTTTGCCGCAAGCGCATCGCGGATCATCGTGATGCCTTCGGCGCAGGACGCCGCGTCGTCGGCCGCGTAGGCGGGCGTGATCAGAACGAAGCTGAACAGCATAAGCGCGAACCCCCTCCCCCCTCTGCGGGGGAAGGTGGCCCCCGAAGGAGGTCGGGAGAGGGGAGCGACGGCGCAGGAGAGCGCGCCGGCCCGCACATCTGCTCTGCCTCGCTCGGAAGCCGGGTTCCCCTCTCCCGCGCCGGCCTGACGGCCGGCCCACCCTCCCCCGCTGAGGGGGGAGGAAGATGCAGCGGCAGCCTCGCGCCAAATTCTGAACACGGCGCCCATCACTTCACCGTCAACGTGCCGGTCATGCCCTTCGCCTCCAGGCCGCGCGCCGCCCAGGTGTAGGCGCCCGGCTTGATCGCGACGAACTCGACGGCGATCTCGCCGGGATCGTCGAACTCGAGGTGATCGGGCGCGCCGCCGCCGTGGATCTCCTTGTGCTCGATGACGATCTGGTTGAACCAGATGTAGCGGAAGAACTCGGGGGCGTAGAACTTGTACTCCTGGTGACCCTTGGCGACGATGCGCAGACGGTAGGCCTTGCCGGATTCGAGGGTGATGTCCTTGTTCTCGACCGCGAAATCATTGCCCTGATCGTCGCCGAGGACGAGGTCGGGCAGGTTCTCCCGCTTCTTGGTCAGGTCGAGGGCCGAAGCCGGCCCGGCCGCGAACAGGCCGGCCAAAGCGAGGGCTGTGATCCGAAGCGTCCGCGTCATGTCGTTCCTATCCCTGTGCCGCGGGTCCGGCGGCCGTGTCGTGCCGTGGGCGCTCGATCGGCATCGCCGCCGACCTTGCACCGATGCGAAGTCCGAAACATCAATTCGGGGAGATGGCGACGCCCCAGGGCAGCAGGCCGACCGGGATGCTTTTCACCACCTTCTCGGCGGCCACGTCGATCACCGAGATGTCGTTCGAGGTGCCGTTGGTCGTGAACAGCATCTTCTGGTCGGGCGTGAAGGCGAGCTGCCAGACGCGCTGGCCCACCGGCAGGTACTTCTCGACCGCGTAGGTCTTGGCATCGACCACCGCCACCCGGTTGGCCGGGCCCAGCGCCACGAAGGCCTTGGTGCCATCCTTGGTGATGCGGATGCCGACCGGCTGGATCGCCTCGTCGTTCACGCTCGGGATCTTGAAGGTGATCTTCTTCACCACCCGGCGCTGCGCCACGTCGATCACGCTGACCGTGCCGCCGACCTCGGCCGAGACCCACAGGAACTTGCCGTCGGCGGTGAACTCGGCAAACCGCGGCCTTGCATCGACCAGCACGTTGTCGATCACCTGGAAGGTCTTGGTGTCGATGAAGTGGGCCATGTTGGTGGTCTCGGAGGTGTTGACCAGGATCTTCCCGTCCGGCGACAGGCCCATCCCCTCCGGCTCGACCCCGACCGGCACCTCGGCCAGGACCTTGTTCTTCTCGATGTCGATGATCGTGACCTGGCTGTCGTCCTCGTTGGCGACGTAGAGCGGGTTGCCCGAGGCATCGAGGATGAACTGCTCCGGATCGGGGCCGGAGCGGAGCGAGCGCACGACCTTGCCGGAGCCGGTGTCGAGCACGTCGATCCGGTCGTCGTCGCTGGCGCAGACGAACACCTCCTTGCCGTCCTTCGACACGGTGATCCCGCGCGGCCGGCGCCCGACCTTCCAGGTTCCAGTGACCGTCATCGTAGTCGTGTCGATGACGCTGACGGAGTTGCCCTTCTCGTTGGTCACGTAGGCGGTGAAGGCCACGGCCGGCCCGCAAAGGGCGAACCACGCTCCGAGGGCGACACCACTCAGACCTGCCTCGACGCGGCGGCGCATACAATTTCCTTCCCGTGTGACGTCCCGGCGTCCTCGAAGGACGTTCTCGGTGGTGGATTGTAGAGCATCGCCCGCGTGTTGCGAGGGTGTACGCCCCTCGCCAACGCCGCAGGCGATGGCGGCCCTCATTTGAATTTGCAGGTGGTCTCCGGCAGGTCGACGCCCAGGGTATCCAGCGGGGTGCGCTGGTGCAGGAAACCCTGCTCCGGGGCGACCGAGACCAGGGCCTTCGGCTGGACGACGATCACCGGCTGGCGCAGCTGGTGGTCCCAGGGGCGGAAGGTGAGCGACACACCCTTGTAGGCCGGCAGGTTGAAGGCCGGATCGACCAGGTACGGGGTGAGAACGGCCGGATCGGCGGTCTTCTTGGCGGTGACGGCTTCGCCGACGGTGCGGACCGCCGCCCAGGCCTGGTAGTCGAGGGGGCGCATCAGCCGGGAGGCGAGCCGCCGGAAGCGGTTCTGCGCCTGCGCGGCGCCCCAGGTCTCGAGCACCGGCGACCACGTGGTCGAGGTCAGCGCCTGGGTGCCGCCGACGGGCCGGGGATCGACGGTGCGGTAGGAGACGTAGTCGCCCCAGTCGCCCTCCTCGTCGGCCACGATCGCCATGTCGTAATCGAGGCCCCGGGTGAACACCATCGCCTCGGCCCGGGTCGGGGTATCGCCGCGCGCCTTCGCGAGCGGCCCGAAGGTCCAGGGCTTTTCCGCGGTAATCTTCACCGCGAACTTGCGGGCGGAGTTGCGCAAGGCCTCGGCATAGGCCTTGTCGGCCTCGGTCGGACCGACGATCAAGAAAATCTTCCGCCAGCGCATCACCGTCAGATATTGCGCGATGGCGTCGGTCAGCATCGCCCGCGATGGCAGGATGTGGAACACGTTGGCCCGGCAATCGGCGCCGCGCAGGCGATCGTCGGGGGCGCCGGCGTTGAGCACCACCGCGCCGGTGTCCTTCACGGCGTCGGCCACGGCCAGCACCGCGTCGGCCGGCAGGGCGAGCACCAGATAGTTCACGCCCTTGGCGACCAGGTCCTTGGCGGCCGCCACGGCGTCGGGCTTCTCGTCGCTGAGCGCGACCGCGTCCAGGGCGAAGGTCTGCTTGGTGAAGCGGCCGGTGGTGTTGTTGTCGGCGATGCCCATCCTGGCGCCGGCGAGCCCCTCGTCCTCCGGGGCGGCCTCGGCATCGTACGAGGACGGGGCCGGCTCCGGCCGGTAGATCAGCCCGATATGCGTGTCGATCGGCTGCGGGGCCGGCTGCTGGGCCCGCGCGGCGAGGGGCATCAGCAGCGTGCAGCCCGCGAAGAGAACGCGAAGGCTGAGCGCGCAGGGCGTCCAATCCCGCGCGGGCTGACGGAAGCGCTGGGCCGGGGCGTGTGCAGGATCGTGCATGGGCGCGGCCTCTAGCAGCTTCCGATCCGGCCGCTCAACCGCGGCTTCTTGGCGAATGATCACGTTCGCGTCGTGAGCCAAGCACGCGACGATGTACATTGCCAATTTGTCCCCTCGCCCGAGCTATAGGGACGCGAATGCGCCGGAAGAAACGGCATCGATCATCGTGAGGGAGCCCCGAGGATGCGCCACCTGTTCGCCTGCGCGGTGACTGCCTGCCTCCTCGCCGGCCCCGTCGTCGCCGCCGAGAAGGCCGCGATCTTCCCCGTCGAGCTGTTCGACCCCGGCGCCACCTACGGCACGCGGGTCCGGCCGGTGGACACCAAGAAGCTGGCGCTGGTGACCGACGAGCTGCGCAACGCCCTGCACAACCAGGCCGGCCTGGAGATCGTAGATACCGCCCCGAAGGCTGACGTGGTCGCCAAGGAAGGGCCGCTCTACAAGTGCAACGGCTGCGCGGCCGACATCGGCAAGAGCCTGGGTGCGGATCTCGTCGTGACCGGCTATGTGGAGAAGGGATCCGGCCAGATCTTCAACCTGAACGTCACCATCGCCGAGGCCGAAACCGGCAAGATGGTGCGGGGCGGGCAGGTGACGATCCGGGCCGATACCGACGACACCTGGACGCATGCCATGCGCTGGGTAGTGAAGAACCGCCTGCTCGCCGAGCCATTGCCCGGCAAGTCGTGATTGCGTGCCGCCCATCTTCGAGAGATCCGTGTCCGCGTTCCCCGTTCCGCCGAGGCCCCTGCCCCGCCTCCTCGTCAGCGTCCGCGATCCGGCCGAGGCCGAGGCCGCCCAGCTCGCCGGGGCCGACCTGATCGACGCCAAGGATCCAGAGCGCGGTGCGCTCGGCGCCCTCGCAACGGGAGTGGTGGGCGAGATCGTCGCCCGGGTCGCCGGTGCCGCCGTCACCAGCGCCGTCGCCGAGCCGACGCCGGACTCCGTGGCCGCGATGGCGGCGACCGGGATCGACTGGGTGAAGACCGGTCTCGACCCCCGACACAGGCGCGACGTGGCCGCGCTCACCGCCCTGACAACGGCCGCACCCGGCCGCCTAATCGCCGTCCTGTTTGCTGAGGACGGCCCGGCGGCCGATCTGGTCCCGGTTCTGGCGCGGGCCGGCTTCGCGGGAGCGATGATCGACACTGCCGGCAAGTCCGGCGCCCGGCTGACCGATCTCGCCGAGCCGGAGGCGCTGGCGGCGTTCACGGCGGCTTGCCGGACCCACGGGCTGATGAGCGGGCTCGCCGGCTCCCTCCGGATCACCGACATCCCGACCTTGAGCGCCCACCGCCCGGATTATTTCGGTTTCCGCGGCGGCCTATGCCGCGAGTTCGACCGATGCAACGGCATCGATCCCCTGCGGGTCGCCGAGGCCGTGCGCGCCCTGCGGCCGAACCATCGGGACGCCGCGTGACGACGGTCCTCAAGATTGGCGGCAGCCTGGAAGCCGACCCGGCGCGGCTGCGCGCCGTGCTGTCGGAGGTGGCCGAGGGCGTCCACGGACGCTGCATCGTCGTGCCGGGCGGTGGCGCCTTCGCGGAGGCCGTGCGGGCCGCCCAGATCCGCGACGGCTTCGACGATGCGGAGGCCCACCGCCGCGCCCTCGACGCGATGGGCCGCATGGCCGATTTTTTTTGTGACCAAGATCTGCGACTGACCCGCAGCGTCGCGCCCTGGGCCGACGATGCCGCGGCCTGCGTCTGGGACCCGGTCAGCCTCCGCGCCGGCCATCCCGACATCCCCGAGAGCTGGGACGTCACCTCCGACAGCCTCGCGCTCTGGCTGGCCGCGCGCCTGCGCGCCAAGCGCTGCGTGCTGGTGAAATCGGCCGATGCTGCGCCGGAGGAACCCCCCGACGCCCTGGCCCGGCGCGGGTTGGTGGATGCCGCCTTCCCGGCCTTCGCCGTGCGCTACGGCGGCCCGATCGCGATCTGGGGGCCGACCCGCCGGGTCACGCTGCAGCAGCGGGTGGCGGCGTGAGCGCCCCCGAGCACATCGTCTTCGTCACCGGCCGCCTTGCTCGGGCGCGGCTGGAGAAGGTCGCGGCCGGACTGCCGGCGACGATCCGCTGGAGCATCGCGGATGCCGGCGTGAAGGTCGCCGCGCTGATGACCGAAGAGATCATCCGCCGCCGGGTCGAGATCCCCGAGGGCGCGACCCGGATCGTCCTGCCCGGCCGCTGCCGGGCCGATACCGCCCGGTTGGCCGAGCATTTCCACCTGCCGGTGGAGCGCGGGCCGGACGAGGTGGTCGATCTGCCGGCCTGGCTGGGGCTCGCAGGCCGCAAGGTCGATCTGTCGAAGCACGACCTGCGGATTTTCTCCGAGATCGTCGACGCCTCGAAGATGTCTCCCGACGAGATCCTGGCCAAGGGGCTCGACCTCGCCCGCCGCGGCGCCGACGTGATCGACCTCGGCGGCCTACCGGACACGACCTTCCCGCATCTGGAAGAATCCGTCGCGGCCTTGAAGGGCGCAGGCCTCAAGGTCAGCGTCGATTCCTTCTCCCAGGACGAGCTGGCCCGGGGCGCCCGCGCCGGGGCCGATTACCTGCTCAGCCTGAACATCGACACGCTGGATCTGGCCTTCGAGACCGACGCGATTCCGATCCTGGTGCCCCTGCGCCCGGACGACATGCCGTCCCTCGACCGGGCGATCGAGCGGATGCTGAAGGCCGGAAAAACGTTCCTGGCGGACCCGATCCTGGAGCCGATCCATCACGGCTTCGTGGACTCGATCAGCCGCTACCGCGACACTCGCGCCCGCTGGCCCGACATCCAGATGATGATGGGCACCGGCAACCTCACGGAACTCACCGAGGCGGATTCGCTGGGCGTCACCGCACTCCTCGTCGGGATGTGCTCGGAACTGTCGATCGGCAACGTGCTGATCGTCCAGGTCTCAAACCACACGCGCCGCACCGTTGAGGAGCACGACGCCGCCCGGCGAGTGATGTACGCGGCGAAAGTCGATTCCGCCCTGCCCAAGGGTTACGGACGGGCGCTGCTGGCCCTTCACGACAAGCGCCCCTTCGTGCAGACCGCCGCGGAGGTCGCCCAGGCCGCCGCGGAGGTCCGCGACCCGAATTACCGGATCGCCGTCGCCGAGGACGGAATCCACGTCTACAACCGCGACACCCACAGGGTCGGCTCCGACGCGATGGCCTTTTTCCCCGACCTCGACGTGAAGAGCGACGGCGCCCACGCCTTCTATCTCGGGGCCGAGCTCGCCAAGGCCGAGACCGCGTGGCGGCTCGGCAAGCGCTACGTCCAGGACGAGCCCCTCGACTGGGGCTGCGCGGCCGACGCCGATGTCGAGGATGCGACCGCCTTCAAGAAGGCTGGCCATACCCGCCATTCCGGCCCCGACGCGCCGCCGCCCGGCACCCGCGACGCCCGGCTGGTGAAGCCCGAGGCGGATGCCGACACCCCCGCGACGATCTCGGACACCGAGGCCCGGGACGAGGCGGCGCCCGAAACGTCCCAGCCCGCGACCAAGCTGGTCTGCGGCCGGCTGGTGTCCGCGGACAGGGCCTGAGCCATGCCGCTGATCCTGGAAACGATCGTCACCACGCTCGCGTCCTCCGGCGAGTTGCACCTGGTGCCGTTCGGACTGATCGGCGAGGAGGACGGCTACGTCCTGGCGCCGTTTCGGCCCTCCCCGACCATCGCCAATCTTGAGGCGAACCCGTGCTTCGCGGCGTCGAGCCCACGGGACATCCGGGTGATCGCCGGCGCGGTGACCGGGCGGCGCGAATGGCCGACCGTGGCCTGCGAGGCCATCCCGGGCCGGCGTTTGGCCGACAGCTTCGGCCATGCTGAATTCGAGGTCGCGTCGGTCGACGACCATGAGACGAGGCCGCGCTTCCGCGGCCGCATGGTCCATTCCGCCGCCCACGCACCGTTCATCGGCTTCAACCGCGCCCAGGCCGCGGTGCTGGAAGCCGCGATCCTCTCGACCCGGCTCCACATGCTTGAGCCGGGCAAGGTGTTGACGGAGATGGCCTACCTCGCCATCGCCATGGCCAAGACCGCGGGCCCGCGCGAGCGCGAGGCCTGGGGCTGGATCGAGGACAAGGTCGCGGCGGCCCTCGGCCCCGAGGCGCGCATCCTCGATCGGGACGAACGCTAGAGCCGTATCCAGACGTTCGGATGCGGGTCTGACACTCACTTGTGACACGCTCCAGGGCTCGAAACCGGTATCGCGATGCCGGACCGCGCCCTGGAGGCGGGAGGAGCAGGACACCATGAAAAAAATAACCCTGGCCCTGGCGGCCACGGCTGCCCTGGTGGCGGCGACCGCGCAGGCCCACGGCCCGACCCGGCGCAAGATCTCCGAGTCGATCGAGATCAACGCGCCGGCCGACAAGGTCTGGGCCGTCGTCGGCGACGTGAAGAACGCCGACTGGATGGAGAACGTCACCAAGACCGAGGTCAGCGGCGACGTGCCGAACAAGTTCAAGCGCACCCTGACGCTGAAGAACGGCAACCAGATCCAGGAGACCAGCAACAAGTACAAGCCGGACGAGAAGCTGTTCTCGTACTACATCGAGAAAGTCGACGTGAAGGACCTTCCGGCTAACGATTATTCGGCGACGATCACGATCGAGCCTGCGGGCGACGCCAAGTCCAAGGTCGAGTGGAAGGCCGCCTTCTACCGCGGCTACATGAACAACGATCCGCCGCCCGAGCTGAACGACGAAGCCTCCGAGAAGGGCGTCGGCGCCTGGATCAAGGCGAGCCTCGCCAATCTGAAGGCCAAGGTCGAGAAGGGCTCGTGAGCCTGAACAGGCGCGGCGCGGCGCTCGCCGCCGGCCTCGCCCTCGTCGCGACGCTCGCCCGCGCCGAACCGGCGCGGGAAGCGATCGTGACGGCCCAGCTCGGCGGCGTGGTCGAGATCGTCGACCTCGCCGCCGGCAAGGTGGTGCGCAGCATCCCAGTGGATGGGGCGCCGGCCGGGATTGCCCTGTCGCCCGATCGCAGGCGCGCGTACGTCACCCGGCCGGAAGGGCACGGCCTCGCCGTGCTCGACCTCGATGCCGGCCGCGTCGTCGCCGAGGTCCCCCTGCCGGGCGGACCGCTCGGCGTCGCCGCCGATCCGAGGGGCGGCACGGTCTACGTGGCGGATTGGTACGGCCACCGGCTGTTCGTGCTGACAGAGCGCGACGGCACGCTCGCTCCAGACGGCGAGATCGCGGTCGGCGCCTCGCCCTCCGGCATCGCCATCGCGCCGGACGGCGGCACGCTCTACGTCGCCAACCGGGAGGCCAATACGGTCTCGGTGATCGACGCCAAGAGCCGCAAGGAAACCAAGACGATACCCGTGGGACAGCACCCGTTCGGCATCACCCTGGATGCCGCGGCCGGGCGTGCCTACACGGCCAATGTCACCAGCGACGACGTCTCGGTGATCGACCTCGCGGCGGGACGCGAGATCATCCGGATCCCGACCGGCCGGCGGCCCTACGTGATCGCGCTGTCGCAAGGCCGCGGTTTCGTCACCGACCAATATGCCGGTAGTGTCACGGCCTTCGACCTCACCACCCTCAAGCCGATCGCCGACGTCGATGTCGGCGACCATCCCGAGGGTATCGCCGCGGATACGGACGGCCGCCTCTATGTCGCCAACTGGGGCGACAACACGCTGAGCGTGCTCGACGCCCGCACCCTCAAGGTGCTGGCGACCATCCCCACCGGCAATGGCCCGCGCGCCTTCGGCGATTTTCTGCGCTGAAGCTTGGTCTTTGCGTCATCCAGAAAGCCGCAAAACCGCCCTTCGGGACGGTGCTCTAGTCGATCTGGCGATGCGGCGCCCGGCGGTAGGCCACGCGGGCCACAACCAGGGCGCTGCCGATCTGGAGGAAGCCGGATTCACCGAGATCCGGCGGCGCGCCATGCGCCTGGATCAGCAGCCGCGTCAGCGCATTCAGTGCGAGCAAGGTCAGGCAGAAGGCCGCTGCGGCGAGCAGGCTGGCGACGAACTCGGGCATGGCATTATCCCCCGTGTCGAACACGGGCAGACTAGCAAGCCCTGCGCCAAGGGGAACCCCGGCAATGCCTCGGATCAGCGCTTGCGGACCGCCGCCGGGGTCCCGGTCTGAGCCGCCGGCGCCGCCAGCCGTGGCGTCTCGACGGCGAGCCGCTTCACCGGCCAGCCGTCGCTCCAACGCTCCATGTCGGCGAGCCGCGGGTTGTTCTTCAACGCGTTCGCGTCCGACCCGGAGAAGGCTGCGGCGGCTGCGATGTCGAAGGTCTTCCAGAAGCCGAGGTAGTCCAGCGCGTCGACCCGGGCGATGTTGATCTGGGACACCAGGGTCTGCTGTTCGCCGGTCAGCGCCATGTCGGCGGACCAGCGGAACGGCGGCGGTTTCGGGGCGTCCTTGGCCGCATCTTTCGGCTCCGGCCCCGGCTTGATCGCTCCGCCGTCATAGGCGGTGTCGGTGCCGGCGGGCGCCCCCAGCGTCGCCGTGAGCGCCGGGAAGCCGTGATCGTCGGACAGGGCGCGGGCGAACAGCTTGCGCTCGATCGGGACGGCGCTGGCCTCGCGCAGCAAACGCTTCGCCGCCAAGTCGGCCGCCCGCGTGTCCTTGTCGCCGACCATGGTGACGATCAGTGTTGACGGAGCGATGCCTGACAATTCGGTTAGCGCGATGCCGCGCGACTTCGGGCCGCTGGCGATGCCGCCCGGTGCGGCCGCGAAAATCAGCTTCGGGACCGGCAGACCCTGCCGCTTGGCGTCGGCGGCCATGTCGAAGGCGATCGGCGCGCCGGCCAGATGGCCGATCAGGGCGACGCGGCCGAGATCGGGCTTGGCGTCGGCATCGGAGGACAGGTCGGCGAGCGCGGCCTTGACCAAGCCTTCGGCGATGCCGGGCGCGTCGGCCGGGCGCGTCCGGTTCAGGTCCTGGAAGCGCGGGTAGAGCACCAGCCAGCCCTGGCGGGTCAGGTGGTCGATCCAGCCGCCGTAGCTCTGCGGATTGACCACGCCCCAGCCATGCAGCAACACCGCCACCGGCCGTCCGGCCTCGGGTGCAGCACCCGACGCGTGGAAGGCGAAGGTGGTGGCGGTCCCGCGCCCGAGCAGGCGCTTCACGATCGTCGCCTTGCGGTCCCCGACACCGCCGGGGCCCTCGGACGGCTGCGGTGGCGGCGAGGCGGCCTGCGCGGTCTGGATCCCGGCCAAAGCCAGGATCAGGCCAGCAGTGATCGATCCGCGAAGACGAGTGGGACGCATGTGGGGCTCGACTGAGAGACGCGATGCGCCGGCAGGTCAGGGCCCGCTGAATAGCAGATTCCCTCGCCTTGGCGACTCATCCCGGCCGGATCAAGCCGATCGATCAGTTGGCGAACATCCGCTCCGACGCCGCGCCGTCCAGACGCAACGCCAAGGCCAGGATCTCGGCCGGGACTTCGTCGACCGCCGCGCCGTAATGGGCGCGCAATTCGTCGCTCACGGTATCGATGACGCAAGTCTCCTGCGCGTCGTCCGAAGGACGCCGGCGAAGGGAATCGGCGTGGTTGGCAGCGACGACTCGCATGGGTGTTTAGGGGGCTGACGGTGTTGCACGGATCGGGCGCCGGGCGCTCCGGGAGTGCCATACAACCCGGAGTTGGGCTCAGGTTTCCAAGCCCGGCGTAATTAATTTACCACCCGGCCCGATCACCGCGGGCCCGGTTGCCCCCGAGGGGCGCCGGGCGGCCTGCTCCACCCAGGCCAGGATATCCTCGGCCCGCCAGGGCTTCGGGATGAAGGTCGCCGACATGCGCAGGTCGCTCGGCTGGTCGCCGGCATCGCCGGAGGTGAGCAGCACCCGCACCCGCGGCCAGGTCACCCCGATGATCCGCGCCAGCTCAAAGCCGCCGATCGGACCGGGCGTGCGCACATCCGAGAACACAACGCTGACCTCGTCGGCCCGGTCGTTGAGGATGGCCAGCGCCCGGTCGGCGGTCTCGGCCTCGATCACGGTGAAGCCGGTATCCTCCAGCAGCGTGGCCGCGAGGAAGCGCTCGTCGGGCTGGTCCTCCACGACGAGGATAACGGGCTTCTGTCCGGGCTGTACCGAATCGCTCATGGGCCGGGACACTCTACAGGGGCTGAACGGCGGCCGCGACGATCGGTTCAAGGCCCCGATCGTCGCGATGGCCGGACCCGCACAGGCACAGATCCTCCCGCGACCCTTGCATATTCGATAAGTTGTGGCCGTGTCCCGGGAAGCACAGCCCCCCGGGAACATCCTGCCAAGACCGCCGAGATCCGCTCGATCAGCCGACGCCGTGCGCTTTCAGGAACGAAAGCGCCCGGTTCCAGCCATCCTCCGCCGGTTCCTTAAGATAGCTGGGCCTATAATCGGCATGGAAACCGTGCGGGGCCTCCGGGTAGATCACCAGTTCCACACTCTTGCCGGCCTGCTTGGCCTTGTCCCGGGCCTCCTCGACGGAGGCGGGCGGGATGCCGGTATCGGCGCCGCCGTAGAGGCCGAGCAGGGGCGCGTTGATCTCGGCCGCGACATCCCCGGCGGTGCGCGGCTGGATGTCGGTCCGCTCCCCGCCGATCGGGCCGTACCAGGCCACGGCCGCCTTCAGGTCGCGACGATGCGCCGCGTAGAGCCAGGCATCGCGGCCGCCCCGGCACCAGCCCATGACGCCGAGCCGCGCGGGATCGCCCTTGGCAGCGGAGGCGGCCCAGGCCGCGGTGGCGTCGAGATCACCGATCCACTGCGCGTCCGGCGTTTTGGAGATGACGTCGCGGATGATGACCTTGGGATCGGTCATGGTCGAAAGATCGCCCTGCCGGGCATAGAGCTCGGGCGCGACCGCGCAGTAGCCGGCCTTGGCAAGACGCCGGCAGATATCCTTGATGTAGTCGTGGACCCCGAAGATTTCCTCGATCACCAGCACGATCGAGAACGGGCCGGTACCCTCCGGCACCGCCCTGTAGGCCGGCATCGGGCCGTCGGCGGCGGGGATCTTCACCTCGCCGGCCTCGATCCCAATGGCATCGGTGTGGATCACCTGCGCCTCGACGCGGGTCGTCGCGACGGTCAGGCCGCTGATCAGGCTCGTCATCACGAAGCCGCGCCGCGACAGGGGCGACGTGATCAAGCCGTCGAGCCCGGCATTCCCGTTCGTTTCCGCCATGATCATCTCTCCCGCGGTGCCGCGATGAGGGCTATCCGGCGGCGACACCTGCGGTCAAATACCGATCCGAGACGTCAGGCACCCGCCGCGGCCAGCGCACGAGCGGGGCGCGGAGCGGCGACGCGAACCGTTTCCGGGACCGAGCGGGGCTTGAGCACGTCGGCCAGGGTGACGAACGTGTCCTGAGCCGGCGCGTCCACGGCCCTGATGCCGTAGCCCAAGGCGAAGGAGCGGGTCAGGCCCGCGTCGCGGGCGATCCCGAAGCGCTCCAGGGCGCCCAGGAACGCCTCGCGGAACAGGCTCGGCCGGCACCAGTTCTTCTCCGCCATCTGCAACGGCCAGTCCCACAGGCCCTCGGCCCGTCGTGCCGCCATGGCACCGCGGCTGATGAAATAGCCGGTGCGACGGTGCTCCAGCCCATCCGCGCTCACCGACCAATCGTCGTTGCCGAACAGCTCGGCATCGGCCACATCGCTCATCGGGTCCTCCGCGCTGCGCCGGCATTCCGAAACACCGGAACAATGCCGGAACATTGGCGTGGAACATCGCGGCGGTCAAGGCGATTGTTCTCGCTGCGTTCGCAAAAGGTCCGGTCGGCTCAGCGGGCCTTGAACAGGGGGTGCTCGATCCGGTCGCCTGCCTGGATGCCGAGCTTGGCCGCCGTACCGGCGTTCAGTTCGAGGACGGCCGAGACCGGACTGCCGGACGGGATGATCGCCGTCGACAGCGGCTCGGTATCGGCCGCGATCCGGCTGACGATGCCATCCGGGCGGATGAACAGCATGTCGAGCGGCAGGTAGGTGTTCTTCATCCACATCGTCACCGGCTCGGCGCGCTCGAAATCGAACAGCATGCCGTGATCGGCGGCCATATGCCGGCGAAACATCAGCCCGCGGGAGCGGCCGGCATCGTCGCGCATGACCTCGACTTCGAACCCCTTCGGGCCGGCCTTGGTGGCGATCGTCAGCGGCTCGGTCTTGGCGGCGCTCTCGCGCATGGCCGCCTGAGCGAGGACGGGATGGGCGGTGACCGGTGCGGTCAGGATCAGGCAGGCGATCGCCGTCGCCTGCGCGACGCGGGACAGGACTGTCACGGACTGGTGCCTCTCGGGAAACGCATATGCAGGCGGGGTGCCCGGTGCGGATGCAGATAGAGCATCGTCCCAAGAGGTGGCCACCGGCTCTCGGACAAAGACGATGCGGATCAGAAAGCGAGCGCGTCCGGCCCGTGCCGTCAGTGCGAGGTCGGGAGCGCGCCGTCGATCAACCGGATCTCGGCCGCCATCACGCCCTTGGAGCCGTCCCCGTAGCGCACCAGCACCGCGTCGCCCGGCTTCAACTCGGCGATGCCGTAGCGGCGCAGGGTCTCCATGTGGACGAAGATGTCCGGGGTGCCGTCGCCGCGAGTGAGGAAGCCGAAGCCGCGCAACCGGTTGAACCATTTCACCACCGCGGTCTCGAGGCCGCTGGTCGGCGTGACCGACACATGGGTGCGCGGCATTGGCATCTCGGACGGATGCAGGGCCGCGGACTGGTCCAGCGACAGGACCCGGAAGGCCTGCCAGCCGCGCGGGCGCTCCACCGCCTCGACAACGATGCGCGCGCCTTCGCTGGCCGCCTGGAAGCCGTCCCGCCGCAGGCAGGTGACGTGCAACAGGACATCGGGGGCGCCGTCATCGGGCACGATGAAGCCGAAGCCCTTGGAGACATCGAACCACTTGATGCGGCCCGTGACCTCGACGAGGTCGAGGGCCTCGTCATCCCCCGGCACCGCGTCGGCCGCCCGGGCGTCCTCGATCCGATCGGGGTTCTGCGGCCCGGATGCGCGTTCGTCAGACATGGCCGAGCAACCTACACCGAATCACGCCGCGCGCTCTCGCATCAAGATTAACGAAGTCCTGATTCCCGGAAAGCCCATTTGACCGGCATCGGAGCTATCTCGAGTTGCAATCTTGCCCGGGGGAGGCAGGCCCGCAACAGTCGATCGGTCGCAGGGGGAGGCGTGGTGAGGTATTTCCAAGCCGTTCAAGCCGTCTGGATTTTCCCAGCCCCACCGTCCAGTCAGGTTTTCGCGACCGGTAAGCGGCGGCCTTCACGTTTTCGAGAGGATGTTCAATCTGGACCCGGGGAGATAGCGGCGCCGTTTGTCGATGATGGCATCCGTTGCGCAGCCGTGATTTGAGCGGTGGGATATGTTCATCGCCGAAATCCGCTTCGCGTTCTTAGGGACTCCCCACACCGCTGCACGAAGGCGGTTCCCGATCATCGATGCCGTGCGGGCGGCCGCCCTCCTGGCGATGGCGAGCTATCACGCCCTCTGGGACCTCGGGTTCCTGCGGCTGACCGCGGAGAACTATGCCCTGACGCCGACCGGCCATCGCGCGGCCGAAACGATCGCCGGCACGTTCCTGACGCTGGTCGGAATCGGGCTGGTGCTGATGAACGGGAGCGGAATCCGCCTCCGCCCGACCCTGATACGGCTCGCCCGGATCGGCGGGGCGGCGTTGCTGGTCACGATCGGGACGTACGTCGCCTTCCCGGATGCCTACGTGTTCTTCGGGATCCTGCACTGCATCGCGGTGTCAACCGTGCTGGGCCTGCCGTTCCTGTTCCTGCCGGTTCCGGTGACGGCCCTGGCCGCGGCGGCCGTTCTCGCCGAGCCAGTCCTGGTCCATGCGCCGGTGCTGGACGCGCCGATCCTGTATTTCCTGGGGCTCGGCTCCGGGACGCCGCGGACCAACGATTACGTGCCGCTGTTCCCGTGGTTCGGTTTCGTCCTGACGGGGATCGTCATCGGGCGGCTCAGCCTGCCTTGGCTGGCGGCTTCGCGCCTCGGCGCCTGGGCGCCGCGCTCGGCGCTCGGCCGTGCCGCGACCTTTGCCGGGCGCCACAGCCTCATCGTCTATCTCGTTCACCAGCCGGTCCTGCTGGCTGTGTTAACCGGCCTCGTCAGCCTGACCGGGCCGAACCCGCGGGCGGGGGTGCGGGCGTTCCGGGCCGATTACGTCACGATCTGCACGCGTACCGGCGGCGAACCACCGCTCTGCCGGATCGCAGCCCGCTGCACCTCCGAGGCGCTGATCCAGGAGGATCTTTTTCGGGAGGATGGCCGGCCGTTCAGCCCGCAGGAACGGCTGAGGGCGCAGGCCATATCGCAGGGGTGCTACGGGGCGATCGAAGCGGCGTCCCGGATGCCCCGGTGAGGGGGGACGGCCGCGGCGTCAAGGGCGACCTGTGCGGCCGCCTCCAGGCTGGCGCGGAGCGCGCCGCCGGCCAGCGGCTCCAGATCCGGAGCGGCCGGTTTCGGACGCGGGGTGAAGGTGAGCACGTCGCCCATGATCGGTCTCGGGTCGC
>NZ_JAKSYL010000123.1 GCF_022829515.1 Methylobacterium sp. J-048
CCGAGACCTTCGTCCCCTACTACCCCTACTTTTCCTTTGTGCTGCCGCCGGCGATGCAGGGGGCGGAACACCTGAAGCTCTACGAGCGGGCGCCGACCTTGCCCGGACCCGTGACCCAGGCAGTCGCGGCGGCCGCGCGCCGGCACGGCGTCGTGATCGTGCTGGGCGTGAACGAGCGCGACCACGGCGCGCTGAACAACGCGCAGCTGATCTACGATGCCGACGGCTCGCTGAGGCTCAAGCGCCGCAAGATCACCCCGACCTATCATGAGCGCATGATCTGGGGTCAGGGCGACGGTGCCGGCCTTGCCGTGGTGGAGACGGCGGTGGGCCGCGTCGGCGCGCTCGCCTGCT
>NZ_JAKSYL010000143.1 GCF_022829515.1 Methylobacterium sp. J-048
TCGGCATGGACGGCGTGATGCACCGTCCAGTCGCGCACCTCGAGCATGACGTCGCCGAGGCGCGGCTCGCGGGCGGGATACCGGTTCGCCATCTCGCGGCCGACCATGCCCCGGATGATGCGGTCCTCGTCGACGGTGCCGGCCATTGGTTGGGTTCCCAATGCCGCGAGAAGATAGAGCGTATGACGATGACAAGGCATCAAGCCGAACGCAAATAAAATTTGTGAAAAATGGCTCACCACGACTATCGCCGATGTGACCAACATAGAAAACCTTGTAGCGACCGTCGCTGGCGATGCCGAATTGGTTCAGAAGCTTATTGTTTGGTTCGCCGGTGATGCTCGGGTCGAACTCGGCCTGCTGAATGGACTTCTGGTCAATCCGAACGATGCAGCCGGGGACCATATTGCCGTTGAGCAAGCAGACGCCTTCAATGCCCTGGATGGTCTGCATCGGCAGGCCCACAAGGCCAGTGCGGCTGTTCAGAACAATCTCACCGCCGGGCAACGCCTTGTCATTCCCGAGAACTTGAAGCTTACCCTTCTGAATTGACCATGAGGTCCGGGTGGCCGCGCAGATCTGGCGTAGGTGGTCCTTCACGTTGCCGAACAGCGCAGCGCCGCGAGGGAACTTGTTCTTGGATAG
>NZ_JAKSYL010000127.1 GCF_022829515.1 Methylobacterium sp. J-048
CTGGACCACCCCCACCCCTGACCCCTCCCCGCAAGGGGGAGGGGAAAAGCGCCTTTCTTTCAGAACCTTGGCGTTCGGGAGAGAAGTGTGAATCCGGTAGCCCGCAGAGGGGGGAGGGAGAGCCGCGGTGTCTCCCGTGTCTTCTGCAGATCCGATATGTGAATCCGCAAGCCTCTGCGGGGGAGGGAGACGCGCCTGGGTAAGGTTTTGCTCTTATCCGGCGCTGATGTGCGAACATCGTAGCCCGCACGGGAGAGGCGGCGCGGCGCGGCTTGCATAAGCCACAAGGTGAACACGGTTGCCTCTGCGGGAGAGACAGGGCGCGCCATGCCGGATGTCCCGTTATGCTGCGGATCCTCTGCAACATGTGGCGCAACCCGCGCTACCGCCGCCCAAAAACCCCTGTCAAAATCCGGTCCCGTCCCTAATTCCACATCCCCGTGTGGATGAGCACGCCATCGGCAACGTGAGATCGGAACGCGACCCCTATCGGCACGTTGACCGGCGCCATCACGATACGAGCACGACGTCTCACGCA
Organism: Methylobacterium sp. J-048; assembly: GCF_022829515.1. Lineage (GTDB taxonomy): Bacteria > Pseudomonadota > Alphaproteobacteria > Rhizobiales > Beijerinckiaceae > Methylobacterium. Next base: position 539 of record NZ_JAKSYL010000127.1, read on the forward strand.
GTTCGGCACAGCGGGTCGGGTACAGAATGGGCGGTCAGCCATCAGGGTCCGGAACGGCTGCGCCGCAGGCGACGGACGCCTCGGGCGATCCGATGCACGGGCCGGCGACCGCGGGCAGTATCGCCCTGAGCGACAGCTTCCGGCGCTTCGCCGACGTGGTGCCGCTGATGCTGTGGCGTTCGGACGAAAAGGGCCACGCCGTCCACCACAACGAGTGCTGGCTCGACTTCACCGGCCGCCCGCTCGAGGAGGAATTGCGTCTCGGCTGGCGCAGCGGCCTGCATCCCGAGGATTTCGAGCGCCACGCCCGGATCGTCGCGGAGGCGTTTGCCGCGCGGGCGCCGTTCACCGTCGAGTTCCGGCTGAAGCGCCACGACGGCGTCTACCGCTGGCTGCTCGACACCGCCCGGCCGCTGGTCGAGGACGGCCGCTTCCAGGGCTATCTCGGCTCCTGCTTCGACATCACCGACCGCAAGCATGCCGAGGAGCATATCGAGCAGGCGCTCGCCGAGAAGGAGGCCTTGCTCGCGGAGGTCTACCACCGGGTGCGCAACAACCTGCAGGTGATGGTCAGCCTGATCGGCCTCTACGGGCGGGCCGCCCCGGACCCGTGCCGCGGCAGCTTCGAGGCGCTGGGCCAGCGGGTGCGGGCGATCGCGCTGGTGCAGCAGCACCTGCACGAGGCGCCCCACATCGCGTCGATCGACCTGCACGACTATCTCCACCGCCTGGCCTCGGGCCTCGGGCAGCTGCGGCGGGCCGGACGGATCAGCGTCCAGGTCGGCGGCACCGGGACCGGGCTGGTCGAGCCGCGCACGGCCAACGCGCTCGGCATGATCGTCGCCGAGATCGTCGCGGAATGCCTCGACGCCACCGCCGAGCACGTCGCCTGCTCGATCGCCATCGAAATCGAGTCCGCCGCGGGCCACCCCTTGCGCGTCTCGATCGTCTCCGGGGTCAGCGAGATGGCCGCCACCGGCCGATCCAATATCCCGAAATTGGGTCCGCGCCTGATCGCCGCCTACGCGGCCCAGGCCGAGATCCAAGTCACGGGCGATGCCAGCACCGCCGAACCGCTGATCCTGACCCTGCCGCCGACGCAGCCCCCGGAGCCGTGATCGCCGGCGCCGCGCCCCCTGGTGCTTCGCGATGGAGTCGCCAGATCTTTGCCGGGGCCTTATAGCGGCCCCCGCCCCTTCCGGATCCGGTCCACCATGGTTCCCCCGATCGACACCATCGTCGAGAACTTCGCCTTCATCGACGATTGGGAAGAGCGCTACCGCTACCTCATCGAGCTGGGGCGCGCCCTGCCGCCCGCCGACCCGGCGCTGCACGCCGAGACCAACAAGGTCCAGGGCTGCGCCAGCCAGGTCTGGATCGACCTCGACGTCGACCGCTCCGACGCGGAGCCGCGCCTGCGGATGCGCGGCGACAGCGACGCCCACATCGTGCGCGGCCTCGTGGCGCTGATGATCGCGCTGTTCGACGGCAAGCCGCTCCGCGAGGCCGCCGAGACCGATGCCTTCGCGCTCTACACCAAGCTGGGCCTGGGCGAGCACCTGACCCCGCAACGCTCCAACGGCGTCCGCGCCATGGCCGACCGGGTGCACCGGGACGCGGTGCGGTTTTTGAAGGTCGAGGGGTAGGACGCGACCCCTCACGCCCGCCACAACCGCAATCGCCCGCTGTCCGGCCCGGTCGCCTCGCGCTCCAGCCCGTAATGCTCGGCGAGCCGCCCCAGGGCGATGCGGGCCACGACCTTGGCCGAGCGGGCGGGCCAGCGGCGCTCGGCCTCGATCCGCTCCAGGCCCTTGAGGAAGCCGCACAGGTCGATCAGCAGGCCGGACAGGTCGCTGCCGACCGCGTCGAGGGCGCCGCGGACGCGCTGGCGCGCGGCGATCACCTGATCGGAGGCGGCGGCCGGGTCGCGGGCGCCGCCTCCGTCGACCCGGGGGGCGCCGAGCTCGATCCCCATCCGGGGCAGCATGGCGGCCGTGGTCATGTCCCGGCGCAGCCGCTCGCCGGCCTCGAAGGCGGCCGGGTCGATCAGCGGCGTGCCGTCCCCGTTCCGGCGCCGGACCATCCAGGCCAGGGGATTTTCCGAGGCGTTCCTTAAAGCCGGCTCCGGGGCGCCCCCCTCGATCACGGTCAGGTCGTGGTGCTGGGCGAGATAGGCCATCCCGTCCGGGGCCTGCTGGCGCCGCAGGCGCGCTTGTCTCGCCGGGCTGATCGTCAGCTTCGCACCGGACGGGTCCCAGGCGGCGAGGTCGGCAGCGATTAGCGCCCGGCCGGCCGTGTCCGAAAACCGCCCGCTGCCCACCGAGACCCCGTCGCCGCCCCGCCGGACCAGCAGGCCGTCCTCGGTCAGGGGATCGGGCCGGGCATAGGCCCCCGCCTCGCCGAGCCGCGCCAGCAGCCCGGCCGCCTCCGGCGACAGGGGCGCGCCGGCCGCCTCGCTCGGTGCCGCAGCCTTGGGCCGCCTCGCCTTCGCCCGCTTGTTCATGTTTTGTTCCAGTCACGGCCCGTAGCTTCGCCCCACCGGCCTAGCGCAGGATCGGTCGAGATGTCAAAGTTTTTTTACCTAAAACTGGATTCAGGTCACAGACGGCTTGGTCGGTGGCTGGCGAAGGATTTCGGCGATCTCGTCCTCGGACTTGCCGCGGACCGCGTAGCCCAGTTCCTCGAAGCGATCGATCAGCGCGGCGCTATCGGCGGCAGACCGCGCGGCCCATTCGGAGAGTGCGGTGTTCATCCGCTCGATCTTCTCCGCGGGATTGCCATCCTGCGGGTCGGGAAACGCGGTCATGCTCAGCACCTCGGCGCCGGACGGAGTTGCGACAGCATCGCACGAAACGCGCCATCGCACCTCAACGCCCGACTTCGTCCCGGTATCCCGCGACGCCCCGAGGGTCCGGTCCGATACCGTCAGGCGGCGTCCCGGAGGGTGTCCGGCCGGCCCAGCCCGATCGCCTTGGCGAGTTCGGAGCGGGTCTTGGCGTAGTTCGGCGCCACCATCGGGTAATTGGCGGGCAGGTTCCACTTTGCGCGGTACTGCTCGGGGCTCATATTGTATTTCGACCGGAGATGCCGCTTGAGCGACTTGAACTTCCGGCCGTCCTCCAGGCAGACGATGTAATCCGCCGTCACCGAGCCCTCGACCGGCACGGCCGGCACCGCCAGTTCCGCCGCCGCGACGGAGTGGCCCTCCGCGACCCGTTTCAGGGCCGCGTAGACGTGGCCGAACAGCGGCCGCAATTCGCTCACCGGGACGGCATTGTTGCTGACGTAGGCAGCCACGACGTCGGCCGTAGCACCCACAAGATCGATCGCGTTTTCGTTCTCTCTCACCACGTGACCCCCGATTTCAGATGAAGCGTGCGTCTCGCTCCTGCCCTGGTCGTTCCAAGCATCTTCCGGCTCAGGCATCGAGACAGAGTGGTACACGGCGCGAACATGCAGCCCCAAGCCGCACGTGCACCAATCCATCCCTCGTACCAAGGTACAACAGGAGGTTTTGTATTACAAGTTAGGACGACAGTATCGGGAAGCGGCGGATTTATCGGCCCAAAGATACTTCAGGCCCCGATTTTCCACCTACAAGTAGATGATGATTTGTTGATATCGAACTTAAAGTTATGTCCGACACAGGGATGCCCGCCGGTTCCAGGGTCGCGGCGGCTTGCGTCGCGACCTCCGGCGCGACACATCCCCTGACCGGGCGTGACGGGACCTGGCGGGAGATACGATGACGGAGATCGGACGCGGCCTTCTTGCAAACCGGACCGGGGCACCGGTGGCCGAAATCCGGCCGCGGCGCTTCAGCGTCCACGGCCGGGAGATCGTGGACGACTACGCGTGGTTGAAGGCGGAGAACTGGCAGGCGGTCCTCAAGGAACCCGCCGCCCTGCCCGACGACATCGCCGCCTACCTCAAGGCGGAGAACGCGTTCGCGGAGGCCGCGCTCGAAGGCGCCGCGGACCTGCGCAAGACCCTGGTCTCCGAGATGCGCGGCCGCATCCAGGAGGACGAGAGCGGCGTGCCCGATCCCGACGGGCCCTACGCCTACTACACCCGCCACCGCGAGGGCGGGCAGCACCCGCTGGTCTGCCGGCGCCCGTCCACGTCGCCGAACGTGCCGGATTCCGGCTCCGACCCGGACGAGACGATCCTGATCGACGGCGACCGGGAGGGCGAGGGCCTGCCGTTTTTCGAGATCGCCGCCGCGGTCCATTCCGACGACCACGGGCTGCTCGCCTGGAGCGCCGACACCAAGGGCTCGGAACTCTACACGATCAAGGTCCGCGACCTCGCCACCGGCCTCGACCGCGACGACCGGGTCGACGCAACCTCCGGCGAAGCGGTCTGGGCCGCGGACGGGCAGAGCTTCTGGTACGTCGCCCTCGACGCCAACCACCGCCCCGCCAAGGTAATGCGCCACCGCCTCGGCACCGCGCAGTCGGCCGACGAGACGCTCTACACCGAACCGGATGCCGGCTACTTCGTCCATATCGGGCGCACCCAGTCCGGGGCGTTCCTGGACGTGACCGCCAGCGACCACGAGACCTCCGAGGTCCGGCTCCTCGACCGGCACGCGCCGTCGGCCGCCCTACGCCTGGTGCAGCCCCGCGAGCCGCTGCTGATCTACGACGTCGAGCATCGCGGCGACCGGCTCTACATCCGCACCAACGCGGACGGCGCCGAGGACTTCAAGATCGTCACCGCCCCCCTGGGCGAGCCGGGCCGGGCCAACTGGACCGACCTCGTGCCCCACCGGCCGGGGGTGATGATCCGCCACCTGCACCTGCTGGCCGGCCACCTGATCCGCCTCGAGATCGAGAACGCCCGGCCGCGGATCATCGTGCGCGACCTCGCCGACGGCGGCGAGCACACGGTGGCCTTCGCCGAGGAGGCCTACGCGCTCGGCCTCCGGGGCGGCCACGCGTTCGACACGGCGACGATCCGGTTCGTCTACTCGTCCATGACCACGCCGTCGGAGACCTGGGACTACGCCTGCGACAGCCGCGACCGGACCCTGCGCAAGCGTCAGACCATCCCGAGCGGGCACGATCCGGCCGCCTACGTGACCCGCCGGCTGTTCGCCACCGCCCCGGACGGCGAGCAGGTGCCGATCTCGCTCCTGCACCGCCGGGACCTGGCGCTCGACGGCTCGGCGCCGCTCCTGCTCTACGGCTACGGCTCCTACGGGACGCTGATGCCGGCCGGCTTCCGCACCAACCTGCTGAGCCTGGTCGACCGCGGCTTCGTCTACGCCATCGCGCATATCCGCGGCGGCACCGAGAAGGGCTGGCGCTGGTACCTCGACGGCAAGCGCGAGAAGAAGCCCAACACCTTCACGGATTTCATCGCCTGCGGACGGGCGCTGATCGCGGCCGGCTACACGGCGGAAAAGCGCATCGTCGCCCATGGCGGATCGGCCGGCGGCATGCTGATGGGCGCGGTCGCCAACCTCGCCCCGGAGTTGTTCGCGGGCATCGTCGCCGATGTGCCGTTCGTGGACGTGCTCAACACCATGCTGGACGCGGACTTGCCGCTCACCCCGCCGGAATGGCCCGAATGGGGCAACCCGGCCGAGAGCGTCGCGGCCTTCGAGACGATTCTTTCGTACTCACCCTACGACAACGTCGCCGCCAAGGATTACCCGGCGATCCTGGCGCTGGGCGGCCTCACCGACCCGCGGGTGACCTACTGGGAGCCGGCGAAATGGGTCGCCCGGCTGCGCGCCACCATGACCGGCGGCGGCCCGATCCTCCTGCGCATCAACATGGAAGCCGGCCACGGCGGCGCCGCCGGGCGCTTCGACCGGCTCGAGGAGGTGGCGCTGATCTACGCCTTCGCGCTGATGGCGGTGGGGCGGGCGTAGGGGCGCTGGAACTCGGTTCGGATCGCCGGTTGGACGCGGCAATCTCGGACCCCGGCTAACCGGCCCTTCCCACCCACGCCCTCATCCTGAGGTGCGTCCGTGCAGCGGACGCCTCGAAGGAGCCCTCCAGAAGTCACCGTGATCCCTGGAGGCCTCCTTCGAGGCTGCTGCGCAGCACCTCAAGATGAGGGGTGAGGTTGGGATTTTTCGTAACGCTGGCCGCAGCCCTTGGTGATCGCGCGTGTCCGTTACGCGATCGAAGGGACTCTCACGGCCTGCCCTGGGGCTGCGCCCCCTCCGTCTCGCCCGGCGAACCGCTCCTTGCGCAGGACCGCCGTGAGCGTCGTCTCGGCGGTGGCGATTGCCGCGTCAAGAATTCCGAGAAACCAGGCCAGCCGGGCCGTGATCTCGAGATCGCCCTTCTGCGTCGCTTCGAGCGTCTCGTAATAGG
>NZ_JAKSYL010000153.1 GCF_022829515.1 Methylobacterium sp. J-048
GTCCGGGGTCGTGGAAGGAACGGGCAGGCTCCCAAGCTGAGGTGCGGGCTTCAGTGCCCCAGGATGAGCCGGGGTCCTGCCCGTCGCCGCGGATCCGACCTTACCAGATCGGACGCCGACTGACTTACAAGGATGAGGGGAAGATTGGGATACACGTCAGTCAGGACCGTCACGCGACTGCGATCACGCAGTCAAACAGGCTCTGAGAGCGGTCGCGTCGCCGCCAAACGCGGATGTGCTGAAGGATCGGTGAGGGGCATTGCTTACCGTCAATGAGGCCCCAGGCTTGTGTCTGCTTTCAGGCAGCACTTGCAGCAACGGGTAAGACCCGGTTGGGCCGGAAGCAGCCCGTGTGCAGGCGAGCCGATTGAGGCGAGTTCTGGACGTGTCCGGCACGCCGCGCCTTCGCTCATACGGGCTCCTACGGATCCGTCGGTCGCACGCGAACGCCCGTCACAATCCCGAGGCGCTGCGGGCGAGCCCGTCAGCCGCGCAACGCCGCCTCGATCATCCCCGCCACCGCCAGCGCCCGGCCGTCGTCGCCGAAGCGGCCGATCACCTGCACGCCTACCGGAAGGTGGTCGCCGGGGACCGGCACGTTCACGCAGGGCACGCCCATCAGGGTCCAGAGCTGGTTGAACCGCGGATCGCCCGTGGAGGCCAGGGTCGCGGGGGCCGGGCCCGGGGCCGAGAAGGTCAGGATCGCGTCGTACGCGGCGAACAGGCCCTTGAGCACCCGGCGGGCCCGGTGGGCGTGGCGGCGGGCGTCGTCGTACTCCGCGGCCGCGATCGCCGCTCCCGCGTCGAGATGCTCCCGGACCCGCGGCGGCAGTGCGTCCCGATGGGAATCGTATTCCCAGGCCAGCGCCAGCCGGCCCTCGTAGTTCTGGATGATCCGATGGTGCTCCCAGGCCAGCGCCAGTTCCGGCGGCAGGGTCAGGTCGGTGACCTGCGCGCCCGACCGCTCGGCGGCCTGCCGCGCGCGGACCAGGGCGGCCTCGGCGGCGGGCTCCGGCGCTTCCGCAAAATCCTGCCGCACGAGGCCGATGCGCGGGGCGGATCCCGTCTCCGCCCCCTCGATCTCCGGGCGGCCGGTGACCAGCGCCAGGGCGTGGGCGACGTCCGCGACCCCGGCGGCGAACAGCCCGACCGTGTCGAGCGCCCAGGAATAGGTTTTGACCCCGACCGTCGGGATCAGCCGGAAGGACGGCTTCACCGCCGCGCAGCCGCAATAGCTCGCCGGCCGGATCACCGAGCCCGCCGTCTGGGTGCCGAGTGCCAGGGGCAGCAGCCCCGCGCCCACCGCGGCGGCCGAGCCCGCCGAGGATCCGCCCGGGGTGTGGCCGGGATCGTGCGGGTTGACCGTCTCGGTCGGGTCGCTGCTGGCGAAAGCCGTGGTGGTGGTCTTGGCCAGAGCCACCGCACCGAGGCCCTTCAGGCGCGCCACCACCGCGGAATCGCCCCGGGGTCGCCAGCCCGCGTAGAGCGCGGAGCCCATCTGGGTCGGCAGGCCGGCGCTGTCGATGATGTCCTTCACGCCCACCGCGATGCCGGCGAGCGGCCCGGATGCCGGGATGGCCGGGTTGTCGTCCAGGGTCACCAGCGTGCGCAGCGCCGGCTCCCGCGCGGTGATCGCCGCGCGGCACAGGTCGATCGCGCCCGAGGGCGTCAGGGTGCCGGCTTCGATGCGGGCGCGGAGATCGAGGAGTGACAGCATTCTGTATTCAGTCCCCGAGCCCGGCCCCTGTCAACCGATCGGCCACAGGCCGGGCCATTCCCGAATCGGCGTTGACGAACGCTTTACGCGGTCGTGCGCATCGTCCGGGTCATGTGGCGTGGCGTATCCCTGTTCTCGGCCCTGGCGCTGTTCGGCGCGGGGCTCACCGCGTGCTCGATCAACCGGTTCGAGCGGCGCGACCCGTGGCGCGACCAGGCGGAGCAGGTCTGCCTGGCCAAAAAGCTCGTCGAGCCGACCGAGTTCATCACGCCGATCGCGGCGATGGACGGGCCGGGCCCGTGCGGCATGCAGCAGCCCTTCCGAGTGACGCGGCTCGCCGGCGGCACAGTGGTGTTGAAGCAGCGGATGACCCTGGGCTGCCCGGCGCTCGCCGAGGCCGAAGCCTGGCTCGCCGACACGATCCAGCCCGCCGCCGAGCTGTATTTCGGCGTGCCGGTGGCCGAGATCAACGCCGGCTCCTATTCCTGCCGCGGGCGCAACAACCAGGCGGGCGCCAAGCTCTCCGAGCACGGCTTCGGCAACGCCATCGACGTGATGTCGATCAAGCTCGCCGACGGCCACGTGATCACCGTCAAGGGCGGCTGGCGCGGGACGGAAGCCGAGCAGGGATTTCTGAGCGAGATCTTTTTGGGCGCCTGCCAGCGCTTCACCACGGTGCTGGCGCCGGGCTCGAACGTGTTCCACTACGACCACATCCATGTCGACCTCGCCCGGCACGACCCGCGCGGCCTGAAGCGGATCTGCCAGCCGCTGATCAAGTTCACACCCCAGCTCGGCACCGGGGCCGAGCGGCCCCTGTCGCGCCCGGTCCCGCCGCCGCGCCAACCGGCCGCCCCGCAGGCGCCCGTGGATATCGAGGAGGACGATCCCTACGGCGTCTCGCCGATGTCGAAGGCCGCGAGCCCGACCCAGGTCGCCCGCGCCCCGGCGCGCGTGCCCGCGGCCACGGCCTACACCTCCGCGCCGCCGGTCCGGCCCGCGCCCCGCGTCGCCGCGGCGGCCCCGGAGGAGCCGGTGCAGGATGACGACGAGCCGCTGCAGCTGGGCGCGCCGCCGCCGAGCACGGGGCCGATCTACTGAGACGGGCCTCGGATTGCGGGACGATCACGAGGTGGTAGTCTCGCGGTTTCCGCGGAGGGGGCGATGCCGGCGAGCGATATCCTGGATGAGCACCACCGGGCGGCCAAACTGAATGCGTTGCGGCGGGACATCCGCGAGGGAATGGAGAGCGGCCCTTCGGCGCCGTTGGATATCGAAGCGCTGAAGGCCGAAGGCCGCCGCCGCTTGGCAGCCGCCGGGATCGTTCGGCGTCCGCCGCCCGGAGTGGACAGACCGGCACCTGGCGCTCCGGCACCGTGGCCGCCGCGCCGCACCGACCTGTAAACTGCTACATCCAACGCCGATCGACTTGACTGGCGCCCCCGCCGAGCCATCGTCTCGCGCATGCAGGACAGCACCCCCGTCGAGGCACGCGCCATGCGCCCGATCCTTCACAGCCTCGCCCTCGGGCTGGCCCTCCTCTCCGTCGCGCAGCCGGCTCTGGCCCGCTCGGCCCGGGAGGATGTCGAGCCCGCCGAAGAGCGGATTTTTCCGTTCGACGCGCAGATCCCGGGCTGCCAGGACCCGAGCGTCCTGGAGCGGGTCTCGACCAACTTCGCCGAGAAGGAGGCGAAGTACTGGAATTCGTCGATGACGATCCGGTCCTTCGACACGATCGAGCGCACCGCCTGGCGGCCCTGGGGGCTGGACACCTATCCGCGCCGGTTCTGCACCGCCACCGTCACCACCTCGGACGGCGTGCGCCGCAAGGTCGATTACTCGGTGCGCGAGAGCCTCGGTATCATCGGGGCGACCTGGGGCGTCGAGTTCTGCGTCCACGGCCTCGACCGCGACCTGGCCTACGCCTACGCCACGGCCTGCCGGATGGCGCGGCCCTGAGGATGCGCGCCCGCGCCGCCTGCCTCGCTGCCCTGCTGCTTGCGGGGCCGGCCGCCGCCCAGGATGTCGGCGGCTTCAGCCGCCGGGGCGAGCCGGGGGCGTTCGATTTCTACGTGCTGGCCCTGTCGTGGTCGCCGACCTACTGCGCCGGCGTGGGCGAGCGCCGGAACGACGTGCAATGCACCCCCGGCCGCGGCCTCGGCTTCGTGGTCCATGGGCTCTGGCCGCAATATGCCCGGGGCTACCCGCAGAACTGCTCCGCGGTGGAGCGCGCGCCGACCCGGCAGGCGCTGGAGGTGGCCGGCCAGGTCTATCCGAGCGAGGGGCTCGCCCGGCACGAGTGGCGCGCCCACGGCACCTGCTCCGGCCTCGACCCCACCAGCTACTTCCAGGCCGCCCGCGACGCGCGCCTCGCCGTGACCATCCCCGACGGGCTCAAGGGCGGCGGTGCCCCGCAAACTTTGGCGCCGATCGAGATCGCCCGGCAATTCGTGGCGGCCAACCGCGGCCTGCGCCCCGACATGATGGCGGTGATCTGCACCCGCGGGCAGCTCCAGGAGATGCGGATCTGCTTCTCCAAGGACCTGCGCGGCTTCACGTCCTGCCCCGATGTCGCCCGCGGCAATTGCCGCGCGCCGGACGTCACGCTGGATGCCGCCCGCTGATTTATTTGGGCGGTTTCGCGGTTTGAGGCTGGACCCGGACCGTGCGATCCGCTTCAGGGCGCAGCCATGAACTATCGGCACGCCTTCCACGCCGGCAACCATGCCGACGTGCTCAAGCACCTCGTCCTGGCGCGGGTGCTCGCCCATCTCCGCCTCAAGGACAAGCCGTTCCGGGCACTCGACGCCTTCGCGGGCCTCGGGATCTACGACCTGACCGCCGACGAGGCGTCCCGCACCGGCGAATGGCAGGAGGGCTGGGGCCGGATGGCTGAACCCTTCGCGCCCGAGGTCGAGGCACTGCTCGCCCCCTACCGGGCGGCCGTGGCGGCGGTGCAGGCCCGCTACGGCGCCACCGCCTATCCCGGCTCGCCCGCACTGATCCGCGAGGCCCTGCGGCCCGGCGACAAGGGCGTGTTCGTGGAACTTCACCCGGAGGATGCCGCGACCCTGCGGGACCGCTACGCGCGCGATACGCGCACCAAAGTCCTAAGCCTCGATGGCTGGACCGCCATCAACGCCCAGATCCCGCCCCCCGAGCGCCGCGGCCTCGTGCTGATCGACCCGCCCTACGAGGTCCCCGGCGAGGTCGAGCGGCTAGGCAGCCATCTCGCCCGCGCGGTGGCGAAATGGCCGACCGGGATCTTCCTGGCCTGGTACCCGATCAAGGACACGGCCGCGATCGACCGCATGGCCCGCGACCTCGACGCCGCCCTGCCCCGCCCGGCCCTGCGCCTCGACCTGCTGATCGACCGGCCGGATGACCCGACGCGGCTGTGCGGCAGCGGCTTGATCGTAGTCAATCCGCCCTGGCGCTTGGCCGAAGAGGCGCTGCTGTTCTTGCCGGCCCTAGCTCAGCGGCTGGCCCGGGAGGCGTTCGGCGGGTTTCGCTGCGATTCGATCGGCCGTGAGAGCTGATTCGTCACTATTGATTCGGGGCGGCGAGACCGGAACAATTCTTTAGGAGGTTTCACATAGGAGCGGCCGCCTTTGTTGTTGCTATAAAGCCACATTTCTCTGCGGACCCGCGCCACGACCCCAAGAATGACTAAAAACTAGGCAAGTGCCATTAGTTTGCTTTTGTATCATCCACGGGTCGGTGTCAGCTTGGCCGGGAACCAATTCGAACGAGCTGCGACACCATGCTGAAGCGATCCACCCTGGCCGGTTTGGCCACCGTGCTGCTCTCCTCGACCAGCATCCTCGCGGCCGATCTGGCGGCCCCGGCACCTGTGCCTGTGGCCCCCCCGGCTGAGCCCTGCAAGGCCACGCTCCTCGGCCCGACCTACAGCGGCACGATCAAGGCCAACCCGAACCCGACCTGCTTCTCGGCCGGTCCGCTGGGCGACCTCTATGTCGGCGGTGCCGTCACCGGCTACGGCTACACGCAGAGCAACCCGTTCGCGTCGTTCTCGACGCCGGCCGCCCCCAATGACCGGGATCGCTCTGCGCGGTTCGATTTCTCAAACATCCAGGGAATCATTCAGAAGCCCGAGGGCGCGTTCCAGTTCTACATCCAGGCTGGCGGCTACTCGATCCCGCAGCTCGGCTTCCCGACCCTCGGAACGTTCACCCAGACCGACCTGCTGTTCGGCCCGGTCCCGGTCGCTTTCGGCAAGATCCAGATCAACGACGAGTGGTCGGTCCAGGGCGGACGGATGTTCACTCTGATCGGCACCGAGCTGCTGTTCACCTACCAGAACCTGAACATCAACCGCGGCCTCCTGTTCGTGCAGGAGAACTTCATCAACCAGGGTGTGCAGGTCAACTATAGCAGCGGCCCGCTCTCGGTTTCGCTCGCGGGTACCGACGGCTTCTTCTCCAACGAGATCTCTTGGTTCACCGGCAACGTCGCCTACAAGCTCGACGACTTCAACACGATCGGCGTCAACGGCGGCCTCAACGTCGGGCGCACCAATGCCCTCGACCGCAGCGCCCGCTACCAGTTCGCAACGCCGAACGCGCAGCAGAACAGCGGTATCTTCAACGTCAACTACACCTACGCGAACGGTCCGTGGATCGTCTCGCCGTACTTCCAGTTCACCAACGTCGAGCGTGACGTCCGCCTCGGAATCAACAACACCGCGTCGACCTATGGCGGTGCCCTGCTGGCGGCCTATTCCTTCACCGACAACTTCTCGTTGGCCGGCCGTGTCGAGTACACCGAGCAGACCGGCGTGCGGGGCTCCGGCGGAACGAATCTCCTGGGCTTCGGCGCCGGCAGCAACGCCTTCTCGGTCACCGTCACGCCGACCTTCACGTTCGACCGCTACTTCTTCCGGGTCGAATACGCCCATGTCGAACTCGGCGGCATCACCCGCGGCAATATTGCCGAGGGCACGCTGGGCACCGGCTTCGGCCGCACCGGCAACCGCACGACTCAGGACCGCTACATGGTCGAGACCGGCATCACGTTCTGATCCGATTCTCCCTGCCGGCCCTCGGGCCGGATCTATCGAAGACCCCCGGGCATGCGTCCGGGGGTTTTTTCATGCGCGGAGAAAAATTTGAATTCGTTGCGGGCTATTGATCTTGTTTCGGATCGATCGTCGAATTAAAATATAGAATTGCTCCAATCAGATAGTATTGATAAGTGCTCTGTCATAGATCTTGGCATTTCGGCTGCGAGCGAGATCGCGTCGAACTTGCGGTGATGCCACGGCGTCACGTATTAGACTTCGCCTGTCATGCATGAACAGGCTGAGGACCTCTGAAGATGCCGCAGATCAAGGCTTTGTCGGACACGTTGCGGAGTGTCGCCGCGCCCGGCATGTCGCCGAAGGCGTTGCGCGCCGCTGTCCGGGACAGGCATCCCGATGCGTCCAAGAAGGATATCGTCCGGGCCGCCTTCTATGCCTTGATCGAGGAGCAGTCGCAGGATCTGGCCTGCCTGGCCGAATTGCACGGCTTTGCCCTGGTCGAGCGCGTGTCCGAGGATGAGCGGACCATCAAGGTCGATGGACACAAGAAGAAGCCGCGTCGGGCCAAGACGGCCGAGGCTGTGGCGGGCGAGGCGCTGAACTGAAGGCGGCCGCGGCCGTCCCGCGTCGGGGGAAACACGATCGGTGCCGCTCAGCCCCGCTGGAGCAGGCGCCGGCCGGGGCGGTGCCCCTCCTCCCCGGTGTCGCGAAATCCGAGCTTCTGCAGGAGGCCCCAGGACGCGACGTTGCCGGGGCGGCATTCCGCCACGATGATGCGCCCCGGGAAGCGCCGGGCAAGGAGCGCGACGATCGCCGAGACCGCCTCGAAGGCGAAGCCGCGCCCGCGGGCCGCACCCCCGATCCAGTAGCCGATCTCGATCGCGCCGGGACCGCGCAGATGGGTGCCCACGACGCCGACGAGGTCGGATCCCATGCCGTCCGCGGACGCCGCCTCGCCGGCCTGTGGCGCGCCCGGGCGACGCATCCAGGCCCCGAGGAAGCGGTCCTGGCCGCGGCTGCCGCTGCGGATCAGGTCTTCGGCATCGCGCATCGTGAAGGGCGTCGGCAGGAAATCGACCGCCGCGGTGATCGCCGGGTCGTCGGTGAGCCGGCGCAGGTCCTGGGCGTCCTCCGGGCGCAGGGCCGCGATCGACAAGCGGGCGGTCTCGAGCCGGGGCAGGTCGGCGAGGCTGTCGCGGGCGGCGCGAATGGTAAACATCGCTTCGATGTGGGGTGGCGGCCGGACCGGAAAAGGCACGGTCAGGCCCCCGCGTTTCATCCCGCGAACACGCTGGCCACTACTCAGACAGAGCGCAGCGCGGTCACGGATAGGCCGGACGGGAACGGTTGCTTAACCTGAATCCGTCTTCATTGGGGCATCAAGTTGCGTCAGGCAAACGGGTGCGTCGATGCGGGTGCGCGGTACGGGTCGAGGGTTACGGACGCTGTCGCGCGTCGCCCTCATCGGCATCATCGGCGGCGGTGCCGCCGCCTGTTCCTCGGACGCATCGCGCCTGAGCAACCCATTCTCCAACCCCTTCTCGTCGGAGCCCGCCGCCACCGGCAGCCTGCCGGAGGGCGGCCTCAAGCCGGCGCCGGCGATCCGCACGGGCCGGATCCAGTCCGAGGCGCTCGGCGCCCCCGGCGCGGCCCCGCGCCCGGCTGCCTCGGCGATCCCGGCTCCGAGCGCTTCGGCGGCGCCGACCACCCGCGTCGCCTCCACCGGCAACCCCGGCTGGAATGCGCAGGGCGGCACCCAGATCACCGTGTCGAAGAACGACAGCCTGAACCAGATGTCGACGCGCTTCGGCGTCCCGGCCTCGGCGATCCTGTCGGCCAACGGCCTGTCCAACGCGAGCCAGATCACCCCCGGCCGGCAGATCGTGATCCCGGTCTACAACGCCTCCGGGCTGAACCCGGCCGCGGCCCCGATGACCGCGCGTCCGGCCCGGGCCGCCGAGGAGAAGCGCGAGGACGCCCGGCAGATCGAAGCCAAGGTTCCCTCCAAGCGCGAGGACGCCAAGGAGGCGGCCAAGCGTGAGGATGCCAAGCGCGAAGAGGCCAAGCGGGCCGCCGCCGAGAAGGAAGCGGACCGCAAGGAGGCGCTCGCCCGGGATACTGCCGCCCGCAAGGTCGCGGAGGAGAAGTCCCGCAAGGAGGCGTCCCTGAAGGAGGCCGACAAGAAGAAGCACGTGCGCCCGGGCCAGGTCGCCAAGGCGGATGAGAAGAAGGCCGATCCGAAGGCGGGCGCCAAGGCCAAGGCCGAGGCGAAGGCCCAGGAAGCCAAGATCGAAGCCAAGATCGAAGCCAAAGCCGAGGCCAAGGCGGCCGCGAAGGCCGAGGCCACCCAGAAACTCGCCGAGGCCAAGGCCGCCAAGGAGGCGTCCCAGAAGGCCGCCGCCGCCGAGAAGCCCGAGAAGGTCGCCGCCAAGGAGGCGCCGAAGCCGGTCGCCGCGGCAGCGCCCGCCAAGCCCGAGCCCGCCGCCACCGGGTCGGTCGCCGAGGCCTCCGCATCCGAGAGCTTCCGCTGGCCCGCCAAGGGCCGGGTGATCTCGGGCTACGGCACCTCGGGCAACGAGGGCATCAACATCGCTGTGCCGGAAGGCACGCCGGTCAAGGCCGCCGAGGAAGGCACCGTGGCCTATGCCGGCTCGGACGTGAAGGGCTACGGCAAGCTGGTGCTGGTGCGCCACGCCAACGGCTTCGTCTCGGCCTACGCCCATAACGGCGAGATCGACGTGAAGCCCGGCGACAAGGTCAAGCGCGGCCAGACCATCGCCAAGTCCGGCGCCTCGGGCAACGTGACCTCGCCGCAGCTGCACTTCGAGATCCGCAAGGGCGGCTCGCCGGTGGACCCGATGTCCCAGCTCGCCAGCAACTGAGACGACGCAGTCGATGCGTTGCGCGCGGCGGTCCCGAGAGGGGCCGCCGTTCTCGTTCGCGACGGTCTAGGTCGCGCGATCAGGTCTGGGGCGCCTGCAGCGTTCCGTCCGGGCTGTGGTGGTCCACCGCCTCCGGCAGGGTCCTGGCCAGGGTCGGGAACAGCTGGTCGACCGGAATGCCGAGCTTCTGCGCCATCTGGCGGACCTGCTCGTTGTCCAGGACCTTGTGGAGGTCGTCGGCGGTGATCGGCTCGTTCGGGCCGCGGCCCAGCCAGGAATTCACCTGGCTCTCGTAGCCGGAGCGGCGGAGCTGATCGAGCAGCGCGTTGAGGCCACCCGGCAGGACCTGCTGGATGATGCCGGGCAGCGCCTTGAGCGCAATCTGCCCTAGCGAACCGCCGAGACTATCGAGCATGCTCATCCTGGTCCTCCTGTCGATCCCCGTACGGGAGGATCATAGGGCGTGACCGGGTCCGGCCGAGGGCCGCCGCCGAGATAACGATCAGCGGATCTGCGTGCTGAAGTTCGGCTGCGGCTTCAGCCGGCCGTCCTCGCTCTGGGCCGCGACCGCCGCGGGCAGGAACTCGGCGAGCGCCGTCGCCACCCGCCCGGCGGGCAGGTTGAGGTCGTAAGCCAGCCGCTCGGTGACCGCATCCGGCAGGCATCGCGCGACGGCGTCGACCGGGACGGGGCGGTTCTCGCCGGAGCCAATCCAGGACTCGACGGCCTCGCCGTGGCCGGTCTCGCGCAGCCGGTCCAGGAATGCGACGAGGCCGCCCGGGTAGAACTTGGCCAGCGCCAGGGCGAGCTTGCCGCTGCCGGTGTTCACGACCGCCCGGTCGGCCGCCGCGACCACGTCGCCGATCATGGTCTTCACACCGTCGAGCAGGCCCATCGTGTCGTATCTCCCGGTTCGATCACCGCGCCCAAGGTCGGGCGGATCGGGCTTTCGGCAAGAGCGGATGCGGCAATTGCGCGGGAATCGGGATAGGATGCCGGGCCAGCGAAGGAGCGATCCGTGAAGCGCGTTCAGGCCGGTGTTCTCGATGTCGCGTACTTGGAAGTTGGCCCGCCGGACGGCAAGCTGGCCGTCTTGCTCCACGGCTTTCCGTACGACGTCCATGCCTACGACGCGGCGGCCGAGCGCCTCGCCTCCGAGGGCGTGCGCTGCCTGATCCCGTATCTGCGGGGCTACGGGCCGACCCGGTTCCGCGACGCGGCCACCTTGCGCTCCGGCGAGCAGGCGGCCCTCGGGGCCGACCTCCTGGCCTTCCTGGATGCGCTCGGCATCGAGCGGGCCGTGCTGGCCGGCTACGATTGGGGTGGCCGGGCCGCCTGCGTGGTCGCGGCGCTCTGGCCGGAGCGGGCGGCCGGTCTGGTGAGCTGCGGCGTGGGCTACAACATCCAGAATATCCCGGCCGCGGGCAATCCGGCCTCGCCGGATGTCGAGCACAGGTTGTGGTACCAGTACTACCTCCACGGCGAGCGCGGCCGCGCGGGCTTGGCGGCCAACCGGGCGCAATTCTGCGCGTTGTTGTGGCGGCTGTGGTCGCCGACTTGGCTGTTCGGCGAAGAGACGTACGCCCGGACCGCCCAGTCCTTCGCGGAAAACCCGGACTTCGTGGACGTGGTGGTCCATTCCTACCGCCATCGCTTCGGATTGGTCCCCGGCGACCCGGCGCTGGTCGCGATCGAGGCCAAGCTGGCCGCGCAGCCGGAGATCACGGTGCCGTCGGTGGTGCTGCTCGGGGCCGACGACGGGGTCGGGCCACCGCCGGCGGAGGATACCGACGCCCGGCACTTCACCGGGCCGTACCGGCGCGCCATCGTCGCGGGGGTCGGGCACAACTTTCCCCAGGAGGCGCCGGACGCCTTCGCGGAGGCGGTGCTCGGCCTGCTGTGAGGGCTGGAGCGCGGGGCGTTGCTTTCGGGAAGCCCCTGGCTATAGTCCGCGCGCTTTCAGACAGGTCTGCACACGCCGCATCCGGCGGCAGGCCTGCGCGCCAATCGCAGGAGACGCTCGTTGATCACCCCCGCCTTCGCGCAAGGGGCCGCTACGGCCGCTGGCGGAGCGGAGATCGCCTTTCAGGTGATCCCGTTCGTCCTGATCTTCGTGATCATGTATTTCCTGATCCTGCGACCGCAGCAGAAGCGGGTCAAGGACCACCAGTCGCTGATCAAGGCCGTGCGCCGGGACGACACGATCGTCACCAATGGCGGCCTGGTCGGGCGCGTGACGAAGGCCGTGGACGACCAGTCCGAGATCGAGGTCGAGATCGCCCCGAACGTCCGCGTGCGGGTCGTGCGGACGATGATTTCCGAGGTCCGCGCCAAGGGCGGGCCGGCCAAGGCCGCCTGACACCTTCCATGAAGCGGCCGGCGTAACCCGCCGGCTTGACAGAGAAAACACCGGCCGATGCTGCGCTTCTCCCGTGCGAAGATCATCACGACCCTCGCGGCGATCCTGATCGGCCTGATGCTCGCGGTGCCGAGCTTCTTCTCGCCGGAGCAGCGCAAGGGCTTCGTGGCGAGCCTGCCGTCCTGGTTCCCGACCTGGATCGTCCCGACCCGGGGCATCGTGCTCGGCCTCGATCTCCAGGGCGGCTCGCAGCTGCTGCTGGAGGTCGACCAGAACGAGCTGGTCGCCTCCCAGGCCAAGGCCCTGCGCGACGACGTGCGCCGCACGCTCCAGCAGGAGAACGTGCGCGCCGACGGCGGCATCGGTCTGCTCCAGCGCGGCGTCCAGGTGAAGGTCGCGGACGACGCGGCCCGGGCCAAGGTCCTGCCCAAGCTGCAGGACCTGTCGCTGCCGATCACCACGTCGATCGGCCAGACCGCCGCCCGCACCCTCGACATCACCGAGCAGCCCGGCGGCGTGATCCGCCTGACGCTCACCGATGTCGGCATCACCGAGCGCACCCGCCGGGCCGTGAGCCAGGGCATCGAGGTCATTCGCCGACGCCTCGATTCCACCGGCACCACCGAGCCCTCGATCCAGCAGCAGGGCGCCGACCGGATCCTGATCCAGGTCCCGGGCGAGCAGAACCCGGAGCGGCTGGAGAAGCTGCTGGGCTCCACCGCCAAGCTCGAATTCCGCATGCTCGCCGACAGCCCCTCGGGTGACGTCGACATGCTGCCCTCCAAGGACGAGAAGGGCGCCAAGGTCCCGGTCGAGCGCCGGGTCATGGCGGATGGCGGCGAGCTGACCGACGCCCAGCCGGCCTTCGACCAGCAGTCGCACGAGCCGATGGTCAGCTTCAAATTCAACCTGCGCGGCGCCCAGCGCTTCGGCCAAGCAACCTCGGAGAATGTCGGCCGGCGCATGGCGATTGTGCTCGACAACGAGGTCGTCTCGGCCCCGGTGATCCGCTCGGCGATCACCGGCGGCTCGGGCCAGATCACCGGCAACTTCACGGTTCAGCAGGCCAACGACCTGTCGGTCCTGCTCCGGGCCGGCGCCCTGCCGGCGAAGTTCACCGTGGTCGAGCGCCGCGTCGTCGGCCCCGGCCTCGGCCGCGACTCGATCCAGGCCGGCAAGCTCGCGACCCTGGTGGCGGCGGGCCTCGTGGTCTGCTTCATGTTCGCCACCTACGGCACCTTCGGGTTCATCGCCAACATCGCCCTGATGGTCCATGTCGGGCTGATCCTGGGCCTGATGTCGGTGCTGGAGGCGACCATGACCCTGCCGGGCATCGCTGGCATCGTGCTCACCATCGGCACAGCGGTGGATTCCAACGTGCTGATCTACGAGCGCATGCGCGAGGAGAGCCATGCCGGCCGCTCGCTGATCTCCGCGCTCCAGGCCGGCTTCGACCGCGCCTTCGCGACGATCATCGACTCGAACTCGACCATGGCGATCGCCGCGCTGATCCTGTTCTTCCTCGGCTCCGGGCCGGTGAAGGGCTTCGCGGTGGTGTTCATCCTCGGCATCCTGACCACCGTCATCACCGCCGTGACGCTGACCCGGATGATGATCGCGGTGTGGTATAAGACGTTCAGGCCGAAGGCCCTGCCGTTCTGAATGAACTTCCTTTGGGGAGATGCATCGTCGCCGGTGTGATCCGCCGCTCCAAACCCCGGACCTCATCCTGAGGTACCCGCGCCAGCGGGCCTCGAAGGAGGGTTCCAGGGACCGCGCGCAGCCTGGAGGCCTCCTTCGAGGCTTGCGCGAGGCGCAAGCACCTCAGGATGAGGTTGCGGGTGGGACGGCTGGATTGCGCCGGTGCTGACTTTCTCCACACGTTAGGTCCGAAACAATGCGCCTGCTCCGCCTCTGGCCCGATGAATCGCATTTCGACTTCATGCGCTTCCGGCGGCTGACCTTTCCGCTGTCGGCTTTGCTGTCGCTCGCGACCGTAGTGCTGTTCCTCACCATCGGGCTGAACTTCGGCATCGACTTCAAGGGCGGCACCCTGGTCGAGCTGCAGGCCAAGTCCGGCACCGCCGACGTGGCCGCGATCCGGCATACCGCGGTCGGCTTCGGCTTCGGCGAGCCGGAGGTGCAGGAACTCGGCAACCAGGGCACCGTGCTGGTGCGCCTGCCGCTCCAGCCCGGCGAGCAGGGCCAGACCGCCGTGATGAACAAGGCGCACGCCGCCTTCGACGCCGATTACGACTTCCGCCGCACCGAAACTGTCGGCCCGCGCGTGTCGGGCGAGCTGGTCCAGTCCGGAACGCTCGGCGTCGTGCTGTCGGTGGTCGCGGTGCTGCTCTACCTGTGGTTCCGGTTCGAGCGGGAGCTGGCGCTCGGCGCCATCGTCGGCACGCTGCACGACATCGTGCTGACGGTCGGCGTGTTCATCATCACCCGCATCGAGTTCAACATGACCTCGATCGCCGCGATCCTGACCATCGTCGGCTACTCGCTCAACGAGACCGTGGTGGTGTTCGACCGGACCCGCGAGCTGATGCGGCGCTACAAGACCATCCCCACCGTCGACCTGCTGAACCTGTCGATCAACTCGACCATGTCGCGGACCGTTATGACCTCGATCTCGTCGGGCCTGTCGCTCCTGGCGCTGGTCCTGTTCGGGGGCGAGGCGATCAAGGGCTTCGCCACCGTGATGCTCTGCGGCGTCGTGATCTGCACCTACTCGGCGATCTTCGTCTCGACTCCGGTGTTGATCTACCTGGGGCTGATGCTCTCGGGCGCCCGGGCGGCGGCCGAGCGCTCCGGCGTCCCGCAACCCGCGGAGTAGTTTTTTTCGGACATGGCCGAGCAGGAGACGTCCAAGGGCTTCGAATCCGGCTTCGTGCCGGGGCGGCACATCATCGACACCTACGGCAATGGCGGCTTCCGCTTCGCCGGGATGTCGCATCGCGGCTCGCTCCTGCTGCTGCCGTCGGGCGTGCGCGCCTGGGACGTGACCTCGCCGAAGGCGATCGACCGCACGGCCCTGCGCCCGGTCCAGGCCGAGGCGGCGGGGATCGAGCTGTTGCTGGTGGGCACCGGCCTCGACATCGCGGCGATCGACCCGTCCCTGCGCGGCTGGCTCAAGGATGCCGGCGTCGGCCTCGACGTGATGCAGACGGGGGCCGCCGCCCGCACCTACAACATCCTGGTGGCCGAGAACCGCAAGGTCGCGGCCGCCCTGATCGTGGTCGCGTGATGCCGCAGGTCGACGACAAGCCCGCGGAGACCGGCCTGGCCTTCGCGCAGGCCCATTGCGAGCAGCTGGTCCGCGAGGGCGACCCAGACCGCTACTACGCGACCCTGTTCGCCCCGGCTGCCGCTCGGCCGCATCTCTTCGCTCTCTACGCCTTCAGCCTGACCATCGCGCGGGTGCGCGAGGCCGCCTCGAACCCGATGGCCGGGGAGATCCGCCTGCAATGGTGGCGCGACGCCCTCCAGGGCGAGGCCAGGGGCGATGTCCGCGCCAACCCGGTGGCCGCAGCCCTCGAGGAGGCGATCCGGGTGAACCGCCTGCTGCGCCAGCCCTTCGTGGACCTGATCGACGCCCGGGTGTTCGACCTCTACGAGGATCCGATGCCCCGGGTGAACGACCTGGAGGGCTATTGCGGCGAGACCGCCTCGGCCCTGTTCCGGCTGGCGAGCCTGGTGATCGGCAACGGAACCGAGCCGGGCGGCGCGGGGGCCGCGGGCCATGCCGGCGTGGCCTACGGCCTCACCGGCCTGCTGCGCGCCCTGCCGTGGCACGCCCGCTCCGGCCAGGTCTACCTGCCGGCCGACGTGCTGGCCCGCTACGGCGTCACCCGCGAGGATATCACCAGCGGCCGCGGCGGCCCCGGCCTGCGCCGGGCCTGCGCCGACCTGCGCGACCTCGCCCGGACCCATCTCAAGGCCTTCGAGGCCGCCCGCCCGGCCATCGCGCCGCTCGCCGGTACGGCGTTCCTGCCGGTGGCCCTGGTCGAGCCCTACCTCGTCACGATGGAGCGGGCGAGCTACGATCCGCTCAACACGCTCGTCGATCTGCCGCGCTGGCGCCGGCTGTGGCGGCTGTGGCGGGCGTCGCGGCGGATTGGGTGAACACCTTCGAGCGAACGACCCTCACCGTCATTGCGAGCGCAGCGAAGCAACCCAGTGCAGCGCGCGATCTCAGAATGGTGGCGTTTCCCTGGGTTGCTTCGCTACGCTCGCAATGACGGCGTGGAACGGGGACGTCACAGCACCAACGCCAACCCCGGCACCAGCGCCGCCAAACGCGTCGGTGGGCCGAGCTCCGCCTCGGCCTCCGGGGTCGCCAGGGTCGCGATCCGGCAGCGGCCATCCTGGCTGAGGCCGGTCACCAGGCGACCGCCCGGTTCGAGGGCCGCGCGCCAGTGTGGCGGGATGGCCTCGACGCTGCCATGCACGAGGATCCGGTCGAAGCCGCCGTCCGGCAACTCCGGGGCGAGGCCGTCGGCCTGGACCACGTGCACCTCGGACAGGGCAGCGAGCCGCGCGGCGGCCTCCCGCGCCAGGGTCGCGTAGCGCTCCAGGCTGAGGACCGCGCCGGCCCCGAGCTTCGCCAGCAGGGCTGTGGCGTAGCCCGAGCCGGTCCCGATCTCCAGCACCCGGTTCCCGGGCTCGACGCGCAGCAGCGCCAGCATCTGCGCCACCAGGGTCGGCGCGGTCATCGAGGCGCCGCAGGGCAGCGGCAGGGCGATGTCGCGCCGGGCCCGGGCGCGATGGGCGACCGGGGCGAACGGCTCCCGCGGGACCTGCTCCATGGCCCGCAGGATCGCGGTGTCCCGCATCCCCCGGCCCCGGAGCGCCATGACGAAGGCCGCGTTGCCGGCAGCCTCCTCGAGGCCGCCCAGATCGATCACGCCGAGAAGGCCTGCGCGAATCGCGTCAGCGTCGGCTCGTCCGTGAGGTCGAGGCGGAGCGGCGTCACCGAGATCCGCTTCTCGGCGATCGCCTTCAGGTCCGAGCCGTGGCCCGGCTCGAACCGGGCCTTGGCGAAGGCCAGCCAGAAATACGGGTTGCCGCGCCCGTCGACCCGGGCGTCGATCGACAGCAGCGCCTGGTTCCGGAAGCCTTGCGCCGCCACCGCGATGCCCTGGACGGCGTCAGGCTCGCAATCCGGAAAATTCACGTTGACCAGGATGCCGGGCTCGATTCCGGTCTCCAGGATCTTGCGGATCACCTTCGGGCCGTGCTCCCGGGCGCAGTCCCACTTGAGATTGGTGCGTCCGCCCGCCCCGTAGGCCTGGCTCAGCGCGATCGACCGGATGCCGAGGATCGTGCCCTCCATGGCGGCCGCGATCGTGCCCGAATAGGTCACGTCCTCGGCGACGTTCTGGCCGCGGTTGACCCCCGACAGGACCAGGTCCGGCCCGTGATCGCCCAGGATGTGGCGCACCCCCAGGATGACGCAGTCGGAGGGCGTGCCCTTCACGGCGAAGCGCTGCTCCGAGATCTGCCGCAGGCGCAGCGGGTCGTTCAGCGAGAGCGAGTGCGACACGCCGGACTGGTCGCTCTCCGGCGCCACCACCCAGACGTCGTCGGACAGCTCCCGGGCGATCTCCTCCAGGGTGGCGAGCCCCGGCGCGTGGATGCCGTCGTCGTTAGTGACTAGGATGCGCATCAGCGGGCCCCTTCGATCCGGTTGAGCCCGCCCATGTAGGGGTGGAGCACCGACGGGATCGTGATGCTCCCGTCCGGGTTCTGGTAGTTCTCCATGACGGCGATCAGGGCGCGGCCGACCGCGACCCCTGAGCCGTTGAGCGTGTGGACATAGGCCGGCTTGCCGTCCTTGCCCCGGTAGCGGGCGTTCATCCGCCGGGCCTGGAACGGGCCGCAGACGGAACACGACGAGATCTCGCGATGGGTGCGCTGGCCGGGCACCCAGACTTCGATGTCGTAGGTTTTTTGGGAGGCGAAGCCCATGTCGCCGGTGCAGAGCGTCATCACCCGGTAGGGCAGATCCAGCTTCTTCAGGACCGCCTCCGCGCAGGTGAGCATCCGCTCGTGCTCGTTGGCAGATTCCTCTGGCGTGGTGACCGAGACCAGCTCGACCTTGTTGAACTGGTGCTGACGCAGCATGCCGCGGGTGTCCCGCCCCGCCGCCCCGGCCTCGGCCCGGAAGCAGGGCGTGAGCGCGGTGAAGCGCAGGGGGAGCTCCTCTTCTTTCAGGATCGACTCGCGCACGAGGTTGGTCAGCGGCACCTCGGCGGTGGGGATGAGCCAGAAATCCTCCCGTGTGGGTGCCGCTTCGATAGCCCGGTCGACCACGTCGGCGAGCCCGAGGGCGCCGTCGCGGAAGGCGGATTGATCCGCCTCGCCGGCATGGGCCAGGGCCTCGTGCAGCATCTCGGCCCGGCTCTGGATGTTCGACGAGAAGAACTGGTCGTCGGCGAATTTCGGCAGCTGTGCGGTGCCGAACATCGCGGCGTCCCGCACCAGAACCGGCGGCGTCACTTCCAGATACCCGTGCTCCTGCGTGTGCAGGTCGAGCATGAACTGGCCGAGCGCGCGCTCCAGCCGGGCGAGCTGACCTTTCAGCACCACGAATCGCGAGCCCGAGAGCTTGGCGGCGGATTCGAAATCCATCAGCCCGCTGGCCTCGCCAAGCTCGAAATGCTCGCGACCCTCGGTCAGCCGCTCACGGGTGGAAGCGTGACTGCGGTAGAGCACGTTGCCGTGCTCGTCGGCCCCGTCCGGCACGTCGGGTTTTGGCTGGTTCGGGATCGCGGCGAGTTTTTCCGCGAGCGCCGCGTCGGCCTGATCCTGCGCGGCCTTCAGCTCCGGCTCGGCCGCCTTCAGCGCAGCGACCTCCGCCATCAGAGCCGCGGCGCGCGCCTCGTCCTTCGCCTTCTTGGCGCCGCCGATCTCCTTGGCGAGCGCGTTGCGCCGCTCCTGGTTGGCCTGGGCCGCCGAGACCGCGGATTTGCGGGCCTCGTCGAGGGCGATCAGCGCGGACGAGAGCGGCGCGAGGCCCCGGCGAGCGAGGTCGCGGTCGAAGGCGTCCGGGTTGTCCCGGATGGCGCGGATGTCGTGCATCGTGTCGGCTCGGATCGGTGGCGCGCGAGGCTCGGCGCGCGCGGCCCCCGCTTTGCCGCATCGCGTCCGGTGGGACAAGCGCGGGCCGCCCTCACGCCTTCGGCGGCGCGATCTTCAGCTGGTCGATCGCCCAGAGCCAAGTGCCGTCCGGCTGCGCCCGGGCGACCTCCACGGATAGGGCACCGTTGGGCAATCGGGCGATGGTCAGGGCGAGGTCACCGTTGCGGACGGGCTCCAGCGCCTCGGCGGCCGGGAAGTCGGATTTGCGCGCCAGCAGGTCCGTGTAGAAGGCCCGGATCTCGGCGTGGCCCTTGGCCACGACGCGGCCGGCCGCCAGCACCGCCTCCGGCTCATAGAGCGCCACCAGCCCCTCGACATCGCCGGCATTGGCCCGTTGGTTGAAGAGCTGGGCTAGGGCGCCCGGCTCGGTTGCAGCGTCTCGGTTGTCTAGGGCCATCTCTGATTCCTGTGTGAGCTATGGTTTTTCCGCATCTCAGAACGAGGCGCGGGTCCCCTCTCCCGATCGGGAGAGGGAGCCCGTCGCGGTCTTCACAACGCGAAGTGTCAAAGACTGCTGCCCCGCAATTGCGGCACAGGGATCCGTATCCACACATCAGAGCCGACATGTTGCTCGCATTCCTGCGGAGGCTCCGAAACCCCATCCGTCCCGCCGGCGCTCATGCGAGCCGCGTCCCGCCGGCATCCTCCACCGAGACGGCCACCGGGATCCCGGCCTTGACGCTCTCCGAGACCGTGCAGAAGCGTTCGAACTGCGCCAGCACCCGGTCGATGCGGGGCATGGCCTCGGCTGCGGCGCCGAGGCGGATGCGCACGTCGATCCCGGCGATCCGCAGGCGGCCCTCCGGGTTGCGCGCCATCCGGCAGGTCGCCTCGGCGGCGAGGCCCTGCGCCTCCTGCCGGAATTTTCCCAGCGCGAAGACCAGGCTGGCGCACAGGCAGTTCGCCACCCCGGAGGCCAACAGCTGCTCCGGCACCGGGCCGGTGCCGCCGCCGACCGGGGGCGCCTCGTCGGTCAGCAGGTCGGGCAGGGTCGCGCCGAAATCGACGGTGAAGACGTAATCGCCGACCTGGGTGATCCGGATCGTCGGTCCCACCTCCATCGACGCCCTCCCCGGCTCGCCCTCGCGGAGGATCCAACGCCCGATCCGGCTTCGCGTTCGGACGACGCCGCGACGGATGCTTTCCGCAGCCGAACGCCGTAGTACGGTCGCTCGACCGATCCGGCAGCAAAACCCCCCGATCCGATGATGAGCTTCGAGACCCTGATGCCGCTCCTGGAGCGGATCGCCACCGCCCTGGAGCGGGCCGCGCCGCCCGCCCTGCCGGCCTTCGATCCGAACGCGGCCGACGCCTTCCTGTGGGGGCCCGAGCGGCGGCTGACTCCGGTGCCGCTGGTGGCCCGGGTGGAGATCGGCCTGCTCACCGGCATCGACCGCGCCCGTGACACCCTCATCGAGAACACCGAGCGCTTCGCCCGGGGCCTGCCGGCCAACAACGCCCTGCTGTGGGGCGCCCGCGGCATGGGCAAGTCCTCGCTGGTCAAGGCGACCCATGCCGAGATCAACGCCCGCCGGCCCGCGGGCGCGCTGCCGATGAAGCTCGTGGAGATCCACCGGGAGGACATCGAGGCGCTGCCCGACCTGATGGCGCTGCTGCGGCCCGACCCGCATCGCTGGCTGGTCTATTGCGACGACCTGTCCTTCGACGGCGACGACACCTCGTACAAGTCGCTCAAGACCGCACTCGACGGCGGC
This sequence comes from Methylobacterium sp. J-048, assembly GCF_022829515.1. Lineage (GTDB taxonomy): Bacteria > Pseudomonadota > Alphaproteobacteria > Rhizobiales > Beijerinckiaceae > Methylobacterium. Next base: position 20,861 of record NZ_JAKSYL010000153.1, read on the forward strand.
ATCGAGGGCCGGCCCGGCAACGTACTGTTCTACGCCACCTCCAACCGCCGGCACCTGCTTGCCCGCGACATGGTCGAGAACGAGCGCTCCACCGCGATCAACCCCGGCGAGGCCGTCGAGGAGAAGGTCTCGCTCTCGGACCGGTTCGGCCTCTGGCTCGGCTTCCACAAATGCAGCCAGGACGAGTTCTTGGCGATGATCCGGGCCTATGCCGAGCGCTACGGCCTCGACCTGCCCCCCGAGCGCCTGCGCGCCGAGGCGCTGGAATGGGCCACCACCCGCGGCTCCCGCTCCGGCCGCACCGCCTTCCAGTTCATCCAGGACCTCGCCGGGCGGATGGGGAAGGTGATGGATTGAGGATTCTTGTAAGCACCTGATCGATTTGAGATATCTCACCCGCGCCCTCATCCTGAGGTGCCCGGCGATCGAAGGAGCTCTCCAGAAGCCTCTGTGATCCCTGGAGGCCTCCTTCGAGGCCTTCGCTGCGCTCCGTTGCCCCAGGATGAGGGGGTGGATGGGAAGGACCCGTCGGGTCGATCGCCAGATCCGGACCGTGCGCCGCCCGGGCCGCTCAAAAATCCACCGACGCCGACAGCCACACCGTGCGTGGGGCGCCGAGGATGAGGGCGCCGTTCGGGTTGGCGATCCAGTAGTGGTTGTCGGTGACGTTGGTCATCGTCGCCCGCAGCGTGACCGGCTTGTCCTGCACGAGCGTTGCGTAGCGCAGGCCGAGATCCAGGGTCGTCCAGTCCGGGATCTTCGAGAAGGGCAGGTTGGTGAACGTCGTGCCGGCATAGGACGCGCCGGTATAGACGATCGTGGCGATCGCCGTGAGGCCGCGCAGGAACGGCGTGTCCCATTCGAGGCCTGTGGTGGCCTGGAAGCGCGGGGCGCCGGTGGCGGGATTGCCGTCGTAGAGGCCGCCCCGGGTCCGGCGCCAGCGGGCGTCGAGCAGGGTCGCGCCGGCGATGACGCGGAGATCCGGCACGATCTCGCCGAAGATCGTCCCTTCGAAGCCGCGGTTGCGCTGAGTGCCGCCGACGCCGAAGACATTGGTCACGGGATCGACGGTGCCGGCCGGCTGGGTGATCTGGAAGGCGGCGAGCGTCGCCCCGAAGGTCTTGAAGTCGAGCTTCGCTCCGATCTCGTATTGCCGCGACCGGGCCGGCGGGAAGGTCTGCCCGGTGTTGGTTGCGGTGCCGGGCGCCCGCAAAGCCGTCAGGCCCTGCACCGCGTTGGCGTAGAGCGACAGGGCCTCGGTCGGCCGCACCACGAGGCCGAAGGCCGGCGTCGTCGCGCTCTTGTCGTAGGTGCTGCTCAGGAGGCCGGTGACCGGAGCGTAGTTGCCGAGCTCGATCTCTTGCCGGCGCGCGCCGACCATCAGCTCGACCAGCCCGTCGGCCACCGACATCGTGTCGGCCACGGCGTAGCTCGTCATCCGGTTGTAGCTCGTCCGGCCGCGGGGAAAGGCGGCGAGCGGTTGCCCCGGCCAGGCCAGGCGGGCCGGCGCGTAGAGGTTGGAGACATAGTCCGGGTAGGTGATCTGGCCGAGCGTCAGGTCCTGGTCGAGGTACGTCGCGGTGAACACGGCCTCGTGCTTGATCCAGCCCGTGTCGAACCGCGCCCGGGCTCCCGTCTCGCCCGACAGCGTCGCGGTGCCGCCGGTCTGGAAGATCGAGTTCACCTTGGTCCGCCCGGTCCGGTCCAAGAGGGTGAAGGCGGGGTTCTCCTGCTTGTCGTAGGTGAAGCGGTTGCCGCCGACCGCCGCGAACAGCGTGATGTCCGAGGTCAGGTCGAACTCCGCCCGCCCGAGCCCGGTGAGGCTGCCGGCGCGGGAGAAATCGAAATTCTGGGACATGTTCCGGCGCGGGTCGGGCGCCCGGGGAACGCGCAGGCCCGGCTGGGGATTCCCGCCGCGGGTCTGGGCGTCGTAGGCGTCGTGCTGGCCGATGACGTCGAGGAACAGCCGGAGCCGGTCGCCGTCATAATCGAGGGCCAGCGAGCCGACGCCGTTGCGCTGGGCCGTGCGGTCGATCGGCGTCGCGCCGCCCAGGCCCGCGGCGTTGATCCGGACGCCGATCTGCTTCGCGTCGCCGTAGCGCCGCGCCACGTCGACCTCCGCCCCGCCGCGCGTCGGGGAGGCGTAGTCCACGGTCGCCCGGGTCAGCGGTTCGTCGGGCGCGCGCTTGGTGACGACGTTCACCGTGCCGGCGACGCTGCCGAAGATCGAGGCGCCGAACAGGAACGCGGCCGGACCCTTGAGCACCTCGACCCGTTCGAGGGGGGCGGGATCGATCCGGTAATCCGGCACGAGGCCGTACAGGCCGTTCAGGGCGAACTCGCGGTTGTCGACGCGGAAGCCGCGGATCGTCAGCGCGTCGTAGCGGTTGCCGCTGCCGATCGAGGCGCGCACCGACGGGTCGGTGCGCGTCAGGACATCGCCGACACTGACCGCCTGCAGGTCGCGGATCGTCTTCTCGGTGTAGCTCGCCGTGCTGAACGGCGTCCGCATGTAGTCCCGGTTGCCGAGGATCCCGAGCCGGCTGCCCCGGGCGACCTGCCCGCCGACGAACGCCTTCGGCAGGCCGCCCGCCTCCCCCTGGCCGACCCGGCCCGCGGCCGGATTGCGCGACTCGACCGAGAGCGTCTCGAGCTGGACCGAGGTTTCCTGTGCCAGCGCAGCGTGGTTCGCTGTCAGGAGAAGCGTTGCCAGAAGTGTAACGTTGCGGATGCGCGTGCAGGTCATAAAGGAATGAGCGCCGATCGAGTCGCGAAACCAGGTCGGCGATCGATTCCTCTCTCCGCAAAGCAGATCGGCGTGGGAATCATTAGCGCGCCAACACGTCGCCGCTAGCAGCGGCGGACTGTTCGCGCAAGAAATAAAACCTAGATTTTATAAATTACAAGCTGATTGAACGATCCAATATCAATAATTTTGCCTGTTATTTAAGTAATTTTTATAATTCGGTTGGAATATTTCAATAAAAGCCTTTTAGTCGAAGAAAAACACGCAATCTTCGCCCTCATCCTGACGTGGCGCAGCAGGATGAGGGGGTTGAATGGGATCGGCCGGCACGCGGGACGGGGCGGTGATCTGGATGTCCGGCGCTCTTGTCCGGTATCGGATCCGGAGCGCGCCTACCGCCCGCTCGACCCGAACCCGCCCACACCCCGGCCCGAGCCCGAACTAAAATCGTCCGCCAGCACGGTCAGGACCGGCCGCGTCACGCGGGTGAAGACCAGTTGCGCGATCCGGTCGCCCGGCTCGATCCGGACCGGATTGGCTTCGTCGCGGTTCCAGGCCGAGACCATCAGGGGGCCCTCGTAATCCGCGTCGATCACGCCGGTGCCGTTGCCCAGTAACAGCCCTTCGCGGTGGCCGCGGCCGGAGCGTGGGAAGATCAGGCCGCACCAAGCCGGATCGCGGATCAGCACGCAGAAGCCCGCCGGGATCAGGGCCGGCGCCCCCCGGGGCGGGAGGATCAGCGGCTCGTCGAGGCAGGCATGCAGGTCGAGGCCGGCGGCCGCCGCCGAGCCCCAGCGGGGAAACCCCCAGCCGGCCAGGCGCGGGTCGAGGAGGCGCAGGCCGACCTCCGGCAGAGCGCTCACGCGCCGAGCCGCGCGATCGCCTCGGCGAGCGCCAAGCTGCGCCGGGCGGCCTCGACGTGGAGTCGCTCGACCATGCGGCCATCCAGGGCGATGACCCCGTGGGCCTGGTTCTCCGGTGCCTCGAAGGCCGCGACCACCCGGCGCGCCTCGGCGATCTCGGCCTCGTCCGGCCCGAAGGCGGCGTTGGCCGGACCGATCTGGCTCGGGTGGATCAGCATCTTGCCGTCGAAGCCCAGATCGCGGCCCTCCGCGCATTCCGCCTCGAACCCGAGGGCGTCCCGCAGGTCGGTGAAGACCCCGTCGATCGCCTCGATCTCGTAGGCCCGGGCGGCGGCCAGGACGGTCATCAGCCAGGGGCGCAGGGCGGCGCGCCCCGGAGGGCGGATCCGGGCGGCCTTCACGAGATCGTTGGGGCCGATCACCAGGGCGGCGAGCCGTCCGTCCACGTCCCGGGCGGCCCCGGCGATCTCGGCGGCGTTGACCACCGCCATCGGCGTCTCGATCATCGCCCAGATCCGCGTCGCGAGCGGCGCCCCGAGCCGGCGCAGGCGCGAACCGACCGTGATCAGCGCGTCGGAGCTGCGCACCTTCGGCACCAGGATCGCGTCCGGGCCGGCGCCTGCGAGCGCCGCGAGGTCGGCTTCGCCGTCCTCGGTCTCGGGCGGATTGATCCGCACCACCACCTCGCGCGAACCGAAACCCCGCGCCGAGACTGCGGCGGCAACCGAAGTGCGGGCCTCGTCCTTCCGCTCCGGCGCGACGCCGTCCTCCAGGTCGATCAGGATCACGTCGGCGGTGAGCGTGCGCGCCTTCTCGAGGGCGCGGGCATTCGAGCCGGGCATGGCCAGCACGCTGCGGCGGGGACGGATCTCGCTCATCACGCTTCTCCCGGGCCGGCGTTGGCGCCCTCTGGGTCGCCGATAGCTTTCCGCCGCGTCTCGGGCAAGAACGCATCGTGGGCCAATGCCGCCCGGGAGGATCGAATGGCGCGCTGGGTCGCGGGGCTCGACGGCTGCCGGGGCGCCTGGGCGGGGGCGCTCCTCGACCTCGACGACCCGACCCGTCACCGCTGCGCGCTGTTTCCCGACGTGGCGGCGCTGCTCGACGCGCCGGAGCAGCCGCTGATCGTTGGCATCGACGTGCCGATCGGTCTGCCGGACCGCGTTCTCGGCGGCGGCCGGGCCGCCGACCGGGCCGCCCGAGCCCGGCTCGGGGCCGCGCGGTCCTCGGTCTTCCCGATGCCGCCCCGCGCGGCGGTCTATGCGCCGGACTACGATGCCGCGAAGGCCGCCTCGCGGGCGGCGAGCGAGCCGCCCTTCGCGCCCTCGATCCAGGGCTACAACATCTTCCGCTATGTTCGCGCCGTGGACACGCTCCTGCGCGACCGCCCGGAGGCGTTGGCGCGGGTCCACGAGGTCCACCCGGAGGTGGCGTTCCACGCCCTCAACGGCGGCCGCCCCCTCGGCCTGCCGAAGAAGGGCGCCCTTGCCCGGGAGGGCCTAACCCTGCGCCGGAGCCTGCTCGAAGCGGTCGGTTTGCCGACGGCGCTGCTCGATGCCCGCGCCAAGGGCGTGCCGGCCGACGACCATCTCGACGCCCTCGCCGCCCTGGTGGTGGCTCGGGACATCCTCGAAGGCCGCGCGGTGCCCCTGCCGGATCCGCCGGAGCGGGATTCCTACGGGCTGCCCGTGGTGATCTGGGCACCGGCCGTGCGGGAGCCGTAATCGCCCGCCTCAAGGTCTTGTGACCGCTCAAGTCTTCCCAATCGCGCGGTTCGACCCATGTCCGTCCGGGCCATCGCGCTCTAGCTCTGACCCATGAGCGCCGCGAGCCCCCTCCCGATCCGCCACGTCGCCCGGGCGATCGTCCTCGATCCGCAGGACCGGATCCTGCTGATCGCCTACGCGTCGATCCATGCCAGGGGGCCGGACGGCACGCCTCTACGGTTCTGGTTCATGCCGGGTGGCGGCCTGGAGCCGGGCGAGGACCACGTCACCGCCTGCCGGCGGGAGCTCGGCGAGGAGATCGGCCGCGACGATGCCGAGATCGGCCCGCAGGTCGCGGCCTGCGACGGGCCGTTCCACCTGTTCCGCCAGTCGCGGGACGCCCGCGAGCGCTACTTCCTGGTCCGCCTGCCCGACGAAAGAGTCGATACCAGCCGGCTTGCCGAAACCGAGGACAACCCGGTGATCGGGACCCGCTGGTGGCCGCTGGCCGAGCTTCGGGCGAGCGGCGAGCGCGTCGAGCCGTCGGGTCTCGCCGACCTCGCCGCCGATCTTGCCGCAGGGATGATTCCGACCCGGCCGCGCGTTCTGACTTGGCACGATCACTGATTCGGGTCTCGCCCCCGCGAGATCGCAACCTTGAGGAGATGGCATGTTCCCTGAATTCCTGACCGAGGGCTACCGCGCGTTCCTGGCGGACCGGTTCCAGACCGAGCGCCGGCGCTTCGCGCAGCTCGCCCAGAGCCAGGAGCCTCAGATCCTGGTGATCAGCTGCTGCGACAGCCGCGTCGCCCCCGAGGCGATCTTCGATGCCGGCCCGGGCGAATTGTTCGTGATCCGCAACGTCGCCAACATCGTGCCGACCTACGAGCCGGACGGCGCCTATCACGGCACTTCGGCGGCGATCGAGTTCGCGGTCCAGGCGCTCGAGGTGAAGCACATCGTCGTGCTCGGACACGCCACCTGCGGCGGCATCAAGGCCTTCGCCAACAAGGCCGCGCCGCTCTCGAGCAGCAACTTCATCGGCAAGTGGGTCTCGCTCGTGGGCGCCGCCGAGGCGAAGGCCGGCGATTCGAGCGCGCCGGACTACCTGACCCGGATGGAGCACGCCATGGTCAGCCAGAGCATGGAGAACCTGCTGAGCTTCCCGTTCATCAAGGAGCGGGTCGAAGCCGGCCGCCTCAACATCCACGGCGCGCATTTCGGCGTCGCCAACGGCGTGCTGCTGGTGCGCGATCCGGCGACCGGCGACTTCCATCCGGCGGTGGACGACGCCGGCCGCAAGATCCTGCCGACCGCGGTCGCCTGCGACTGAGCGTGTGTTGAACGGCTTGAGGTGCTCGTACAGCATCTCAAGCCGGGGGGCGGATGCGCGATGCGGTGGCCGGCATCTGACACGTGCACCACGCCGTCCCTTGCCTTGTGGAAGGGCGATGGCCTGCGAGGCGCTCCTGCTCTTATAGGGCACGACGCGCTGTACCCACGTCCGGGTCTGCCGCATCCTTACATTTCCGGATGTGGCGTGGGTCCCCTCTCCCGTGCGGGAGAGGGGGCGCGTTGCGCCTTATCGAAGCTGGTGAGGAATCGAGACGCCCGCCGGTCTCACGGGCCGTGCCGTTGATGCACTGGCTTATCGTTCCGCGCCGTCATCACGAGCGCAGCGAAGTGACCCAGGGACACGCCACAATCTGAGGGCGCTTGCCGGCGCTGGATTGCTTCGCGGGCTCTCAAGGACGGTGACAGGCGCTACCAGACACGAAAAAGGCGGCGGGCTCGCGCCTGCCGCCTCTCGCCGTGGCGCCCGGCCGAGGCCGGGCGATCTTATAAAAATTACATGGCGCCCGGCAGGCGCTGGGCGTGGTCGTAGTGCATCTGCAGGGCCGGCAGGGCCTGCTGAGCGTAGTTGCGCAGGGCCGGGTTCGGGCCGCCCTGAGCATAGGCCTGGGTCATGGCGATCGTCATCTGGTGCGCCTGGATCTGCTGGTTCGCATAGAGACGGTCGAAGCGCTGGCCGGCCGGGGTCGCCGACAGCTCGGCGAGCATCTGCTGCTGCTCGGGGCTCGGCGGAATGACGGTGGACGAGCCGGTGGCCATGGCATCGCCGCGGCCGAGGCGGCCGCCCGCCTGCGCGCCATTGGCCGCGCCGGAGCCGATTCCCTCGAGGCCGCCGACCGGGCCGCCCGACAGGGTCCCGCCGACCACGCCGGTCGCCGCACCGACGCCCGCGCCGACGGCGCTGCCGGCCACCGACAGCGGGGCGGTCACGAGGCCGCCGAGACCCTCGTCGCGGGCTGCCATGTAGTTGCTCTCGCCGCCGGCCAGCGCGACGTTGGCGGCGCGGTGGTCACGAATCGCCTCCTGGGCGTAGGACCGCACCTTCGGGTTGCGCGACTTCGACAGCGCGATCTGCGAGGACTGGATCTCGAAGGCGTTCGCCTGCATCGACTGCAGCCGGAAATCGTTGGCACCCTGCGCGAAGGCGGGGGTCGACAGGGCCAACACGAGCGCGGACGCGGCAGCGTAATTCTTCAGCATTGTGACCTCAGTAGGTGGTGGAAACGCGAACCCGCACGCTGGGCTGGGCGCAAAAGCCTGGGCCTCTTCCGAGGACGAAGACCTCGCTGCCGAAACCGGGCGGCGATACAGTCGCGAATTGGTTCGTCAACGGGGCCATCGGCTTATGGTTCCTGCCGTTTTTTGCTTAGGGAGCGGGATTAAAGGGACTCTATTGATGCTGGCGGCTCCGTGATCCTGATCGAAATCCAGATCCTGCGCGCCGCGGCCGCCCTGATGGTGGTCTGGCACCATGCGCGGCACGAGGCCGGTCTGCTGGCCGCGCGCGGTGCCGGCCCGGACCTCGACCCCGGCATGCTCCTGCCGTGGTGGGGTGGGGTCGATCTGTTCTTCGTAATCTCTGGCTTCATCATCGTGTATGCGAGCGGGAGGCTGTTCGGGATTCCGGGTGGACGCGCGCGCTTCCTGGCTCACCGGGTCGCCCGGGTGGTGCCGCTCTACTGGCTGGTGAGCCTGGTCTTCCTCGCCCTCGCCTTGGCGCGTCCCGAACTGCTCGGGGATGCGGCGGCCCTGGTGCACGCGCCCGGCACGATCCTGGCCGGGTTCCTGTTCTGGCCGGCGGCCCGGCCGGACGGCACCATCCAGCCGCTCTACGGCCTCGGCTGGACCCTCAATTACGAGGCGTTCTTCTACGGGCTGTTCGCCCTCGGGCTCGGCTTCGGCCGGCGCGGCGCCGTGGTGTGGCTCGCCTTGGCCCTGGTGCTGCTGGTGACCCTGGGGGCGCTCGTGCCCGGGCTGCCGGTGCCGGTCCGGTTCTGGGCGAACCCGATCGTGCTGGAGTTTCTGCTGGGCGCCGGGCTCGCCCTCGCCCACCGGGAGGGTTTTCGGCCGGGCATTTCGCTTCGCCTGGGACTTGCGGGTCTGGGCGTCGTCGGGCTGCTCCTAGCCGCCCGCCTGCTCGGCGGCGAAGGGGCCGCCGACGGCTTCCTGCGCCCGCTGCTGGTCAGCGTTCCGGCGGCGCTGCTGGTGGCCGCTGCCCTTGGGCCGGAGCGGGACGCAGCGCAGGTCGCGGCGCTGCCTGTACCGCTGCGGGGCCTCGTGATCCTCGGGGACGCCTCCTACGCGCTCTACCTCGTTCATCCCTTCGCCCTGCGCCTCGGGCGCGAAGCGCTGCTGCGGCTCGGCCTCGCCCCGGTCCTGCATCCCTGGGGCGGCCTCGCCGCGATGCTTGCGGCCAGCGTCGCGGTGGCCCTGCTGGTCCATCGGTTCGTCGAGCGGCCGCTGAGCCGGTGGGTGCGCGACCGCCTGGATCACGGCGCCGCGCAAAACCGTGTGCGCGCCGCCCCGACCCCGGTTCCCCCCGGGCGCCGGGCGGATTAGCCTCGCGCACCGGAGGAGGATGCCGCGATGAAGACCCTGCTCGTTCCCGTCGCGATGCACGACGGCCTGACCTCCGTGTTCGAGACGACCCGGCTCGCGGCGTCCCGCTTCGGCAGCCTGATCGAGGGCGTGTCCCTGCGCCCGGCGCTCGCCGAGTACGTCCCCGTCGACATGGTCGGCGGCATGACCTGGCTGCGCGACGAGGAGGCCGACCGGGCCGAGGCCGAGGAGGCCGGCAGCCGCTTCGTCGCCTTCATGGACGGGGCCGGGATCCCGCGGCACGCCCGCGACGGCCTGTGCATCCCCGAGAAGGTGGCGGATGCCGGCCCGCGCTACCGCTGGCGGCAGGACGTGCCCACCGGCGACGCGTTCCTCGGCCAGTATGCCCGGCTGTTCTCGGCCACCGTGGTCGGGCGCCCGGGGACCACCGATAACGCTCCGCGCATGACCACCTTCGAGACCGCCCTGTTCGAGGGCGGCCGCCCGATCCTGCTCGCCCCCCCGTCCACCCCGGCGACGCTAGGCGATGCGATCCTGATCGCCTGGAATGGCTCCACCGAGACCGCCCGGGCGGTGGCCTTCGCCATGCCGTTCCTGCGCCGGGCCGAGCGGGTGCTTGTGCTCAGCGTCGAGGGCGGCATGGTCCCGGGGCCGAGTGCCCAGGACCTCGCCCAGGCGCTGGCCTGCGAGGGCGTCGCCGCCTCGCACCGCGCCCTCCCGGCCGGCCGGCGCGCCCCGGGCGAGACCTTTTTGGCGGAAGCCAAGGCGTTCGGCTGCGATCTGCTGATCAAGGGAGCCTACACCCAGAGCCGCCTGCGCCAGATGATTTTCGGCGGCGTCACCAGCCACGTGCTGGCCCATGCCGACATGCCGGTGCTGCTGGCGCATTGATTGGATCCGGAACCGCCGCGCGCGCCTGGCGTTCGGCCAGCGCAGCCGGACCAGGATCCCCGTGACGACAGCCTTGACCCGCTTCCTCCTCGCTTCCTTGCTGGCCGTCTCGGCGGTGACTACCGCGTGGGCGCAGCCGACCACCGCCCGGTTCCGCGGCATCGTGGACTGGGCCGAGGCCGACCGCATCCAGATCCGCCGCCCCGGCGGCAGCACCCTCACCTTGCGGATGAACCCGCGGACCCGCGTCTTCGCGGTGACCGAGGCGGCTTTGCGTAACATCAAGCCCGAGAGCTACGTCAGCGTGCTGGCCACCCCCGGGGCCGAGCCGCTGCGGGCCAAGGCGGTGACATTGTATTCCCCCTCCGAGCGCGGCTTCGAGGCCGGGACGCAGCCCTGGGATACCGATCCGGGCGCGACCTTCACGGCGGGCTGGGTCGCCGACCTGAGGGGCGGCCGTCCGCTCCGGCTGACGCTGGGTTTTGGCGGCGGGCAGGCAAGTTTCGAGATCCCGGCCGGGACCCCGGTCACCGCGATCGCCCCCGGCGAAAAAGCCCTGCTCGAGCCCGGCGCGGCCGTCACCCTGTTCACCCAGTCCGGGCCGGACGGCGCGCTCTCGGTCGGCACGATCGCGGTGGGTCGTCAGGGCGCCGTGCCGTCCTTCTGACGAGGCCGGGCCATGACCGATGTTGCGGCATCGCTCCGGGCATCGGGAGGCGCGCGGCGGCGCAAGCTGCGCTACATCGTCTGTCCATGACCGAATCTGCCTTTGCCCTGGATCCACGCCTGGCTGCCGATACCGTCGAGGTGGGCGACCTCGCCCTGTGCCGCGTGCTGCTGATGGACGATGCCCGGTTCCCCTGGCTGATCCTGGTGCCGCGTCGCCCGGATGTCTCCGAGATCACCGACCTGTCGGAGGCCGACGCCGCGGATCTGTGGCGGGAGACCCGCATCGCCGCCGGGGTGATGCAGGCGCTATCGAAGCCCGACAAAGTCAATGTCGGGGCGCTGGGCAACGTCGTGGCACAGCTCCACGTCCACGTGGTCGGCCGCTTCCGCTCCGACCCGGCCTGGCCGGGCCCGGTCTGGGGCTTCGAGACGCGAAAGCCCTACCCGTTCCATGCCCGCGCCCAGCTGATCGAGCGCGCCGGTGCCCTGTTCTCCGCGGCCTGAACCCGAATGACCGATCCCCGCGATACCCTCGGCTTCGTCCGCAACCGCCTCGACCGGCACTCGGCCGAGCAGCCCGAGGAGGCGGTGCCCCTGTTCGATGCGCCGGACGCGCGCCTCGTCCTGATCTGCGGCGACCGGATCGTGCTGCGCGGGCCGACCGCGCTGATCTCCCCCGCCGACGCGCCTGAGCTTTCCGGGCACCGGATCTTTTTGGGCCACCGGGACGGAAGGCCGGTCTTCGCCGCGTCCGCCCCGGCCGAGGCCGCGGAGGGGTTTTCGGATGCCGAGGCACGCACCCTCGATCTGCGCGCCATCGCCACCGAATCCGCCGTCGAGGCCGAGGAGCTGGGCCTTCTCGCCGTGGCCAAGTCGATGCTCGACTGGCACGCCCGCCACGGCTTCTGCCCCAATTGCGGCACCGCCACCGTGGCGAAGGCCGGCGGCTTCCGGCGGGAATGCCCGTCCTGCAACGCCCACCACTTCCCCCGGGTCGACCCGGTGGTGATCATGCTGGTGCGCCGGGGCGAGACCTGCCTGCTTGGCCGCGGCCCGCATTTCCGGCCGCACATGTATTCCTGCCTCGCCGGCTTCCTGGAACCGGGCGAGACCATCGAGGACGCGGTGCGCCGTGAGGTGTTCGAGGAGACGCGGATCCGGGTCGGCGCGGTCACCTACCGGACCTCCCAGCCCTGGCCGTTCCCGTCCTCGCTGATGCTCGGCTGCGCCGCCGAGGCCCTCGACGGCACCATCGTGACCGATCCCACCGAGCTGGAGGACGCCCGCTGGTTCGACCGCGCGGACGTTTCCGCCATGCTGGCCGGGACCCATCCCGAGGGCATCCAGGCCCCGCCGCCCATGGCGATCGCCAACTACCTGATGCGCGCCTTCGTGGCCGGCGAGACCTGAACGTGTCGCGCGGGTCTAGCCCTTACCGCCGGCCTGCCGGCTCGGGTCGTCGGCGGGGTTGATGTAGTTCAGCCCGAACGGGCCGGAGCCGTTGACCTGCAGTTCCACCGGTTCGTCGGTGGTCCAGAGGGAATGGGGCATGTCCTCCGGCAGGTAGACGAAGCCGCCGGCCTTCAGCGCCGCGCCCTTGGCCTTGTCGAGCGTCCGCCCGTGCTCGTGGTAGATCGAGCCCGACAGGATCGTCAGCGTCTCCGGCTTGGAATGCGTGTGCGGCGCGATCACCGTGTTGGCCGGAAACTTCAGCCGCAGCACGAACGGCCCTGGTTTGGCCGGATCCCCGGCGACCCGGCTGATCTGCGTGCCCTTGGGCAGGTTCGCCGGCCCCGGCTCGTAGACGACCGACGCCCCGTCAGGCTTCACCACCATCCCCGGCGCGTCGTTGTCCGCAGCCAGCGCTGGTCCGATCGCGATCAGCAGAGCCCCGCCGGCAAGCCAAGAACGTTTTTCCATGGAGTGCCTCCCAGATCCCGCGAGTGTCTTTCGCCTCCGCCGGCTTTTTCTGGTGCTGGCTTGGCGGTTTCCTAGGTGGGGGCGCCGGCGCGGATCGTCGCGGGTTTGTGTGGCTGCCGCTTCAGCCTTTCGGAGACCGCGGGCCGATCGACGGCGGTCAGCGTTTTTGAGCTGTCCGGTACACGTCATCCCGACTGCGCTTGCCCACAGCGACCACCGTCACCGTGATCGCTGCATCACTGACTTGGTAGACCAAGCGATAGCCGGAGGCGCGCAGCTTGATCTTGTAGCACCGCTTCAGCTCCGCGCCGTGCAATCTGTCGGCTGGGACGTGTGGCGTCTCCAGACGCTCGGCGAGCTTGGTTTTGAACTGCTGGCGAATCGTATCGCCGAGCTTGCGCCATTCCTTCAGGGCAGAGGGAAGGAATTGCAGCTCATAAGTCATCCAAGGTGACCTTGACCGGCACCTCGTTGGACCGTGCCTGGATCAATGCTGCCAACTCGGCGTCGTCGATCAACTCCATCATCGCCTCGTAGGCGGCTGGAGGGACCATGTAGGCCATGACGCGGTTGTGGTTGAGGATCGCGACGGTCTCGCCCTGCGCCTCGCTCAACACGCCGGCAGGACTCTTCTTCAGATCCGACACGCTCACGGCAACGTTCGCCAACACGGTCTGCATCTCGAGCTCCGAAGGGTTCCGTTCTGGCGAGAGAATTCAATACCGCTTTCGGTACCGAATTTCGACCTGACGAACGATAGCTCGCTGCCTCAGATCGCCACCCGCTCCGGCGCCGCCTCGACCGGCACCGCGGCCCGCATCTCGGAGAACGCCTCGCCCACCATCAGCAGCGCCGGCCCGTCGAGGCCGGCGGCCTCGACATGATCGGCGAGGTCGGCGGCGGTGCCGCGCAGCGAGGCTTGGTTAGGGCGGCTGACGTTGAAGACCAGCAGCGCCGGGGTCGTGGGGGCCAGCCCCTCTTCCACCGCCCGGGCCAGCAGCGCCCTCAAGGTCCGCTTGGGCATGTAGACCACCGTGGTCACGCTCGGATCGGCGAGCGCCCCCCAGTTCAGATCGTCCGGCAGGGCGCCGCGGCGGTCGTGGCCGGTGACGAATTGCAGGCGGCGGGCGGCGTCGCGATGGGTCAGCGACAGGCCCAGCGCCGCCGCCGCCCCCTGCGCAGCCGAAATGCCCGGCACGACGGTCACGGGAATTCCCGCGGCCCGGCAGGCCTCGATCTCCTCGCCGGCCCGGCCGAACACCAGCGGGTCGCCGGATTTCAGCCGCACCACCTGCTTGCCGGTGCGGGCGAGCTGCACCATCAGGGCGTTGATGTCGTCCTGGCGGCAGGATGGGCCGTGGCCGGTCTTGCCCACCAGCATGGTCCGCGCCTCGCGGCGGGCATAATCCAGGATCTCGGGGGCGACGAGGTCGTCGTACAGGATCACGTCGGCGTTGCGCAGCGCCCGCAGGGCCTTGAGGGTGAGGAGTTCGGCGTCGCCCGGGCCGGCGCCGACCAGCGTCACCGCACCGCCCTTTGGCGCCGCCTCGGTCTCGCCGAGCAGCTCGGCGAGGTCTTGCTGCGTCGGCGCCCGGTCGGGCTCCGCGAAGGCCCGGTCGGTGAAGCGCTCCCAGAAGCTGCGCCGCTCCGCGAACCCATGGAATCGGGCGGTGACGCCGTCCCGCCAATCGCGCGCGGCCCCGACCCAGCGGGCGAACCCGCGGGGCAGCATCGCCTCGATCCGGGCGCGCACGGTCTGGCCGAAGACCGGGGCGGCGCCCTCCGTGGAGATGCCGACCACCAGCGGCGAGCGGTTGACGATGGCGCCGAATTTCACGTCGCAGAGATGCGGCCGGTCGACCGCGTTGACGATCGCCCCGGCCCCGCGGGCGGCCACGACGAAGGCGACGCAATCGGCCTCGTCCTCCATGGCGCCGATGCAGAAGGCCGCGCCCCAGAGGTCGTCCGGCGTCCAGGCGCGCTCGTGCAGATCGACGCGGCCGTCGACGATCTCGCCCGGCACCGCACGGAGTTCCTCGCTGGGCTGAGGCGTGTAGACATCGACATGGGCGCCGGCCGCGGCCAGGACCTTCACCTTCCACGGCGCCCCGCCCGAGGAGCCCGCCAGCACCACCCGCTTGCCGCGCAGGGGCACGAACACCGGCAGCACCGCCAGCGGCTCGAGGCCGGCGGATTGGGTCTCGCGGGGCGCGCGGGCTGCGCGCAAGGGGGCCTGTGTCTCGGTCACGAATCTGTCCTGGGTCGTCCCTGTCGGCCGTCCCATACAGACCCCTCATCCTGAGTTGCCCGGCGATCGAAGATCGCAGGGCCTCGAAGGAGATCTCCAGGGATCGCGGGGCTGGCTGGAGGGCTCCTTCGAGGCGGCTTCGCCGCACCTCAGGATGAGGATGCGGATGGGATAGGCCGGTCCGTCCTCACGTCGACATCATATCAGAAAATCACGCGGCGCGGGCGGTCTCCCCCGTCAGCATCTTGCGGATCTCCGGGATGCAGGATCCGCAATTCGTGCCCGCCTTGCAGGCGGCGCCCACTGCCTCGACTGACCCCGCCCCCGCTCCGATCGTGGCGGCGATCACGTCAGCGCCGACGCCGTGGCAGGCGCAGACCACCGGACCGGCCGAGGCGGTGGCGGCGCGGCCCGACAGCAGCGCCCGCCGTTCGGCCGCCTCGGGCTCCTCGATGGCGAACAAGGCCTTGGCCGCCTCCCAGTCGGGGCGGGCCTCCGCGGGGGCGTAGGCGAGGCAGGCGACGAGTCGCGCGCCGTCATAGACGGCGCAGCGGTAGCGGTCGCGGGCGTGGTCGGCATATTCGGCCAGCTCGAAGCCGGCGAGCGCGTCGCTCTGGATCAGCCCGCGCACCAGCAGCGCCACGGCGCTGGAACTCGCCGCCGTGGCGAATTGCACACCCCAGCCGCCGGTGATCGACGCCCGCGCCCACCACCAGCCCTCCGGCAGCGCCACCTGCCGGCGCGACAGCAGGAAGCCCCGGGCCCGGTAGGCGACCGGCTCCAGGGCGGCCGGGGTCGCCTTCAGCTCGGGCTGGCCCGAGACCGGATCCGGCACGCCGCGCACCAGGGCGCCGACCCGGGCCTTCGACGCGTAGGCGCTGCCCCAGTGCATCGGCATGAACAGGCCGCCCGGCACCACGGTGTCGGTGATCATCACCTCGAGCTCGGCCTCGCCGTGCTCGGTGCGCAGACGCGCGATGCCGCCCTCGGTCAGGCCGAGCCCGGCTGCGTCATCCGGATGCACCTCGACGAACGGCACGGCGCGGTGCGCCGAGAGCCGCTGGCTCTTCCCGGTCCGGGTCATCGTGTGCCAGTGGTCGCGCACCCGGCCGGTGTTGAGCACGAACGGGAAGTCGTCCGAGACCACCTGCGCCAGGCCCGGCGGCTGCACCGCCACGAAGCGGGCGCGTCGGTCGAAGGTGTAGAACCGGCCGTCGCCGAACAGCCGCGCCTTGCCCTGCGGCGCGCCCTTCGGGCCGGAGCGCTTCGGGATCGGCCATTGCACCGGCAGGTTGATGTCGTAGGCGGCGTCGCTGAGGTCGGTGAGCGCGCCGAGGTCGAAGTCGCGGGTGCCGTTGTTCTCGTAGGCCGAGAGCCCGGCATGTTCGCGGAACACCGCCGCCGCGGAGTCGAACGCGAAGGCCCGGCCGTGGCCGAGCCGGCGGCCGACCTCGGACAGCACCGCCCAGTCCGCTCGCGCCTCGCCGGGGGCGGCCAGGAACCGGCGCTGCCGGGAGATCCGCCGCTCGGAATTGGTGACCGTGCCGTCCTTCTCGCCCCAGCCGAGTGCCGGCAGCAGCACCGTGGTCTTGCCCAGGCCCAGCACCGTGTCGGAATCGGCCATCACCTCGGAGACGACGTAGAGGTCGAGCCCTTGGAGCGCGTCGCGGATCCGATCGGCCTGCGGCATCGAGACCAGCGGGTTGGTGCCCATCACCCACAGGGCCTTGATCTTGCCCCGGGCGACCGCCTCGAACAGGGCCACGGCCTTCATGCCTTCGCCGGTGACGATCCGGGGCGCACCCCAGAACCGGCGGACCCGGTCCACCTCCTCGGGGGCGAAGTGCATGTGCGCGGCCAGCATGTTGGCGAGCCCGCCGACCTCGCGGCCGCCCATGGCGTTGGGCTGGCCGGTGAGGGAGAACGGCCCCATCCCGGTCTCGCCGATGCGGCCGGTGATCAGGTGGCAATTGATGATGCTGTTGCCCTTGTCGGTCCCTTGCGCCGACTGGTTCACGCCCTGCGAGAAGGCAGTGACCACCCGGCGGGTGCCGGCGAACAGGTCGTAGAAGGCGGCGATGTCGGATGCCGGCACGCCGGTCGTGGCGGCGACCGCGGCCAGGTCCGGCCCGATGAGGCGGGCCCGGTCGAGGGCAGCGTCGAGCCCGGCGGTGTGGGAATCCACGAAGGCCCGGTCGCGGAAGCCGTTATCGGCGAGGTACACGAGCAGCCCGGAGAACAAAGCCACGTCGCTGCCGGGCCGGATGCCGAGGAACAGGTCGGCTTCCTGGCCGGTCTGGGTCCGGCGCGGGTCGATCACCACGAACTTGGTGCCGCGCCGGGTCTTGGCGTCGGCCATGCGCCGGAACAGGATCGGGTGGCACCAGGCGGTGTTGGACCCGACCATCACGATCAGGTCGGCCTCGTCGAGATCCTCGTAGCAGCCCGGCACCGTGTCGGAGCCGAAGGCGCGGCGGTGGGCCGCCACCGCGCTCGACATGCACAGCCGCGAGTTGGTGTCGACGTGCGGCGTGCCGATGAAGCCCTTCGCCAGCTTGTTGGCGACGTAATAATCCTCGGTGAGGAGTTGCCCCGACAGGTAGAAGGCGATCGAGTCCGGCCCGTGCGCCTCGGCCACCGCGCGGAGTTTATCCGAGACGGTGGCGAGCGCTACGTCCCACGAGGCCCGCACGCCGTCGACCTCCGGGTGGAGCAGGCGGTTTTCCAGCGACAGGGTCTCGCCCAGCGCCGAGCCCTTGGAGCACAGCCGGCCGAAATTGGCCGGATGCTCGGTGTCGCCCGCGATCGCCGCGCCCCCGGCCCCGTCCGGGGTCGCGAGCACGCCGCACCCGACCCCGCAATAGGGGCAGGTCGTCCGCACCGTCGGGTCTGCCACGGACAGGGTCATGGCTGGGTCCTCGAAAGTCTTTTGTTCGACATCCGCCGCAAGAGGCGAGCCGCGCTCGCTGTCATCCGACTGCGAGTGGTTCGTCCCCGTTACCGGATGGGGCGCGGGTCCCCTCTCCCGTGCGGGAGAGGGACAGGGTGAGGGATGCGACCTCTCCGGAGAGACCTGACCCCTCACCCCAACCCTCTCCCGCACGGGAGAGGGGGCGCGTCGCGCTCCGCATGAACCGCGGTGTGACCACCGTGGTTCGCACGGAGAGGGCGCAGCTCAATACACGTCGGCCTGGTAGCGGCCGGTCTTCCTGAGCGCGGCCAAGTAGGCGACCGCATCCTCGGGGCTCTTGCCGCCGTGGCTGGCCGCCACGTCGATGATCGCCCGCTCCACGTCCTTGGCCATGCGCTTGGCATCGCCGCAGACGTAGAAATGCGCGCCGCCTTCGAGCCACTTCCACAAATCGGCGCCGTTCTCGCGCATCCGGTCCTGGACGTAGGTCTTCTCGCTGCCGTCCCGGGACCAGGCGAGCGACAGGCGGGTCAGGATCTTGTCGTCCTTCAGCTTGTTCAGCTCGTCCTTGTAGAAGAAGTCCGTCGCCTGGCGCTGGTGGCCGTAGAACAGCCAGTTGCGGCCGGGCGCCTGGGTCGCGGCCCGCTCGCGCAGGAAGGACCGGAACGGCGCGATGCCGGTGCCGGGGCCGCACATGATCACGTCCTTGGACAGGTCCGCCGGCAGGGCGAAGCCGTGGGCCTTCTGCAGGTAGATCTTCACGTGGGTCTGCTCGGGCAGGCGCTCGCCGAGATGGGTCGAGGCGACGCCCAGCCGCAGCCGCGAGCGGTGGTTGTAGCGCACCGCATCGACGGTCAGGGACACGATCCCGGTATCCATCTTCGGCGAGGACGAGATCGAGTAGAGCCGCGGCTGCAGCTCGTCGAGGGCCTCCAAAAAGACCTCCGCGTCCGGCCGGGCGCCGGGGAACTTGTGCAGGGCGCCGAGCACGTCGAGATAGGCGGCATCGCCGTCCGGGTCCTCGCCGGACGCCAGAGCCTGCGCCTTCTTGCGGGCCGCGCCCGAGGTGAGCAGCGACAGCAGCTGGTAGAGGTTGTCCGGCGCGGCGCCAAGCGCGTAGTCCTTGAGCAGGTGGTCGCGCAGGGTCTTGGTCTCGATGATCCGCTCGGGCCGGGCGCCGAGCTCGGCGATCACCGCGTCGACCAGGGCCGGGGCGTTGGCCGGGAACAAGCCGAGCGAATCGCCGGCTTCGTAGGTGATCGGCGTGCCGTCGAGCCCGATCTCGATGTGCCAGGTCTCCTTCTCGCCGCCCGGATCGTTGAGGCGGCGGCGGGACAGGAACAGGGCCTCGACCGGGTTCTCGCGGCAGAAGCCCAGGGGGCCGAGATCGGCCGCCGGCTTCGGCGCGTCGTCCTCGGCCTTGGCGGCGGCTGGCACGCCGGAAGAGGCGCCGAACTCCTCGTCCAGCTTCTTGAGCATGCGCAAGGTCTCTTTGCCGCCGGGCTGGCAAAGATTCAGGCGCTCCTCGTTCTTCAGGAAGATCGCGTTGGCGTAGTCGGCGCAGTTGTAGCCGCACTGGCCGCAATCCTGCTGGGCCATGGCGGCCATCAGCTTCTGCGGTTCGGGCCGGTCCTGGGCCATCGCCATCCGGTCGCCGATCGGCACCGAGGGGTCGTGCCAGGGCGCGTCGTCGTTGTCGGCGAGCTTGGGGCCGCCGGGGGGCGCCTCGCCCAGCGCGAGGGCGGTGGCTCCGGTCACGGCAGGACCGAGCAAAGCCGCGAAGTAGCCCGAGAGCCACGAGCGCTGGTCGGCGTCGAAGGGCGCGGTCTCGGGGATCAGGACGAGGGGGGGCGCGACGTGCTCACTCATGCTGCGGCCTTCAGGGCTGGCTGTTCCTCGGCGGCGTCCCGCAGGGCTTCGGCGCCGGTGCGGGCGGTGAAGGACTGGAAGCTCTCGTCCGGGCTTTCCCGGCGGGCCAGGTAGGTGCGCAGCAGCGCCTCGACGCGGAACGGCGCGTCCTCGGCCTTCACGGCCTTCCAGATCTCGGTGCCGATCTTCGGGTTCTCGGCGAAGCCGCCGCCGACCACGATGTCGTAGCCTTCGACGGTGTCGCCCTCCTCGGAGACGACCACCTTGGCGCCGATCAGCCCGATATCGCCGATGTAGTGCTGGGCGCAGGAATGGTGGCAGCCGGTGAGGTGGACGTTCACCGGCACGTCGAGCTCGGTGACGGTGCGCTCGACATGGTCGGCGATGATCAGCGCGTGGCCCTTGGTGTCGGAGGCGGCGAACTTGCAGCCCCGGGCGCCGGTGCAGGCGACGAGGCCGGAGCGGATGCCGGCCGCCTTGATGGTCAGGCCGAGTTCAAGAACGCGGCTCTCGACCTCCGCCACCCGCGCATCGGGGATCCCCGAAAAAATAAAATTTTGCCAGACGGTGAGGCGGATCTGGCCGTCGCCGCAGTCGCGGGCGATCTCGGCCAGCGCCCGGACCTGGTCGCTGGTCATCTTGCCCACCGGCAGGACAACGCCGATCCAGTTGAGGCCGGGCTGCTTCTGGGCGTGGACGCCGACATGGGCGAACCGGTCGGTGGGCCGGCGCGGCGCGACATGGGCCGGATCGACCCGGTCGAGCTTGCGGCCGAGCTTGTCCTCGACGGCGGCGAGGTACTTGTCGAAGCCCCAGGCGTCGAGGACGTACTTCATCCGGCTCTTGTTGCGGTTGGTCCGGTCGCCGTTCTCGATGAACACCCGGATGATCGCGTCCGCGACCGCGTTGCAATCCTCGGGCTTGAGCACGATGCCGGTGTCGCGGGCGAGGTCCCGGTGGCCCGAGATGCCGCCGAGCACGAGGCGCATCCACACGCCCGGCGCCACCGCGGCCCCGTCCAGCACCTCGATCGCCTGGAAGCCGATGTCGTTGGTCTCCTCCAGGGTCGGCATGACGCCGCCGCCGTCGAAGGCGACGTTGAACTTGCGCGGCAGGCCGTAGAGCGAGCGGTCGTTGATGATCCAGTTGTTCCAGGATTTCGCCAGCGGGCGGGTGTCCAGCAATTCCTGGGCATCGATGCCGGCGGTGGACGAGCCGGTGACGTTGCGGATGTTATCGGCCCCGGAACCGCGCGCCGTGAGGCCGATATCGACCAGCCCGTCGAGGAACGGCTGGGCGTGCTCGGGGCCGATCTCGCGCACCTGGAGATTGGCCCGGGTCGTTACGTGGACGTAGCCGCCACCATGCTGGTCGGCGAGGTCGGCGACGCCTGCGAACTGCCAATGGTGCAGGATCCCATTGGGGATCCGCAGCCGGGCCATGTAGCTGACCTGGTTCGGGGCGACCCAGAACAGGCCGTGGTAGCGCCAGCGGAAATTGTCTTCGGGCTTGGGCTGCTTGCCGGCGGCGGCCTCCGCGATCAGCCGGTTATGGCTGTCGAACGGGCTCTCGGCGCGCTTCCACTTCTCCTGCTCGCAGAGCTTGCCGCCGTCCTTGACGGTCTTGTCCTGCGCCTTGATGTGGATCGCGTCCGGCCCGGTGGGCTCGGCTGGCGCGGCCGGGCCCTGCCCGATCGTTAAGCCGCCGGTCAGGCGGGCCGCGGCGACGCCCGAGGCGAAGCCTTCGAGGTAGCGCTTCTGCTCGGGATTGAAGCCGTCCGGGGCGGTCTGTGTGGTGGTCTCGGCCATCTGCGCCTCCCTACCTAAGCAGCCAATTGCTCGGGCGCCGGGCGCCCGAACATCAAATCATCGAGATTCTCGACCGGATCGCCGGAGCGGATCAGGCCCTTGCACGCGCCCTGCTCGGCGATGTCGCCGACGAACACGGCACCGATCAGCTTGCCCTCCCGCACCAGCAGCTTGCGGTAGAGGCCGGCGCCGGGATCGGAGAGGACGATCGCCTCCGCATCCTCGGGGGTGTCCACGAGGCCAGCCGAGAACACCGGCAGGCCCGAGACCTTGAGGCTGGTGGCGAGCGAGGTGCCGGCATAGGCGGCATTGTGGCCGGCGAGGTGCCGGGCCAGGGTGTCGGCCTGCTCGTAGGCCGGCTCGACCAGCCCGTAGATCAGACCGCGATGCTCGGCGCATTCGCCGAGCGCGAAGACGCGGGAATCCGAAGTGGTCATCCGGTCGTCGACCTTGATGCCGCGGCCGATCTCCAGCCCGGCCCCCTGGGCCAAAGCCACCGAGGGGCGCACGCCCACCGACATCACCACGAGGTCGGCCGGGAGCACGGTTCCGTCGGCCAGGACGAGGCGCTCGACCTTGCCGTCGCCCTCGACCCGGGCGGTGTCGGCCTTCAGCAACACCCGGACGCCGCGCGCCTCCATGGCGCGCTTCACCAGACCGGCGGCGTGGTGATCGAGCTGGCGCTCCATCAGCCGGTCCATGACGTGGAGCAGGGTGGTGTCGACCCCCAGCCGCGCCAAGCCGACCGCGGCTTCGAGCCCGAGCAGGCCGCCGCCGATCACGATCGTCCTGGCGTGCTGCACGGCGGCCTTGCGGATCGCCGCCACGTCGGCGAGGTCGCGGAACGTGATGACCCCGGGGAGGTCCATGCCGGGCTTCGGTAGCCGGATCGGCAGGGAGCCGACGGCGAGGACCAGCTTGTCGAAGGGCAGGACATGGGTCTCGCCGACCAGGACGAGGCCGTTCTCGCGGTCGATCTGGGTGACCGGGGCGCCGGTGATGAGGCGGATGCCGTGGCCGGCGTACCAGTCGAGGCCGCGGAACTCGCAGGCCGCCTCGTCAACTTCGCCGCCGAGCAGCGAGGAGAGCAGGACCCGGTTATAGGCGGCCTTCGGCTCGGCGCCGACGCAGGTGACGTCGAAGCGGCCGGGCGACCCTTCGGTCAGGCGTTCGAGGAATCGGAGCGAGGCCATGCCGTTGCCGACGACGACGAGCCTCTCGCGCGGAAGGCCGGTCTCGGCGCGCGCATCGTGTACGCTGGTGTCCATAGGGGATGTCGCCATCTCTGGATCGCGTCTGGAACCTCGATTGCAGGATCGTCGGCGGACCGCCCACGAAAAAGCCGCTGCCGGTCATTCCCCGGGGCAGGCTTCTGCCTCAGGAGAACCGGATCAGCGGCCTCGCTGACGGCGCTGCCCGTCGTCGTTGACGGACGCGGTGACACGTGCAGATCCCGTGCCAGGCACGGTGATTACTTATAAGTTATTCCAAATGTTAATTAAATGACGGTGGCCTGACGGGATGAGCTTGCCCGCAGCCCGAGCGCCGCACTGCACAAAAAGCAGGCTGGTGGTCGCTTAAACGATCAGCGCGGTCGGTAAGGGGAGGATATCCGGCCGCTGTTCGGATCGGAGGCCGAGCGCAGAGGGATCGCTTCACGCCGACACGGCGAGGCGATCCCATGATGCGAATAGGTTCGGAGATTGCGTGCTGCCCGAAGTCGCTACGCTGCGCCCGCAACGATGCAGGGGCTGCAGCCGACGCTCGGTCTTCGGATCCGATACCTGAACCAGATCAGATCAGCGTCGAGAGCATCGCCAGCAGGCCGAGCGTCGGCATGGCGCCAGCCACCAGGACCCAATACCAGGAGGGGACACCGCCTTGACGGCGGTTGTCGTTGCTGGCGCGCGGGGCCTTGGCGCCGCGGCGAACATAGCGTCGAAGCTCGACCCGCCTGGGCGGATGCGATGTCGACGAGTCGGTATCGAGTTTACGGCATCCGGGCATGGCGAGGACGTAACGGCCGAGACTCGGCAACGTTCCGTGCTCTGACGCCTCGACGCGACCGGCAAATGACGAAAGGGCCGGTTTGTCTGACGGGTCTCAGACCGTCAGAGCGGCCTGGTAGAGATCGGGCCTGTAGACGGCGCTCGCGGCTTCTTCGGACAGGTTACCCGCCGGGATCTGATGCGACGCATGCATCTGTGCGACAAGCCAGCGGGCGGCTTCCGGTCGCGGCTCCTGTACGCTCGCGCCAAGGTCGAGACGTCCCGGCATCGGCCGGGTGGTGCCGGCTGCGTCGAGGATCGCCTCGCCGTCGAAGGCCCGGCCGATCAGGCCGGCATCCAGGTCGAGATAGGTCCGGTGCGCCAGGCGATGGATCAGATCCGCGTGGTTGGCCGGGTCGGCGCACCATTGGCCGGCCCGCGCCACCGCCCGGACCAGGGGCAGCGTCGCGCCGTCGAGCCGCGCGGAGACGGCCAGCACCTTCTCGGGGGCGTCGGGTGTCAGCTCGCAGCTGAGCGCCGCGATCCGCCCGTGGCCCGCCGCCACGGCCACGTCGTTCCAGGGAGCGCCGGCGCAGTAGCCGTCGACCAGGCCGCGGGCCAGGGCCTCGACGCTGTGCTGGGGTGGGACCACGACGGTGCGGAAGGCCGACGGATCGAGGCCGCCGGCTTCGGCGAACAGCCGCAGCTGGTAGCTGTGGCAGGAGAACGGATGCACGGTCCCCAGCGTCAGCGGCCGGCCCGTGTCCCGGCGCTCGGCCGCCACCCGGGCGAAGGCGCGGGCCACGTCGGCCAGGGCCTCGCTCGCCGGTTCCATCGCGGCCCAGAGCGCGCGGGACACCGTGATGGCGTTGCCGTTGGCGCTGAGCTGCAGCGGCACGACGATGTCGGAGGGCGGCCCGGACAGGGCGAGCCGGCTGGCCAGGGCCAGGGGCGCCAGCATGTGTGCGCCGTCGAGATGCCCGAGGGCGAGGCGGTCGCGCAGGGTCGCCCAGGACGGCTCGGCCGAGAGGTCGAGGTCCAGCCCCTCGGCCCGGGCGAAGCCGAATTCGTGCGCCGCGATCAGCGGCGCGGCATCGCAGAGGGGGACGTAGCCGAGCTGGAGCCTCATCCGAGCAGATCCGCCGTGGTGACGATGGCCCGGGCGATGTCGGCGATCTTGCGCTTCTCGTTCATCGCCTTGCGCCGCAATTGCTTGTAGGCCTCGTCCTCGGTCAGCCCCTTCAGGTTCATCAGGATGCCCTTGGCGCGCTCGATCAGCTTGCGGTCGGCGAGCTCGCTGCGGGCCTCCGACAACTCCCGCTGGAGCCGCGCAAAGGCGTTGAAGCGCAGGATCGCGATGTCCAGGATCGACTTGATCCGCTCCGCCCGCAGCCCGTCCACCACGTAGGCCGAGATTCCGGCATCGACCGCCGCCTGCATCATGGTCGTGTCCGACCGGTCGACGAACATCGCCACCGGCCGCTCGACCTGCCGAGAGACTCCCGACATCTGCTCCAGGATGTCCCGGCTCGGGCTTTCCAGGTGGATCACCACCACGTCGGGCTTGAGGGCGGTCACCCGCTCCAGCAGATCGGCGGTGTCGGGGATCACCACGATCCGGCCGATGCCGGCGGCGCGCAGGCCCTCCTCCAGGATCGCCGCGCGGGCGCGGCTTGGGTCGATCACGGCGACGGTGAGATTGGATTCGGTCATCGGGGCCCGGTCGGGGCGGGTCTTCTCGTGGGGGGCGGCCCGGTTCGGCCGCCATCGGATAAGCAAGGCGTATGCCCCGCGAGCGGCGGCGGCGTTACCGGCGCGCAAACAAACGGTCCAGCTTCCGCCGCAATGCTGGGGGCATTCTGCCGATCTCGAAACTATCGCGGGGATCGGTGAAACGGATGCGCAGGCCAGACCAGCTTGCCCTGACGGACACCGCCTCCGGGCGCGTGTCGATGCCGTTCCTGCCGACTTTGGTGGTGGTGGCGATGCTGGGCGTCGCCTCGCTCTACTGTCCGTCCTCGCAACCGACGCCGCCGGAGGCCCACGCCGCTCTGAGCGTGCCCGAGGCGCCCTCGCCCACCGCCTTCGTCAAGGACGCGCCGGTCACGGCTCCGGTCCGCCGCCCAGCGGCCCTGGCCTTTGCCGAAGCCTATCCGCTCAGCCCGCCCGCCGCTTCGCCGCCTGCCCGGCCGACGCTCGCCGGGCGTGCGGGTCCGCACATCGCGGCCGTGGGCCGGCACCCGTGCCCGGGTCGCCGCTGCCCGGAGACGCCGCAACGCGTGACCGATCCCCTTGCCGCCGGCCGCGCCGAGACGGCCGAGTCCGACGAGGCCGGGCTGTTGCCGCCGGCCGCGCTGCCGTTTGCCGCGTCGGTGGTCGAGACGCTGGCGCCTGCCGCCCGCGCCGTCGGCGATGCGGCCAGCCTGATGCGCGATGGCGCGGCGGCCGTGCAGGGTTCCGTCGCCCTGGTGGTGGCCGACTGCCTGCGCTGAGCCGCCCACCGCGATCCGGCATCGCACCTGGTCGGGACTAGCGCCCCCTGGACCTCGCAACCGGGCGTCCTAGGTGCGTTGCAGCGGATGGCCGGGGCACCTGGCCTCGCCGGAGCCGGGGCCGAATGGCTGCACGCATCGAGGATTACGCGCTGGTCGGCGATTGCCGCAGCGCCGCGTTGATCAGCCGGCAGGGCAGCGTCGATTGGCTGTGCTGGCCGCGCTTCGACGCCGCCGCGCTGTTCACGAGCCTGCTCGGCACCGAGGCGCACGGCTTCTGGAAGATCTTCCCCGAAGCCGAACACGTCGAGACCAGCT
Organism: Methylobacterium sp. J-048; assembly: GCF_022829515.1. Taxonomy (GTDB): domain Bacteria; phylum Pseudomonadota; class Alphaproteobacteria; order Rhizobiales; family Beijerinckiaceae; genus Methylobacterium. The sequence continues at coordinate 47,202 of NZ_JAKSYL010000153.1, forward strand.
GGGCCTACCGCCCGGGAAGCCTGGTGCTGGAGACCCGGCACAAGACCCGGCTGGGCGAGGTCCTGGTCACGGATTTCATGCCGGTCGGCGACGGTTCGCATCTGGTGCGCTTGGTCGAGGGCGTGCACGGGCGGGTCGCCATGCGGATGGAGATGGCGGTCCGGTTCGATTACGGCTCTGCGGTGCCGTGGGTCTCGCGCTCGGAGCTGGGCGACCTGCGCGCCGTCTCCGGGCCGCACAAGGTCGTGCTGCGCACCGATGTCCACCTGAAGGGCTCGGACACGCAGACGACGGTGTCCGAGTTCACCGTCCATGCCGGCGAGCGCCACCGATTCGTGTTGAGCTACGGTGCCTCGCACGAGGACGATCCGACCTCGCTCGAGCCGCGCAAGAGCCTCGAGGAAACCGACCAATCCTGGCGCGAATGGTCGGCGCGCTGTGCCGGCGGCACGGCCTGGGACCGGATGCTGCAGCGTTCGCTCCTGACCCTGAAGGCGCTGATCTACGAACCCACCGGCGGCATCGTCGCCGCGCCGACCGCCTCCCTGCCCGAGGGGCTCGGCGGCGCGCGCAACTGGGATTACCGCTTCTGCTGGCTGCGCGACTCGACCCTGACTCTCATCGCCCTGATGGATGCCGGCTATATCGACGAGGCGCGCAACTGGCTGGGCTGGCTGCTGCGCGCGGTGGCAGGCAACCCGGAACAGGCGCATATCCTCTACGGCATCGGCGGCGAGCGCCTGCTGCCGGAGATCGAGCTCGACTGGCTGCCCGGCTACGAGAACTCGAAGCCGGTGCGGATCGGCAACGCCGCGGCCTCGCAGTTCCAGATCGACGTCTACGGCGAATTGTTCGACGCGCTCTACCAGGCCCATGCCCGCGGCCTGCCGGTGAGCAAGGACGGCCTGCGGGTCGGGCTGGCGATCCTCGGCCACCTGGAAACGGCATGGCGCAAACCCGACGAGGGCATCTGGGAGGTGCGCGGCGGCTCGCGCCACTTCACCCATTCGAAGGTGATGGCCTGGGTCGCGTTCGACCGGGCCTTGCGCATGCACGCGATGCACGAATCCGGCGCCACCGAGGAGCAGGCCGTGCGCTGGCGCGTCCTCCGGGACGAGATCCACGCGGAGGTCTGCGCCAAGGGCTTCGATCCCGACCTCAACAGCTTCGTCCAGTCCTACGGATCGAAGGCGCTGGACGCGAGCCTGCTGCTCATCGCCCATACCGGCTTCCTGCCGCAGGACGATCCCCGGGTGGTCGGCACCGTCGAGGCGATCGGCAAAGGACTGATGCGCAACGGCTTCATCCTCCGCTACGAGACCGAGGGCCAGACCACCGACGGCCTGTCCGGCAACGAGGGCGCCTTCCTGCCCTGTACGTTCTGGTACGCCGACAACCTGATCGGCCTCGGCCGCCGGGACGAGGCCCGGGCGATCATCGAGCGCCTGATCGGCATCTGCACCGATCTCGGCCTCGTCAGCGAGGAATACGATGTGCAAGCCAAGCGTCTTGTGGGTAACTTCCCCCAGGCGTTCACCCATGTCGCGCTCGTCAACACGCTCCTCAGCTATACGCGCGGCGAAGGGCCGGCGGATCGGCAGGGTGGTAAGGCCAACGGAGCCCCTCCCGCCGTCCTTCGGCAGCGTGAAGCCGACAAGCGGCACGCAAGAGGCGAACTGGAAGACGCGACATCATGAGCGGCGCTGACACTCCCGCCAAGGCGGGCTTCGCTGAGATCGATACGCTCAGCATCAACACCATCCGGACGCTCGCGATCGACGCGGTGCAGAAGGCCAATTCCGGCCATGCCGGCGCGCCGATGGCCCTGGCCCCGGTCGCCTACACGTTGTGGAACCACTACCTCCGCTACGATCCGGCCCATCCGCACTGGCCGAACCGCGACCGGTTCGTGCTGTCCTGCGGCCATGCGTCGATGCTGCTCTACGCGCTGCTGCACCTCGCCAACGTCGCCGAGGGCGACGGCGGCAATGCGCCGGCGGTGACGCTCGAAGACATCAAGAAATTCCGGCAGCTCGACAGCCGGACCCCGGGGCATCCCGAGTACCATTTCACCACCGGCGTCGAGACCACCACCGGCCCCCTCGGCCAGGGCGTGGCCAACTCGGTCGGCATGGCGATTGGCGGCCGATTCCTCGGCGCGCGTCTTAACCGGCCCGAGCTGCCGCTGTTCGACTACAACGTCTACGCGATCTGCTCGGACGGCGACCTGATGGAAGGCGTGGCCTCCGAGGCCGCCTCGCTGGCCGGCCATCTGCGGCTCGGCAACCTCTGCTGGATCTACGACGACAACACCGTCACCATCGAGGGCCACACCGAACTCGCCTTCGGCGAAGAGGTCGCGACCCGGTTCCTCGCCTATGGCTGGCAGGTGCTGCGGGTGGCCGACGCCAACGACCTGCAGGCGCTGGCTGGCTCGCTCGAGACCTTCCTCGCCACCAACGACCGGCCGACCCTGATCGTCGTGAAGTCGGTGATCGGCTACGGCGCGCCGAAGAAGCAGGGCACCTCGAAGGCGCATTCGGACGCGCTGGGCGAGGACGAGGTCAAGGGCGCCAAGCGCGCCTATGGCTGGCCCGAGGACGCGCAGTTCCTGGTCCCGGACGGCGTGCACGAGAACTTCCGCGATGGCATCGGCCAGCGCGGCGCTGCCCTGTACGATTCCTGGCAGGACCTGCTCGCCAAGGCCCGGGCGGCCGATGCCGACCACGCCGAGGATCTCGCCGCCCTGCTGGAAGGGCGCCTGCCCGACGGCTGGGACAAGGACATCCCGGTCTTCGAGCCCGACGCCAAGGGCATCGCGACCCGGGAATCCTCCGGCAAGGTGCTCAACGCCATCGCGCAGCACGTGCCGTTCATGCTCGGCGGCTCGGCCGATCTGGCGCCGTCCAACAAGTCGAACCTCACCTTCGAGGGGGCGGGCTCGCTCGGGCCGTTCTCGCCGGGCGGCCGCAACCTGCATTTCGGCGTGCGCGAGCATGCGATGGGCTCGATCGTGAACGGTCTCGGCCTGTCGGGCCTGCGGGCCTACGGCGCGACCTTCCTGGTGTTTGCCGACTACATGCGCCCGCCGATCCGGCTCGCCTCGCTGATGGAGCTGCCGATCTTCCACATCTTCACCCACGATTCGATCGGCGTGGGCGAGGATGGGCCGACCCACCAGCCGGTGGAGCAGCTGCTGTCGCTCCGCTGCATCCCGGGCCTCGTCACCCTGCGCCCGGCCGACGCCAACGAGGTTGCCGAGGCCTACCGGGTGATCTTCTCGCTGAAGGATCAGCCGTCCGTGCTGGCCCTCTCCCGCCAGCCGCTGCCGACCCTCGACCGCACCAAGTACGGCGCGGCCGCCGGCACCGCCAAGGGCGCCTACATCCTGGGCGATTGCGACGGCACCCCGGAGGTGATCCTGATCGGCACCGGGTCCGAGGTACAGCTCTGCGTCGGCGCCTACGAGGCGCTGAAGGCCGAGGGCGTGAAGGCCCGGGTGGTCTCGATGCCGTCCTGGGATCTGTTCGAGCGGCAGGACGAGGCCTACCGGCATTCGGTCCTGCCCCCCGCCGTCAAGGCACGCGTCACCGTCGAGCAGGGCAGCATGATCGGCTGGGATCGCTACGCCGGCACCGAGGGCACGGTGATCGGCATGGACACCTTCGGCGCCTCCGCCCCGATCAAGGATCTCCAGACCAAGTTCGGCTTTACCCCCGACAAGGTGCTGGAAGCCGCCCGGGCGCAGCTCGCCAAGCACAAGCGATAAAGCGTGTCCCCTCCCCCTTGCGGGGAGGGGCCAGGGGTGGGGGTGGTTCAGAAGGAACCGCCGAGCCTCATCCGGCACCACCCCCACCTCCAACTTCTCCCCGCAAGGGGGAGGAGAGCAGGGCGTGATCAGGGAAGGACGAGGAACCGACATGAACGCGCTCAAGGCCCTGCACGACGAACAGGATCAGGCGGTTTGGCTGGACTTCGTGGCCCGGGGCTTCGTCCAGAAGGGTGAGCTGAAGCGCCTCGTCGAGGCGGACGGCCTGCGCGGGGTCACGTCCAACCCGTCGATCTTCGAGAAGGCGATCGGCCATTCGGACGAGTACGATGCCAGCCTGAAGGCCGTTCAGGAGACCGGCGACAGCCGCGTGATCGACCTCTACGAGGGCCTGGCCATCGCCGACATCCAGGCGGCCGCCGACGTGCTTCGCCCGGTCTACGAGGCGAGCGACGGCGCGGACGGCTACGTCAGCCTCGAAGTGTCGCCCTACCTGGCGCTCGACATCGAGGCGACGCTCCACGAGGCAAGGCGCCTGCACAAGGCGGTTGCCCGCGACAACCTGATGGTGAAGGTGCCGGCCACCCCCGAGGGCATCCCGGCGATCCGCCAGCTCACGGCCGAGGGCATCTCGATCAACGTGACGCTCCTGTTCTCGCAGGAGGCCTACGAGGCGGTGGCCCGCGCCTTCATCGACGGGCTCGACGAACGGGCCAAGGCCGGCCACGACGTGTCGAAGGTCGCGAGCGTCGCGAGCTTCTTCATCAGCCGGATCGACGTGCTGGTCGACAAGCTGCTCGACGAGAAGATCGCCCAGGCCAACGACCCCGACGAGAAGGCGGCGCTCGGCCAGCTCAAGGGCAAGGTCGCGATCGCCAACGCCAAGCTGGCTTACCAGCGCTACCGCAAGATTTTTTCTGAGGCGAAGTGGACGGCCCTGGCCGAGAAGGGCGCCAAGGCGCAGCGGCTGCTCTGGGCCTCCACGGGGGTGAAGAACAAGGCCTATTCCGACGTGCTCTATGTCGAGGAGCTGATCGGGCCGAACACCGTCAACACCATGCCGCCCGCGACCATGGACGCGTTCCGCGACCACGGCACAGTGCGGGCGACGATCGAGGAGGACGTGCCGGGCGCCGAGGCCGTCATGGCCCGCCTCGCCCGCGCCGGCATCGACATCGAGACGGTCGCCGAGCAGCTGGTGAAGGAGGGCGTGCAGCTCTTCATCGACGCCGCCGACAACCTGCTCGGCGCGGTCGCCGGCAAGCGCGCCGCGCTGCTGGGCCAGCGCCTCGACGGCCAGAGCCTGGTGATGGACGACAGCCTCGCCGCGGAGGCGAAGAAGACCGTCGAGGCCTGGCGGGCGAGCGGCGCCATCCGCCGCCTCTGGGCCGGAGACGCAACCGTCTGGTCCGGCCACGACGAGGCGAGCTGGCTCGGCTGGCTGCACATCGTCGAGGAGGAACTCGAGAAGGCCGCCGACTACGCTGCCTTCTCCGACTGGGTGAAGCAGCAGGGCTTCACCGATGCGGTGGTACTGGGCATGGGCGGCTCCAGCCTGGGACCCGAGGTGCTGAGCCTGACCTACGGCCAGCGCGAGGGATTTCCGAAGCTCCAGATCCTCGATTCGACCCATCCGGATCAGGTGCGTGCCCTGGAGGCGAGCATCGATCTCGGCCGGACCCTGTTCATCGTCTCGTCCAAGTCCGGCTCGACACTGGAGCCGAACGTTTTTCGCGACTACTTCCTGGGGCGGGTCAAGGAGACGCTGGGCGACCGGGCGGGCGATCACTTCGTCGCCGTGACCGACCCGGGCTCGGACATGGAGCGCGCCGCGCAATCCGACCGGTTCAAAAAAATCTTCTACGGCGTGAAGCAGATCGGCGGGCGCTACTCGGTGCTGTCGGCCTTCGGGCTGGTGCCGGCCGCGGCCCTCGGCCTCGACGTGAAGGCGCTGCTGGAGACGGCCCGGATCATGGTCCGATCCTGCGGGCCGGTGGTGCCGCCCGCCCAGAACCCTGGCGTGCTGCTCGGCACCGCCATGGGCGCGGCGGGACTCGCCGGCCGCGACAAGGTCACGATCATCGCCTCGCCGGGCATCGACAGCTTCGGCGCCTGGGCCGAGCAGCTCATCGCCGAATCGACCGGCAAGCAGGGCAAGGGCTTGGTGCCGGTGGACGGCGAACCGGTGAGCGTCCCGGCGGTCTACGGCCGCGACCGGTTCTTCATCTATCTCCGCCTCGACGGACATGCCGAGGAGGCGCAGGACGAAGCCCTGCGCGCTTTGGAACGCGACGGCCACCCGATCGCCCGCATTTCCCTCGATTCGGTCGAGCAGCTGCCGCAGGAATTCTACCGCCTGGAGATGGCCACCGCGGTGGCCGGCGCGGTGCTCGGCATCAATCCGTTCGACCAGCCCGATGTCGAGGCCAGCAAGATCGAGACGAAAAAGCTGTTCTCGGAGGCCGAGCGCGACGGCGCCCTCCCCGCGGAGACGCCGCTGTTCGAGGACGAGTCCATCGCCCTCTACGCCGACCCGAAGAACGCCGAGGCCCTGCCCCAGGCGTCCGACGGCCTGGAGGCGGCGCTCAAGGCGCAGGTCGCCCGGCTGAAGGACGGCGATTATCTCGGGCTGCTGGCCTATGTCCCGCGCGACCCGAAGGCCGCCGGGATCCTGCAAGAGGCGCGGATCGCCGTGCGCGACGCCCGCAAGGTCGCGACCTGCCTGGAATTCGGGCCGCGGTTCCTGCACTCCACCGGCCAGGCCTACAAGGGCGGCCCGGATACCGGCGTGTTCCTGCAGATCACCTCGGCGCCGACCGAGGACCTGCCGATCCCCGGCCGGACCCTCGGCTTCGCCACCGTGGTGGCCGCCCAGGCCCGGGGCGACTTTGCGGTGCTGGCCGAGCGCGGCCGCCGGGCGCTCCGGGTCCACATCAAGGGCGACCTCGACGCCGGGCTGAAGCGGATCGCGGCGGCGTTGAAGGCGGCCGTGGCTTAGGCGCCGGCTCTCTCCTCCCCTTGCGGGGAGGAGCCGGAGGTGGGGGTGCTTCCGGATGATGCTCAGCGGTCCCGTCTGAACCACCCCCACCCCTGACCCCTCCCCGCAAGGGGGAGGGAAAATCCCGAGGAGATGACGGCAATGCAACTCGGCATGATCGGCCTCGGCCGGATGGGCGGCAACATCGTCCGGCGCCTGCTGCGCGATGGGCACACGGCCGTGGTGTTCGATCAGAACCCGGCGGCGGTGGCCGGGCTGGTGGAGGCCGGCGCGGTCGGCGCTTCGAGCCTGGAAGATCTGGTCTCGAAGCTGGAGGTGCCGCGCGCCGCTTGGGTGATGCTGCCGGCGGGCGCCATCACCGAGGAGGCGGTCGAGACGCTGGCCGGCCTGATGCAGGCGGGCGACTGCGTCATCGACGGCGGCAACTCGTTCTACGGCGACGACGTCCGCCGGGGCATCGCGCTGAAGGCCAAGGGCCTGCACTACGTCGATGTCGGCACATCGGGCGGCGTCTGGGGGCTGGAGCGCGGCTACTGCATGATGATCGGCGGCGACACAGAGACCGTCGACCGCCTCGACCCGATCTTCAAGACCCTGGCGCCCGGCATCGGCGACATCCCGAAAACGCCGAACCGCGAGGGCCGCGACCCCCGCGCCGAGCAGGGCTACATCCATGCCGGGCCGACCGGCGCGGGCCATTTCGTCAAGATGATCCATAACGGCATCGAGTACGGCCTGATGCAGGCCTATGCCGAGGGTTTTGACATCCTGCGCCACGCCAATTCCGAATCGCTCCCGGCCGCGCGGCGCTTCGATCTCAACATGGGCGACATCGCCGAGGTCTGGCGGCGAGGCAGCGTCGTCTCCTCCTGGCTGCTCGACCTGACCGCCCAGGCGCTGGCCGGCGACGAGAACCTCGAGGATTTCTCCGGTTACGTCGAGGATTCGGGCGAGGGCCGCTGGACGATCAACGCGGCCATCGAGGAGAGCGTGCCGGCCACCGTCCTGTCCAACGCCCTGTACCGCCGCTTCCGCTCCCGCGAGCAGGAGAGCTACGCCGACAAGCTGCTCTCGGCCATGCGCAAGGGGTTCGGCGGGCACCAGGAGCCGAAGAAGTCCTGAGGTCCGGCCCCATGAGCCTCCCCACCGGAACCCATGTCCTGCCCGACCCGCAGGCGGTCGCCCGCGAGGCGGCCGAGCGGCTGATCGTGGCCTGCGGCGAGACTGAATCCGAGCGGATCGCGATCGGCCTGTCCGGCGGCTCGACCCCGAAGGTCCTTTACGGCCTGCTCGCCGGCCCGGACTACGCCTCCCGGGTGCCGTGGGAGCGGATCCACTGGTTCTTCGGCGACGACCGGGTGGTCCCCTGGGACGATGAACGCAGCAACGTCCGGATGGTCCGCGAGGCGTTCGGCCACGGCTCCCGGATCCCGTCGACGCACCTGCACTTCATCCCGTCCGACGCGGGCGCGGAGATCGGGGCCCGGGCCTACGAGCGCACCCTGCTCGACTTCTACGGCGCCGAGACCCTCGACCCCGCGCAGCCGCTGTTCGATCTGGCCCTGCTCGGCCTCGGCGAGGACGGGCACACCGCCTCGCTGTTTCCCGGCAAGCCGGCGGTCGACGAGACCACGCGCCTGGTCGCCCCCGTGCCCGAGGCCGGCCTGGCGCCGTTCGTGCCGCGCATCACCCTGACGCTCCCGGCCCTGGCTTCCTCGCGGCACGTGCTGTTCCTGGTCACCGGCGCCGGCAAGCGCGAACCCCTGGCCCGGCTCGCCGCCGGGGAGGATCTGCCCGCGGGCCGGGTCACCAGCCTGGGTGATGTGGCCTGGCTGCTCGACGAGGCCGCCGCGCGGTGAAGTCCCGCGCGGGCCGTTACGGTCTGGCAAGGCGGTCGCGCTAGACCGGGTCGCCTGCCCCGCGGTCCGGATCCGCCCGCGGGGCGGCGGCGGTTCCATGCCACGAAGGGCCAGATGCGCGCGGGCACCGTCGTCCTCTACACCGATCAGCCCGCCCGCCGCGCCGATCTGCTGCTGGCGCTGCAGCCGATCGCCCCCTGCACGGTGCTGGACGCCGCCGCGATGCCGCCCGCCGGCCCCTGCCTCGCTCTGGTGGCCGACCTCGACCTGCTGCAGCCCTCTCCGCTTGTCGGCCTGCGGACGCTGATCGCCGCCTCCCCGGCCCTGCCGCGAATCTTCCTGATGCGCAGCATGGGCGCCCGCAGCCTGTCGGCGGCGCGCGGGCTCGGAGCGCAGCTCTGCCTGCCGGAGGACACGCCGGTCGGAACCGTGGTCGAGGCCCTGCGGGCGCAAGTGTCGCCCGTGCCGGACGCGCCCGAACCGGGCGCGCGGGGTCGCTCCCCGCTGGTCGTGCAGGCCGCCGACAAGGCGGGTGCGGTCATCGCCAACCTGCTCGATGCCGCACGGGATTCGGGCACGGTCGATGCCGCCCTGGTCAATGACGGCCTGGAGCCGATTCTCGGGGCGATCGGCCAGGGCGGCCTGACCGCCTGGCTCGACACGGTGCGCGCCTACGACGACGCGACCTATCAGCATTGCCTGCTGGTGGCGGGCCTCGCCGCGACCTTCGCGATCGATCTCGGCTTCTCGGTGGCCGACCGCCAGCAGCTCGTGCGCGCCGCCCTCGTGCACGATGTCGGCAAGGCCAAGATCCCCCTGGCGATCCTGAACAAGCCCGGCCCCCTCGACGCGGCGGAGCGGGCGGTGATGCGCGAGCATTCAGCGCTGGGGCACCAGATCCTGGTCCAGGCCGGCGGCTTCGACGACGCCGTGCTGCGGGTGGTGCGCCACCACCACGAATTGCTCGACGGCTCGGGCTACCCGGACGGGCTGGCCGGGGACGCCATCGAGGACATCGTCCGCCTGATCACCATCTGCGACGTCTACGCGGCCCTGGTCGAGCGCCGCCCCTACCGGGCCCCGATGCCGGCCGCCGAGGCCATGGCGATCCTGCACGGCATGGACGGCAAGCTCGACGGGGCCCTGGTGCGGGCCTTCGAGCGCTCCGTCGCAGGGTCCTGACCGGCGCTTGCAGGTGCCGAAGCACGATCCGGCCCTTCTATCCCGCCCGTCATTGCGAGCGCAGCGAAGCAACCCAGCGTAGCGCGCGATCCCCGAACGTTGCGAATCCCTGGGTTGCTTCGCTGCGCTCGCAATGACGGTGGTTGAGCTGCGCACGGATCGATCAAAAAATCGCAACGCATGCGCGGGGGTTCTATTGCGCTACACGAGGCCGACGCGCGAGCTGACTGCATATCGTTCGGTAGGTTTGGAATGACATTCCTACCTTCTGCCATTCCGCGCAATTGCATTGCTTATGCAGGCCGTCCGAGCGCGACCTTCGCAACCCGTCTCCGGCCCCTCCGCGCTAGGCTTCATCCAGCCTGACGGAGGGCATCTGAGGAGATCGCGCATGAGCCCGCTGACCCATCCGGCCGACGTCGAGGCGATGCTGGCGGATCTTGCGCTCTCGTCTGGCCGCTCGCCGGACGCCTATCTGGCGTCGGCTAGGGCGACCCTGCTGAAGATCCTGGCCCGGCCGGATTTGCTGGACCGGACGCGGCTAGTCGCGCCGCAGGAGGGGCTTGGCCGCAACCTGCTGTTCGGCACGGGGGCCATCAGCGTCTGGGCCATGGTGTGGCGTCCCGGCGCGGTCACGCCCGTGCACGATCACCATTGCTCCTGCTGCTTCGGGCTGCTCAGCGGCAGCCTGCGCGAGACCTGGTATCGCCCGATCAGCGACACGCACGCGGTCGCGACCCTGGATGTGGTCCGCAGCCCCGGCTACGTGGCCTGCATGATGCCCTCGGGACCGAACCTTCACCGGATCGCCAATGACGGACCGGATACGGCGATCTCGATCCACGTCTACGGCTACGATCCCCGAGAGCAGGCCTCGTCGGTCCACCGCACCTACGCGATCGCGGCGGGGTGATGTGATACCCGCGCTTCCAATGACGGTGGAGGCGGTCACCGACCGCTCAACCCGAAACGATCACGCCATATACATCGTCGGCACGGCAGTCGTGTACTTCATCTCCTCCATGGCGATGGAGGCGGACAGGTTCGAGAATTCGAGCTTGGCGATGAGCCGCTGATAGACGGCGTCGTAGGTCTCGATGTCGGGCACGACGATGCGCAGCAGGTAGTCGATCTCGCCGGTCAGGCGCCAGGCCTCGACGATCTCCGGAAAGCCGGCCACCACCCGGCGGAACGCATCCGACCAGTCGGTGGCGTGGCGGGGCGCCTTCACCGCCACGAACACCGTGGTCGGAACGTTGACCTTGCGGCGGTCCACGAGGGCGACCCGGCCCCGGATCACCCCCGACGCCTCCAGCTTCTTGACCCGGCGCCAGCACGGTGCGGCGCTCACGCCGACCCGCTCGGCCAATTCGGCGACCGGCAGCGTCGCGTCTTGCTGGAGGACGTCCAGGATTTTCCGGTCCACCGCGTCCATACGAAAGCTGCTCCCGCGCGGGATCCGGGCTGACGGGCCTACAGGAAGAAGTGCTTCGAGAGCTTCAGCCCCTGGGCCTGGTAGTTCGAGCCGGCCCCCGCCCCGTAGAGCATCCCGGGCACCGCCAGCATCCGCTCGTAGACGAGGCGGCCGACGATCTGGCCGTCCTCCAGCAGGAACGGTACGTCGCGGGAGCGGACCTCCAGCACCGCGCGGGCGCCCGCGCCGCCGGCCCCGGCATGGCCGAAGCCGGGATCGAAGAACCCGGCGTAATGGACCCGGAACTCGCCCACCAGAGGATCGAACGGCACCATCTCGGCGGCGTGGTCGGGCGGGACCTGCACCGATTCCTTGGAGGCCAAGATGTAAAACTGGCCGGGATCGAGGATCAGCGCGCCCGAGCCGTCCGCCGCCAGGGGCTCCCAGAAATCCGCCGCCCGGTGGCGGCCCGGGGCGTCGACGTCGACCAGCCCGGTATGGCGCTTGGCCCGGTAGCCGATCAGGCCGTCGAAGCCCGACAGGTCCACCGAGACCGCGACGCCACCGTGGAAGGACGGGGCGTCGGCATCCACCAGCGGCGAGCGCGCGTGCAGCTGGCCGAGTTCCTGTTCCGACAGCCGCGGCGATCCCTGGCGGAAGCGGATCTGCGACAGGCGCGAGCCGGTCCGGACCAGCACCGGGAAGGTCCGCGGCGAGATCTCCGCGTAGAGCGGCCCGGTATAACCGGGCTCGACCTGGTCGAACGCCTCGCCCCGGTCGGTGATCACCCGGGTGAACACGTCGATCCGGCCGGTGGAGCTTTTGGGATTGGCCGCCGCCGCCAGGTCGCCGGGCAGCGCCAAGCCTTCCTGCAACTCGGCGATGTAGACGCAGCCGGTCTCCAGCACGGCCCCGGGGCGCAGGTCGATCGTGTGCAGCGACAGGCGCTCGACGCAGGCCTGGACCGTGCGGGTCGCGCCCGGCAGGAAGCTGGTGCGGACCCGGTAGGCGGTGGCGCCCAGGCGCAGGTCGAGGCTCGCGGGCTGGATCTGGTCGCCGGCGAAGGCTTCGGCCACGCGGATGCCGCCCGCCTGGGCCAGCGCGGCGATCGCCTCGGCCGGCAGGATGCCGGAGCGGGTCCCGGCGCTCGAATCGGCGGCTTGCTTTCCTGCGCCCGCGTTCATCGCGCCTCGACTCCTTCGCGCGCCTCCGGGTGGATCCGCGTCCCGATACGTTCTCCGACGGGACTGGCTAATGCCGGCTTAACCCGGATGCGCCAGGCGTCCGGCACCGCTACCCGCCACCCTCCGACGGGCCTGCGGCATCATCCGCGCGAGGTAGTCCGCCGCAATTGACGCCGATTTCACCGCCCACTACCACCGCCAGTGAAGCGTGTTCAATTCGTCTTCATCGAATCGCACCGTTCGAAGAAGGGCCTAATAGGGCGATGTACAAGGCCGAAACGCGGGGAATTCGAGTGACCGTTCAGCCCCGCTTCGTCGAGGAGGAATCCTCGCCGAACGAGAGCCGATATTTCTTCGCCTATACGGTCGAGATCGTGAACACCGGCAGCGAGCAGGTGCAGCTGCGCTCCCGCCACTGGCGCATCATCGACGGCCACGGGGCCTGCCAGGAGGTGCGTGGAACCGGTGTGGTCGGCAAGCAACCCGTGCTGGAGCCGGGCGAGTCCTTCTGCTACACGAGCGGCTGCCCGCTCAACACGCCCGACGGCCTGATGGCCGGCAGCTACACCATGGCGACGGTGGCCGGCGAGAGCTTCGAGGCCGAGATTCCCGCCTTCTCCCTCGACAGCCCGCACGTCCGCCGCAGCCTGCACTGAGGTCCCGCCGCCGGGGCCTCGCTCCGGAGGGATCCATGTTTGGGTTGGGTGAGTCTGGGAACGGCGAGCGGCTCAGCCCGCTCGACATGCTCGCCCGCCTCGTGGCGTTCGATACCGAGAGCGACAAGTCGAACCTCGCCCTGATCGATTCCGTCGGTGCCTATCTCGACGGCTGGGGCGTCCCCACCTTACGCCTGCCGAACGCGGCCGGCGACAAGGCGGCCCTGTTCGCCACGGTCGGCCCGATGGTCGAGGGCGGTGTCGTCCTCTCCGGCCATACCGACGTGGTCCCGGTGGCGGGCCAGGCCTGGACCAGCGACCCGTTCACCCTGCGCGTCGCCGACGGCCGGGCCTACGGGCGCGGCGCCGTCGACATGAAGGCGTTCGACGCCCTGGCGCTGGCCCTGGTGCCCGACATGCTGGCGGTCGGTCTCAAGCGGCCGATCCACATCCTGCTGTCCTACGACGAGGAGACCACCTGCCTCGGCTCGATGGACGCGATCACCCGGTTCGGCGCCGACCTGCCGCGGCCCGGCGCCGTGATCGTCGGCGAGCCGACCGGGATGGAGGTGGCGGACGCGCACAAGAGCATCGTCACCTGCCTGACCACGGTGCACGGCCATGAGGCCCATTCCGCCCGGCCGGCGCTCGGGGCGAACGCGGTGGCGGCGGCCTGCGAGCTGGTCGCCGGGCTCAGCCGGATCGCCGATCGGATGATCGAGCGCGGCGACGCGTCGGGGCGGTTCGATCCGGCCGCAACCACGGTCCATGTCGGGACGATCCACGGCGGCACGGCGCGCAACATCCTCGCCAAGGAGTGCCGCTTCCATTGGGAATATCGCGGCCTGCCGGACCTCGACCCGGGCGAGATTCCGCGCCTGTTCGCCGAGGAGGTCGAACGGGTGACGCGCGAGCGCCTGAACCGCTACGGTGATTTCGGGCGAATCGAAACGCTGGAGGAGGTCGACATTCCGGGGCTCGCACCCGAACCCGGCTCCGAGGCCGAGCGGCTGTGCCTGCGGCTGGCCGGGCGCAACCGCACCATCGCGGTGCCCTACGCCACCGAGGCCGGGCGCTTCCAGCAGGCCGGGATCCCGACGGTCGTGTGCGGGCCCGGCGACATCGCCCAGGCCCACCAACCCGACGAGTTCATCACCCTCGACGCGCTCGGCAAGGGCGAGCGGTTCCTGAGGGCCCTGATCGAGGCTTACGCGTCATGAACGCGCTCATTGGCATCACCATCAAGCTGCGCCCGCTGGAACGCGAGGACCTGCGCTTCGTCCACCAGCTGAACAACAACGACAGCATCATGCGCTACTGGTTCGAGGAGGCCTACGAGTCCTTCGCCGAACTGCAGCAGCTCTACGAGCGCAACATCCATAATCAGACCGAGCGCCGCTTCATCGTGGCCGACCCGAGCGGCGAGCCCGCGGGACTGATCGAGCTCGTGGAGATCAACCACCTGCACCGGCGCTGCGAGTTCCAGATCGCGATCCACCCGAGCTTCCAGGGCCGGGGCTATGCCTGGCAGGCGACGCGGATCGCCATGGACTACGCCTTCAGCGTGCTCAACATTCACAAGCTGTATCTGCACGTGGACCGGGACAATGCCCGGGCGGTGAGGATCTACGAGCGCTGCGGCTTCCACCCCGAGGGCGTCCTGAAGGACGAATTCTTTGTGAACGGCCGCTACCGCGACGCCGTGCGGATGTGCCTGTTCCAGCCGGATTACCTCAAGAACCGCGGCGGCGGCGACATCGCCGACCCGGTGCTGAAGGTCTGATGGGTTTTCCGGGTAAAGAAAGCGCCGCAGCCGTCGCTGTCCAAATCTTCCCCCCATTCTGAAGTGCCGAAGCGCAAGCGGGCCTCGAAGGAGAGCTCCTTCGAGGCCCGCTTGCGCGGTCACCTCGGGATGAGGGTGTGATTGGGAAGCCCCATCGAGCGGCCGATCGACGATAAGCGAAAAGTCCTACTGGGTTGGCTGTTCGCCGATCTCGGCTTCGACCTCCTGCGGGTCGAGGTCGTAGCGGCGGGAGCAGAATTCGCAGGTGATGACGATGCGGCCGTCATCCGCCACGATGTCGCGACGCTCCTGCGGCGAGAACGAGCGGATCATGCCCATCACCCGCTCCTGCGAGCAGCGGCAGGCCTCGTGCACCGGCTGGCGGTCGAACACCCGCACGCCGCTCTCGTGGAACAGCCGGTAGAGCAGGCGCTCGCTCGACACGCCCGGATCGACCAGCTCGTGATCCTCCACGGTGCCGACCAGGGCCCGCGCCTCGACCCAGGCATCGTCC
The DNA here is from genome assembly GCF_022829515.1 of Methylobacterium sp. J-048. Classification (GTDB taxonomy): domain Bacteria; phylum Pseudomonadota; class Alphaproteobacteria; order Rhizobiales; family Beijerinckiaceae; genus Methylobacterium. Next base: position 62,561 of record NZ_JAKSYL010000153.1, read on the forward strand.
TCGACCGCCTCCCCGGACAGGTGCGTATGACCCTCCGGGATGTCGCCCGGCGGCAGGTCGGCGAGCCGCGCCCGGTCGATCGACTGGGGCAGGAACTGGACGATCAGGCCACCGGCACGCCAGTGCCCGGCGCCCTCCTCCACGGCCTCGGCGACCGCGAGGCGCACCTGCGTTGGGATCTGCTCCGACTGGCGGAAATACTGGTGCGCGGCCTCTTCCAGGCCCTGCCCCTCCAGGGCGACAACGCCCTGGTAGCGGCTGGCCGCGGAGCCCTGGTCGATGGTCATGGCCAGATGGCCCGCCCCGATCAGGTCGGCATCCTTGAGCGGGCGCTCGCCGAGCGCCGCGACCCGCTCCGCGTCGAACCGGGCGGTGGCGCGCAGGCGGTCCGGCGCCTCGAAATCGACCACGATCATGGCCACCGGGCCGTCGGTCTTGGTCTGGAGCTGGAAGCGGCCCTCGAACTTGAGTGAGGAGCCGAGCAGAACCGTGAGCGCGGCGGCCTCGCCCAGCAGCCGGGCGACGGTATCCGGGTAGCCGTGACGGCGCAGGATCGTGTCCACCGAGGGGCCGAGCCGGACCAGGCGTCCGCGCACGTCGAGGGCCTCGACGGCGAAGGGCAGCACCGCATCGTCCGCGCCGCCGTGGCCGTTGCCGACCGCCTGCGCCTGAGGTTGAGACTCTGGTCCTGAGGTCATGCCCGCTCCGATCGATTGGTCCTGTTCCCGCAGCGGCCGCTCCGACGTGCCGGGGCGCGGATCCCGCTCCCGCAAGGAGAAGGATGGCGTGAGGAAATAGGACCCGTCCGGAGCGATCTGTTCCCTCACCCCGCCCGCGCCCGCACGGGAGAGGGGGCGCATCGCGCCACATCCGTCGCCGGGATGCTGCCGTCCGGCAGCCGTGATGGGGAGGCGGGCCGCACGCGCAGCCCGCTGTCCATTATATGGAGCGCAGTCCCGGAAAGCGCGAGCCCGGGATCAGGGCGTGCCCGCGCCCAGGCACCAGGCCAAAATCCCCTTCTGCGCGTGCAGACGGTTCTCGGCCTCGTCGAACACCACCGAGCGCGGCCCGTCCATGATTTCGGCCGTCACCTCCTCGCCGCGATGGGCGGGCAGGCAGTGCATGAAGATCGCGTCCGGGTTGGCGGCGGCCATCAGCGCGGCGTTCACCTGGTAGGGGCTCAGCAGGTTGTGGCGGTGACCCTCGTCGTCGTCGCCCATCGAGACCCAGCAATCCGTCACCACGGCATCGGCACCCTGGACGGCCGCGAAGGCGTCGGTGGTGACGTTGATCGTCGCGCCCTCACGCTTCGCCCAGGCGATCAGGCCGGGCGGGGGCGCGAGCTCGGGCGGGCTGGCGATGTCGAGGCTGAAGTCGAGCCGCGCGGCCGCGTGGACCCAGCTCGCCAGGACGTTGTTGGAATCGCCGGACCACGCGACCTTGCGGCCCTTGATCGGCCCGCGATGCTCCTCGAAGGTCATCACGTCGGCCATGATTTGGCAGGGATGCGAGACCTTGGTCAGGGCATTGATCACCGGCACGGTGGCATGCTCGGCCAGTTCCAGCATCTGGCCGTGGTCGAGGATGCGGATCATGATCGCGTCGACGAAGCGCGACAGCACCTTCGCGGTGTCGCCGATGGTCTCGCCGCGGCCGAGCTGCATCTCGGAGCCGGTGAGCATCAGGGTCTCGCCGCCGAGCTCGCGCATCGCGACATCGAACGAGACGCGGGTCCGGGTCGAGGGCCGGTCGAACACCATCGCCAGGGTCTTGCCCACCAGGGGGCGCTCGGCCGCGCGCTCGCCCTTGCGGCGGCGGGCCTTCAGGGCGGCGCTCGCATCGAGCACCCCACGCAGCTCCACTCCGGAAAAATCCTTGAGGTCGAGGAAGTGGCGGGGGCCGGCACCGTTCAGGTGCGGGACTGGGGCACGCGCCCGGCCGTCAATCTGGGCTGTCATCGCGTCACGTTCGCTAGAGCCTGCTCCACGATCACCTGATCATGAACGACACTCTATCTCCTGGTGAGGGGCATTCTCGTCACGCGCGGCGGGGATCGACCGCACCCGAAAATGCTTCGCACCGCCCTGCGCCGGAACGCGCCGCAGGGCGGTGATTCTTGTAGAGCGGGTTCGGCCTGCTATTCGGCGGCCCCGCGCAGGGCTTCGAAGGAGGCGGCGGCCTCGTCCAGCCGCCGGACCGCCTCGTCGATCTCGCCGTCGCCGACGATCAGCGGCGGCAGCAGGCGGACGATGTTGTCGCCGGCCGGGATCACCAAGAGGTGGGCGGCCCGGGCGGCGGCGGCGAAATCGGTGTTCGGCACGCCGAGCTTGAGGCCGAGCATCAGCCCCTCGCCGCGGATCTCCTGGAACACGTGCGGGTGGCGGTCGCGCAAGGCGGCGAGCTTCTGCTTGAGCAACAGGCCAGCATGGGCGACGCGGTCGAGGAAGCCGTCCGCCAGCACCACGTCGAGCACGGCGTTGCCCACCGCCATGGCGAGCGGGTTGCCGCCGAAGGTGGTGCCGTGGCTGCCGGCGGTCATGCCACGCGCGGCCTCGCGGGTGGCGAGGCAGGCGCCCATCGGGAAGCCGCCGCCGATGCCCTTGGCGACGCTCATGATGTCCGGGGTGATGCCGGACCATTCATGGGCGAACAGCTTGCCGGTGCGGCCGACGCCGGTCTGGACCTCGTCCATGATCAGCAGCAGGCCGTGCGCGTCGCAGATCTCGCGCAGCCGGCGCAGATCCGCGTGCGGGATGACGCGGACGCCGCCCTCGCCCTGGATCGGCTCGATCATCAGGGCGGCGGTCTCCGGACCGATCACGGCCTCTAGCGCCGCGTAGTCGCCGGCCGGGACCTGATCGAAGCCGTCGACCTTGGGGCCGAAGCCCTCGATGTATTTCTGCTGGCCGCCGGCCGCCAGCGTCGCCAGGGTCCGCCCGTGGAAGGCGCCCGCGAAGGTGACGATCCGGTAGCGCTCCGGGTTGCCGCCGGCCGCGTGGTACTTCCGGGCGATCTTGATCGCCGCCTCGTTGGCCTCGGCCCCCGAGTTGCAGAAGAACACCACGTCCGCGAAGGTCGCGTCCACGAGGCGCTGCCCGAAGCGCTCGCCGCCCGGGATCTCGAACAGGTTCGACGTGTGCCAGATCCGGCCGGCCTGCTCGGTGAGCGCGCCGACCAGGTGCGGATGGGCGTGGCCGAGGCCGTTGACCGCGATGCCGGCGCCGAAATCGAGGTATCGCTCCCCGGCCTCCGTCACGAGCCAGGCGCCCTCGCCGCGCTCGAAAGCGAGCGGCGCGCGGACGTAGGTCGGCAGAAGGGCTGACGTCACGGATCCCGTCTCCGTATCTCAGAAGGCTCGGAGCAAGCGTTGTGCCGGCTCCAAATGAAAGTGCCGCCTCGTCATGGGCGGCACGCGCGCGATTACTATGAAACGACCGGCTCCTGTCAACGTTGCGGGGTCATTTCCGGGCGCGCGGCTGCTCTGCACGATGCTTGCGCGAGCCGGATTTCAGGGCCGCATTGCTGGGCTCGTCCCCTTGCGCGGCGGGGGGCGGTCATGCTCCTGCTCCCGCAGAGTCGAGTCAGCGCGGAGAATCCGATGAGCACGATCAAGGAACGCCTCGAGAAGCTGGGTCTCGCCCTGCCGAAGGCCGCGGCGCCGGTGGCGAACTATGTGCCGTTCGTGCGCGCCGGCAACCTCGTGGTGATCTCCGGCCAGGTCTGCTTCGGCGCGGACGGCACCATTGCCCCCGAGCACAAGGGCAAGGTCGGCGGCAGCGTCTCGCCCGAGGCTGGCAAGGCCGCCGCCCGGCTTTGCGCCCTCAACGTCCTGGCCCAGCTCGAGGCCGCGGTGGGCGATCTTGACCGCGCGCTCGAGCAATGCGTGCGGCTGGGCGGCTTCATCAACGCCGCGCCGGGTTTTTCCGCGGTCGCCGGGGTGATGAACGGCGCCTCGGACCTGATGGTCGAGCTTTTGGGCGATAGCGGGCGCCATGCCCGCTCGACGGTCGGCGTCGCCGAGCTGCCCCTCGACGCCGCGGTCGAGGTCGAGGCGATCTTCGAGGTCCGCTGAGCGTGGCCGCGCCCGACTGGCTCACCGCGCGGCCGATCGCCCATCGCGGGCTGCACGACCGGGCGGCGGGCCGGCCGGAGAACACCCTGGCCGCCGCCCGCGCCGCAGTGGCGGGGGGATTCGCCATCGAATGCGATGTGCAACTGAGTGCCGACGGCGAAGCGATGGTGTTCCACGACGCCGCCCTCGGGCGGCTGACCGGGGCGAGCGAGGCGATCGGGACCAAGTCCGCCGCTGAGCTCGGAGCGCTCGCCGTCGCCGGGACATCGGAGATGATCCCGACGCTTGCGGATTTCCTGGCCGCCGTGGCCGGGGCGGTGCCGGTCGTGGTCGAGGTCAAATCCCGCTACGACGGCGATCCGCGGCTGGCGACCCGGGCGGCCGAGATCGCCGCCGCCTATGCCGGTCCGGTCGCGCTGAAATCCTTCGATCCGCAGGTGGTCGCGGCGCTCCGCGACCTGTGCCCGCCCGCGATCCCGCGCGGGATCGTCGCCGAGACCACCCAGGACGACCCGGCCTATGTCGGCATGGCCTGGGCGACGCGCCGGGCCCTGTCCAACCTGCTGCATTTTTCGGATTCGCGGCCGGACTTCCTGTCCTGGCGAGTCGACGACCTGCCCTGTGCGCCGACCTACCTGTGTCGGCTTCTCAGCCGCATCCCGGTGATGGCCTGGACGGTGCGGAGCGAGGACCAGCGCACCCACGCGAGCGCGCATGCGGACCAGATGGTGTTCGAGGGGTTCGTGCCGTGAGCACTCGACCAAGAGCGCTTCCCACCGTCATTGCGAGCGCAGCGAAGCAACCTAGGGATACGCGACACGGAGGGATCGCGCGCCGCACTGAGTTGCTTCGCTGCGCTCGCAATGACGGTTTAGGTTGGTCGAGCGAAAGGCGCTCAGCTTCGGCGCTGCAGCGCGCGAGGCCGGGCTCTGAACGAATTCCTCTCGTATCTTGGGATCGGCTTCGATCGACACGATCAGGCAACGCAGCGTCCGCCCGGCGCGGTCGGGATACCATTTCACCCGCGGGCCATGCGAGCCGAGTGCCGCGGACATGGAGATCGTGCCGGGGACGTTGGTGTCCTGAGTGTCGAGGTTGCTCGTCTCGCACGGGATGTCGTCGGCGAAATCGTCTGGCGGCCGCCGCTCCGCAGCCCTCCGGATCCCGGGATCTGCATCCTGACGAACCACGTCTCGACCTGTCCTTCACACCATCCGGCAAGCTCGATGGTGTAACGCCCCCGCCCATCTGACAAGGCCGCCGGTCAGCCGCGCGCATCCGCCCGCTTGCCCCCCTGCCCGCCCCGGCTAGATTGGGCCCATGAAGCAAGAACCCGGGCCGGCGCCGGAGACCCCCACGCTCACCGTGCGGGCGATCACCGGCTTGAAGGAGATCGGCGCGGCGGCCTGGGACGCCTGCGCGTTCTCCCCCGAGACCCTGGCGGCGGGCGACGAGACCCACAATCCGTTCGTCTCGCACGCCTTCCTGTCGGCGCTGGAAGAGTCCGGCTGCGTCTCGCGCAAGACCGGCTGGCTGCCGCTCCACGTCATGGTCGAGCGCGACGGCACGCTGCTCGGCGTGGCGCCCTGCTATCTGAAATCGCACAGCCAGGGCGAGTACGTGTTCGATCACGGCTGGGCCGATGCCTATGAGCGGGTCGGCGGCTCCTATTATCCCAAGCTCCAGGTAAGCGTGCCGTTCACGCCCGTCACCGGCCCGCGCTTCCTGATCGCCCCCGGCGCCGATCCGGACGAGGCCACCGCTGGCCTGGTCGCCGGTCTGCGGGCCCTGCGGGGCGAGACCAAGGCCTCCTCGGTCCACGTCACCTTCATGCAGGAGGCGGAATGGGATCGGGCCGGGGCCGCGGGCTTCCTGCAGCGCACCGACCAGCAGTTCCACTGGGAGAATGCCGGCTACGCGAGCTTTGAGGACTTTCTCGAAGCGCTCGCGTCGCGCAAACGAAAAAACATCCGCAAGGAGCGGCGCGACGCGCTGGCGCCCGGCATCACCGTCGAGCACCTAACCGGCGCCGACATCACCGAGGCCCATTGGGACGCGTTCTACGCCTTCTACATGGACACGGGTGCGCGCAAATGGGGGCGGCCCTACCTCAACCGCCGGTTCTTCTCGCTCCTGTCGGAGCGCATGGCCGACCGGGTGCTGCTGATCATGGCTCGCCGGGACGGCGCCTACATCGCAGGCGCGATCAACCTGATCGGCGACACGGCGCTCTACGGGCGCAACTGGGGCTGCATCGAGGACCACCCGTTCCTGCATTTCGAGATCTGCTACTATCAGGCGATCGATTTCGCGATTAGCCGCGGCCTGACACGGGTCGAGGCCGGGGCGCAGGGCGAGCACAAGCTCGCGCGCGGCTACAAGCCGGTGCTGATGCACTCGGCTCACGACATCGCCGACCCGGCCTTCCGCCGGGCGGTGGCCGATTACTTGCAGCGGGAGCGTGCCCACGTCGCCGAAGCGGTGGACGTCCTCGACACGCTCACGCCGTTCCGGCGGACGGACGAGGTCCGCGCGCCCGGAGCCTGCGACGCTGCGGCAGACCCCGCACGACCCGACCCCGAGAGCCCGAGCACATGAGCCCGATCGACCACATCAAGACCTTTGCCGACGAGCTGACGGCCCTGCGCCGCGACCTGCACGCTCATCCGGAACTGGGTTTCGAGGAGGTGCGCACCTCGGGCATCGTCGCCGACTTGCTGGAGACGTTCGGCTGCGAGGTGCATCGGGGCGTCGGCGGCACGGGGGTCGTCGGGCTGCTCAAGGGCCGAACCGACAACGGCAAGCGGATCGGCCTGCGCGCCGACATGGACGCCCTGCCGATCGAGGAGGAGACCAACCTCCCCTACCGCTCGACCTATGCCGGCAAGATGCACGCCTGCGGCCATGACGGCCACACCACGATGCTGATCGGCGCCGCCCGCTACCTCGCCGAGACCCGGGACTTCGATGGCACGGCGGTGTTCGTGTTCCAGCCCGCCGAGGAGGGCCGCGGCGGCGCCCGGGCGATGCTCAAGGACGGGCTGTTCGAAAAATTTCCCTGCGACGAGATCTACGGCTTGCACAACCAGCCGGGCGGCGGGCACGGGCGGATCAAGCTGCGCCCCGGGCCGATCATGGCGGCGGCCGATTTCTTCGATATCCGCATCCGCGGCCGGGGCGCGCACGCCGCTCAGCCGCACGGCGGCAACGATCCGATCATCATCGCCACCGGCCTCGCCCAGGCGCTCCAGTCGATCGTCTCGCGCAACGCCGACCCGCTGAAGTCGATCGTGCTGTCGATCACCCGGATCGAGGCGGGCACCGCCTACAACGTCATCCCGGAGACGGCGCATCTGGCCGGGACGATCCGCACCTTCGACAAGGAGATCCGGGCGCTGGCCGGCACGCGGATGCGCGAGATCGCCGCCGGGTTCGCGGCCGCCTACGGGGCCGAGGTCACGGTCGAGATCCAGGACATGTTCTCGGTTCTGGAAAACGCCCCCGCGCAGGCCGCCGCCGCCACCGCGGTGGCGACCGAGCTGCTCGGACCCGAGAATGTCGAGCCGAACGCCGGCCCGAAGATGGGCAGCGAGGATTTCGCCGACATGGCCCAGGCGGTCCCGGCCGCCTATGTCTGGCTCGGCTCCAACCCCGGCCCGGGCCTGCACAACGCCAGCTACAACTTCGACGATTCGATCATCCCGATCGGCAGCGCCTTCCTGGCCCGGATGGTCGAGAGCCGCACCGCCGCCTGATACGGCGCCTCAACCCGCTGCGGTCGCCACCCGCGACCGCAGCGTCGCCAGGGCGCGGGTGAAGAGCGCGGGCTCGTCGAGCGCCCGTGACAGGACGATCGCCCCCTGGATCTGCGCGACGACCTCTTCCGCCAGCGCGGCGCTCGCCGCCTCACCGTGCCCCGCCCGCCGCAGGGCGTCGGCCAAGGCGGCGACCCAGCGGGCGAAGTAGCCCCGGACCGCTTCGGCGAACAGGTCGCGGCTCGTGCCCAGAGCTAGGACGCCGACCAGGCAGACCCGCCGCCCGGACCGGAAGTAGCCCTCGACCGCATCGAACATGTCCGAGACCGCCTGTTCGGGCGGATCCTGTTCACGCAGCGGGCGGTACAGGTTGGTCTCGAACCAGGCATCGATCTCGGCGAGCACGCAGGCCGCCATCTCGGCCTTGCCGCCCGGGAACAGGTGATACAGGCTGCCCTTGCCCAGGCCCGTCGCCGCGCTGATCAGCGCCAGGCTGGCGCCCGCGTAGCCGTGCTCGCGAAACACCTCCGCGAGCGCCGGCAGCGTCTCGATCCGCGTCGTCACCGCGTCTAGAGGCCGAGATCGCTCAGGCCCGGATGATCGTCGGGGCGCCGGCCGAGCGGCCAGTGGAATTTCCGCTCCGACTCCGTGATCGACAGATCGTTGATGCTGGCGATCCGCCGGCGCATCAGACCATGCGCGTCGAATTCCCAGTTCTCGTTGCCGTACGCGCGGAACCATTGCCCCGCCGCATCGTGCCACTCATAGGCGAAGCGCACGGCGATTCGATTGCCGCCGCAGGTCCAGAGTTCCTTGATCAGCCGATACTCGAGCTCCTGCGCCCACTTGCGCCGGAGGAACGCCACGATGGCCTCGCGCCCCACCAGGAACTCGCTGCGGTTCCGCCAGACGCTGTCGGCCGTGTAGGCGAGCGAGACGCGCTCGGGATCGCGCCCGTTCCAGGCATCCTCGGCCATGCGCGCCTTCTGAGCGGCGGTCTCCTCGGTGAAGGGCGGAACGGGCGGGCGGTCCGACATGACGCGTGTCCTCCTAGCTTTGTACCGATCGGTACAGAGATGACGGCCGGCACATGCCGAGTCAACCGGAATGGCCCGCGCGGCTGACGAAGCCGCGATGGTCATGGCTCTGCTGGATCGGCATTGCGCGGCCGATAGGTCGCCGGCGCCGCGCCGATCATGCGGCGAAACATGGACGCGAAGGCGCTCGGGCTGTCGTAGCCAAGCGAGAAGGCCGCCTCGGCAACAGATCCGCCGCCGACGAGGATCGGAAGCGCGGCCAGGATACGCGCCTGTTGCCGCCAGACCGAGAACGGAACCCCGAGATCCCGCTCGGCCAGCCGCGCCAGCGTCCGCGGCGAGGCTCCGGCGATCTGGGCGAGCGCCGCCATGCCCCGCCGTTCGCCGGGACCGGCCAGGACGGCCTCGCAGGCGCGCCGGAGCCGAGGATCGGTCGGCATGGAGAGGCCTAATGGGCACCGCGGAAGGACGGCGATTTCATCGAGCAGGACATCGAGCAGGCGGCCTTGCCGTCCGTCCGCGTCAGCCTCTTCGGCGCGTTCAACCGCCCGGAGGATCAACGCGCGCACGAGTGGGGTCACCGCGAGGCTGGTCGGCACGTCCGGCAGGGCCGCCGGCACGGCGCGGTCGGCGATGTAGAGGGTCCGGAGTGAGACCGCGCCACGGGCACGCATCGCGTGATCGATGCCGGCTCCGACCCAGAGCGCCCGCTGCGGCGGCACCAGCCACAGGCTCCCCGCCGCGCGGATCTCCATCACGCCGGCCGTGGCGTAGATGAGCTGCGCCCGCGCGTGACAATGCGGGCCGACGATCCCGCCATCCGGGTAGTCGCGGCCGACGCAGACCACCTTCGGGCCGCGGAACGATGGGGGACCGAACACGGCCGACTGGTCAGGTGGTCGCGCCGAGATGGGCGACGAAAAAGTCGCGCGCGGCCGTGCTGGTGCGGTCGAAGTGCCGGAGATAGGGATCGAAATGGCCGCCCGGCACCATCACGAGTTCCTTGGGCGGCAGGGCGCGCTGATAGGCCTCCAGGCACAGGTCGGTGGCGGTCAGCACGTCGTCCTCGGCGACAATCATCAGCAGCGGCGTCGGGCTGATCCGGGCGATATGCACCGCCGGCTCGTTCTCGCGGGACAGTTCGGCGCTGCGCAGCGTCACCGCATTGTGCCAGTTCGGCGCGGAGGCGCGCGTGCCCGTGAAGAAGGCGTAGCCGTCCTGTCCCGGCATCGCGCAGGGCTGGAGCGGATCGTCCGACACCGCCGGCAGCGTGGCCGGCTCATCGCCGCGGAAGCGCGCGGCGCGGTCGGCCTCGAAGCGGCGGAGTTGGGCCGGCACGAGATCGGACCGGGTCCGGCGCCGCGCCGAGAGCGAGCCGCTGATAAACGGCACCTGCGCGACCACGCAGCGGACCCGCCGGTCGATCGCCGCCACCTCGATCACGTGCCCGCCGCTATAGCTCGTACCCCAGATCCCGACGCGCGCGGGATCGATCCACGGGATCGTCTGCGCGAAGCTGATCGCGTCGCGGTAGCCGCGCTTCTGCAGCACCGGATCGACCTCCTGCCGGGGCAGCCCCTCGCTCGCGCCGAAATGGGCGTGGTCGTAGACGAGAACGCCGAGGCCGGCCGCCTGGAAGACCTCGGCGTAGCGGTCGAGATATTGCTCTTTGACCGCCGAGAAGCCATGCGCCATCACCACGGCCGCCGAGGCGCTATCCTGGGCATCCGGTCGGTAAAGCCAGCCTCGTAAGGTCCGTCCCTCCGAACTGAACTCGATATCGCTTCGCATCGGCCGCTCCCTCAGACGCCGGGGCATCGTGCCGGACAATCCATAGGTCGGCGCGGCAAAATCGGTTAAAAGCCGTACCGGATCGGCCAAAGTTTCGAAGCGCTCGATCCTCCTCCCCGCCGTCGACAGCCAAGCCGATCGGTGCGACGCTGATGTCCAAGGACGCGCACAACCCGAGCCGGGCGCGCGCAGGACGATCGGGGGGAGTTATGACGCCGGACATTCGGGAATCGCGGGCTGCCCTGATCCTGCTGGCGGCCGCTGTCGGCGCGGTGCTGCTGTTCGGCGCGTTCACGTTGCTCACGCAGATCGGGTGAAGGTCCTGCCGGATAATACAACCCAAGCATGGTCTCGGCTTTGGCGGAACGCTGATGGCCGCAGGGGGTTCGATCGGAATTGTCTCGTGCTGTCAGTAGAATGACCTGCATGGGAACCCGATCGCGATGTTGAGTTAACCAGCTCTTAATTCCATCATGGGTTGTATGGCTGCGAAAGATGCGTGCGAGGGGCACGCCGGTTTCGGAGATCGTCCATGGTTGTCGACGCGATCAAGCGCACGCGCGGCCTGCCGGTCGATCTGTCGGCGGCCCTCGACGCGTCCGGCGTCATCGGTGCGTGGTCGTGGTCGCCCCGCACCGATCAGTGCACCCTGGATGCCGGCGCCGCCGAGGTGCTGGCGGGCGATCCGGGTCTCGCCGGCCGCCCGATCCCCCTGGAGATCGCCAGATCCTGCATCCATCCCGAGGACCGGCCGGCTCTGGTGCGGCATTTCCAGGCGGTGTGCGAGCGCGGCGGCCTGTTCGTGGCCCAATACCGCACGCTCTCGCCATCCGGTCAGGTCCGGTGGATCCTCGACCGGGGCCGGGTGCCGGCGCGCGCATCGACCCGCCGGATCGGGCACGGCCTCATCATCGACGTCACCGACAATCGGCTCGATGACGCGCCGAGCATTCTGCCACCCGTCGAACCGCTGGATGCGCTCTCGGTGGCGATCGACCGGGCGCTCGAATGCCGTGACGCCCTCGAAGGGGTGGCGGATTCGGAGCTGCAACTACTGATCGACATGCTGCTGCTGCGCCTCGGGCAGAGCATTGCCAAGGCGCCTGCCGGGACCGGAGCCCGGCGCGGTCACTGATCGGCCGGAAGGCGTCTCCCAACCCCGGCGAGCGACGAGCGTCGGGCGTCTTTTGGATGCGCGCGGCTCGGCTCGCGCGTGAGTCCGACGGCATCCAACTCCACCGCCGGGTCGAGCGAAGGCCTACTGCACCAGCACGGCCTGGCTGCAGAGGGTGCCGTCCATCTCGACATCGGCGTAGCCGATGCGCAGGCCGAGGCTCTGCAGGACGGCATTGAGCACCAGATCGAGGGGCGCGGCGGCGAGGCTGAGCGTCGTCGCGAGCGAAGTCTGGAGCAGCCCGGTGAGGGGCAGGCCGTTCAGACTGAGGGTCAGGTTGCCGAGCAGGCTGCCGGTCAGCGACTGGGCGACGTTGTTCGACGACACCGTCTTCACGGTGTGGTTGACGATGTCGGCATCCGTGAAGGTCAGGGTCTGCGTGTTGGTGCCGATCGTCGTCACCGTCCGGCCGGAGATGTTCACCAGCGGCAGCCCGATCAGCACCGCGGGCTGCGACAGGTCCGGGCTGGTGGTGCCGCCGTTGATCGCGGCGCGGTTCACCGCCGCGACGGCCAGGGTCGCGAGCCCGGTCTGGACCTCGATGCCGGCTTGGCGGCCGCCCCCGGTACCCGAACAGGTGAGCGTGCGCAGGGTCGCCTGGGCGGAGGCGATCTCGGCGTAGATCGGCAGGTACACCGTCCCGAGCCCGAGGGGGGCCGAGACCGTGGCCTCGATCAGCAGCCGGGTCTGGGCGGTCTTCACCGTCGCATTCTGGCTGCCGGGCCGGACCCAGCCGGAACTGCGGCGGCGCTCGCCGATCGCCAGGGTCAGCCGGGTCGAGAGCAGCCCCGGCACGGTGGCGCCCAGATCGATCGCGACCTGGTTCTGGCCATTGGCCAGCGACGCCGTGGCGGCCACGAGGTCCATCAGGTCCAGCGACGGGCCGGCCAGGCCGCGACCGGGAGCCAGAGCCGCCGCATCGCCCAGCGCGTCGACCTGCCCGACCGGTACGAGATTGCCGGCATTCGGCAGCGCATTGAGGATACCGGACAGCGCCGAGACCGCGGCGGAATTGTCCTGCGCAGCGACCCGCATCGCCATCAGCAACTGGCCGACGCTGGCATTGGCCTGGACGATGTCGGTGTAGTTCGCGGCCTGGAGATTGAGGCTCGCCGCCAGCGCGTCGAGGACGCGCAGACCGTCGACCTTGGCGCTGGCCAGCGCGGTGTAATCGCTCACGCTCAAGGACAGCTTGGCCCCGAGCAAGCCGCCGAGGACGGCGTTGGCGATGCCGCCGCTCAAGGCCGCCGTGCCCGAGCCGATCGTGAACGCCGCGAACTGGGCACTTGCAGCCGTGCCGCTGACCCGGATCGGCACGGTGCCGGGCAAGCCGATCGCCCGGCCGAAGGTCACCGGGACATTGGTCGACAGGCCGACCCGCACGGCGTTCGCCGGGTTCAACCCGGGGCTGAAGCGGCTGCCGGGGGCGACGTTGGGTGCGCTGGCATCGTAGCCGCCGGTCGCCACCGTGGCCTGCGCCGTGCCGTAGCCGTTGTCGCCGAGCGAGCGGCGCGCCACCGTGTCCGCCTGGGTCGGGTCGACGGCGGCGAGCATCGCGGCGATGTCGGCCGCGCCCTGCGCCTTGCGCCGGGCCTGGAACACCTGACCGAGGTCGATCCCGACGGCGCCGGCGCCCATCAGCAACGAACTGCCGAGCGCCACCAGGATCACGACGTTGCCGCCCCGGGCCCGGCCGAAGCCCCGTGCCCGGGCGACCGCCCGCCACCGGCTCACAGGCCGCCCTTCCGCACGCTGATCGTGCTGCGCAGGACGTTCGGCAGCATCGGGATCAGCTTCGAGAAGACGTTGATCCCCAACGAGGCGGCGTCCAGGGTCACGGTGACCACGTAGACCGTGGCGTCGTTCGGATCGGGCCCGACCTGGACCGCGATGCTCCCGGGGCGGAACATCGCGCCCGAACTCAGGCTGCGGTTGACCGTAGTCTGAGCCAGGGTCGCGCGCTCGGTGTCGGTGACCCCCGCGATGGAGGCGCGTGCCGCTTCGGCCGCGATCTGGCGCAGGTTATGAGCGGCGCCCAGGCAGATGCCGAACGCCGTGATGCCGGCAAACAGCATCAGCAGCACCGGCGCGACGAGGGCGAATTCGACCGCCGAGCTGCCGCGCCGGCAGGCCAATCCCGAGCGTCCGTTTCGCCGAAATCCTTGGAGCCAGCCCATCGAAACGCCCTCCGGGAGCGCGCTGCTGCGGCAGCGACACAACCCATGGTCGCATCGATCCTCTAATCAAAGGTTGTATTCGTGGCCCGAATTCCCGTGTTTCGGGGCGAATACGGAAAATTCAGATCTCCACGGCCGGTCGCGCGGTGCCGATCCCCGATGGATCGAAGGCGGCGCTCTTGATCACGGCGTGAACCGGACGGCCCGGCGCCAGCTCCAGTTCCCGGACTGCGGCCGCCGTGACGCGTGCCGCCAGCAGCGCGCCGTTGCAGTCGATCTCCACCGCCACCTCGGCGCCGCTCCGGGTCAGCGTCGTGACGTAGCCGGGCAGGATGTTGCGCGCGCTCAAGCCCCGGGGGCGCTCGGTCGCCACCAGAACGTCGCGGGCGGGGATCCGCACGCGCAGCCGCGTCCCGATCGGGCGCGCCGCCAGGCCCGGGACCAGAAGCTGCCCCGCATGACCGGTCAGCCGGGTCAGCCCGGTCTCCGGATCGGCGCCTGCGACCACCATGTCGAGCAGCGCCCCAGCCTCGGCCTCGTGGACCGGCACGAGGTCGGCCCGGCGCAGGATCGCCTCGGCGGGACCGGACGCGGCCACGCGCCCCGCCTCCAGCACGATCACCGTGGTGGCAAGCCGCGCCACCTCGGCGACGGCATGGCTGACATAGACGATCGGCACACCGGCCTCGTCGCGCAGGCGCTCGATATAGGGAAGGATCTCGGCCTTGCGGGCCTCGTCGAGGGCCGCCAGCGGTTCGTCCATGAGCAGCAGGCGGGGCTTGGCGAGCAGCGCCCGGCCGATCGCGACCCGCTGGCGCTCGCCCCCCGACAGGCCGATGGGCCGCCGGTCGAGGAGGTGGCCGATGCCGAGCATCTCGGTCACCGCGGCGAAGCCGGCCGGGTCGGCGGGCTGTCGCCCGAAGACGCGGCCGTAGCCGAGGTTGGTCCGCACGCTGAGATGCGGGAACAGCCGCGCATCCTGGAACACCACCCCGACTCGGCGTCGATGAGGCGGAAGGAAGACGCCGCGCGCGACATCGACCAGCGTCGCGCCGTCGATGACGATCCGGCCCCGATCCGGCCGGGCCAGCCCGGCGATCAGGTCGATCAGCGTCGTCTTGCCGGAGCCCGAGCGGCCGAACAGGGCGGTCAGGCCCGGCCCGGCCTCGAACGCCGCCTCCAGGGCGAAGGCACCGCGCCCGAGGTATACATCGACTTGGATGCTCACGCGGTCCGCCCCCGGTGGCACGGGCGGCGGCGATGCGCGTTGGCACCCGGCACGGAGCGCCCACGATGATCACGGTCCACCATCTCGAGAACAGCCGCTCGCAGCGCGTGCTTTGGCTCCTCGAGGAACTCGGCCTGCCCTACACGGTGAAGCGCTACGATCGGGATCCGCAGACCATGCGGGCGCCCCCGGAACTCACGGCCATCCACCCGCTGGGCAAGTCGCCGATCATCACGGAGGACGGGATCGTGGTGGCCGAGACTGGCGCCATCGTCACCTACCTGACCGACCGGTCCGGCGGCGCCCTGGTGCCCGCCCCGGGAACGCCCGAGCGCGCGCGCTACACCTACTGGCTGCACTACGCCGAAGGCTCGGCGATGCCGCCGCTGCTGCTCAAGCTGGTCTTCGCACGCCTGGCCCCGCAGAGCCCCTGGGCCTTGCGGCCCCTGGTCCGCGGGATCGCCGACACGGTGCTCAAAAGCTTCGTCGATCCGGATTTGCGACGGCACGCGGCGTTCTGGGAGGGGGAACTCGCCGACCGACCGTATTTCTGCGGCACGGAATTTTCCGCCGCCGACATCATGATGAGCTTCCCGCTGGAAGCCTTCGCGGCCCGTGGCACCGGGACCGGACCGCGCGTCACCGCGTGGCTCGCGCGCATCCATGCGCGTCCGGCGTACCGGCGGGCGCTGGAGCGGGGCGGACCCTACGCCTATGCCTAATGGGTGCCCGCGCGCGGGTGCGTTCGGTCCCCGCGCCATTCAGGCCGCCTGCAACCGGCGCGCGGCGCGAGACGCCAGGAACTCCGAGACCAGCAGGGCCGCGACCGACAGGGCGACCGAGATCAGGGTCAGGCGCAGGGCCGGCCCCTCCCCGCCGGGGACCTGGGTCAGCGTGTAGATCGCCGACGGCAGCGTCTGGGTTTCGCCGGGGATGTTCGACACGAAGGTGATCGTCGCCCCAAACTCGCCCATCGCCTTGGCGAACGCGAGCACGGCGCCCGCGATGCAGCCCGGCAGGCTGAGCGGCAGCGTGACGGTGAGGAAGACGAGCAACGGATTCGCCCCGAGGGTGCCGGCCGCCTGTTCGAGCCTGGGGTCGACCGCCTCGATCGACAGCCGCATCGCCCGCACCATCAGGGGGAACCCCATCACCGCGCAGGCGAGCGCCGCCCCGGTCCAGCGGAAGGCGAAGACGATGCCGATCTCCGCGAGCGCGCTCCCGAGGAATCCGCGCCGGCCGAGCATCAGCAGCAGCAGGTAGCCGGTCACCACCGGGGGCAGGATCAGCGGAAGGTGGACCAGCCCGTCGAGGAACGCCCGGCCCGGGAAGCGGCGTCGCGCCAGCAGCCACGCGACGGCGAGCCCCGGCAGCAGGCTCGCGAGCGTCGCGACGCTCGCCACCCGCAGGCTCAGGGTGACGGCGTTCCAGGCGTCGGGGGGCAGGTCGAACAAGGCCGGGGCGCGGGGCTAGTGGCCGGTGCCGGGGGTTCCGATCACGGTGAAACCCTGGCGCTCGAAGAAGCCGCGTGCCGCTGTGCCGCGCAGATAGGCCAGCAGGGCGGCGGCATCCGGGTTTGACGAATCCTTGAGGAGGGCCGCCGGGTAGACGATCGGCGGATGGCTGTCGGACGGGAAGGTCGCGACCACGTGCACACTGGGATCGGCCGCCGCATCCGTCGCGTAGACGATGCCCAGCGGCGCCTCGCCCCGGGCGACCAGCAGCAGGGCGGCGCGCACGTTCTCGGCCTGGGCGACCTGCCCCTTCACGGCGTCCCAGCCGCCGAGCTTCTCCAGGGCGGCCTTGCCGTATTTCCCGGCCGGGACGGCATCGATCGTGGCCATCGCGAGCTTGCCGCCATTGAGGAGCCGGGTGAGCGTCGAACCGAGATTCGGCGCGAGGGCGACGCGCGGGTCGGCGCCGGCATCCTTCGGGCCGGGCGCAATCAGCACCAGCGCGTTGCGCAGGAGTTCGACGCGCGAGCCCGGCTTCAGGCTGCCGGCCTTCTCGGCGTAATCCATCCAGGCCTGGTCCGCCGAGATGAAGATGTCGGCCGGTGCCCCCGCCTCGATCTGCTTGGCCAGGGCGTTCGAGCCCGCATAGGAAATCCGGACGGTCTTGCCGGCGTCTTTCGTCCAGCCGCCGGTCGCGTCGTCCAGCGCGTTCTTCAGGCTCGCCGCAGCGAAGACGACGACCGGATCGGCGGCCCGACTCGGACCCGCAACCGGGACGAGGGCCAGCGCCGCGAGGAAGATCCAGATCCGTCGGTGAAATCGCATCGGCGCGGGCATTCCCTGTCGCGACCCGTGATCCCATCGGGTGCTGCGGGACCATAGGCTCGCGACGCATTCGGGCCAAGCCTGGGGCCAGGGCTGGCGGGAACCCGTGAGGGTCAGGAGTGGGGCGCCTCGCGACGCTCCCGCTCCGGTGCGGCCTCCGCCCGATGCAGCCGGCTCAGCAGGACCAGGAGGTGGCCGGGAAGCGGACCCTCCAACGCGGGACCGCCGAAAAGACGCTCGCGGGGGGAAGGAAGGACGGCCCCATCGCTGACGACGACGGGCCCGCGCGGTCCTGAACGCCTGGACTTGGTCACGCTGTACGCACCCTGCTCGATGACGGCGCTCGCGAGAGCCGGCAAAAACGCCGGCCGGTGTCGCCGGTTCCGCGGGCAGCCGATGG
The DNA here is from genome assembly GCF_022829515.1 of Methylobacterium sp. J-048. GTDB lineage: Bacteria > Pseudomonadota > Alphaproteobacteria > Rhizobiales > Beijerinckiaceae > Methylobacterium. The sequence continues at coordinate 80,474 of NZ_JAKSYL010000153.1, forward strand.
ATTCTGTGATTAACGCGCAGACACCCTGCCGCATTCCTGGGCGGTTCCATCCGCGAATCCGGAATCGGGCAGCGCCGTCACCAAGTCTGGATGTTGCCTCGCTCCCGTGGCTCGGCATCCGGCGCCGGGGTCATGCCGGCTGCGACCAGCACCGCCCATAGCGTGGCCGCGAGGGTCGTCGTGAGCGTGACGGCGACGCTGATGAGAAAAGGCGCATTCATGGTGGCGCTGTCGTTGATCAAAACGGGCGCGCCGGATCACGAAGAGCGGCGCGCCAGAGTTGAGGGTCTGGCCTTGGGGAAGCCAAGACTGTTGTAATCACAGAATTCGTGTGCGGAAACAGATTTGCATGGCTTTCGATGCGGGCATTGTCAGATGTGTCTGAGCAGCAACAAACCAGCAATCCTGATCGGCCGCGCGGCGCCACGGCGCACGAATGCCGCGGCCCGGCCCGGCCCGGCCCCGTCGCCTCGGACGCGATTTTTTCACCCCGGCCCCTGTGATGCGGCGCTTCCGGGCGTTACAGCCGGACATCATGCTCGAAGGTCTGCCGCCCCACCGCCCGACTCACGTCCTGCGCCTCACGACCGACGAGCGGTCGGCTCGGGCGATGACCGACCTGCTGGGCGAAATGTTCGATCCCACCGAGACCGCCGTCGCGGCGTTCGAGGATGCGGATGGCTGCACCTGGCGGCTGGAGGCCTATTTCGCCGACGCGCCGGACGAGGATTACATCCGCGCGCTGATCCGCCCGGTGATCGGGGACGAGGCCGACATCGCCGAGTTCCGCACCATCGAGCAGCAGGATTGGGTCCGCACCTCGCTGGAGGGGCTGAAGCCGGTCCGGGCCGGCCGCTTCCTCGTGCACGGCTCGCACGACCGCGACGCGGTCCGCGGCAACGACCTGCCGATCGAGATCGAGGCGGCACTGGCCTTCGGCACCGGCCATCACGGTACGACGCTGGGCTGCCTGCGCGCCCTGGTCTCCGAGTTGAAGCGGCGGCGTCCGGCCCATGTCCTGGATGTCGGCACCGGGACCGGGATCCTGGCCTTCGCGGCCGCCAAGGCGCTGCGGCAGCCGGTGGTGGCCGGCGACCTCGACGGCGAGGCGGTGCGGACCGCCCGGGAGAACGCGCGGCTCAACGGCCTTGCGCCCTACCTCAAGCTCTACGAGGGCCCCGGCGTGCGCCACCTTTTGGCAGACCGGCCGCGGCACTTCGACCTCGTCTTCGCCAATATCCTGGCGCGTCCCCTGCGGCGCCTCGCCCCGACGCTGTCCGGGGTGGTCGCGCCCGCGGGGGTGCTGGTGCTCTCCGGGCTGATCGAGCGCGACGTGCCGGGCGTGCTCTCGACCTATCGCCACCAGGGTTTCCACCTCGTGCGCCACGGCCTGATCGAGGGCTGGGTCGCGCTGGTGCTGGCCCGCGGCGGGGCGGCGAAACGGCCGCGCCGCTGAATCGGCGCCGGGCCTGCGCATTGCCCGGGCCTGAGTCAGACGCCGGATCATGATCCGCTCGCCGATTCCGTCACCGAGGGCGCATATGCACGGGCCCGCGGCCAGCCCAAGGATCCTGCCCCTACCCGGCCGCATCCGACCCTGACGGATTTCCTGACTGACGGCGCGCACGACGCCCAGGGCTCTATGGTGCGGTCCGGAGCCGCCCCGGCCGGCCCGGGGTTTCGGAACTCGTCTCGACGACCGGGCTTTCGACGTCATCCGCTTGTGCGACCGGAGCGCCCAGTGCGGCCATCAGTACACGCAGGCCGTCGACCCACTCCTCCACCTCGGCCAGCGAGCCGAACCCATCGCGCCGGATCACCGTGTCGGGCTCGATCGTAGTGATGGCGTCGAAGAGGCCATCGGGTCTGTCGCTGATCCGGTAGAAGACGCGGCGTGGCATAAGTGGGGAGATAGGGCGAAGAACTGACGTGATAAGATTGCGCGCGATGCTAAACCATAGGTTAAGGGATGGAGCATCGTCCCGCCAGGGAATGTCCGGCTTTCGGACGCGGTGATGCGAAACCGATACACCGCGCGCGGATCCCGCGCGGTTGCGACCGGGGACCGCCCGGCGATAGGCTCGTCGCATGACAGAGCCAAGTCCGTCCCGACCCCGTTTCCAGACCTTCGACGATCCGAGCCACCGCAAGGGGGCCGAGCGAATCGAAGCGTTGCGCGCGGCCCTGCGCGAGACCGCCCTCGACGGCTTCGTCGTGCCCCGCGCCGACGAGCACCAATCGGAATACGTGCCCGCCGACGCGGAGCGGCTGGCCTGGCTCACCGGTTTCACCGGATCGGCCGGGACCGCGGTGATCCTCGGTGAATCCGCGGCCCTGATCGTCGACGGCCGCTACACCCTGCAGGCCCCCGAGCAGGTCGATACCGGCGTGGTCACCGTGGTGCCGCTGGCCGAATCGACCGCCGAGGCCTGGATCGCCGAAAACCTCAAGCGCGATCAGGTGCTGGGCTACGATCCCTGGCTGCACACGTCGGACGGTGTCGCGCGCCTGGAGCGGGCGGCGGTGAAGGCCGGCGGTTCGGTGCGGGCCGTGCCCAACCTCGTCGACGCCGTCTGGGCCGGCCGGCCGAAGCCGGCGTCCGGGCCGGTGGTGATCCATCCCGAGGCTTTCGCGGGCGAGGCGGTCGCTGAAAAACTCACCCGGGTGCGCGCGGCCTTGGCCGAGGGCGGCTGCGACGCCCTGGTGATCTCGGACCCGCACAATCTCGCCTGGGCGTTCAACCTGCGCGGCTCCGATGTCGGCCATACTCCCCTGGCGCTGGGCTACGCGATCCTGCCCCGCGAAGGGCGGGCGCGGCTGTTCCTGGTCTCACCGAAGGTCGATCCGGGCTTGCGGGCGGCCCTGGCGCCCGTAGCCGAGATCCTGACCCGGGCCGACCTCGATGACGGGCTCGGGTCCTTCAGCGGCGTGCGCGTCCGGGTCGATTCCACCACCGGCGCCGTCGCCCTCAAGGAGAAGATCGAGGCCGCGGGCGGGACCGCCGATATCGGCAAGGACCCGATCACCGCCATGAAGGCGGTCAAGAACGCTGCCGAGATCGAAGGCGCCCGCGCCGCCCATACCCGCGACGGCGCGAGCGTGGTGCGCTTCCTGGCCTGGCTCGACGCCGCCGCCGCCGCGGGGGGCCTGAGCGAGATCGCCGCCGTGGAGGCCCTGGAGGATGTCCGCGCGGCCGGCGGCGACCTGCGCGACGTGTCGTTCCCGACGATCTCGGGCTCCGGCCCGAACGGGGCGATCGTGCATTACCGGGTCACCCGCGCCAGCGACCGTGTGGTGCGGCGGGGGGAGCTGTTCCTGATCGATTCGGGCGCGCAATACCCGGACGGCACCACCGACATCACCCGCACGGTCGCGGTCGGCGAACCGACGGACGAGATGCGCGACCGCTTCACCCGGGTGCTGAAGGGCCACATCGCCATCGCCCGGGCGGTCTTCCCGAAAGGCACCACCGGCGCCCAGATCGACGCCTTCGCCCGCGCCCCGCTCTGGCAGGCCGGGCTCGACTTCGACCACGGGACCGGCCACGGCGTCGGGTCCTTCCTGTCGGTGCACGAGGGGCCGCAGCGCATCGCCAAGACCGGGACCGTCGCCCTGGAACCCGGCATGATCCTGTCGAACGAGCCGGGCTACTACGCGCGCGGCGCCTACGGCATCCGGATCGAGAACCTCGTCCTGGTCGAGCCGCGCGCGATCCCCGGCGGCGAGCGCTCGATGCTCGGCTTCGAGACCCTGACGCTCGCCCCTTACGACCGGCGGCTGATCCGCCCGGACCTGCTCGCGCCGGAGGAGCGGGCCTGGATCGACGCCTATCACGCCCGGGTGCGGAGCACCCTGGCACCGCTCGTCGACGCGGAAGCCCGCGTGTGGCTGGACCGCGCCACGGCGCCGCTGGCTGATTGAGGGACGCGACGTTGCTCCGGGCGCACCCTTGTGCGGGCGAAGGCGGCACGACAGAGTGAGCGGGCCGCCGGGTCGGCGTCTGTTCGTTCGCACAACGGGCCGGCCGGCCAGACTTATCGAGGGTGCTCGATCATGCCCCGACGTTCTCCGGATCTCGCCGAAGTCGCTAAGAAGGCCGCCAACGCGTCCTTCGGCAGCCCCCTGGTGCAAGCTGTCCGCCTCGGCGACATGGAAGGGTCCGACGGTGACGATGTCCGACGCGTCCAGCTGATCGTCGCCGACGACGCCATCGACCAGCTCGACGGCGACAAGCTGCTCGATGCCGGCTTGGCTATCCGCAAGGCCTTGCAGAAGGCCGGCGAGACGCTGCGCGTTGTCGTCGAGTATGCCGAGCAGCGCGAGCTCGACGAACTTGGCGCTGATTAATCCCGAACATCTGTTCAGCCAGGCGGATGCGCTTCTTCTCCAAATCGGCCGCGGCTCGTTGCGGCAGGCCGATCTGCGCCGGACCTTCTCGAACGCCTATTACGGCTTGTTTCATGCGATCCTGACGGCTGCGGCCGACGAGGCGCTGGGGCGGACGCGGCGCAAGGATCCGCTCTGGACGCTGGCGTATCGTTCAGTCTCTCACCAGCGGTTGAAAAGCATCTGCAACGATCTCCAGGCCGCGACGCTCAAGCCGAAGATCAGGCGGTACGAGCCGCCCGGTGGATTTGGTGGTCACGTCATCACGATTGCCGGGGCCGTTTCGGACTTGCAGGACCGGCGCCACGCCGCCGACTACGATCCGTCCCTCTCCTTCCTGCAAACCGATGCGCGGGCTGCGCTTCAGACGGCCCGGTCGGCGGTCAACCGGCTGGCCCATCTGAGGGCGGATCAGCGACGGGCGTTCCTCTACCTCATCCTATTCGAGCCCCGCTGAGCGATCCCAGCGGCGTCATGGTCTCGGTCTCACAGAGCTGAGCGGAGGACAGGGCGTGGACCAGCGCGCTATAAGGTCCCCTGCACGAAAAGCCTGCGCCGGGCCGGACAACATCGTCGGCGAAACCACGGCCGCCCCGCGCGCGAAGGGACAGTATGATCCGCCGCCTCGCATTCCTGGTCCTGATGCTTGCCGCGAGCCTGTCGGCCGCGTCGGCTCAAGGCTTCCGCACGCCGCCCGATCTGGTGCGGCCGAGCCTCGTCGCAGAGCCCGTCGCGGCGGCGGGCGCGCAACCTTTTACTCTGGCCGTGCGGATGCAGGTGAAGCCGGGCTGGCACGTCTACTGGCGCAATCCGGGCGATTCCGGCCTGCCGCCGGAGGTGACCTGGACCCTGCCGGCGGGCTTCAACGTCGGCGCGATCCGGTGGCCGGCGCCCGAGCGCATCGCGATCGCGACGCTAATGAACTATGGCTACGAGGGCGAGGTCACGCTGCTCGTGCCGGTCACGCCGCCGCCGAGCCTCGATCCGGCCGATCCGGTGCGGATCCAGGCCAAGCTGACCTATCTGGTCTGCGAGACCGAATGTGTGCCGGGCTCCGCCGACCTCGCCCTGACCCTGCCGGTGGGCGAGCCTCGACCCGATTCCGACCAGGCCGCTCTGTTCGAGCGGGCTCGGGCCGCCCTGCCCGCCCCGGCGCTCTGGCCGCTGCACCTCTCCAGCCAGGGCGACACGCTGCAGCTCGATTTCGCCGCCACCGGCCTCAAGCCCGAGACCATCAAGGGCGCGTCCTTCTTCCCCTATTCCGAGACCGCGATCGACAACGCCGCCGCGCAGGTGATGACGATCGACGCATCCGGCCTGCATCTCACCCTCGCCCGGAGCAACCCGAACGAGCCGGCGCCGGCCGCCCTGCCGGGCTTGCTGACGATCGACGAGGCGACCGGCGCCGGCACGCACCGCCTCGCCTTCGCGTATGGCGACGAGCCGGTGCTGCCGGTGGCCGCCACGGTCGCGCCCGAGGCCGCGGCTGCACTGCCGGGCGCCCCCGCCTTCGATGCCCTGACGCTAGCGACCGCGGCCGGGCTCGCTTTTCTCGGCGGCCTGATCCTCAACCTGATGCCCTGCGTCTTCCCGGTCCTGTCGATCAAGGTGCTCGGCCTCGTGCGACACGCGGGCGAGAGTCCCGCCCGGGTCCGCCTGCACGGCCTCGCCTACACCGCCGGGGTGCTGGCGAGCTTCCTCGGGCTGGCCGGCCTGTTGCTCGCCTTGAAGGGCGGCGGGGCGGCGATCGGCTGGGGCTTTCAATTGCAATCGCCGGCCGTCGTGGCCGGGCTTGCCTACCTGCTGCTGGTGATGGGTCTGAGCCTGTCCGGCGTGGTCCATCTCGGCGGCCGGCTCGCCGGCCTCGGCGACGGGCTGGCCCAGCGCTCGGGGCTCAGCGGCTCGTTCTTCACGGGCGTGCTCGCGACCCTGGTGGCGACCCCCTGCACGGCCCCGTTCATGGGCTCGGCGGTGGGCTTCGCCCTGACCCAGAGCGCCGGCGTCGCGCTGGCGGTGTTCGCCAGCCTCGGGCTCGGCCTCGCCCTCCCGTTCCTGGCGGTCACCCTGTGGCCGCCGGCCCTGCGGGCGCTGCCGCGGCCCGGGGCCTGGATGGAGACCCTGAAGCAGGTCCTGGCCTTCCCGGTCTACGCCACGGTGGCGTGGCTGGTCTGGGTTCTGGCGCAGCAGGTCGGCCCGCAGGGGTTGCTGGCGGCGCTGATCGGCCTCGTGCTGGTGGGCTTCGCAGCCTGGGCCTGGGAGCACGGGCGCGCCGCGGCCCCGCGTGCCGGGCGGATCGCCCAGGGCCTCGCGCTGCTGACGATCCTGGCCGTCGCGGCCCTCACGCTGAGCCTCGACCGGGCCGCCCCGGTTGCCCAGGCGGCCGCCAACGGCATCGAGCCGTTCACCCAGGCCCGCCTCGACACCCTGGTGAACCAGCGCCGGCCGGTCTTCGTGAACATGACCGCTGCGTGGTGCATCACCTGCGCGGTCAACGAGACGACGTCGCTGTCCACGACAGCCGTCCGGGCCGCCATGAAGGATCGGGGCGTGATCTACCTGAAGGGCGACTGGACCAACCAGAACCCCGAGATCACCCGTCTCCTGGAGAAGCACGGGCGCAGCGGCGTGCCGCTGTACCTGCTCTACGCCGGGACCGGAGAACCCCAGGTGCTGCCGCAGATCCTCACCGAGGGGACGGTTCTGGCGGCCCTGGAGACGGTGCCGGCCGCTGCGGCCAAGAGCGCGGCTCTGTCCCGCTGATCCAGACCCTCGCCCGGTCAGGCTTCCAGCGAAAACGTCTCGTCGAAGGCGTAGCCCGAGCCCCGGACCGTGCGGATCGGGTCGGCCTGCCGCGGGGCGTTGAGCGCCTTGCGCAGGCGCCCGACATGCACGTCCACGGTGCGCTCGTCGATATAGACGTCGTGGCCCCAGACCCCGTCGAGGAGCTGCTCGCGGGAGAAGACCCGGCCGGGCGCCAGCATCAGGAATTCGAGCAGCCGGAACTCGGTCGGGCCGAGATGCAGTTCCTCGCCGGCGCGGCGTACCCGATGGCCGGTTCGGTCGAGCTCGATGTCGCCCGCCGCCAGCCGATCGGCGACATGGGAGGGCTTGGCCCGGCGCAGCAGCGCCCGAACCCGGGCGAGCAGCTCCGGGACCGAGAACGGCTTGACGATGTAGTCGTCGGCACCCGTGCCGAGGCCGCGGACCCGGTCGCCCTCCTCGCCGCGGGCGGTGAGCATGATCACCGGCAGCCGCTCGGTCTCGCGCCGGGCCCGGATGCGGCGGCACAGCTCGATCCCCGAGAGGCCCGGCAGCATCCAGTCGAGCAGGACGAGATCGGGCGTGCGCTCGGCCAGAAGAAGCTCCGCATCGTCGCCGCGCGTGGCGGAATCCACCAAGAAACCCTCGGCTTCGAGGTTGTAGCGCAGCAGGGTGGTCAGGGCCTCCTCGTCCTCGACGATCAGGACTTGCATGCTCACGTGCGATAACCTGTTCTGTAAACGGCACCGGACGGCTCGGGCAGGCGGATGGTGCGGCAGATGCCGCGCTCCCTCAACCTGCGCGCACCCTTAATCCGACTCTGCCTCACAGGCAGGATCGCGCGCCGCGCCGGACGCGTCACAATCCGCCCGTCACGGCGCCGTGGCGGCGGGGCCGACCGTCGCGTAATTCGACGCATCGTTCTTCGGCCGCTCGCCCACCAGCGTCTCGCCGGTGGCGAGGTAGTGAATCGTCTCAGCGATGTTGGTGGTGTGGTCGCCGATCCGCTCGACGTTCTTCGCACAGAACAGCAGATGCGTGCAGAACGAGATGTTGCGCGGATCCTCCATCATGTAGGTCAGGAGCTCGCGGAACAGCGAATTGTACAGCGCGTCGATCTCGCCGTCCCGCTCCCAGACATCATAGGCGGCCTTGACGTCGCGGCTGGCATAGGCGTCGAGGATGTCCTTGAGCTGTGCCTCCGCGAGGTCGCTCATGTGGCGGACGCCGAGCACGATCTTCTGGGCGGGCGCCTGATCGGAGATCGCGACCACGCGCTTGGCGACGTTCTTGGCGAGGTCGCCGATCCGCTCGAGATCGCCCGAGACGCGGATCGCCGAGATGGTCTCGCGCAGGTCGATCGCCAGCGGCTGGCGCCGGGCGATCAGCAGCACGGCCCGCTCCTCGATATCGCGCTGGAGCGCGTCGAGGCGCTTGTCGGCGAGGATCACCGCCTGGGCGAGGGTATCGTCCCGGCGGACCAGGGCATCGGTCGCCTCGGCGGCCATCTTCTCGGCGACGCCGCCCATCTCGGAGATCGAGCGGCGGAGGTCGTCCAGGTCGGTGTCGTAGGAGCTGACGATATGGCCGGGCATGGTGGATCCTTCGATGGCGTCCCGCAAACCTTGATCCGCGAGGTTTGGCGGAAACCCGCCGCTACGATCACGGATACCGCGGCGCGTTCCCCGGTACCCAATCCCTTGCATGGTCTGGAACACGCGGCGCCGAGGTGAGGATTGGCGCCCTCTCACCCGCACGTCCCAACAAACAGCGCGGGTGTGCCGATGTTCCCAGATCAGCGCGGCGTGTTCCAAGGTCGCGCCAAGCGCTTCGCGATCGAGCGCGGCCTCGGGTGTTGCTGGTGGCTCACGTGTCTACGCCGGAAGCTTACTCAACTCTTGAGCGAATGCTTAGCCGAACCGGCCGGTGATGTAATCCTGCGTCCGCTGCTCCACAGGATTCATGAACATCCGGTTGGTCGGGCCGAACTCGATCAGCTCACCGAGATACATGAAGGCGGTGAACTGCGAGATGCGCGCCGCCTGCTGCATGTTGTGAGTGACGATCACGATGGTGAACTCGTCGCGCAGCTGCTCGATCAGCTCCTCGATGCGGCCGGTGGAGATCGGGTCGAGCGCCGAGGTCGGCTCGTCGAACAGGATCACCTCCGGGCTCTGGGCCACGGTGCGGGCGATGCACAGGCGCTGCTGCTGGCCGCCCGAGAGCCCGGTGCCGGCCTGGCGCAGCTTGTCCTTGACCTCGTCCCAGAGGGCGGCCTTGCGCAGCGCCTGCTCCACCCGTCCGTCGAGTTCGGATTTCGGCAGCTTCTCGTAGAGGCGCAACCCGAAGGCGACGTTGTCGTAGATCGACATCGGGAACGGCGTCGGCTTCTGGAACACCATGCCGATGCGCGAGCGCAGCTCGTTCAGGTCGACGGAGGGGTCGAGCACGTTCTGGCCGTCGAGCAGGATCTGCCCCTCGGCCCGCTGCTCCGGGTACAGGCTGTAGATCCGGTTGAAGCAGCGCAGCAGGGTGGACTTGCCGCAGCCGGACGGGCCGATCAAAGCCGTGACCTGCCGGTCGTGGAAGTTGATGTCGACGTTCTTCAGCCCGTGGAAGCTGCCGTAGTAGAAATTCAGGCCCTTCACGGCGATGCGGACCGCCCCGCCCTCGTTGGCGTGGTTGCGGGTGAGATCGACCGTGGGGATCGCGGAGGCGGCGTTCATCGTCGTGTCCTCGAAAAGGGTCTTCACGCATCAGCCCGAAAGGTGGCTTCGGCCTTCGGGAGCGATGATGCAAAATCAGACGTCTAGCGCGACATCTGCGGCTTGATGACGAGACGGGCGATGATCGACAGCACCAGGATCGTCGCGGTGATCAGGAGCGCACCGGCCCAGGCAAGGCTCTGCCAGTTCGGGTAGGGCGAGAGGGCGAACTGGTAGATCATCACCGGGAGGTTCGCGACGCCGCCCATCAGGTCGGGCGAGAACCAGGAATTGTTGTTGAGCGCCGTGAACAGGAGCGGCGCGGTCTCGCCCGCGATGCGAGCCAGGGCCAGGATAATGCCCGTGACGATGCCGGCCGAGGCCGCCCGCCAGGTGACGCTGATGATCACCGTCGAGGCCGGAGCGCCGAGCGCCGCGCCGGCCTCGCGCAGGGTGCCCGGCACCAGGCGCATCATGTCCTCGGTGGTGCGCACGATCACCGGAACTGCGATGATCGCGAGCGCCACGCCGCCGGCCCAGCCCGAATAGGTCCCCATCGGCCGCACCATCAGGGTGTAGACGAACAGGCCGATCAGGATCGACGGCGCCGAGAGCAGGATGTCGTTGAGGAAGCGGATCAGCCCGGCGATCTTCGAGAACCGGCCGTATTCGGCGAGGTAGGTCCCGGCCATGACGCCGATCGGCGTCGCGATCGTGATGCCGATGCCGGTGAGCACGAGGCTGCCCAGGATCGCGTTGGCGATGCCGCCGCCCTCGGAGCCGGGCCCCGGGGTCGGATGCACGAACATGGCGGGGGTAAAGCCGCGCACGCCCTGGATGATCAGCATCAGCAGGATCGAGCCGAGCACCACGGCGCCGACGATCGTGGCGACCAGGCAAGCGGTCCGCAGCACCCGGTCGGCGATCCGCCGGCTGGAGCGGACGCGCCCGGTGCGGTGCGGCGCGGAGTCGGAGAGGGTCATGGGGTTGGACGCGTCCATCGTGAGCCCTCCTCAGGCCGCCTTCACGCGGCGCGTCAGCAGCCGGGCGATGATGAGCACCACGAAGGTGATGACGAACAGGATGCAGCCCAGGGCCATCAGGGCGTTGAGCTGCAGGCCGTCCGCCTCGTTGAACTCGTTGGCGATGCGCGACGCGATCGTCGAGCTCGGGTCGAAGATCGAGGCCGAGAGGCGGTTGGCGTTGCCGATCACGAAGGTCACCGCCATCGTCTCGCCGAGCGCCCGCCCGAGGCCGAGCATGATCGCCCCGATGATCGAGACGGAGGCCTGCGGCACCAGCACGTGACGCACCACCTCCCAGGTGGTGCAGCCGATCCCGTAGGCGCTCTCGCGCAGCACGGTGGGGATCTGGTCGAGCATGTCGCGGGCGATCGAGGCGATGAACGGCACGATCATGATCGCCAGGATGATGCCGGCGGTGAACACGCCGACGCCCGACGGCACCCGGGCGTAGAACAGCGTGCCGACGATCGGCAGGCCCTCGACGACGTTCGAGACCGGGATCTGGATGACGCGCGCGAAGAGCGGCGCGAACACGAACAGGCCCCACATGCCGTAGATGATGCTCGGCACCGCGGCGAGCAGCTCGATGGTCATCGCCACCGGCTTGCGCGCCCAGCCCGGGCAGAGCTGCGTGAGGTAGACCGCGATCCCGAGGGAGACCGGCACGCCGATCAGCAGCGCCAGGGTGGCGGAGGCCACGGTGCCGATGACGGCGACCAGGGCGCCGTACTGCTCGGTCCCGACGTTCCAGGCGCTCGAGGTCAGGAAGGCGAAGCCGAATTCGCGGAAAGCGGGCCAGCCGCCGTACAGGATCGACCCCAGGATTCCGGCGAGCACGACGAGCACGAACAGGGCCGCGCCGTAGGAGCAGACCCGGAACAGGGTGTCGAGGCTCCGGCTCGGCCCTTTGCGCGCGGCGGCGGCGCGGGGTCGTGCGAGGGCAATCGTCTCGGTCAAAGCGGGCATCCGCGATTCTCTGCGAAGGGGGCGTGGTAGCGCGGTGCGGGCCGCGATGCGAGGGAGGGGGCGACACACCCCCTCCCTGTCTCACTCACATGTTGAAGACGGGCTTACCGTCCTTGCCCTTCACGGATTTCCACTCTTCGTGGATCAGACCGACGACATTGTCCGGAAGCGGCACGTAATCGAGGTCCGAGGCGAGCTTGTCGCCGTTTTTGTAGGCCCAATCGAAGAACTTGAGCGTATCGGCGGCCTTGGCCGGATCAGCCGGTTCCTTGTGGACAAGGATGAACGTCGCCGCCGTGATCGGCCACGCGTCGTCGCCCGGCTGGTTGGTCAGCGAGATCCCGAAGCCCGGGGCTGACTTCCAGTCGGCGCTGGCGGCGGCCGCCTGGAAAGCCTTGTCCTCCGGCTGCGGATACTTGCCGGCTTTGTTCTGCAGCAGGGCGTAGGCGAGCTTGTTCTGCTTGGCGTAGGCGGATTCGACGTAGCCGACGGCGTTCGGCACCTGCTTCACGGTGGCGGTCACGCCCTCGTTGCCCTTGCCGCCCTGCCCGACCGGCCAGGAGATCGTGGTGGCCGCACCGTACTCCTTCTTCCAGGTCTCGGAGGCCTGGGACAGGTAGGTGGTGAAGATGTTGGTCGTGCCGGAGGCGTCGGAGCGGTAGACCGGGGTGATGGTGGCGTCGGGGAGCTTCACGCCCTCGTTGAGCTTCGCGATCCGCGGGTCGGACCATTTCGAGATCTTGCCGGCGTAGATGTCGGCCAGGATGTCGCCGGTGAGCTTCAGCTTGCCGGGCTCGAGGCCGGCGATGTTCACCACCGGCACGACGCCGCCCATCACGGTCGGGAACTGGATGAGGCCGTCCTTGGCCAGCTGCTCGCCCTTGAGCGGCGCGTCGGTGGCGCCGAAATCGACGGTCTTGGCCTGGATCTGCTTGATGCCGCCGCCCGAGCCGATGGACTGGTAGTTCAGTCCCGAGCCGGTCTCCTTGCGGTAGGCTTCGGCCCACTTGGAGTAGACCGGGAACGGGAACGTGGCGCCGGCTCCCGTGATATCGGCAGCGAGTGCCGCGGACGCCAGCTGAACCGTCGCGAGGCCGACGGCGAGCGCGTAAGCGAAGGGTCTCAAGGGTATCTCCGTTGCCGTCGGGCGAAAGCCTGCGCTTCCCTGCCGGCAAGCCCATGCCCGCGGCAGAGCTGTGCGGCCGGTCTTCCAAGAGACCCGGCGCCGGCCGCCCGATGGGCCGGGCGTTACGACAGAGAGATGACACCGCCATGACACCGCGCCGCACCACCGACGGCACGGTTCGGGGCGCTCGCGCGTTCATGCCCGGTGGCGGCCCGGGCCGATCGGCGGACGATGCTGCGCGCGGCTTCAGGAAGGTATTCGGATCGTGACTGACCAGGGGACCGATGCAGAGAAAGGTCCCGACGCGGCAGGTCCGGACGCCGCATGGCTTGCGCTGCATGCCGACCGTGAGGCGGTGGAGCGTGCGTTGACCTTGGCGCAGGCGCGCCAGCGCTTCGGCACCGATGCCGACGCCATCGCCCAGGCGCGCGTCGAGGAAGCCGAACTTCTGGTGGATCTCGACAGGATCCTGACGCTGATCCGGGCGGCGGAATACCGCCGGCGGCCCGGCTCGCGGCGCTGGTAGCGCTCGGCGACGGTGTGTCTGAAAAAAACTCTGCGCGGATACGAAGACCGATTCGGGGATGACGGGTCCCGGATGGGAGCCTTATCCGGCCCGACGCAGCTCTCGCTCCTTCTGGCGCAGGCGCAGGAGCAGTTCCACCTGGGTGTCGGTGATCGGCTGGGTGTCGACGCTGCCCTCGTAGACGGTGCGGAGCGTCAGCCCGAGCTGCTGCGTATCGATCGCCTGTTTGAGGGACCGACCCAGATGCGGGCGCCCCTGGGACGCGACGATTGACGGCTTCATGCGTTCCTCCCGCCCTTCAACCGCGCGCTCCTGACCACGGTCCCGGGATGCAATCAGTCTCGTCGAAAATGGTTAATGAAGCGTTACGCTCAACCAGCGGTTAAGGTTGACGTCCGTTCACGCATCCGCGCCCTGGAGCAGCCGGGCCGCCGCCGCCCGGGCCTCGTCGGTCACCGTGGCGCCTGCCAGCATACGGGCGATCTCCTCGCGGCGCTCGGCCACGGGCAGGCTCGCCACCCGGGTCGCGACCCGGCCGGCGCCCTTCACGGGGGCCTTGGCGATCAGGAAGTGCGTGCTCGCGCGGGCCGCGACCTGGGGCGCATGGGTCACCGCCACCACCTGCACGGTTGCGGCGAGCCGGGCGAGGCGCAGGCCGATCGCGTCGGCCACCGCGCCGCCGACCCCGGTGTCGATCTCGTCGAAGATCAAGGTCGGGGCCGAGCCCTTGTCGGCGAGCACGACCTTCAGGGCCAGCATGAAGCGCGACAACTCGCCGCCGGAGGCGACCTTCATCATCGGACCGGGCTTGGTGCCGGGGTTGGTCTGCGCCCAGAACTCGACCCGGTCGATCCCCGCGGGATCGCGCGCCTCCGGGTCGGTGGCAATCTCGGTGATGAATCGGGCGCGTTCGAGCTTCAGCGGCGGCAGCTCGGCCTTCACGGCGGCGTCGAGCTGCTTGGCCGCCCGGCGGCGCCCGGCGCTGAGTTTTTCCGCCGCTTCGGCATAGTGCGCCTCGGCCTTGGCGCGGGTCTGTTCCAGGCCTTCGAGGGCGGCCTCCCCGGCATCGAGGGTCGCGACCTCGCCGGCATAGCGCTCCGCGAGAGCCGCGAGGTCGTCGGCCGGGACGTCGTATTTGCGGGACGCCGCCCGGAGCGCGAACAGCCGCTCCTCCGCGCGCTCCAGGTCGCGCGGGTCGAACTCGGTCTCGGAGACGGCGGCGTCCAGTACCGCGCGTGCCTCGTCGAGGGCGACCATGGCGGCGTCGAGGGCGTTGACGCAGGGATCGATCAGCGCCGGGAGCTGACCGGCGCGGCGCTCCAGCTTGCGCAGGGCGGCCGAGATGTGTGGCACCCCGGAATGCGGGCCGCCGACCGCGTCCAGCGCCTCGTTCAGCTCGCGCGCGACCTTTTCGGATTGCTGCATGACGCTGCGGCGCTCGGCGAGCTGGGCCTCCTCCCCGGGAAGCGGCGCCAGGGCGGCGAGCTCCTCGACCGCGTGGCGCAGGAAATCGGCCTCCTTGCGGGCCGCCTCGATCCGAGCGCGGTGCTCGGCCAGTTCGCCACGCGCCGCGCGCACGGCCTTGGCCGCTGCGGCCACCTTCGTGAGCTGAGCCTGCAGGCCCCCAAAGGCGTCGAGGATCGCCCGGTGGGAGGCCGGATCGGCCAAAGCGCGGTCGTCGTGCTGGCCGTGGATCTCGACCAGGGCCGCACCGATCGCCCGCAGGACCTGCACGCCGACCGGCTGGTCGTTGACGAAGGCGCGGGTGCGGCCGTCTGCCATCTGGGTCCGGCGCAGGATCAGGTCGCCCTCGGTGTCGATCTCGGCCTCGGCCGCGATCGCGCGCGCCGGATGATCGAGCGGCAGGTCGAACACTGCGGTGACGCCGCCCTGCGGCTCGCCGTGGCGCACGAGCCGGCCGTCGCCGCGACCGCCCAGAGCCAGGGCGAAGGCGTCGAGCAGGATCGATTTGCCCGCGCCCGTCTCTCCGGTCAGGACACTCAGCCCCGTCCGGAAATTCAGTTCGAGCCTGTCGATCAGAACGATGTCGCGGATCGCGAGCTGCGCCAGCATGCGGCGACGGGATTCCTGAGGGCGGGACCGCAGACATAAGGCCGCTGCGGCGCAGATTCATCCCAAAAATGCGTCGCGGCGCATCTCCGGTGACGCGGGGCTGCGCGGACGAGAAAGGCCCGGAGCGGCGGCTCCGGGCCCTGAGGCTCGATCGGGCAGGCCGCGGCCTGCCGGTGACGTCACTCGGCCGAGGCGGTCTTGCCCGTCACGGAGCGGTAGATCTTCGAGAGGAACGAACCCTTCTCCTCGCGGGGCTCGACGCCGCCCGTGGCCAGGAGCGCGTGCGCATCCTTGTACCAGGGGCTGTCCGGGAAGTTGTGCCCCAGCACGGCCGCGGAGTTCTGCGCCTCCTGGGTGATGCCGAGCGCCCAGTACGCCTCGGTCAGGCGCTCAAGCGCCTCTTCCGCGTGGCGGGTGGTCTGGTACTTGGCGACCACGTCGCGGAACCGGTTGATCGCGGCCGGGAAGTTGCGCCGCTCCAGGTAGAAGCGGCCCACCTCCATCTCCTTGCCGGCGAGCTGATCGCGGGTAATCTGGATCTTGGACCGCGCATCGGTCGAGTACTCGGAGGTCGGGTATTTCTGGACCAGCTCCTGCAGGGAGACGAGCGCCTTTTCGGAGCGATCCTGGTCCCGGGTCACGTCCGGGATCTGCTTGTAGTTCGACATCGCCATCAAGTACTGCGCGTAGGCGGCATCCTTGCTGGCCGGGTGGCGCTGCAGGTACCGCTTCGCGGCGCTGATCGCCTCGTCGTATTTCTGGCCCTCGTAGTTCGCGTACGCCGTCATCAGCAGCGCCTTCCGGGACCACTCGGAATACTGGTACTGCTTGTCGAGATTATCGAACTTCTTGACGGCGCCCTCGTAGTCGCTGTCTTCCAGCTTGGCCAAGCCCTCGCTGTACAGCTTGTCCGCCGGAACATCCGGCACGACCTCGGGCTTGTACTTCTCGGCGAAGAGATTGGTCGGGTCGAAGTCGCAGCCGCCGAGGCCCAGGCCGAGAACGGCCACGAGGGGCGCCATGAAGGCCGCCGCCCGGCGATGACGAATGGTGACAGGCATCTGGCGTTCTTTCCCGGGACCGGCGCACGTCCCGCGCCGTCGTGCCATCGCGTGAGTGGATCCGGCCCGACCGGGCCGTGCCCGTCATTCACGGACCGTTAAACCCTGACGTTCGATTCGGGCACGAAAGCGGCAAGGCTGCGGCAGCCAGGATCGGTTGCCGGCTGTGGCTCGCGGGTTACAGGTCCGGGGTCAGAGCTCGCCCGCGAAGGCGGCGATGTTCAAGCCGACGCCGAGTTCCGAGAGCACGGCCTCGCGGCGCGAGCCCTGCGCCTCGACGATGGCGTAGTTCGACCGGTCGGCGAACAGCGCGGAGAGCACGCCGACATTCATCCGGTGGCCGCCACAATAGGACCGGTAGGCGCCCTGGATCGGCAGGCCGGCCAGGGCGAGGTCGCCGACCGCGTCGAGGATCTTGTGGCGGACGAATTCGTCCGGGAAGCGCAGGCCCTCGGGGTTGACCACCGCAGTCTCGCCGACCGCGACGGTGTTCTCCAGGGAGGCACCCAGCGCGAACCCCGCCTTCCAGTAGCGCTCCACGTCCTTCATCATCCCGAAGGTGCGGGCGCCGGCGATCTCCCGGCGGTAGGTGGCGGGCGACAGGTCCATCGCCTTGCGCGAGCGGCCGATCACCGGGCTGTCGAAATCGATCTCCACGTCGAGGCGGAAGCCCCGGTCGATCGGACGGAGTTCCGCGAAGGCGCGGCCGGTCTCGATGCGGACGTGACGCAGGACCTTGAGCCAGCGGCGCGGGGTGCCGCAGGAGGCGATCCCGACCGCGTCGATGGCCTGAACGAACTGGAGGGCGGAGCCGTCGAGGATCGGCATCTCGGGCCCGTCGATCTCCACGAGGGCGTTGTCGACGCCCAATCCGTAGAGGGCGGACATCAGGTGCTCGATGGTGGCGACGGCACCGGTCTCGACGTCACCGATGACGGTGCAGAGTTCGGTGGCGGAGACGAGGGCGTGATGGGCCTTGATCAGGCGGTCGTTGCCGTGGGTGGTGCTGGTACGAAGAAACGCGATGCCGTGATTGGCCGGAGCGGGGCGGATCGTGATCTCGGCCGGGTTCCCGGAATGGACCCCTACGCCCGAGAGTGTCACCGGCCCCTTCAGGGTCGTCTGTTTATGCGTTCGCATTCATTAGCCCCCGGCCGCGATCAGGTCCCGCCATCCCGACCCAGGATGGTGAGGAAACTGTCCGATCCGTCCGCTGCTTGAAGCCCCTATCCGCGCCATCAGGTTGTGTCCTGCAGCGCGTCTCATTGGTCTGCGAGTGTCTATAGCTGCACCGCACAGGGCAGCCAAATCACGGATTCTTACGCTCTGTTACAGACACGCTTGCTGTTTGGAGCAGCTAAAATCCTGTCGGCACAAAGGCTTAAAGCTTGGTTAATGCGTGGCTAACCGACGGCCATTCTGTGGCGCCGATACATCACGCAGCTGGGGATAGCGTCACAGACGTTAACCGGACTGTGACTCCAGTCCTTTCCCTCCGCAACCAAGAGTTGCTTCATTGCGACGCGAAGAGCCGGCGGTTTCCCGCCGGCTCCCCGGTTCCGTCCCGTCGCTCGGCCGTTCAGTTCGCCTGGCGGCGGAGGAAGGCCGGGATCTCGAGCTGATCGTCGTCCATCATCCGGGACTGCGGCGCGACGCGACCCTGGGCATCGAGGCCGCCCTGGGCCGGCCGGTACTGCGGCGCCTGCGGAAGCGGAGCGCGCGGGGCCGGCGGCACATGGGACTGAGCCAGCGGGGACTGAGCCAGCGGAGGCTGCGCCATGTGCGGCTGCGGCGCGACCGGGGCCGCAGCCCGGGGAGCGGGCACGCCCTCCATCTCGTCGCGCCGGCCGCCGAAGCCGACCGTGGCGAGACGGCGCAGCAGCGAGGTCCGCTTGGATTCCGGAGCGGTTTCCTCCGCCGACCGGCTCGCCAGGATCTGGTTCTGGGCGATCGGCGGCAGCTCGTGGATCTGCGGCATGCGCGGGGCGCGGGCGAGCGGCGCGGCGGCCGGGGCGGCCGGGCGCGGCGGGACGAACGGACCGGCCTGGAACTGCGGCGCCGGCTCGGCCTGCTGCGGGGCGGGGGCCGGGACGAACGGCGCGGCGGCCCGCGGCTGAGACGGGGCGAGGACGACCTCGTCACGGGCGACCGGCGCGGGCGCCTCGAACCGGGTCTCGGTCCGGGCCTCGGGGGCCGGCTGCGGGGCGGCCGGCGCCGGGTTCTGCGCGGGGGCCTGGGCGATCGAGTCCGTGCGAATGCTCGGGACCGGCGACGACGCGCGGGCGCGGGCCTCCGCGCGCAGGCGCTCGGCGACCTCGGCGATGCGCTGCTCGGTCTCGGCGATCACCGGGTTGTTGGTCGCGTTGGCCGAGATCAGCAGCGGCTCGATGCCGGTGGCGACCACCGACACGCGAATGATGCCGTCGAGGCTCTCGTCGAAGGTGGCGCCCAGGATGATGTTGGCGTCCTGATCGACCTCCTCGCGGATGCGGGTGGCGGCCTCGTCGAGCTCGTACAGGGTCAGGTCGGAGCCGCCGGTGATCGAGATCAGCAGGCCGCGGGCGCCCTTCATGGAGACGTCGTCGAGGAGCGGGTTGGCGATGGCGGCCTCGGCGGCGCGGTTGGCGCGCTTCTCGCCCGACGCCTCGCCGGTGCCCATCATGGCCTTGCCCATGCCGCGCATGATCGCCCGGACGTCGGCGAAGTCGAGGTTGATCAGGCCTTCCTTGACCATCAGGTCGGTGATGCAGGCGACGCCGGAGTAGAGCACCTGGTCGGCCATCGCGAAGGCGTCGGCGAAGGTGGTCTTCTCGTTGGCGACGCGGAACAGGTTCTGGTTCGGGATCACGATCAGGGTGTCGACCGCGGCCTGCAACTCCTGGATGCCCGACTCGGCGGTGCGCATGCGGCGCACGCCCTCGAACTGGAACGGCTTGGTCACGACGCCGACCGTCAGGATGCCCATGTCGCGGGCGGTGCGGGCGATGACCGGCGCGGCGCCGGTGCCGGTGCCGCCGCCCATGCCGGCGGTGATGAAGCACATGTGGGCGCCCGAGAGCTGGTCGCGGATCTCGTCGATCACCTCGTCGGCGGCGGCGGAGCCGACCTCCGGGTGCGAGCCGGCGCCCAGACCCTGGGTCACGCCCAGGCCCATCTGGATCACCCGCTCGGCCTTCGAGGAGGTGAGCGCCTGCGCGTCGGTGTTGGCGACCACGAACTCGCAGCCGAGCAGGCCCGACTCGATCATGTTGTTGACTGCGTTGCCGCCTGCGCCGCCGACACCGAAGACGGTGATGCGGGGCTTGAGTTCCCGGATGTCCGGCGCCTGGAGGGTAATGGCCATGGTGTCGAGCCTCTCGCTTACTCTGCTTTCCGTGCGGCGCTGCGGCGCCGATATTTTTTCGATCCCCCGCCCGTGAGGGCGGGGGTGAAACCCTAGAAGCTCTCCCGGAGCCAGCGGCCGACCCGGTTGATGTACCGGTCCGATCCCGTGGCCGCGAAGGCGCCGTGCCCCCGCGGCTCGAAATGCTCGGCATGCGCCACCTGCGGGTAGACCAGCAGGCCGACGGCGGCCGAGAAGGCCGGTCCCTTGGCCGCCTCGGGCAGGCCGCGGATCCCGAGCGGCCGGCCGATCCGGACCTGGCCCTGGAGGATGCGGCGGGCGACCTCGGGCAGGCCCACGAGCTGGCTGGCGCCGCCCGTCAGCACCACCCGCCGGCCGGCCTGGGCGGCGAAGCCGGCATCGCGCAGGCGGTCGCGCACCAGCTCGACCACCTCCTCGACCCGCGGCTTGATGATCCGCACCAGCTGCGAGCGCGGGATGTGGGCCGGGGCCTCGCCCTCGTCCTCGCCGACCCCGTGCACGGCGATCATGTCGCGCTCGTCGGACGGGGTGGAGAGGGCCGAGCCGTAGAGGGTCTTCAACCGCTCGGCCGCGGCCATGCGGGTCGAGAGGCCCCGGGCGATGTCCATGGTGACGTGATGGCCACCGACCGCGACAGCGTCCACGTGGACGAGGTGGCCGCCCGAGAACACCCCGACGCTGGTGGTGCCGCCGCCCATGTCGACGACGCACACGCCCATCTCGGCCTCGTCATCCACCAGGGCCGAGAGCCCGGCGGCGTAGGGCGTGGCGATCACCGCCTCGACCCCGAGGTGGCAATGCTCCACCGCCAGCATGACGTTGCGGGCGGCGGCCAACTCGCTGGTGACGACGTGCAGGTCGACCCCGAGGGCCTCGCCGATCATGCCCGACGGATCGATGACCGCGCCCTGCCCGTCCAGCGCGTAGCCGGTGGGCAGCGCGTGCAGCACGGCCCGGCCGGGGCTGACGCCGTGGGCGCTCGCCGTCTCCAGCACCCGCTCGACATCGCTGCCGGTGACGGTGCCGGAGCGGACGTTCACCCGGGCCTGGAAGTGCTGCGAGGCGAGCCGCCCGCCGGACATGTTGACGATGACCGACTGGACCTCGACCTTGGCCATCCGCTCGGCGGCGTGGACCGCCTGACGGATCGCGCCCTCGGCGGCGGCGAGATCGACGATCGCTCCGCCCTTCAGCCCCAGCGAGCGCTGATGGCCGATGCCGATGATCCGGGCGAGGTGCGTCCGGCCGCGCAGGGTCGAGAGCGCCTCGGCGGGCTGCAATTCGGCGATGAGGCAGACGACCTTGCTGGTGCCGATGTCGAGCACCGACAGGGTGGTCGAGCGTCGGGCCGAGAGCGGCTTCAGTCGCGGCGTGAGGCCGTGTTGGCTGTGCATTGACACTACCGGACGCAGAAGGCGGGACGGGCGGAGATTGCGGTTGAGGGCATCAGCTGGCCGCGCCCTTCTTCTTCGCCTTCTGGGCTTCCGCGCGGGCGGCGGCGGCCTCCTCGGTCAGGCGCACCACCAGGCGGTCCGGCATGCGCAGGTCCACCGCGATGATGTCCTTCTCGAGCAGGCCGGCCTCGCGCTCGAACCGGACGAGGCGGGCGAGCGCCGCGGCCGGGTCGATCTCGGGCAGCCGCACGTCGACGCCGTCGAGCTTGAGCGTCCAGCGCCGGCCGGAGACGTAGGTCCCGGCCTTGATCCGCTCGGAGAGCGGCCCGGCGGCGGCGATGAGGGCGAGATATTCCGGAAGCTTGTTGTTGGCGTCGTCGCCGACGACCAGCGGCAGGGTGGCGTAGCGGTCGTCGCGCATGGCGTCGATCACGGTGCCGTCGGCGGCGATCACGTTGATCTCGCCGTTCTTCTGCCAGAGGGCGGCGGGCTCGCGCTCCACCTGGGTGATGGCGATCTCGTTCGGGTAGATCTTCCGCACCGAGGCCTGGGCGATCAGCGGCACGCGCAGCAGCTTCTCGCGGACCTCGACGACATCCAGGAACGGAACGGAGGAGCGCCAGTCGATCCCGGCCGCGGCCAGCACCTCACGCTCGTACATCCGCGAGATGCCCGAGATGGTCACGCGCTGGACGCCGAAGCCGAGGACACGGGCGGCGATATCGAGGGGCCGGCCCTGCTCGGTCACGAAGGAGTCGTAGCGCCCGCTCGCCACGAAGCCGGCGAGCGCCACGGCGGCGAGGGACACGGAGACGCCCACGGTGCCGACGCCCCGCGGCAGGCGCTCGGTCAGGAGCTGGCCCTTGCGGGCCCGGCGCACCGAGAGGGAGCGGGCGGGCGCGCGTCCGGTGAGCCGGTCCAGCGCGGCGCCGACGAGGCGCGCGGGAAGGCTGCGACCGGCAGCGTCACCGCCGCTCAGCGATTCAGAGAAGCGTCCTCCACCATCCATCGGACGAGCTCACCGAAACCCAGGCCCGCATGGGCCGCCATCTCAGGCACAAGGCTCGTCTGGGTCATGCCGGGTTGCGTG
>NZ_JAKSYL010000169.1 GCF_022829515.1 Methylobacterium sp. J-048
TGTCCTTGTGAGACCAGCACGTCGACCTGACGCAGCTTACTCACGATCTCCTCAGGCTTGGGTCGTTGGGCCATCGGTTCCGTCCTCTGTCGGCTCAAAAGCCATACTTCAGGGCGGACCACTTCAAAGGGGGACGATCAACACGACCCAGGTCAGTGAACTGCCAGTGGCTCATGCTTAAGCGTTCTGAGCAGCGTCATCGCCCTGTGTAGACAAGGGCGGCCTCAGTCACTCTCAGACGAGCGAATGAGGCCTCGTATCGCTCGCGCGGGAAGGGAGCGTTAGGCAGGGTTCACCGAAGCGTGATGCATCGTATAACTCCGATTCCGGTTTTATCGCGGGCAACAGGAGTTCCGTCCCATGCCCCACATTCAATCGGCTACACGTCTTTGCATCGCTGCTGCCCTATCGCTCGCGGGCGTCTTGGCGGCAGAGGCTGCGACGGTCTCTGACGAGGACAAGGCCTTCGTCGCCAAAGTCTCGCAGGGCGGGATGTATGAGGTTGAACTGGGCAAGCTCGCTGAGAGCAAGGGTGCCAGACAGGACATCAAGGATCAGGGCAACACCGAAGCGCACGATCACGGCCTCGTAGGCGAAAAGCTGAAGTCGATCGCCACGGGCGCGGGTCTGTCTTTCCCTGAGACGCTCAACCCCGAGTTCCAGGGTCGGCTCGACCGGATGAAGGGCCTGTCGGGTGCGGCGTTCGACTCCGCATACGTCAAGGACATGAAGGCGATCCACGACGCGGACGGCGCCGCCTTTGCGAAGGAGGCCAAGGGCGGGACCAATCCGGACCTCAAGGCCTTTGCCGCCGAGACCCATCGCATCGTTCAACGCCATCTCGGCGAACTTGGCGCGAAGACGAACTGAAAGCGTTTGAGATAGCGGACGTGTGCCGGTCGGGTGGCCATATCATAACGGCTCGGCTGGCCTCGCCCTAATCCGCTCGAAGAGGGGCGAGCCGTCAAGATGGCCATTAAATATCTTTGCTGAATAGACGTTCTTGCCTTTCAGCTGTGTTCTTGATTTGATTCGACCATTTATATTGGCGCAAAAGATCGGATAAGAACGAAAATATGAATATAGTCGACCGGTCTAGAAGCATAGCTCCATGACACGCTCTTGAATAATTGTTTTTCTCAAGATCATATGCTGAGCCCAGGTATACAAACTATTTTTCATGTGAATTGTAATAAGCCGCCTGAGTTTTTTCATATATATCCGCATTCCGGCACCCTTATCAATCCAATGGCGGTAGATACAGCAAGGCTTCGTATTGTTCGACGGTGGGTTTTTCAAACATAACCTAATACAATTAATAGCAGAGGCAGGGTGACAGCTAAACTTAACGGCCCACATGGCCCATCACCTGCGAAAATTGATACACTTACAGCAACAACTCTGCCGGATAGAGCGGTAATGTCAGTACCTCCGCGGAGATCTAGTTTAAACACAGCCACTGCGTACCTCGCGATAAATGGGTCGATCAAAAACGTTGCGGATGCCGGAGGAGCAAAGTCCCCCAGGGATAATGCCATCTTCATGCTCAGGCGAGGCAGTGGTTCCGGGCAGCTTAGTCTGCCCGCCGCATCTACGCGCCGCGACACTGCACGCCATCACGTGCAATTAGCCTTCGCCATCTGCCGCCCGGGTCTCTGCACGATGTCGCGGAAGTGCTCGCTGAGCATATAATTGAAATTCGATTTATTAACTCATCGTTAACGATTTATCTAAAGTTAATAAATCGTCGCGCCATCGCGATGTCGGTTGAGTGCCAATTGCATTCACGTCGCTCCTTTCCTGAGTAATGCCCAGCATAGGCTGCGGTACAGGAAACTGCTGAGGAGCACCGTAGGAGGGAGAAATGGGGGCGATTGTCTTAGCCGGGTCATCGGTTGGGTTTCAGCCAAAGGACCGACGTGGCTCTGCGCTCCAGATCCTGCTTGTGCTCGGCTGGGGTGGCCTGTTCGCCTACTGCGCAGCCTATCTCTCCGAGGATCTGCCGTTTCAAACTTCAACGATCCAAGCCATCGGCGAACCGCTTATCGATCAAATGGCGGACCTCTCTCGGCCTATTATCTTGGTTGCCGCACCCGAGCCTGTCACGCCTGCCGCGGCCCCGTCTAGCGTGCCACCGTCCGCCCCGTCGGCCATCGTAGCGCAACCCATAGTACCCCCAGCTACGCCCCGGCCAGCTTCAGCCAGCCTGGACTACGTTGGGACCTGGGGGCCTACTACGGACGCCTGCAGTGCTCCCTCGCGCCGCAAGGGGTTCGTCCCGGCGACGATCACGCCTGAGCGTGCCCAGGCTGGCGACACCATCTGCAGCTTCCGCGGTGCCCATCGGGCCGGCAATGCTTGGTCAATGGCGGCTGATTGTGGTGACCGCGATCACCGTTGGTCTTCCCAGGTCCGCCTGTCCGTCAATGGCGACCGCCTGACCTGGACGAGTGCCATGGGCACCTCGACCTACGTTCGTTGCGGCCGCCGAGCAGGGTGAGGCGTGCTGCACCTGCGTTGCAACACCTGATCC
The DNA here is from genome assembly GCF_022829515.1 of Methylobacterium sp. J-048. Taxonomy (GTDB): domain Bacteria; phylum Pseudomonadota; class Alphaproteobacteria; order Rhizobiales; family Beijerinckiaceae; genus Methylobacterium. Next base: position 2,534 of record NZ_JAKSYL010000169.1, read on the forward strand.
TTGCCGCGAAAGGACGCGCCGGCCGCGCGTGAACGGGGGAACACGGCGACCGGCGCGCTCGCTTGCAGGAGCCAGTGAAGGCTCAACCGCTGCGATAGGTAGCGATATGGGGATCGCCGGAGGAAACGGCAGATCCCCGCCTGGCTTCAGGCCTCGGCGGCTTCCTTGGCCTTCCGAGGCCGCCCAACACGCTTGGGCTTATCGGTGACAGTCTCTGTTGGCTCAAGGGCCTTTGGAGCAGCCTTCTTACGCTGCTGGCCAAGGGCCGAGGCTTGCGCGCGAGTGCCGAGCGCTGCTCGGAGTAGCTGGCGGCCGTAGAGGGGTAGTCCCGCGGCAGCCCGTAGCGTTCGCGGTACTGCTCGATCGTCATGCCGGCGCCGCGGAGGTGGCGCCTCAGAGTCTTGTACGGCTTGCCGTCGACGAAACTGATGCGCGCGTCGGGCGTGATCGACTTCCGGATCTGGGATGAGGTCAGCTTCTCGGCCGTCGGAGCCTCGGGTGCGCTGCCCTGGTCGAGCCCTGTCAGCGCAGCGTGCGTGTTGGCGATCAGCGTCGCGATCTCGCTCGGCTGCAAGTGGTTGTTCGAGACGTAGGCGGAGACGAGGCCCGCCGTTAGTTCGATGTAGTCGGTCGCCCCACGCTCGATCGGTTCCAGATTTTCTTCCACGGTGTGCGCCTATGCTTAGAGAAGTCGCACAATGTGCTGGCGAATGTCGGAAATCAATGCGATAATGATATTAGATAGTTGTTTATGTAAATTTTTCGCGGAAATCGGCGCGCAGCGTCAACTTCGCGGCCTTTTCCCAAGTCATCAACGAAGACTTAATCTCGACCTTGAGGCAAGACCGCAAGAGACTAGGTTCCATGACGAGCGCATCTCCCGTCCATAGCCCGGCGGCTCGCGAAATGGCGGAGTATCTGCGCTGCAAGCCGGACGTGTGCCGGGCGATCACAGGTCGAGCAATCAAGTCCGGGTTGGAACACGACCGGAAGGTCGGGATGGCGGAAGGCCGGAAGTTCAGCTGCTGATCAAGGCGCAACTGCACGCGACCAAGGGGGCCTGGCAATAAAAAGGCCCGCGCCAGCGAACCGGGCGGGCTGAAGGTGGTGATCCCGAACTCGGGAGGAGTCGAAAATCGCGGGGACCATACTGCAAATACCAGTAGAGGAAAGCCCTCCACGATGCTGGATCGGGCGGCCTTTCGGCCTCGGACAAAGGTGTCACCGCGGAGTCCGAGGCTGATATCAGCATTGCATGTGGCGGGCCATCAAAGAGGCGTTGTCGGCCGTTCCTGATCGAGCTATCGCCGGGATCCTCGCCGCTGCACCCAGGTCATTGACGGCCTCCGCATGCGATGGCGCCGCATCCGAACGTTGGTGAGCATGTCGGACGGTGTAGCAAGACCGGCCACTGGACCGACGGGCGCAGCCGAAGCAGGAAGTGATAGGACGGCCAAGCCGACCGCAGCGAGTGCCGCGAGTGCTAGGGGGCGCATAGCATTTCTCCGTGCCTTGGCGCCGGAAGAGCGCACCAGGCTGACGGGAAGCGTCGCGGTACAACTTTGGTTCAACTATCCTCAGCCCGCCTTCTCCACCTGTACCTTCATAACCATACACGATGTCGCGGAGGAGAACGCTACGGAGCCGGATCGACACGGCCGGCGCCAGTAGTCAAATGGAGTATTGACGCCTGGCAAAAATAGCGGAAACTTCCGGTTGTGAGAAGCCCCGGAGCAGTTGTTGCCGGAATTCGCCATCTCAGAAAACTGCGATGGACGCTGCACGGTCATCGCGCCCGGCCTCATCGTGGATGATCTGAGCCGTGAAATGGCTGAGGCATTCGTGGCCGCTTGCCTCAGAGTTCAGGGGAAGGCGTCACGTAGAGCAATAGGTGCCAGACACGCATCTTCGCGGGCGAGAGGCTTAGCACCGCGACATTGAACGGAATGCCGAACGGGTATGATCTTACCGCCGTGAGTAGAGCGTAACACGCTTGGAGGTGGTGTTCCGGAGCACGCCACGGATTAGCGCGTGGTGATTAACTATCGCTCGCACCGACTGCGCCGACGTGACCAAGGGATGCGTAGGTGCTGGAGGGTCTCCACCATGATGTCTCTCGCCACCATCCGAGTCGCAGCCCCGGTCTTCCTCATCGCCTCGTGGGCCGCTCCGTCTTTCGCACAGCCTGCCGCCAATGGCGGTCCCAAGCTCCTCATTCACGGCAACTACTGCGGCCCGGGCAATAACGCCCCGCTGCCGCCTATCGACGCTCTGGACGCAGCCTGCGCCCGCCACGACGCCTGCACGCCCGATGTCGGTCTGCCCTCGAAGGCTTGTAATCTCCGGCTGGAACGCGAAGCAGAAGCGGTCGCCCACGATCCGCGGCAACGGGATGATGTGCGCTCTCTGGCAGGCTTCGTAGCTTCCTTTGCGGCGTCAAATGCGTCGAGTACGGCTCCGACAGTGCTCCCGGCAAAGCTGGTCCGATGAGAGCCAGAGTCTCACGTACTCCCGGCCGCCGCCATGGTCCGCTCCTCCCGCGGCGCCAAATTCTTGGGTGAGCTGCCGATGGGCAGCGGGCGACCTCAATCGATCCGGCCATTCTCGAATCCGCGAGAGTCTTAGGACGGTTGGAGCTATGCGGTGACGGTCGGCGGCCCGGCGATTTGAAAAACATCTTTGAAGTCGATGGCGTGCCTGTCTCAATTCACCAACACCGAGACGGCTTCAACCTCCACCTGACCCGCAGGCTCCGGCAGCGTGACGCAGGTGGGATCGTTGGGTCTCTGACCACTGTTCTTGGAGACGAAGGAAATAGACGAGAGGTAATTGTGAGGTTCCAGACAAACTTAGCGGTTATCGCTCTTGTCGCCGGGTTAGTAGCACCCGCTCCGGCTTGGGCTTGGACTTCACCAGGCTGCACCAATCTCCCCGAATACGAGCGGGCCCTCGGCGCTCTCCAGGGCATGACGAGCGCTTGCGATATGAGCGTCGAAAAGGCGAATAGGATCGTGGCCGCTCAAGGATACAGACCTGGAGGCATATTCGGGGCGCTTCTGAGCAATCCGCCCCGTCCGGTAGCCGAAGCGGTTCCGATCTCGGGCTACCCTCAGAGCCGCCCCCCTCGGCTTTACCACCGCCGCGCTCACCACGGCTTCGCTCATCGCCGCGAAGCCGTCGCTCGCTGACGGCGCCCACTCAGGTAGCCCGCCCACATACACGCCCTCGCCGAGGCCATAGAGACCGAGTAGGACGCATGGCGTGACGTGGCGGACCGATTAGGCATGCGCTCCAGGCGGATCTGGTGATAAGCGGCACGCCAGCGCGCCCGTGCTACAGCGCTGTCTCTCCCGCCAACGTGCTTGAGGCGTTCGCGACACCGCAAGGCATGCGGCGGGCAAGCAGGTGGTGACAGGCGCTCTCCAGGCCAGTTCCCTGCGTCCCGCCCGTGAAGCCTCGGCCGGGCAGTCGCGTGAGGGTCGGTGCGGCGGGGGAAACTGGACGCCGCGAGCGCCGGCCCATGGCCAAGCTCAACGGCTGGAAACCTCTGCTGCGTCTACGAGGCGCTCACGAGCTTGAGTCTGGGCGGGATTTCCGGAACGCACGGCTGTCCCGCACAATGGGTCTGATTGCGACCGCCGGCCTTGGCTTCGTAGAGCGCGGCATCGGCGAGACGATACAGGTCCGCAAGCGCGGACACCTCAGTGCCGCCCGACACCATCGCTGCGAGCCCGATGCTGACTGTGACTGCACCAGCCCCGATGCCAGGGGATCCGATCGCCAGGGTCGCTACCTCAGCGTGGACCTTCTCCGCGATGCGAAGCGCGCCTGCCTGATCCGTATCCGGAAGAAGGATGGCAAATTCCTCGCCCCCGACCCGGCAGACGAGGTCGTCAGGTCGGTGCACACCGGCCGAGAGGCGGCGCGCTAGGCCCTGCAGCACCTCGTCTCCGACCTGATGGCCATAGCGGTCGTTGAAGCGCTTGAAGTGGTCGGCATCGACGATGAGCAGCGATAGCGGCTGGCCGTTGCGTCGGGCGCCTTCCCAGGCCCGCGCGCCGGTATCCTCGAAGGCTCGGCGGTTCGGGAGATGCGTCAGGGCGTCGGTCAGCGACAGCCTTTCAAGCTCACCCTGCATTGCTTCCCGACGGCGCAACTCGCGCCCGAACAGAAGCGAAAGGGCAATCGTGAGGCTGCACAGCACCAGCACGATTCCGCCGATGACGAGTGCCTTCACGCGCCACTCCGCCTCGATCTCGTCGGTCGAGAGAGCGACGTTGAGGATCAGCGGCAAGTCGCCGATCTGGGTGAACGTGTAGTGCCGCTCCATCCCGTCGCGGACCGAGGTCTCGATGAAGCTACCACTGTGCTCACGCACGAAATTCTTGAAAATTGCGGCGCTGGCGATATTCGCCCCGAGATCAGCCTCGACATACGGCTGGCGCATGACCCGCGTGCCATCGCGCAGGTACAAATTGATCGCGTCGTTGCGGCCCAGATTGATCCGCTCGAACAGATGCGTGAAGTACGACAGCTTCACGCTGCCCAGCACCACGCCGCCGAAGGTTCCATCGGGCTTGTTGATGCGTCGGGTGAACGGCAGCATCCGCTCGCCGGTCAGGCGTGAGACGATCGGGCGTCCAACGTAAAGACCGAGCCCCGCACGTGCCTTGTGGACCTGAAAGTACTCACGGTCCGCAGCGTTGCCCTTGCGCGGCGGTACGGCATCGATGTCGGCAATGGTGTCACCATGCTCGTCAATGACAAGCATCACGCCCATGTCACGGGCCGTCGCCGCGCGATCGAACAGGATGAGTTGGCGCATCTGCGGGTTGGCCTCTGCAACCCCGGGCGCTCTCAAATTATCGGCGGCCGCTTGGATCGAAAGGTCATACATCTCAATGTTGCGACCGATGTCGCGCTCCATGACCTGCAGGAGGTTTTTGGAGGTCTGCTCAGCTTTGTCCCAAGCGTCCTGCCGCAGATCCAGCAGCATCAGCCCGGATGCCGCGAGCATGCCGACCGGAGCTAGTACGCCAAGTGCGATCCAGGTGCGGGCGGAGCAGAACGGACGCGCTAATCGCTGCAGCGCAGGCATCGGGCACCTCGCGATTGTATCCACTAGGTGCTTCAGTCGCATGCCAAGTCTTAATTGGTTCTTTCATGCTCATGAAAACCGCGATCGACGCCGGGAACCTGCATGCCCTGATCGAGGCGGTTCAGGTCGAGCGTGATGCCTGGCGGGAGGAGGCGGGCGGTAAGCGCTACCGGCCAGTGCTCACCACGACCGGGAGCCCGGCCGGTACCTGGTCGCACTTCCCGCAGTGAAAGCGCTGAGCGACGACCAGAACCTCTTCCGCCCCTTTGGCCTGAAGCTGATCCCACGTCCGCCACGTCATGGTTCGGCATGACGTGCATCTCGGGATGCGCAGCCCGCGGTATCCCTCATTCGTCCAGTCGTTCACCGTCCGCATGCGGCCGAGACCACCATCGCAAACCATCTTGTGCCGGATCGCACACGGAGAAGTGCAAACGAAGGTCTGCAAGAGGGGTGCCTGATCCTTCCCCTGGCCCCGCGCTCCCGCACTCGCCACCTTCCATGCGTGCCAAGCCAGCATTTACGCTCGGCGGTACAACCAGGGGCTTCCCCAATGTCTCGTTATCGAGAGTGTAATTCCAAGCTTGTCAGCGCCGCCCTGATCAGTCTCGCCTTCGCGGCTGCGTCGGGGACTGCCACCGCGGCACAAGGCAGCCGGTCAGCGGTAACCTCGTCTCAGCAGGATCTCGATCTCCTCCAAACCGCCCGCGCGATCGTTCGCGTCAATGTCGTCGGTCGCGAGTGCCCGATGTTTTATGCCGTCGATCGCGCGAGGGTGCAGGACATCGAGCAGGCCCTGTTCAACAAAGGGCTGGATCGGTTCGGGAAGCAGAAGCTACGGCAGGCCATCAACGCGGCGGAGGGCGAGTTTTCGACGGAGTTTGAGACTGATGGCGCCGGGAACTGGTGCCCGGCGCAGCGTAGTCATTTCGATAGCCTCGGCGTTCGTGACTTGGTTGGCGCCCCACGAGAGTAACCCGACCTCGGCACCTGTTTTGGTCCCAGGATGGTTTGCAGGCGCCGGCTTACGGCCCCAGCTTATCGCCGACACTGAACGGCAAAGACCCACCCCGGGGGCAGGGGCGGGCGACGCTCACGAAGCCGCACTGAGGCCCTGTTTTGGGAGCCGTAGCGCTGCTCTGTGGACGTTCGAACCCCAAGGCCCGGTCGCGCATCGATGCTGCGGCTTGGTGCTTAACAGCGTGTCAACGGGGACTGTCGGCAACGGTACACTTACACCCCGCCGTCTGAGTTGTCCTCTGAGATCGAAGCTGGCTCAGCTGTAACGTCGGGAGCGTCTTGAGACCCGTCCGAGAAGCCTACAGGATGGTCGACGGGGGGGAATAGGTCCGCCAATCCGGTGGCTACACCGTGCAGTACCGGATCATGTGAGGAGCCGAGGGTAGGCGTGTACGGGTCAACGGTTCGCATGCTGAACGCGGGTCTGAACCTGATGGGAAAGTGAGCAGCACTCGAACCGCTCTTGATCTGGGTTAATAACCCGTCACGTGGATGGTTCACACAATTTTCGCGCCTGGGTTGTAGGCGCTGCGATGGTTGGCTGTCCTACAGCACCGCTATGCGACCCGTGCTGATGCAACACGCGGCTTTGCCAGGGTTCGCTACCGTGCGGGCGGGACATCTCAGGCGTAGGGGCCACCGAACAGGTCGCCGAGCGTCATCAGCTGGAGAAACGTGCGCCAGCGGCGGTGCTGATGCTCTGGCTGGTGTACTCGGTGCGCCTCCAGACAATAAACGGGGACATTCAAATTTTAGCCCCAGATTAAGGTCGTTGCTTTTTAATCAATCCCACCAGGGAAGTACACGATAGAGCGGGCCCATGAAGCGCGGATGCCAAGGTTGCCGAGACGGCGAACCCCTGCCGTTCACCTTCACGATGGCGTTCCATCCTATCGTGGATGTCAGCCGGGGCACGATCTGGGGCTACGAGGCTCTCGCCAGAGGTTTGGAAGGGCAGGGTGCCGGCCAGATCCTCGGGATGGTCGATGAGAGCAATCGCTACAAGTTCGATCAAGCTTGTCGCGTGAAGGCGATTGAGCTCGCCGGATCCCTGTTCCCGGACAAGGAAACCCGGCTCTCGATCAACTTCATGCCTAACGCCGTCTACGAACCTGCCGCCTGCATCCGCGCGACGCTCGACGCCGCACACCGCGTCGGCTTCGCGCACCGGCAAATCATGTTCGAGTTCACCGAGAACGAGCGCATGACGGACGTGGCCCACGTCCAGCGGATCATCGCAGAGTACCGCAAGCAGGGCTTCGCGACCGCTCTCGACGACTTCGGGGCGGGCTATGCGGGCCTCAACCTACTTGCGAGCTTTCAGCCCGACTTCATCAAGCTCGACATGGAGCTGATCCGTGGAATCGCGACCTCACCGGCGCGTCAGACCATCGTCGCCGGCGTGATCATGATGGCAAGGCAGCTTGATGTTGCAGTGATCGCCGAGGGCATCGAAACGGAAGCTGAGCTGATCGCGTTGCGTGCAGCTGGGATCCAACTGTTCCAAGGCTACCTTTTTGCCAGGCCGGCAGTCGCCAGCCTGCCGGCGGTCCGCTTCCCCGCCTCCGTCGCGTCTCCGGCAGAAACCCTGGCTCATTCAGATGCCGCCTGAGGAGCCTGAGCACAGCATCCTCGATATGCCCCCTACGCTCGCCATCCTGAACTCATGCCAGGGTAGCATGGCTAGATCTACGACTGCAGGAGGAGCCAGCGTCTTGCGCAGTAGAGCGTAACCATCCGTGCCTGCAGGCGGCTTGTATACGATTCACCGCCCCATGCATTTATCGAAAGCCATGCGCTCCTGTCCGATGTCAGCATGCTTTTCGTAGGCGTAGTCTCGCGCTTTGCTACGGCAAAACGGCTCGTTGGCGTTCGCCGGTTTGCTGGCCGCCGCTGCGCGCCGCGCGCCATGACGGTGCTGAGCTAAGCATGGAGAGCCCGAGACGAAGGCTATCACGAGCGTCAGTGCCATCCTCGTGGCTGATCGAGACAGGTACATGAGAGCCTCACTGAATGGCCATCACATAACTGAACGACGTTGCTAATCTGTGGCTCAGCCAATCACCCGCCGCACCCGGTTTACCTCCCCGGCCGGAATCGGCTCGGCTGTGATCACGTTCTCAAGCTCAGCGACTTGGCGCAGCGCGCTCTGAGTCAGCTGGCCGCCGTGCTCGCTCATCGCCGGGAAAAGCATGCCCTGGTGCGCCTTACGGACCAGACAGCTGCGAGCGCACTTCGACCCAAAATAGCGACGTTCCGAGTGGGAAGACTCTGAGAGTCATCCCACTCAACAGAGGCTCAGCGATTGCCCGGCGTTCCGCTGGTGCCGCCCGGCTTTGATCCAGACCCGGCATCGTTGGCTCCGGTGCTGTTCGTCGTGCCGGAGCGGCTCATGCCGCCGGTTGAGGGACCGCTGCCGGCCGCGCCGGGGGATGAGCCCGAGCCCGCGTCGTTCGCCCCGGTGCTGTTCGCGGTCCCCGAACGGCTCGTCGGCGCAGAGTTATCCTCGGCGGCGAGCGCTGCAGAGCCGGCCAGCAGTAAGCCGGTAACGGCGAGCATCATGACCTTCATCACGTATCTCCCTGTGCCCGGGCGATCGGATTTTAGACGCTGCCGCCCGGTTCTACCGAAACGCCAGCTCAGCGCGGCTGTTCCTGCGCAACGCTTCGCCCAGGATCTTCAGCGGCCGGTTTGCCCCGGCTGAAGGCCGTGAAGGCCGGGAGCGAACCTACGGTTTGGGTTTCTGCGTTGCCGGTGCCGATTGGTCGGTCTGCGGCTCGATCTGCCCCGTGGCCGGCTTCGTGGGTGTGTTGTTCTGGGCCTGCTTGTCGTCGCAGGCTGCAAGACCGAGGACGAGCAGGGCCAAGATAGTCGAGATCCTGAGGTTCATCGTATCATCCTCCGCCCGCATCGCGAGGCGGGCGAAGAACGCCGGGCGGTTGTGTGCTGTTCCTGTCTGCTGTGACCGGCGGTGTCGGGCGAACGTCGAACCGGAGAACTTTCGTGCGGCGCCAGAGGTCGCACAGAAGCTTCGTTAGATCGAAAAAGCAGATCTCCGATCGGATGGCACGCCGGCGACGCCGCCGAGATGATGGGCCATCAGGACATTGAGCAGCTTCGAGCGCGGATGGGAGGGCTGGCGCGCGTCATGCCCAGCTCCTAGGGACTCCAGCTTCGCCAGACCGCTGCCGAAGCGTGGAGATGGTCATGGTGATCACGCCCACGGCGCCGGGGCGCCCTTCAGCATCGCGTCGTAATCGGACGAGATCTGATGCAGGGTCGCTGTCGCCCAGTACGCCACGGCACGCGGGTCCAGCTCCTCCGGCTCGTCCAGGGTCGCCGCGTACTGCCGGGCGGCTTCAGCAGCTTCTTCAGGCGTGGGCTGGGAGGTCACGATGGCTCGATCTGCCTCCCAGGCCGCGAGCCGCTTGCTGCGTTCGCGCACGTTCATCGTGGGGCTCCTCCACGGCTTCGGCCGTTGTCCCGAAGAACTCGAACGCCGCCTTCACGATCGGCACCATGTAATCGAACAGCGGCAACCCGTTCGGTAGGTAGCGCAAGTCTGCCGTTGGCTTCTCGTCGCTCCTGTAGTGGCGAGAGTCGTCTAGGATGGCGAGACGCCGGCCCGGCGGGTGATCTCACGATCCGTCAGCGGGGCGTTGTCGGATTTCCCGATATCGAGCAGGGCAAGCACGTCGGAGCGCTTGTCGGCATTGGTCCGGCGGATAGGGGGGCGCGGAATACTACCCCCTTGGCCGCGTCCAGATTGGACTGGGAGAGCCTCAACCATGTCTTGCGTGTTGGTCGTCGGCGCGATCGGCTCCGTGCAAAAGGTACCCACCAAGTGGGTACCTTTTGGCGTGGCTTTGCACGTCGGCATCACAGGGGGGGGTAACGGTTCGTTACCCCTTGGGCTGGGAACTCAGCCGATGTCCAACCGGAGCTCGTTGAAGGATGGGCAGACTGCGCCTCCCCTTGCTGTCCAGATTGGACAGTGTCGGTATGGCTCACATCTGAGCCATCGGTGGCGCCCGCTTTCTGGCCGCGGATCCGCTGGCCCATCCGCTCAATGTCGGCGCGCAGTGTCGCCACAACCGCCTGGTGCTCGGCGTCGCTCTGGCGCATGTCGCCATTCGCCCAGAAATTCAGCCAAGCCCCGCGGGTGCGCATGTTGTTGAGCGAGCGCGCCGGGGCTGTGTTCAGGATCACTTCCACGAGGTGCCGGCGAGCTTCCGAGAAGGCGGGCGGGTCGCAATAGCGGTCGAGGGTATAGCGCGCGCCGGTCAACCGATCCGTGCATCGAAATTCGGCCCAAGCTGCCGCCACGGTCTCTGGCATCGGCCAAGCGCACGTCACGGCCTCTTGCACGGTGGCAGGCATATCAGCGCGCGAGTCGAGGCTGCCCCACCCGTCGAAGCGATAGATCGTGCTCCAGGTCTCGCCGGGCCCAAGGAGCGGTTCACACGCCGCGCGCAAGGCCGCTTCCATCGGCGTGCCGGCAGATACCGCATCCGCTGATCCGTAGCGGGCAATCACGGCGTCGGCCTTGATGATGCGCGCCCGCTCGCGCTCTGCCATCTCAACCTTGAATTCCGGCTGGTTGAATAACTCGTCGAAGATGCTGCGCGGCGGGGTAGGCTGCGAGGTATCCAACTTGGACGTGGCCTGATCGACCGTCATCCCGGCTTTGCACGCGGGCATCTTCATCCGGGCGGCGGCCGAGGCCTTCTCGCCCAGGTTGGTGGTGCTGTCGTGCAGCGCGCGCACGTTGGCGAAGGTTTTGAGATCAACGGTCACAGGATGGCTCCCCGACCTCGAACTCGGTGATCTCATTGTCGATTGCGACGCCGGTTGAGCATTTTTGCACGCGGATGGGGATCAGCATCTCGCAGGTCTGGACCCAGCAGACCGGAGGGCGTCGCCCATTCCAACAAGACGAAATTCGCCAATCTTTTCCGCATAGGGGCAAACCATGAACCTGTCGGAATGGGAGGTGTTGCGACACATCTCCCCAGTACCTTCTAAGCGGCAGGTCGTTGGTTCGAGCCCAACCGGGGTCGCCAGTCGTATGTGGGCCTTTTGAGCCCCGGCAGAATGGCGTCGACTGCGCGCCCTCGATGTTTCCCGTGAAACACGCATCTGCGCACCCTTCGGGCCCGCTTGCGCATCCAGGGCGGCGCACGTTGCGATCCTGTCTTGGAATCCCGCACGGTTGTTGAGCCGAGTCGAAGCGGGACCCTGCGATGTCGGTCGTCCCCGCGTCCGCTCCGTCATCCCCCACCGTTCCGCCGCCGGAACTCCGCCGGGGTGATGCCGACGTGGCGCACGAAGGCCCGGCGCAGGGTGTCGGCATTGGCGAAGCCAGTCCGGGCGGCGACCTGCTTGGGCGGGAGGCCCTCCGTTTCCAGACAACGACGCGCCGCCGCGACCCGGGCGGCCTCGACCCAGTCGGCTGGGGTCATGCCGACTTCGCTCCGGAACAGACGTGCGAAGTGGCGCGGGCTGAGGCCGGCCCGCTCGGCCAGCCGGGCGACGCTGTGGTCTTCTGCGGGGGCGGCCGCGATCCAGCGCTGGACCTCCTGGAGCACGGCCCGGCCGGAGGGTTCGGCCGCGCCGCTGCGGCTGAACTGCATCTGGCCACCGGAGCGCTTGAAGAACATCACGAGCTGCGCGGCGACGCACTTGGCCACCGCCCGGCCGAGATCCTCTTCGACCAAGGCCACGGCGAGGTCGAGGCCCGCGGTCACCCCGGCGGCGGTGCAGACCGGACCGTCGCGGATCTGGATCGCGTCGGGCTCGACCCGGATCGCGGGGTAGCGCCGGGCCAGGGCGCCGGCCGCCGCCCAATGCGTGGTGATCCGGCGCCCGTCGAGCAGCCCGGCTTCCGCGAGTGCGAAGGCCCCCGTGCAGACCGACCCAAAGCGCCGGGCCGTCGGCGCCGTGCGCCGCAGCCAGTCGAGCAGGGCGACGGCCGGACGCCGATGTGGCGCGTCCGGAGATCCCGCCACGAGCAGCGTATCGAGGGCTCCGGCATCGGCCTCGAAGATGGTCAGATCCGCGAGCAGCCGCGCCCCCGACGAGGTCCGGATCGCGCCGGTCTCGGTGGACACGATCTCGGTCCGGTAGACGCCGCGCCCAGCCTGGACGTTCGCCTCCGCGAACACGTCCAGCGGGCCGGAGACGTCGAGCATCTGCACGCCCGGCCCGGCGACGATCGCCACCCTCCGCTCCATTGCACGCTCCACGGCGTCCGTCGGCGGCGCGATTTGGCCGTTCGAGACGTGTCACGTCAACTTCGGACACGGGCGGGAGGCTTAGAATTTCCGGGTCAGCAAGGAGAGAACCCCATGGCTCGTCCAATCGGCGACATCGCCATCCCCGACAGCGCGCTCGCCCGGGCGGTGACCGAACTCGTCCGGGATACGGAATCGCCGCTGCTGTTCCACCATTCGAGCCGGGTCTATTATTTCGGCGCCTTGGCCGCGAAGCAGCGTGGCCTCCCCTATGATCCGGAGCTGCTCTATGTCGGCGCCATGTTCCACGACATGGGGCTGACCCCGCAGCACAGCAGCGCCACCGAACGCTTCGAGGTCGACGGCGCCAACGCGGCCCGGGAGTTTTTGCGCACCCACGGCATCGCCCAGGCCGATATCGACACGGTGTGGGCCGCGATCGCACTGCACACCACCCCGGGCATCCCGCAGCACATGCATCCCGTCATCGCCCTGGTCACCGCCGGGGTCGAGATGGACGTGCTCGGGCTCACCTACGCGAACTACAGCGACGCCGAGCGCGAGGCGGTCGTGCGGGCGCATCCGCGGCCGCCACAGTTCAAGGAGGACATCATCCAGGCGTTCTACGAGGGGATCCGGCACAAGCCGGACACGACCTTCGGCAACGTCAAGGCCGATGTCATCGCCGACAAGGAGCCGCATTTCCACGCCGGAAATTTTTGCCGTGTGATCCGCCACTCGCCCTGGCGCGGGTGAGGTCACAAGCCGGCCGGCAGGCCGACACCTGGCGCAACGTTGCGGCATCGGCGGCCTTCTCGGCCAAGCTCGACGCGAAGGCGTGACGCCGTCCCTGACGGCGGCTGCCCGCTGGCCTGTCGACCAGGCGCGGGCAGACTTGGTCCCCGACTCCAGTCCGGGCGGCTGGCATCGGCTTCACCGATACCGATCCCGACGTCACCGGCTATTCGGCTCGGATCCAGCCGGCCGACCCGGGCCTGCTCGAGCCTGGCCGCCACGACACCGCGACCGGCCTGTACACCTATGCGGCGCCCAGCTAGGGCTTCGCCAGCCAGGCCCACTTCTCCCGCCGGTTCAAGGAGCGCTACGGCATGCCGCCCGGCGCGTATCGGCACGCGGCCGGACCGGGCGACCCGAGCGGACCGGGGCAGCGTTGATCCGTCACGGGTCCGTCGGCACCCGTGCTAACGGCCGCCAGCTCATCCCGTAATCCGGTCGCGCCTCCGCGCGGGAGACGGCCGGACCTTGCGCGTCGAGCCGGGTGAGGGCGCCGATGCCTGCGAGCATCCCGAGCGCAGTCGCCATCGCGGCCAGGAGGACCGTGGCTTGTCCCGCGTGCGGCCCCGCGCGGGTGATCGTGATACCGCCCAGGGTGAACACGGCGGCGAGGCTGGCCGCCACGGCGAGGGAGTCGGGCATCACGCACCTCCTCCGCGGGCAATGCGCGGCGCGCGCTACGGTTCGAGCCGGGTACGCAGGCCGGCCTCACGCAGCCCGAACGGTCGCGAGGAAGCGCCCGACCTCGGCCGCGAGGTGCTCGGACTGGCGTGACAGTTCGGAGGCCGCCCCCAGGACCTGGCTCGCCGCCGCCCCGGTCTCCTCCGCGGCATCCGCCACGCCCGAGATGTTGCTCGTGACCTCGCCGGTTCCCGCCGCGGCCTGGCTGACGTTGCGGACGATCTCCTGGGTCGCCGCGCCCTGCTGCTCCACCGCCACCGCGATCGAGGTCGTGACTTCGCTGATCTCCTGGATGCGGTTCGTGATCGAGCCGATCGCCGAAACCGCGTGGCCCGTGGAGGCTTGGATCCGGGCGATCTGGCCCGAGATCTCGCCGGTGGCCTTGGCGGTCTGCTCGGCCAGGGCCTTCACCTCGGAGGCGACCACCGCGAAGCCCCGGCCGGCCTCGCCGGCCCGCGCCGCCTCGATGGTGGCGTTCAGGGCCAGCAGGTTGGTCTGGCCGGCGATCGACGCGATCAGCCCGACCACGTCGCCGATCCGCGACACGGACAGGCTCAGCTCCTGCACCAGCCCGGCCGTCTGATCCGCCTCGCTCACGCCCTGCCGCGCCATCTCGGCCGAGCCGTCGACCTGTCGGCCGATCTCCTGGACCGACGAGCCCAGCTCCTCGGCCGCGCTCGCCACGGTGTTGACGTTGCTGGCGGCTTCTTCCGCGGCCGCCGCCACCGTGACCGACTGGCTGGCGGTCTGGCTGGCGGTGGCGGTCATGGTCTGGGCGGTCGCTTGCAGCTCGGTGGCCGAAGACGACACCATGCCGATAATGCCGCCGACCGCGGCCTCGAAGCCGTCGGCCATCTGGCGCATGCCGGCCTTGCGCTGCTCCTCGGCCGAAGCGCGCGCGAGCGCCGTATCCGTCTCCAGCTGACGCGTCCGGATGAGGTTTTCGCGCGAGGATTCGACTGCCGCGGCGATGGCACCGATCTCGTTGGTGCGATCGGTGTGGGGCACGGGAGTCTCGAGATCGCCGGTCGCCAGCGCGCCCATGCGCCGGATCAACCGCTCGATCGGCCGCGTCACCCCGGCGAAGACGTAGACCGCGCCGGCGAGACCGCCGGCCAGGGCGACACTGCAGAGTAGGCCGGTCAGCCAGAGCGCCTCGTTGTAGGCAGATGCGGCGGTGACTTGGGCGCGATCAGCCCCGCTCACGTTCAGGGCCGTATCGCGGTCGAGCGCGTCGAGGGCCAGCTCGAATTTCTTGCGTGAGAGCTGGAAGATCTCGTTGACGGCCGCTTGGTCCTTGTCCTGCGCGGCGGTCATGAGCTTGCTGCGGAGGGCCAGGTAATCCCGCCAGTTCTGCTGGAACTGGTTCCAAAGGGCCCGTTCCTCTGCGCTCGAGATCAGAGGCGCGTACTGGGCTGCGATCGCCTCGGCGTCTTTCAGGCGGCGGCTGGCGATCGTGTCGAGTTCGGCCACGACCTCGAGAGCGGCAACGTATCGAGCATCGACGAGGCGCAGGCGTGTAACCTTGTATTTGAGCTCGCCGAGTGCGCGCACGCTCGGCATCCAATTGCTGGAGATGTCTAGCGCATTGATATTCGCCGTTCTTAGCTGAGATAGGCTCATGATCCCTTGAGCGATAATCCCAATGGTGAGGAGCGCGATGAGCCCCCGCAGGACGTGGACGATCTTAATATTCACAGCGCACCTCTTCGACGAGCGCACCATCACAAATCGTGATGAAAATTTGATGAAATGAATTCTTCATGCAATAAAATTCATGCTCTGCGACTAAGAATTGCAGCGATGAATGTCAATATAAACTGGTAATCGGCTGGTGAATTTGATAGCAACAGCTTTGAATGAGACCTGAAAATCCCCGACCGGCCGCGCGTTCAGTGTTGCCGAAAGGCTGTGTTCAGCACATCCAAGACGCTCTTCAAGGCCGCGACCCGCGCCGCTTCGTCCGAGCCGATATGCGGATCGCGCTGCACGCATGGGTCGGCATAGGTGAACGGCGTGTCGTTCGGTCCCGCGACGAGCACGCCGTTCGCCTCTTCGCGGATCGCGCAAGCGCGCACGGTCTGGGCGCCCTTGGCGACCGTCGGCTGCGGCGGCCCGGCGGGGTTGTCGAAGACATGCTGCGCGCCCGGGTAGACCGTGAGGCTGACATCGGCCCCGGCCGCCTTCAAGCGCTCGGTATAGGCGGCACAGGACGCGGCCGGATTGTAGTCGTCGCCGCCGCCGCCGAACATCCGGATCGGCCGGGCGACCACGGCGGTGTCGTCGCGGAAGCGGATCGCGCAATCGGGATAGACCGGGAGGTAGAGGGCCGGGGTGATCCCCGAGCGGTTCCAGGCCGCGTCGAAGCGGCTGAGGCCGGCATAGAGGGCGGCCTGACCGCCGCGCGAGAATCCCATCACGGCGACCCGCGCCGGATCGACCCGCGGGTGCTTGGCCAGCACGCCCAGCGCTCGGTAGATGTCGAGGATCAGGTTGGTGCGCGCCAGCAGGCTCTGATCGGTGTTGACGCTGGTCAAGCCACGGCCAGTGAACCCGTCGAGGGCGAAGGTCGAGAGGCCCCGGGCGGCGAGCGCCCGCTGCCAGAACTCGATGTTGCCGCCCAGGCCCCCCGAGCCGTGCATCAGGATCACGGTCGGCAGGCGCTCGGTGCCGACCTTGGCGATTCGCAGGATTCCAGTGACGGTGACGGGCTGTGCGCCCTCCGATGTGCCGGTCAGGAACTGCCGGTCGGTGAGCGTCAGGCTCTCGAACGGATGAATCTCGACGCGGGCGGCGTAGCTGCCGAGATCGGCGATGCCGTCCGTGGCGGGTTCGGCTGCAGCCGCGGTCAGGCCCGAGGCCAGGATGCCGGCTGCGAGACACAAGACCCGTCGGCGCATCGCAGCCTCCCCGCGTTCGACCGCATGGTAGCAGGGGGCCGGGGGATCTGTCGCGGGTGGGGACGGCAGCGCTTTCGTCGCCTGGCGGTGAGGGCGCATGCGGGCCGGCAGGCCGACACCCCGCGGACCGGCAAAAAACCCGGGTGCCAGGGGCAACCGGGGTTCTTTGTTAGACCTGAGCGGCCAGCCTGATCGGGCCGGGATGCCGAGGTGAAGATTTCGCTTGGACAGGGCATGCAGGCTCTGGCGAGCCCGCCCGTCCGAAAAGAACGCTCCCGGCCCGGAGGACGGGAGCGCCTTTGGGTCTTAGTACGAGCCGAACTTGTAGTTCAGGCCGGCGCGGACGACGGCGAATTCGTCGTCGCGGCGGCCGATCGCGCTGTAGGCGACCGGGACGAGGTTGGCGGCGTTGACCACCAGGGCGCCCTGGTTGCGGTTGCCGCGCTCCAGGTTGACGTACAGGCCTTCGACCTTGAACGTCACCGCCGAGGAGCGGAAGAAGTTCAGGAACGAGTCGACCGGCAGCGCGTACTCGATGCCGCCGCCGACGGCGTAGCCGGTGCGGAAGTTGTCGTTGCCGGCATAGCCGCCGAACGAGCGGTCAGCGCTGCCCGAGCCGTAGGCGAAGCCGCCGGTGCCGTACACCAGGGTGCGGTCGAAGGCGTAGCCGAGGCGGCCGCGCACGGTACCGAAGTAGTCGAGGCTCGACAGGCCGCGCGGGTCGGTGACGGTGAAGCCCGGGGCGACGGCGCCGTTGATGAAGGCGTTGTTCCGGTTGCGGCCGAAGTCGAGGTACTGGGCGTCGGCCTCGATGCCGATGACCACGCCCGAGCCCGGGGTGAACTGGTAGTTGTAGCCGACCTGGGCGCCGCCGGAGAAGCCGTCCTGGTTGCGGTCGCGGAAGGTGGCGGTGGTGCCGGCGACGGTGGCGTAGGGGGCGGGGATGCCGAAGACCGTGCTGGTGGCGCGGCTGCTGGCGTCGAAGGCGTAGCCGGCATTGATACCGAAATAGGCACCGGTCCAGGTGAACACCGGGACGGGGGTGAAGACGGGCGGCGGGGCGGCGCGGCGCGGCAGGTCGGCGGCCGAGGCGACGCCGGTGAGGAGGGCCGTGGCGGCGCTCGCGAGAAGAAGCTTCTTGATCATCTGGTCCTCAATCTCCCGTTGATCGGGATGTGCCCGGGGACAGGAGGTCAGGACGGCCCGACGCGATAGTGCAACGCTGCAACAGCGCCCGCGAAGGCTCCCGAGCGGCGGCCGAAAAGGTGCGCTGGAACACATCACGGGCGTGCGATGACTGAGCGCCATGCATTATTCGGCCAAAACTGCAGCCCGATAGAAATATGGTTCGGCAATACCGGCGCCTTCGCAATGTTAACCTGCGTGTAACATTCACGGCCCGGCACGAGAGCGCTGTTCCCGGTTTCGCTCTCGCTTGGAGATTGCGTCGTCATGCGGCCCTCTGAGCGGGCCCTGGTAGAATGCGGCGTGGACGATCCGGGCCGCCTCCCTTACCTTCACCCCATGTCTGAGGCCCACTTTCAGTCCGACGCGGGGCTGGTGCGGGCGACCGGCCGGTTGGCGGTCGCCCGTTCCCTCGCGGAGGTCATCTCCATCCTGCGCGACACCGCGCGGGACATTGTCGGCTCGGACGGGATCGCCGTGGTCCTGCGCGAGGGCGAGTCCTGTTTCTACGCCGCCGAGGACGCGATCGAGCCGCTGTGGCGGGGACGGCGCTTTCCGCTCGCCGCCTGCATCTCCGGCTGGGTGATGCTCAACGACGAGACCGCGGTGGTCCCGGACATCGCGTTCGACCACCGGGTGCCGATCGAGGCCTACCGCACCACGTCGATGCGCAGCCTCGTGATGGTGCCGATCGGCTCGCCCGAGCCGACCGCCGCGCTCGGCGCCTATTGGTGCACGTCGGTGATCCCGGACGACGGGACGGTCTGCCGGCTGGAGACGCTGGCGCACCAGGCTGCGGTCGCGCTGATCCGGATCGATACGCCCGCACGGGAAGGCGGCCCCGAGGCGATGTCGCCGCCCGAACGCGCGACCGGGCAGCCGGGATAGGGCTCTGTCCGGGCGCGGCTGCACGCCTGCGTCGCGGCTGGGATCGTTTGCCGGCCTCCGGCCGTTCTCCGCGCGCCCGAAGATCCTGCACGGACGTCCCAAGCTGGTCGATGGTCACGCCGATCAACCCGGCCGTGGCTCCGGACTCGTCCTCGACACCGAATCCGACCGGCCAGCGGACGTGAGGCATCCCAGTGCCGGGGCCTTCACTCACGCCCGCCGGCACCGGCCCGATCGCGGAGCGCCGACAGGAGGCCGCCTTCGAAGAGCAGGGCGGACCCGTAGTGGAACTCAATGTCGAAGCGGCTGCGCGAGTTCATCGCCAGGGACGCGCTCTGCAGGGCGATGAGCCGGCCGGCCTCGTCGAACAGGCCTGAGCCCGATCCGCCGTAACCGTCGTTGCAATCGTGGCGCGCGCGGCGGATCGCATCCTCGCTCGGCGGATCGATCCGCCGGATGGCGCAGCGCTCGAGGCTGCTGGGGCCGCGATAATT
>NZ_JAKSYL010000172.1 GCF_022829515.1 Methylobacterium sp. J-048
GGTCTGGTGGCTTGAGCGGCGTGCCCAGAACCCGATCCCATCTCGAACTCGGCCGTTAAACACGCCAGCGCCCATGGTACTGTGTCTCAAGGCACGGGAGAGTCGGTCGCCGCCAGACCCGCACATCGCAAACACACACAGCGCACCGCTCGCACGAGCCCGCGCGATTCCCTCGACACGACACACGCTACGGCCCCGGACCGCGCCATCACGCGCACGCCAGCCCGGACCAGCCGCACAACCTTGGCGCGGGGTGGAGCAGCCCGGTAGCTCGTCAGGCTCATAACCTGAAGGTCACAGGTTCAAATCCTGTCCCCGCAACCAAATCTCTCTCGACGACTCGACCCGTCAAGAACCCGGCCCGC
>NZ_JAKSYL010000174.1 GCF_022829515.1 Methylobacterium sp. J-048
CCTGGAGCCCCCTCCCCGGCCCCTGGCGGATGCCCGGAACGCGCTCTCCTCCCCCTTGCGGGGAGGAGTTGGAGGTGGGGGTGGCTCAGAAGGTACCGGAGCGCCTGATCCTGCACCACCCCCACCCCTGCCCCTCCCCGCCAGGGGGAGGGGAAACGCACAGTGCTTCAAGCGCTTACTGCCCGATGCGACGAGTGAATCCCGTGACCCTGCCCTCAGGCCGCGATCGCGCCCTGAGTGCCGCCGGATTGTGCCTGCGAGATCCTCTCGCCGTCCACCATGCTCCTCGACCGTGGTTCCAAGCGCCGCAACTACGCGGAAGCCGGGATCGGCCATCTCTGGCTGCTC
>NZ_JAKSYL010000191.1 GCF_022829515.1 Methylobacterium sp. J-048
CCCCGCCAAAGGGCCGCGGGCCCTTTGGAATCCCGGTACCGGTGCGCCGATCCAACGGAATCGGGAGCCCCATCGGCCGAACGACCGAGGGTGGCTGCCGGGACAGGGTGGCCGCGAAGGCCTTATGCTCCCGCTTCCGCGTCACGGCGCGCAGGGAAGGAGCGATGTTCGATTTCAGCCAGCTCCGGTGCTTCGCCGCCGTGGCGGAGGAGCTGCATTTCGGGCGCGCGGCCGCCCGGCTGAACATGACCCAGCCGCCCCTGTCGCGGCAGATCCAGGTGCTGGAGCGGATCCTCGACGTACAGCTCTTGGAGCGCACCAGCCGCTCCGTCCGGCTGACCGCGGCCGGGCGCAGCTTCCTGCCGGAGGCGCAGCGCATCCTGCGCTTGGCCGAGACCGCGACCCACGTCACCCGTCAGGTGGCGGCCGGGCGCGCGGGGGTGCTGAAGCTCGGCTTCACGGCGGCCTCGGCCTACGACTTCCTGCCCCGCCTCGTCATGGAGCTTCGGCGGGCTTTGCCCGACGTCACGCTCGCGTTGCGCGAGATGGTCAGCCAGGATCAGGTCGAGGAATTGCTCGCCGGCCGCATCGATGCCGCCCTGGTTCGCCCGCCGGTCACGCATCCGGATCTGATCGCCGTCCGGGCCCTGGCCGAGCCCCTCGTGGCGGCGCTGCCGGCCGGGAATGGTTTGGCCGTTCGGGAGCACCTCAAGCCGGGCGATCTCGCCGGCGAACCGCTCGTCGCCTACGCGCCGAACGAGGCCCGCTACTTCCACGACCTGGTTCAGGGCCTGCTCGCCGAGGCCGCAATCGAGCCCCGGATCGTGCAGCGACTCACCCAGATCCACTCGATTCTCGCCCTGGTCCGGGCCGCCCTCGGGCTCGCCCTGGTGCCGGCGGCGGCCGAGCGCCTGCGCTTCGAGGGCGTGGTGTTCCGGCCGCTGCTGCTACCGGCCCCGCGCCCCGCCGAGCTGCTCCTGGCCTGGCGGCGCGACGCGGACGAGCCGCTGATCGCCCGGCTGGTCGCGATCCTGGCGGAGATGCCTCCGGCCTGATCCATGCGCGGGCGGCATCGATCGATCCAGCCTTTGGCTTTGACCTTCGGCGGAAAGGCTGCGCCTGATAGCCTCACGGCACGCAGAGGCCGAGGCCGCCAGGAGGGACCGCCGTGGACCGACTCACCAACCGCTTCAAGGCCGCCCTCGGCGAGGGGCGCCAGCAGATCGGCCTGTGGTGCAGCCTCGCCAGCCCGATCTCCACCGAGCTCGTCGCCGGCGCCGGGTTCGACTGGCTGCTCCTCGACATGGAGCACTCGGCCAACGACCTGCGGGATATCTACTTCCAGCTCCAGGCCATGATGGAGAACGCCACCAACCCGGTGGTGCGGGTGCCGAGCGACGACCCCATCACCATCAAGCGTATCCTCGATGCCGGCGCGCAGTCGCTGATGATCCCCAATATCGACGATGCCGAGCAGGCCGAGCGGGTGGTGGCAGCGACGCGCTACGCGCCCCGCGGCATCCGCGGCTTCTCGCAGGCGCCCCGGGCCGCCCGGTTCGGCCGGATCCCCGATTATCACACGCGCTGCGAGGCCGAGACGTACGTGATCGTGCAGGTCGAGTCGCGCCGCGCCCTGGACAATCTGGACGCGATCGCCGCCGTCGAGGGCGTGGGCGGCGTGTTCATCGGGCCCGGCGACCTCTCCACCAGCCTCGGCTATCTCGGCCAGCAGGGCCACCCGGAGGTGGTCCGCACCATCGAGGACGCGGTCGGCCGGATCGTGAAGGCCGGCAAGCATGCCGGCATCCTCACGCCGAGCGAGGAGCTGGCCAAGCGCTACATCGCGGCCGGCACCCGGTTCACCGCGGTCGGCTCGGATCTGGGGCTGCTGGCCCGCAACGCCGAGGCGCTCGCCGGGCGCTTCCGTACCGCCGGCTGAGCGAGGAGCATCCGATGCAGGCCGAAATCGACCTCCCGACCCAGGATGACTCGAACCTTGTGCGCTCGGCCGGCGACGTGCCGCGCACGATCCGGCTGAGCGCGCACGACAACGTCGCGATCGTGGTCAACGCCTTCGGGCTGCCCGCCGGCACGACCTTCCCGGACGGGCTGCGGCTCACCGAGTTCGTGCCGCAGGGCCATAAGGTGGCGCTCAGTGACATCCCGGAGGGCGGGGAGGTCCGCCGCTACGGCGAGGTGGTCGGCATCGCCACCCAAGACATCCCGCGGGGCGCCTGGGTGGAGGAATCCCGCGTCGCGACGCCCACGGCCCCGTCCCTGGACGCGCTGGAGCTCGCCACCCGGGTGCCGGCGCCCCTGGCGCCGCTCGAGGGCTACACCTTCGAGGGCTACCGCAACCCGGACGGGTCGGTGGGCACCAAGAACATCCTGGCGATCTCGATCAGCGTGCAATGCGTCGCCGGCACCCTCGACGTGGCGATCCGCCGGATCAAGCAAGAGCTGCTGCCGCGCTTCCCCAACGTCGACGACGTGGTCGGCCTGACCCACGCCTATGGCTGCGGCGTCGCCATCAACGCCCCCGAGGCGGTGGTGCCGATCCGGACCCTCCAGAGCCTCGCGCAGAACCCCAATTTCGGCGGCGAGGTCATGGTCGTGGGGCTGGGCTGCGAGAAGCTCGTCTCGGAGCGGCTGCTGCCCGACGGCGGCGCCGCCGGGGACGGGGTGGTGCGGCTCCAGGACGAGCGCCACCAGGGTTTTTCCGCGATGCTCGACAGCATCCTGGCGATGGCGGAGGCCCGCCTGGAG
This sequence comes from Methylobacterium sp. J-048, assembly GCF_022829515.1. Taxonomy (GTDB): domain Bacteria; phylum Pseudomonadota; class Alphaproteobacteria; order Rhizobiales; family Beijerinckiaceae; genus Methylobacterium. The sequence continues at coordinate 2,767 of NZ_JAKSYL010000191.1, forward strand.
GTGCTGAACCGGCGCACCCGCGAGACCTGCCCGGCCTCCGAACTCGTGGTCGGCCTGCAATGCGGCGGCAGCGACGCGTTCTCGGGCGTCACCGCCAACCCGGCGCTCGGCTACTGCGCCGACCTGATCGTCGCCTGCGGCGGCACCGTGCTGTTCTCCGAGGTCACGGAGGTGCGCGACGCGATCCACCTCCTGACCCCCCGGGCCAAGACTCCGGAAATCGCCCAGGCCCTGATCCGCGAGATGGCCTGGTATGATGCCTATCTCGCCAAGGGCGAGGCCGACCGGCGGGCCAACCCGTCGCCCGGCAACAAGAAGGGCGGCCTCAACAACATCGTCGAGAAGGCCCTGGGCTCGGTCGCCAAGTCCGGCACGGGGGCGATCTCTGGCGTGCTGGCGCCGGGCGAGCGCGTGCGCGAGAAGGGCCTGATCTTCGCCGCGACCCCGGCCAGCGACTTCGTCTGCGGCACGCTGCAGCTCGCCTCGGGGATCACCCTGCAGGTGTTCTCCACCGGCCGCGGCACGCCCTACGGCCTCGCCCAGGCCCCGGTGATCAAGGTCGCCACCCGGACCGAGCTGGCCGAGCGCTGGTCCGACCTGATCGACCTCGATGCCGGCCGCATCGCCACCGGCGAGGCGACGATCGAGCAGGTCGGCTGGGAGCTGTTCCACCTGATCCTCGACGTGGCGAGCGGGCGCAAGCGGCCGTGGTCGGATCAGTGGGGACTGTTCAACGACCTGACGCTGTTCAACCCGGCGCCGATCACCTGAGGCCGGGCCGCGGTCGCGGCAGCGTCGAAATGCCGTGCCGGGCTTGAACAGGCGCAGACTGACGATCCGCGCCGGTCAGCGCAGCACTTCGATGTCGACTGAAACGGTCTGGCCCAGCCGCGCCCAGGCCCTGTCCGACGTCAGGGCCGGAGCATTCTTCAGCTTTGCGGTCGCCAGGCAGGCGCGGTCCCAGAGCGAAAGGCCGGCGTTCCGGGTGAGGGGGCGCATCCGGGCGGTTTCCCGCGCCTCCACCATCCCGAATGGCAAGATCGTGAGTTGCAATCCTGCGAGGATCGCATCGACGGTGTTTCCGGGTATGCCGAGGTCGAACAGTTTCGTCATGACCTCAGCGGCGTTGATAGCGGAGATCTTGGCGCCGGGCAGGTGAGCGGCCACCCGGTCGGCTCCGGCCTCGTCGAAGATGACCGCCAGGACGGCCGAAGCGTCGAGGACGGGATCAGGCATGTGAGTCGGCGTTGCCCTCGGCATCCTCACGGGCCGCGTCCGCACGTTTCTCCGCGATGAACGCATCGACCACGGATCCGCGGCCCTCGGCAAAGGGCGCCGCCAGGCTACGGACACGCCTCAGGGCCTGCTCGGCCGTCGTGATGCGGATGCCATCCTCATCCTGAGTGAGGATGACGCGGCCCGATCCGGTCAGACCCAGGATGCGGCGTATCTCAGCGGGAAGGTTCATCCTCCCGTTCTCGCCGACCTGGACCGTCCGGCGCAGAGGTTCATGCATCGAATCAAGTCCAATTCGCAGACCATGCGGGAGCCGGTGGCGCGGCCCAGGCATAATCCTGTCACCGGATGGCGGCTCTGTCACCCATCAGGCCTCGCAGGGCTACGCGGCTCGTCATCGTCTGCGGGGTCGAACTCTGTGCGATCATCCTTCCACGACGGGGACATCCATTCGGCTCAGAAAATGCCGCACCTTCAAAGACCTTGAGCACCATTCCGAACGGTGGTTCCCGGCTTTCGCAAAACGATGATGCGAGATTGAAGATCTAGAGCACCGTCTCGAAGCCGATTTTCAAGACGATGTTCTCGGGCAAAATTCGTTTCAACGGGACCGGATTTTGCGCTAGGCAGCCGGCACTGCCATGCCGATGCCGATTCCTGCCCCCCGCACCGTCCTGTTCCGCCTGCACTGGGCGCTCGGCCTCACCGCCGGGTTCGTGCTCGCGCTGATGGGCGTGACCGGCGCGCTGATGAGCTACGAGGAGGCGATCACCGCCTTCGCCAACCGCGACCGGACACGGGTCGAGGCGGGGGACCGGGTGCCGCTCGCGCCATCGGCCCTCGCCGCCCGGATCGACGCCCAGGCCGGGGGGCGCCGGACGAATATCCTCACCCTGTCGGACGACCCGCAGGCGAGCGTGTTCGTGCGCTTCGCCCGCGATCCAAAAACCCGGGAGCGGCCGCCCTCTCTCTATGCCGATCCCTATGACGGGGCGGTGCTCGGCCCGGTGCGGCTGGAGGCGGCGTTCGCGACGGTGCGGGACCTGCACCGCTGGCTGCTGATTCCCGGCGGCTCCAAGGGCTGGGGCCGGACCATCACGGGGGCCTGCACCCTGGCGCTGATCGCGTTCCTGGCCACCGGCCTGTATCTGCGCTGGCCCAAGGTCCATCGCTGGCGGATCTGGCTGAAGCCGAGCCTGTCGCGGCCCGGCCGGCCGCGCTGGTGGTCGCTCCACGCCGTGGCCGGAACCTGGCTGACGCCGATCTACCTGATCATCGCGCTCACCGGCCTGACCTGGTCCTACCCGTCGTTCAAGGACGGCGCCACCTGGCTGCTCGCCGGGACGCCGGAGCGGGCGAAGCCCACCCGCATGGCCGGAAGCCGGGAGGTTCCGCCGCCGCCGGAGACCGCGTCCGAGCCCGCCCTGGACCGCGCCTGGGCGGCGTTCCGGGCCGGTGAGGGGCACGAGGCCGGCCTCGCGATCCTGACCCTGCCGGGGGCCGACACCAAGGCGATCCGCATCCGCTGGCTGCCCAGGGGCGTCGACGCACCGAGCGCCCGCAACGAGGCGCGCTACGACGCGGCCACGGGGGCGCTGCTCGCCACCGAGCGCGCCGCCGACATGCCGCTCGGGCGGCGCATCGTCGAGAACATCCTGGAGGTGCATCGCGGCCGATTCTTCGGCGACCTGTTCGCCCTGCTGTTCGGCCTCGCGGCGCTCGCCATGCCGGGTTTCGCCGCCACCGGCCTGACCCTCTACATCCTGCGCCGCCGTGCGGACGCCCGGCGCAGGGGGACCGAGCGAACGACGGGGCCGGTCGCGACCGGGACGAAGCCCCGCCGCGCGCTGACGTGACGGCGGCAGGCGCTCACTCGGCCGGGCGCGGTGTCCCGGCTGTCCAGTCGACGGCGGCGTCGAACAGGGCGAGACCAGGGGCCGTCAGGGTGCCGAAGGTCTCGTTGTCGAGCAGAAACATCGTCCGCCGCGCCGGGGCGATCGACTCGTAGTCCATGGTCGCCCCCGCCTCGTAGCCGAAGATGACGGCGTGGTCGGGCTCCCCCGGCACCGTGGCGATGATCGCGGCGCCGAGGCCGGGCTTGCCCCAGTTCATCGGCGCGTCCTTGGCGTAGACCGCGTTGATCCCCGCTCGAAGCCCCGCCGCCAGCGCGTGGGGGGCGTTGACCAGCCAGACGAAATGCTCGGCCGGCGCCTTGCCGAAATCGCGGTCGTGCTTCTTGCCGGTCATGCCCAGGTCGTCGAGCAGGTCGCTTTCCCAGGTCAGCACCGGCACCGGGACGTCGCGATAGGCCCCGAGCAGGTCGCGGCTGCGGATGTTCGAGGACAGGATGACGAGGTCGTAGCCCCGCGCCACCGGCTCGTACTGGCTGCCCAGCGTGACCCGGTATCCGCGCCCCTCGAGATGGGCCGCGATCGCCTTGTCGGCGGCGATCCGCGGATTGTCCGGCTTGACCACGATCAGCACCGTGCGGGACCGCTCGGCCGCGGACGCGGTCAGCGTCAGGGCCGCGAGGGCGGCAGCGCCGAGCAGGCCCCGGATCGATCCGGACCAGGCAAGCCGCCCGCGAGCGCGTGTTGGCGCCCTCACCCGCCTCACAGCCGCGCGGTGATCGTGGCCAGCACCGAGAGCGGCGCGCCGGGAAGGTTGTTGAACTGGTTGAACGGCTGCTCGATGTAGCGCCGGTCGGTCAGGTTGCGCATGTTGATCGAGAACCGGGCGTGCTCGTTGAAATCGTAGAACACGGCCGCGTCGAGCCGGGCATAGCCGCCGACCGTATAGCTGTTGTTGAGGTCGCCGGTGCGCCGGCCGACATAGGTGATCCCGGCCCCGACGTTCCAGCCGCGCAGGAAGCCGTCCTGGAACTGGTAGGTCGACCAGATGCTGCCGCTGAAGGCCGGCGCCCCGACGAGCCGGTTGCCGACCGCGAAGGTCGTGTCCTTGGTGATCCGCGCGTCGAGGAAGCTGATCCCGCCGATGACCTTCCAGCCCGGCAGGATCTGGCCGGCGAGGTCGGCCTCGACGCCCTCGGAGCGCTGCTGCCCGGTGATCACCGAGTAGAGGCTGTTGTTCGGATCGGTGGCGGCGACGTTGTTGCGGGTGATGCGGAAGGCGGCAGCGGACAGGGTCAGGTCGGGGGTGAGGTCGAGGCGGCTGCCGATCTCGTACTGCTCGCCGGTTTCGGGGGGCGGATTGGTGACGTTGAGGACGTTGGCGATCTGCGGCTTGAACGAGGTCGTGTAGCTCGCATAGAGCGTCAGCGGCTCCACCGGCCGATAGACGAGGCCGACGCGCGGCGAGGTGCCGGACAGTTGCTGGTCGGGCGGGATCGTGCGCGATGTCGGCGTCCGGTTGAAATAGTACTGCGTCCCCGAATCATAGCGGACGCCGACCAGGAGCTGCAGGCCGAGGCCCAGATCGATCTGGTCCTGAACATAGAGGCCGTTCAGCTCGTTCTTCTGCTTCAAGTCACCCTGCAATTGCAGGCCCACGAGGGCCGACCCGAAGGCCGGGTTCTGGAAGCTTACGGACGGGTAGTTGGTGCTCTGGGTCGTGTAGGAATGCCGGTAGCCGTTGGTGTACTCGATCCCGGCGAACACGGTGTGGCGGAAGCCCAGCAGATCGAACTTGGCCACCATTTCAGTCTGACTGTCGACCGAGGCGTAGGTGGAGTGGCCCGCGGTCTCGCGCCGGGTCACAAGGGTTTGGGTCTTGTCGAGTCCGGTGGCGCGGGTCGCGAGGAAGTCGAACCCGCCCCACTGGGCGTTGAGCACTTCGCGCAGGGTGATGTTCTCGTTGAGATCGTGCTCGATTTTCAGCAGGCCGAAATTCGCGTTGCTGTTGTAGCGTGAGAACGGCTCCCCATAGTAGCGCGAAATATTGTCGAGCGGCACGCGGCCGTTCCGGGCGACCAGCCCCTCGTCGTATTGCGTGTCCAGCCGGGTGAACTCGCCGAGGAACGAGACTCGGGTGTCCGGGCTCGGGTTCCACGTGAAGGCCGGGGCCACGAAGGTCCGCGAATTGTCCCGGTCGCCGAAGTTGCGAAAGGTCGGATCGGACTGGCCGGCGAAACTGAGGCGGCCAGCGAGGCCGTCCACGCCCTCGATTGCGCTCGACACCGAGCCCTGGACCCGGCGGAAGCCGAAGCTGCCTGCTTGCAGGTTGATGTCTCCAGACGGCACGAGGGTCGGCTGCCGGGAGACGATGTTGATCAGGCCGCCGGGATCGCCGCGGCCGTACAGAACCGAGGCCGGACCTTTCAGCACCTCGATCCGTTCCACGTCTGCGAGATCGCGCGTGACCGTGGAGAAGGTCCCCGCCTGGTTCAGCAGCACGCCGTCGATCGCGTAGGTCTGGGTCTGGAAGCCGCGGATGATGAACGTGTCGCTCCGGCCCTGGATCGTGCCTCCGGGCTGGACGCTGCTGACGTTCTGCAGGGCGTCGCTCAGGCGAATGTCCTGCTGGTCGACCAGCACGTCCCGGGGCACCACCTGCACCGATTGCGGCGTGTCGCGCAGGGGCGTGTCGGTCCGGGTCGCGGTCGCCGAGCGCGTCGCCCGGTAGCCGATCACCGGACCACCGGCCCGCTCCACCGCAGGGCCGGTGCCGGTGACGCTCAGTTCCGAGAGGATGACCTCGTCCTGGACCGGATTGGATTGTGCGTGAACGACAGTCGTCGATGCCAGAAGCAGGGTGATGGCCAGTCCGGACCGCGTATTGGTGCAGGGCGAGCGATTGCTTGTCGCAGAAATAATGCGGTCTTGGTGGCCCAATGGCATAGTTTTTAGTCGTTCTCAGGAAGATCGTCGCCACGGGGCGTTTCGATCCTTGAGTACGATTGCGGGGCTATTTCAATGCGTGATTGTAATTGGTGGGTTCAGAACCGCGGGAACTGACCGGACGTGTCCGACACGCCACACATTGCGATTGGAATAATTTTAAATGTTACGGATTTTCCGACTTAAACGTGTGTAGGTGCGGAATATTTACGTCCGGGCGTTGATCCGGACTGAAACCACGATCCGGATCAACGTCTGCAGCCGCAGAACTGCTCGAATCAGGGCGGGCTCGGGTCGCGCCGGCGGTCGCCTGTCCCGGACTGCGTGGCGGAATGCGACCGGCCGGCCTGCGCGAGGGGGGGATTGCAGACCGGCCGGCCTACCGCGCGCCGTTGCCCGGCGCGCGATCTCGGTGAACTGAGCATCATCCCGAAAGGTGGATTCCGGCTTTCGGGAAAAGACGATGCCCAGCCAAAGACTTGGCGCATCAGCGCGGCTGGGCGGGCTTCCCGTCGGCGGTTCTGGCCTTCGTGCCGGTGGCCACCCATTCGGGGTCGGACCGCGGACCGCCCGGCGCGTCGGTCGCGGCCTGCAACTGGCCCGGCTCGACGCTCGTCACCCGCGTCCAGGTCTGCGTGCCGCACAGCACCGCCAGCAGGCAGCCGCGCACCGAGAGCGCGCTGGGCGTCTCGCTCCAGATCGACACGTCGTAGGACTTGCCGTTGTCGCCGTTGTAGATCTTGCCGGCGTAGCGGCCGTCCGCATCCGGCGCCAGGCCGAGGATCATCTGGTGGCCGAGCAGCGGGCGGGCCTGCCGGCGCGGATCCGGGTTGGCCTTGTCCAGCGGGCCCTGCGCCTTGTCGTCCTTCGGATTGCGCCAGACGACGTAGCCGCACAGATGCGCGTGGTCCGGGCCGCAGGGCTCGGTCCGCACCCGGGCGCGCCCGTCCTCGGTGAGCCAGGTACCCGTGGGATCGGCCGCGGCGGCCGGGCCGGACTCCATCGCGGCGACGCCGATGAGGGCGACCGTGACGAGGCGGGCGAGGATGGGGGGCATGCGGTATCCTTGTTCGCGCGGGTGCGCATGAGCCGGGGGTTGAGGCGGTGTCAGGGCCGACGGCCCGGCGGCGACGCTCAGGCGAACGTGGTGATCCGCGGCCCGGCGCGGGCAGCGCGCGGCAGGCGGCCGTCGAGCCCGGTCTCCAGCAGGGCGTGGAGCTGGGCCACCGCGGGGGCCGGATCATAATCGGGCAGGATCGCGCGGCCGACCACGATCCCCTTCATCAGCGGTGCGAGCAGCGCGTAGAGCTTGTTCGGGTCGCAATCCGGGCTGGTCGCCAGCGCCGAGAAGGTCGCGGTGAACCAATCGCGGGTTTCCGCCTCGGTCCGGGCGGTCAGCGCGGCGATGGCCGGGTTGCGGGTGGCCTCCGACCAGATCTCCATGCGCAGCACCGCGGCCGCGCGGGTGATCGACACGAAGTAGCGCGCGATGATGTCCAGGAGCGCCCCACGGCGATCGCCGCTGCGCTCCATCTCCTCGACGAGCCGGGCCCCGCGCTCCCGCTCGCGCTCCACCAGCCCGACGACCAGGGACTCCTTGGATTCGAAGTAGCGGTAGAAGTTGCCCGGGCTCATCGCGGCCTCGCGGGCGAGATCCTGCATGGTGGCCCGGTGGAAACCATTGCGCACGAAGCAGGCTTCGGCGGCGTCGAGGATGTGCTCGCGCCGCGCAATCTGGCCGCCCCGCGCCTCGGCGCTCGCCGGCACGCTCACGGGGCGCGCTGCGCGAGGCGGCTCTGGTCCTTCGCGGGACCGGCAGCAGCCGCGCAGGCCTGGGCGGTCTGGCTTGGATCCGCGCAGAGGCGCGCCTGCCAGCCCTTGGGTCCCGCCCCGGTCCAGCTGATCAGCGCCATCCAGGCCAGGACCAGAACGGCGGCGAAGGTGAGGTTCGACGGCGTGCAGAAAGCCCGAACCGTGGCGAGGATCCGCGCCGTACCGGTCCCGGACGGGTCGAACCGGTTGTCATCGAGATCGGACCAGCGGCCTTCGAGCGACAGAGCCATGGCTCACTCCTGCTTGCCCCACCTTCGTAATGAACGTTCATTCTCATGTCAATGAACGTTCGTTCTCATGATTGGCGAAGGATGGGCCGTAGGGTGGTGGTACGGCGATCGGGCGGTGGCTTCGTCGCCGGCCCGCTTGGACGGGCGCAGCGAAGACTTCCCGTAGGATTGCGCCGCCGGCAGGCGTCCCGCCGCCCTGGGTCACGGCGCTTCGCGCGTGATGACGGCGCGGGGGATGCCGACCGTGGCGGTCGGCCGGAAACCGTATGGGGGCACGTCCGGATCGGGGCTGCGCGCGGACGATACGGGCGGCTCTCGAAGGCCGGCCCGTCACCTTGCCGGCCCCAAGCGCGGGCGCACAACATCGCCCCCGCGCTTGGGGCCTGTCCGGCCGACTCCACAACGAAACCGGTTCGCCGGGGCCGAGGGCGCTGCCTCGACCCCGAAATCGCGTCGGCTCAGGCGTGCCCGGCCGGCTTGAGGGCGCCGGTCCGATCGTGGAAATCCGGGCCGTTGATCGTCCGGGCCACGTGGCCGACCCGGATCAGGTAGTCGCCAAAATGCTCGCCGGGGTTCCGGCCCCTGGCGAAGTCGGCGAACAGCGGATCCAGGGTGTCGAGGATGTCCGAGGCCGCGACGTCCTCCTTGTAGAGCTTGCTCAGCCGCGAGCCGTCGAAGGCGGCGCCGAGATAGAGGTGGTAGCGCTCGGGTCCGCGGCCGACGAGGCCGATCTCGGCGATGAACGGGCGGGCGCAGCCGTTCGGGCAGCCGGTGGAGCGGATCGTGATCTCCTCCTCGGCGAGCCCATGGGTGGCCAGGCTCTGCTCCAGCTCGGTCATCAGGTCCGGCAGGTAGCGCTCGCTCTCGGCGAGCGCGAGGCCGCAGGTCGGCAGCGCCACGCAGGCGATGGAGTTGCGCCGGAGCGCGCCCGCACCCTTGGTGATGCCGTACTGGTCCACCAGCGCCTCGATCGCGGCGCGCTTCTCCGCCGGTACGTTGGCGATGATCACGTTCTGGTTGGCGGTGAGGCGGAAATCGCCCTCGTGGACCTGCGCGATCTTGCGCAGGCCGGTGAGGAATTGCGGGCCGTCCTCGTAATCCTTGATCCGGCCGGACGGGACGTAGAGCGTCAGGTGGTGGCGGCCGTCATCGCCCTCGGTCCATCCGAAGCGGTCGCCGTTGTTGGTGAACGTGAACGGCTTCGGCTCGCCGAGCTTCTTGCCGATCCGCGTCTCCACCTCGGCCCGGAACGCCGCCAGGCCGTAGCGCTCGATCGTGTACTTGAGCCGGGCGTTCTTGCGGTTCTTGCGGTTGCCCCAGTCGCGCTGGACCGTCATCACGGCCTCGGCGACCTTGATGGCGTCTTCGGGCTTCACGAAGCCCATCACGTCGGCGGTGCGCGGGAAGGTGTCGGGCTCGCCATGGGTCATGCCCATGCCGCCGCCCACCGTGACGTTCCAGCCGGTGACCTGGTTCTTCTTGTCCAGGATGGCGATGAAGCCGAGATCGTGGGCGAAGATGTCGACCTCGTTGGAGGGCGGCACCGCCACGACGACCTTGAACTTCCGCGGCAGGTAGGTGCGGCCGTAGACCGGCTCGACCTCCTCCTCCTCGCCGCCGACCACGCGCTCGCCGTCGAGCCAGATCTCGCGCCAAGCGCTGGTCTTCGGCAGCAGGCTGTCCGAGATGTCCTTGGCCAGCGTGTGGGCGGCCTTGTGGGCGCCGACCTGGGCCGGGTTGGTCGCCGCCATGACGTTGCGGTTCACGTCGCCGCAGGCTGCGATGGTGTCGAGCAGGGCCGCGTCGATGGCCGCCATCGTGCGCTTGAGGTTCGCCTTGATCACGCCGTGATACTGGAAGGTCTGGCGCGTGGTCGCCCGCAGGGCGCTGCCCGCGTAGGTGACCGCGATGTCGTCGAGCGCCAGCCACTGCTTCGGGCTGATCACGCCGCCGGCGATGCGCAGGCGGATCATGAAGCTGTAGGCCTTGTCGAGCTTCTTCTTGGTCCGCTCCGGGCGCAGGTCGCGGTCGTCCTGCATGTACATCCCGTGGAACTTCACGAGCTGCCCGTCATCCTCGGAGATCGCCCCGGTGGCGTGCTTCAGCAGCCCCTCGGCGAGGCCGCCGCGGAGGTAGCCGCTGGCGATCTTGATGTGCTCGTTCGCGGCGAGCTGGGCGGCGCGGGCCGCCTCGGCATCGGTGATCGGCCGCTCCTTGGGCGGCGTCTCGTAGACGCGGGGGGCCGGGGTCGGAGCCAGGGCCTGGGCGTCGGCGTCGTCGCGGGGGCTGTGGTCGTCCATGGGATCACTTCCAAAGTCTCGAATGCGTCCCCGCCCCCTGTGCGAGCGGGATCGTCGCAAATCCCGGATTCAAAAGGTCCGAGACCTTTTGCGGGTGCAGGGCGGAGCCCTGCCGTCGGGCTTTGCCCGATCCATCAGGGCTCCGCCCCGATACCCCGCCAAAGGGCGGCACGCCCTTTGGAAACCCGGATTGGCCCGTGCTCAGCCATCACGCTCTAGTAAACGTCCTGCTGGTAGCGGTGGCTGCGCTCCAGAGCCGCAACCTGCGCCTCGGCGTCGGCCGGGCTCAAGCTCTTGGCGATCTCGTAGGCCCGCACCACTGCGGCGCGCACGTCCTTAGCCATGTTCTTGGCATCGCCGCAGACGTAGAAATGGGCGCCGCCCTCCAGCCAGGAGACCAGCTCCTGCGCGTTGTGGGTGATGCGGTTCTGCACGTAGATCTTCTCCGGCTGGTCCCGGGAGAAGGCCACGTCGATCTTCGTCAGCGAGCCGTCCTCCAGGGCCTCCTGCCATTCGAGCTGGTACAGGAAGTCGTGCAGGAAGTGCCGGTCGCCGAAGAACAGCCAGGAGCGGCCGGGCGCCTCGATGGCGCGGCGCTCCTGCACGAAGGCGCGGAACGGCGCGACGCCGGTGCCGGGGCCGACCATGATGATGTCGGTGGCCGGATCCTGCGGAAGCCGGAAATGCCGGTTCGGCTTCACCCGCACCCGCAGCTTGGCGCCGTCCCGGATCCGATCGGCGACATGCACGGAGGCGACGCCCGAACGGGCCCGCCCATGGGTCTCGTAGCGCACCGCCACGATGGCGAGGTGGACCTCGTCGCCCACTTCCTTGCGCGAGGACGCGATCGAGTAGGCGCGCGGCGGCAGCGGCCGGGTGATGGTGTTGAGGTGCTCGGCCGTCAGCGGCGCCGGGAAGGTCGCCAGCAGGTCGATCAGGTGCCGCCCCTCGATCCAGGCCCGGGCCTCGCCGCTCTCGATCAGCTTCTGCGCATCGGCGTGTCCGGTCGCCTTGACGAAACGCTCGATCGTGGCGGCCGAGAGGGTGGTGATGTCGCGCTCGGCGAGCAGCGCCTTGCGCAGGGCCTCGTCGCCGGACAGCCCCGCAGCGCTCAGGATCTCGTCCACCAGCTGCGGGTCGTTCTCGGGGAAGATCTCGAGCGAATCACCGGGCTCGTAGGCGGGCGCCCCGTCCTCGAAGGCCAGCGCCAGATGGATCGTCTCCTTGTCCGAGCGCGAGGAATTGAGGTTCACGTGCTCGACGACCTCGACCACCACCGGCTCGCGGCTCAGCTCGGCCTCGTCGTCCTCGCCCGGCGCGGCGCGGGCGAAATCCACCGCCACGACGTTGTCCGGCGCCTCCGCCGGGGCGAGGGCCTTGAGGGTGTTCTTGATCCAGTCGGCGGCCGGCTTCTCGAAATCGAGATCGAGGTCGGCGCGCGCGGCCGCGCGCTTGCCGCCCAGGGCCTCGAGGCGCGCATCGAGCGCCTTGCCGATGGCGCAGAACTCGACATACGAGGTGTCGCCCAGCGCCAGGACGGCGAAGTCCACGCCGTCGATGCGCGGGGCACCCTCGCCCATCAGCTCGCCATAGGCCCGCACCGCCCGCGCCGGCGGCTCGCCCTCGCCCCAGGTCGCCGCGATCGCCACGAGCTTGCCGGCCTTGGGCAGGGTCGCCACGTCGAGATCGGAGAAATCCACGACCTTCGGCTTGAAGCCCTGCTTGCGCGCGAGCTTGGCGACGTTGCCGGCCAAAGCCTCGGAGTTCCCCGATTCGCTGGCGTAGAGGATCGTCAGCGGCTCGGCGGCCTTGGGCGGGGCGGACGGTGCCGCGGCCGGCTGGCCACCGGCGGCGTCGAGCCCCGCCAGGAAGCCCGCCAACCACGCGCGCTGCACGGGCGTCGCGCTGCCCAGCACCGCGTCGAGACTGGCGCGCTCACCGTCCCCGAACGGGGCGGTGCGTGGAAGGAGGTTCTGGCGTGACATCAAGGAACCATGTCGTGGCCTGCGAGGCCGGTGTCAATCGGAAACGTTCTTTTTGCAGAACGCGCTTAGATTAGAAAATCGCATTCGCTGCAATGCGAAAAAATAGAAAATCATTCTCCGACTACAGCGAGAAGCGGCCCGGTCCCGGGCAGGTGTCGCCCGGTCTTCGGCGGCGCGGGGAGCGGCAGGGCAGTGGTGGATTTCACCTTCTCCATGGCGAATCGCGAGGTGACGTTCTTCAGCGGCAACACCGCGATCAGCTGCTTGTAGAAGGTGTCATAGGCCTGCATGTCGGCAACCACGACGCGCAGCATATAATCCACATCGCCGGCCATCCGGTAGAATTCCAGCACCTCCGGCATGGCCGAGATGGTTGCGGCGAAGCGCTGCAGCCATTCCTGGGAATGGTCCGCGGTCTCAATCGAGACGAACACGGTGAGCCCGAGGCCCAGCTTGACCGGATCCAGCACGGCCACCCGCCGGTCGATGACGCCGTCGGCCTCCAGCTTCTGGATGCGCTTCCAGCACGGGGTCTGAGACAGGCCGACGCGCTCGCCGATCGCCGCGATGGAGAGGGTCGCGTCCGCCTGCAGCAAGGCGAGAATCTTCAGATCGATGGCGTCCAAAGTCGTCTCCGTGGGATCCTTCCACGCTGGGCCGCGCGCGGGGAGATTAGGCGTTTCAAAGGGCCGCCGAGAAGAATCTTTTGTGGTGTGGGGTGTCGGATGCCGTGGAACGGGGTGTGCCACCGCACGCCAAGCCGCCCGGATATGCTCGACAAGCTCCCCGCGGCGCCTTGACTTCGTTCGTTATAGCGAACATCTCGGCCCTTCGACAACAGGGTGCGGCACCGTCCGCATCCTTTCCCGCGATCCAACCTCAGGACATGTCGCGATGACCCGTCCGGACCGAACGATGGCCGACACCCTCGCGGACCGGCTGTCCGGGCTCGACCTGCCAGGCCGCCTTCACCTGATCGCCGCCGAGATCCCCGGCCGCCTGGTGTTTACCACGAGCCTCGGCGTCGAGGACCAGGCGCTGACCCACGGGCTGGCGATGGCCGGGCTGGCGAAGGGCCGCGTCGAGATCGTCACCCTCGATACCGGCCGGCTGTTCCCGGAGGCCTACGACACCTGGGCCGAGACCGAATCGGCCTACGGCATCCGGATCGGGGCCTACGCGCCGGAGCGGGTGGCCGTGGAGGCGTTCGTGCGCGACGAGGGTATCAACGGCTTCCGGCGCTCGGTCGCGGCCCGGCAGGCCTGCTGCGGGTTCCGCAAGGTCGAGCCGCTCGGCCGCGCCCTCCACGGCGCCAGCGGCTGGCTCACTGGCCTGCGCGCCGGCCAGTCGGCCAACCGCGCCGAGACCCCGCTGGCCGTGTTCGACGCCGAGCGCGACCTGATCAAGCTCAACCCGCTGGCCGACTGGTCCCGGGCGCAGGTCGACAGCTTCGTGCGCGAGAACTTCATTCCCTACAACGTGCTGCACGACCGCGGCTTCCCGTCGATCGGCTGCGCCCCCTGCACCCGCGCCGTGAAGCTCGGCGAGCCGGAGCGCGCCGGACGCTGGTGGTGGGAACAGGAAGAGAAGAAGGAGTGCGGCCTGCATGTCGGGCGGCCCTCCGCGTCGGTTCAACCGGGCCAGGAGCCCGCCATCTTCGAAAGCAACCCAGACGTGAAGACCCGCCAGCCGGAATTCGCCCGATGAGCGCAGCCCTCGCCGCCGCCGTGTCGCCGCACGCGCCCGCCGCCGACCGCCTCAGCCACCTCAAGCGGCTCGAGGCGGAGAGCATCCACATCTTCCGGGAGACGGTCGCCGAGGCCGAGAACCCGGTGATGCTCTACTCCATCGGCAAGGATTCCTCGGTCCTGCTGCACGTCGCCCTGAAGGCGTTCGCGCCCGGCCGCCTGCCGTTCCCGCTGCTCCACGTCGACACCACGTGGAAGTTCCGCGAGATGATCGCCTTCCGCGACGCCCGGGTGAAGGAGCTCGGCCTCGACCTCCTGGTCCACACCAACCCGGACGGGCTCGCCCGCGGCGTCGGGCCGGTGAGCCACGGCTCCGAGGTCCATACCGACGTGATGAAGACCCAGGCGCTGCGTCAGGCGCTCGACAAGTACAAGTTCGACGCGGCCTTCGGCGGCGCCCGCCGCGACGAGGAGGCGAGCCGCGCCAAGGAGCGGATCATCTCCTTGCGCACCGCGCAGCACCGTTGGGATCCCAAGCGCCAGCGCGCGGAGCCCTGGCACCTCTACAACCTCAAGAAGAAGCGCGGCGAATCCCTGCGGGTGTTCCCGCTGTCGAACTGGACCGAGCTCGATATCTGGCTCTACATCGAGCAGGAAAAGATCCCGATCGTGCCGCTCTACTTCGCCGCCGAGCGGCCGGTGGTGGAGCGCGACGGCCAGCTGATCATGGTCGACGACGACAGGCTGCCGCTGGAGCCGGGGGAGACCCCGCAGCAGCGCCTCGTCCGCTTCCGGACGCTCGGCTGCTACCCCCTCACCGGGGCGGTGGAGAGCGACGCCGCGACGTTGCCCGAGATTGTCGGCGAGACGCTGGCGGCCCGCACCTCGGAACGCCAGGGCCGGGTGATCGACAAGGACGGCGCGGGCTCCATGGAGCGCAAGAAGCAGGAAGGCTACTTCTGATGACGGTGCACCAGGATCCCACCGCGTTCAGCGACCGCGCCGCCGGCTACAAGGCGTTCCTGGCCGCCCACCAGACCAAGGCGGTGCTGCGCTTCATCGCCTGCGGCTCGGTGGACGACGGCAAGTCGACCCTGATCGGCCGGCTGCTGCACGACACCAAGCAGATCTTCGACGACCAGATCTCGGCGCTCCAGCGCGATTCCCGCCGCCACGGCACGCAGGGGCAGGAGATCGACCTGGCGCTGCTGGTCGACGGCCTTCAGGCCGAGCGCGAGCAGGGCATCACCATCGACGTCGCCTACCGGTTCTTCTCCACCGACAAGCGCTCGTTCATCGTGGCCGACACCCCCGGCCACGAGCAGTACACCCGCAACATGGCCACCGGCGCCTCGACGGCGGACGTGGCGGTGATCCTGGTGGATGCCCGCCAGGGCCTGATCCGCCAGACCCGGCGCCACGCCCTGCTGGTCTCGATGCTCGGCATCCGCCGGGTGGTGCTGGCGGTGAACAAGATGGACCTGGTCGGCTGGTCGCAGGACAAGTTCGACGCGATCCGCTCGGGCTTCGCCGACTTCGCCCGCGCGCTGAACTTCGCCGAGGTCCAGGCGATCCCGCTCTCGGCCAAGAACGGCGACAACGTCGTGGAGCCGGGCATCGCCGCTCCCTGGTACACCGGCGGCACCCTGCTCGATTATCTGGAGACCGTGCCGGTGCACGCGGAGGCGCTCAACGCCCCGTTCCGCATGGCGATCCAGTGGGTCAACCGGCCGAATTCCGAGTTCCGCGGCTATAGCGGGCGGATCGCCAGCGGCCGGATCCGCCCCAGCGACGCGATCACCATCCAGCCCTCCGGCCGGACCTCGACGGTGGCACGGATCTACACGGCCGACGGCGACCTGGCCGAGGCCGGCGAGGACGAATCGGTGACCCTGGTGCTCGCCGACCAGATCGACGCCTCCCGCGGGCAGGTGATCGCGGCCTCCGGCGCCCCGCTGCGGATCGCCGAGGCCTTCGAGGCCCGCCTGTTCTGGGCGGCCGAGACCGAGCTGGCGCCGGGGGCGAGCCTGCTCGCCAAGATCGGCACCGCCACGGTCAACGCCACGGTGGAGCGGATCGTCTCGCGGATCGATCCCGAGACCGGCAACCCGGGCCCGGCCGAGCGCCTCGCCGCCAACGACATCGCGGACGTGGCCCTGCGCCTCGACCGCCCAGTGGCGGTGGATGCCTACGCGGCCAACCGCGAGACCGGCAGCCTGATCCTGATCGACCGCGAGACCACCGACACGGCGGCCCTCGGTCTGGTCCTGGCCCCGAAGGACGAAGCTGCACCGTCGGCCTCCATCACACCGGCTGCCGACGAGAAGGCCCCCGGCCTGCTCGGTCGCCTCGGCCGCCTGCTGGGCCGCTGACGCTGGTTTAAAGTCCCGGATCCACAAGGTCCGGGACCTTGTGCGGGTCCAGGGTGGAGCCCTGGTTCATCGGGGCTCCGCCCCGATACCCCGCCAAAGGGCTTGCCCTTTGGAAACCCCTGACCTCGTCAGGCCGCTTCCGAGACGGTGCCGAGGCCCCAGGCCTGGGCCAGCTGCGTATAGGATTCGTGCCGCGCGGCCTGGTCGGGGATCGCCGTGACGATCATCAGCTCGTCGGCCTGTGTCCGCGCCACCAGGTCCGTGAGCCGCGCCCGCAGGGTCTCCGGCCCGCCCACATGCAGCTTGTCACGGCCACGCTCGACCTGGGCCCGCTCGGAATCGGAATACGGGTAGGCCAGCGCTTCGTCCAAGCTCGGCAGCGGCCGGTACTCGCCGCGCTCCCGCCGCAGGGTCGAGAGCCGCGCGCTCGCGGCCAGCCGCTCGGCCTCCGCGTCGGTGGCGGCGCAGATCGCCGCCACGGCCAGGATCGCGTGGGGCCGCTCGCCGAGCCGCGTCGGCTGGAACAGCCGGCGATAGGCCAGCATCGGTGCCTCGGCCGGCATCCCGGAGAAGTGCTGCGCGAAGCCGAAGCCGCATCCGATCTCGCCCGCGAGCTGGGCGCTGTAATCGGACGAGCCGAGCAGGAAGATCGGCGGCAGCGGCACCCCGGCGGGACTCGCCTGGATCTTTCCGAACGGATGCCCCTCCGGGAAGCCGCCATCCCAGAACAGAAGCTCCTGCAGGCGGTCCAAAAAGTCGTCGTTGCCGCCCTCGCCCGGGGCCTCCCGGCGGCGCAGGGCCCGGGCGGTGAGCCCGTCGGTGCCGGGGGCGCGCCCGAGGCCGAGATCGATCCGGCCCGGGAACAGCGCCTCCAGCACCCGGAACCGCTCGGCGACCATCAGCGGCGCGTGGTTCGGCAGCATGATCCCGCCCGATCCGACCCGGATCGTCCGGGTCGCGGCGGCGATCTGGCCGATCATGATCTCGGGGGCCGGGCTCGCCACGTTGGGCAGGGCGTGATGCTCGGCCAGCCAGTAGCGCTGGTAGCCGAGGCCGTCGACGTGGCGCGCCAGCGACAGCGTGTCATGCAGCGCCTGCGCCGGGGTCGAATCGGCGCTGACGAAGGAGAGGTCGAGGACGGAGAGCGGTGTCATCGATAGGAGATAGGGGTGCGGATCGGCCGGTGCGAGGGCCAGACGATCCGCGTCGGCCCGGTCATGGCGCCGGCTCGTCGTCCGGCCGGTCGCTCCGGTACAACGCCTCGAAATCCCGGCCGCCGTAGAACACGTTGGTGATCCTCACCCAATTGGCCTCGACCCGATAGGCGATGATCGCGGATCGCTCGAACGGCACGGTCCGCAGGCCCGGTTCCAAGTCGTCGCGGGGACGACCGCCATGGGGAGCATCGCCGATGCGCCGGCAGCGTGCGATGATCCGCCGGATGAACCCTTCGGCGACGTCGTTGTCGCGGCTGGCGTGGAGCACCACGCGGAAGATGTCCGCGAGGTCGATCCGGGCCTCGCGCCGGAGCGAGACCGGCATCCTACGCACGACGGCGATCGTCCCGGGCCTGGGCGAACAGGACTTCCATCTGAGCCTCGACTTCCTCGAGGCTCAGATCGGGGCTGGGATCGTCCAAGGAGCGGCGGATGCGGGCGCGGATCGCGTCGAGATGCTCGGCATCCTCCCGGCGCCGGCTCTGCCAGGCCTGCACCGCGTCCTCCAGGGCCTCGCCGAGCGAGGCGTATTCGCCGGCCTCGACGCGCTCGCGCAGGGCGCGGACCGTCTCGGGGGGCAGCGTCACGCTGATCGTCTCGGCGGGTGGCATGAATCGCCCTCGTCAATCGCCCTCTTCGGATCGGCACGATCTTAGCATGGAAACCGGGCCGCCGCGCAGCCTTGTCCGCACCGCACCGTCGGCCTAGGGTCCCGCCTGCATCGCGGGCGCCCGAGGTCGCCCCGCCCTCACGGAGATCGACATATCATGGCTCTCCTCGCCGACGTCCTCTCGCGGGTGAAGCCGTCCGCGACCATCGTGATGACCCAGAAGGCCCGGGACCTGAAGGCCTCGGGCGTCGACGTCATCAGCCTGTCGGTGGGCGAGCCGGATTTCGACACGCCGGACCACATCAAGCAGGCCGCGATCGAGGCGATCCACCGCAACGAGACGCGCTACCCGCCGGTCTCGGGCATCGCGCCCCTGCGCGAGGCGATCGTGCGCAAGTTCAAGCGCGAGAACGGGCTCGACTACAAGGTCTCGCAGACCATCGTGGGCACCGGCGGCAAGCAGGTGCTGTACAACGCGTTCCTCGCGACCCTGAACCCCGGCGACGAGGTGGTGATCCCCCGCCCCTACTGGGTGTCCTACCCCGAGATGGTCGGGCTGTGCGGCGGCACGCCGGTCTTCGCCGACACCGACATGGCGCACGGCTTCAAGCTCCAGCCCGACGAGCTCGACCGGGTGCTGACGCCCAAGACCAAGTGGATCGTGCTCAACTCGCCGTCGAACCCGTCCGGGGCCGCCTACACGCGCGACGAGATGAAGGCGCTCACCGACGTGCTGCTGCGCTATCCCGACGTGCACATCCTGACCGACGACATCTACGAGCACCTGACCTACGGCGACTTCGCCTTCGTCACGCCGGCCCAGGTCGAGCCCCAGCTGATCGAGCGGACGCTGACCATGAACGGCGTCTCCAAGGGCTACGCCATGACCGGCTGGCGGATCGGCTATGCGGCCGGGCCGGAGACGCTGATCAAGGCGATGGACTTCGTCCAGGGCCAGCAGACCTCCGGGGCGAGCACGATCGCGCAATGGGCCGCGGTGGCCGCCCTCGACGGCCCGCAGGACCACCTGGCCAAGTTCCGGGCGGCGTTCCAGGGCCGGCGCGACCTGGTCGTGTCGATGCTCAACCAGACCAACGGCCTGACCTGCCCGACGCCGGAGGGCGCCTTCTACGTCTACCCGTCTTGCGCCGCGTTGATCGGCAAAAAGACCGAGGCCGGCAAGACCATCGAGACGGACGAGGATTTCGTCACCGAGCTGCTCCAGGCCGAGGGCGTGGCCGCCGTGCACGGCTCGGCCTTCGGGCTGGGCCCGAACCTGCGCATCTCCTACGCCACCTCGAACGCGGTGCTGGAGGAAGCCTGCCGGCGCATCCAGCGGTTCTGCGGCTCGTTGCGGTAGGGCTCAAAGCGCCGGCCGCGCCGGGCTCAAACCACCGGATCGCTCCTGGGGTTGAGGAACGATCTGCCGGCCTGTGAGGTTCGGGTAGGACGTTGGTGCCACGCAGTCGCATCAGAGACCGGCGTCGCGGGCCGGGATCGCCACGGGCTCGGATTCGAGATCGATATCGCGGAAGGGCGATGCCTGTAGCGCATCGATCAGCGACTGGCCCGTCACCGGTCCGGTCGCCGACGGAACTCCGCGGCCGAGATGATCACCACAGCATCCTGGCCGGGTACGATCACGCACTGCGGACCCTCGGTGCAGGCGCGTTGGACCACCTCGCCGAAACGGGCCTTCGCGTCTTGAAAGCACCAAGCTTCGGACTGGCTGGAGGGTTGGACTGCGCCGGTGGTCATGCTGAACAAGCGACCCATCAATTTCTCAATCGCGCCAATCGAATGCTGCCGCGATGAAGCGTAACGCTTCGACTTCCTCGCTGGCGCCCTTCAGAAGCGAAGCCTGCCGGGGCGCTTCCTCCTTGAAGCCCGGCCTCGATGGATTGGGCACCCAAACGCGCGGGACCTTCAGGCCGTCGCGTCGCCGCGCGCGGTGGCGACGCTGGGACCTCGACAGAGCATCGCTCGGCTTGGGCTGGTTCATGACGGTGATCCGTTCCGCGAAACACTATGACCCTGCAGGCGCGCTGGCTACCATGGCCCCAGCAGCCCATTCTCGGAGCCTCCCATGCCCACCATCGCGGTGATCGCCCCCGGCGCCATGGGCAGCGCCATCGGGGCACGGCTCGTCGAGCACGGCGCCCGGGTGCTGACCGCGCTCGAAGGGCGCGGAGAGGCGAGCCGGGCCCGGGCCGAGTCGGCCGGCATGGTCGATGCCGACATCGCCGACCTCGTGGGCGCCGACATCCTGCTGTCGATCGTGCCGCCCGCCGACGCGGAGGCCCTGGCCCACCGCCTCGCCCCCGCCCTGGCGGCGGCCCCGCGCAAGCCGGTCTATGTCGATGCCAACGCCGTCAGCCCGGACACGATCGGCCGCATCGCCGAGATCGTCGCGGAGACGGGGACGCCGTTCCTCGACGGGGCGATCCTGGGCCTGCCGCCGAAGCCTGGCAGCAAGGGGCCGCGCGTCTACGTCTCGGGGAACGACACCGCCCCGGCCCTGGTCCTGCGCGAACGCGGCCTCGATCTGCGCGTCTGTCCCGGGGCCGTCGGCGCGGCCTCCAGCCTCAAGATGAGCTATGCCGGGCTCAACAAGGGGCTCACGGCGCTCGCCGCGATCATGATCCTGGCCGCCGAGCGCGCCGGGGCCGGCACAGTGCTCCTCGACGAACTCGCCGAGAACGAGCCGGCGCTGCTCGCCCGGTTCGCCAAGGCCCTGCCCGACATGGCGCCGAAAGCTTATCGCTGGGCGCCCGAGATGGGCGAGATCGCCGATTTCCTCGGGCCGGCCGCGGCCGGGCGGCAGGTCTTTTCCGGCTATGCCGATCTCTACGCGCGCCTCGCCGCCGAGTCGGGAGAGCCGGAGATCGCCGCGCTGATACGCTTCGCCGCGGCCGCCGCGGAGCGCTGATCGCCGCGGGGGCGCCGAAACGGCCGCCGCTCGGTTGCCGGCTTGGCTGCCACCCTCTACACGGACGGTCCCCGCAGCCGATGCGCCTGAAGGTTTCGCGAGCCCGCTCGGGCCTGCATGGTAGCGGGGCCGGCAGTGACGGGGTGGTCCGGACCAGTTCTCTGGGCCGATCCTGTGAGGCTCAGTGGGCCGAGTCGCTGCAGGAGTGTCGGGAGCGCGGGGAACAGGAACCGCGGGCTCGGCGCAAGGCCCACATAGAATTCCGTCTTTTGGCATCCGAGAGCGGGCGCCGAGTCGTCCGCCTGCCCCGATCCGGGACAGCACGAGGCGGCCCGGTTGCAGCTTCGTTCACGCTCCGCCGCGATGATGCGATGAGGCCGGGGATCCGGTCCGGCGTAACCGCGTTCTCTCGGGCCTGACGACCATGCGAGCCCTGCTCACCGGCGGCATCAAGGCGATCCTCGGGATCGCCGCCCTGTCCACCGCCGCCCATTGGACCTTGCGCGTGCAGCGCGAATCCACCCCCGCGAGTCCGATCGCGGCCTTCGCCAGCCTTCCCGATCCCGCCGCGACCGGCTCGATCGAGCCGCGCCGGCCCGTGAGCGCCCCCGCCGTAGTGCCGGCTCCTGTTGCTATGCCTGCGCCCGGCGCGGGCCTCGACCAGGGCCATCTGGCCGCCCTGATCGCGGGCGCGACCCCGGCCAAGGCGAAGGTCGCCAAGGTGGCGACCAAGACCGCCGCCGCCGAGAAGGTCCCGGCCAAGCGCTGAGCCGGGTACTGCGCCGGCGAACCGTGCCGGCTGCATACTTCCCCTGCGCCGTGGCGGGTGCCGCCGCGGGCGCGAGCGTGGCAGAAATCCAGGCCTCCACCGAGAATTGGCAGGCATGAGCACGCAGGTCGCGACATCCGTCGCCAACGACATGGGCCCCGCTCGCGTGGCCCTGTCTCCTGACCTCGTGCGCCGCCGGCGGATCGTCGGCATCGCCCTGATGTGCGGCGCCGTCGCCTTCTTCGCGGGCCTCGACGCCAGCGCCAAGACGCTGTCGCGGGCCGGGGTCGACCCGCTGGTCACCACCTTCATGCGCTACGCCGCCAGCGTCGCGATGATCTCGCTGTTCATCAATCCGGTGCGCACGCCGGGCGTGGTGAAGAGCCGGCGGCTGACCCTGCAGATCGTCCGCTCGCTGCTGCTGTTCGCCTCCACGGCCCTGAATTTTTTGGCTCTGCGCTACCTGCAGCTTGCCGAGACGATCTCGATCCAGTTTGCGGCCCCGCTCACGGTGGCGCTGCTGGCCGGGCCGCTGCTCGGGGAATGGTCGTCCCGGGCCCGGATGGTGGCGATCGGGGTCGGTTTCCTGGACGTGCTGGTGATCGTGCGCCCGGGCCTCGGTGGGATGCATCCGGCCGCCCTGCTCTGCGTGGCCAACGTCGTGGTCTACGCCTTCTACGCGATCATCACGCGCAAGCTCGCGGCCTACGATTCCACCGCCACGACCATGTTCTACACCGGGCTCGCAGGCCTCGCGCTGATGGCGCCGCTCCTGCCGTGGATATGGACCAGCCCGGCCAACCTCACCCATTGGGCGCTGCTGATCGCGGTCGCGCTGTTCGGGACGATCGGGCACTGGCTGCTGGTGCTGGCCCATGCCCGCGCGCCGGCCAACGTGCTGGCGCCGTTCATCTACACCCAGCTGCTCTGGTCGGTGACGCTCGGCTTCGTGCTGTTCGGCGACGTGCCGAGCCGCTGGACGGTGGCCGGGGCCATGATCGTGGTCGGCTCCGGCCTCTATCTCCTGGCGCAGGAAACGATTCGCCGGGACCGGCCGGCCGCCTGAGGCGACCGGCCGGTTCGAGGCCGGATCAGCGGCCCTGGCGCTCCTGACGGTCCAGGCGCTCCTCGCGGCGGTCCTCGCGGGCGCGGCGGGCCGGATCCGTGTCGGTGCCGAGCACGCCGCCGACCGTGCCGGTGGCGGCACCCACCGCGCCGCCCACGACACCGCCCACCGGGCCGGCCGCGGCCGAGCCGTCCTCGACGCCGCGCTGGGCGCCCCGGGCCGTGCCCTGAGCCTCGGCGCCGGACGCGAAGGCCAGCGGGGCGAGGGCGAGGGCGGCGATCATCAGCTTCTTCATGGTCAACTCCTGGTCGTCGTTCGGGACGAGCTCCGCGGCCCGCGGGTCGCGGAGGGCGTGCAGGTCAACGGTTCAGGCGCCGAAAGGTCTCATCAGGCATCGCGGGTCCGGCCGCTGGCATCGGGAAGGGGCCGCTGCTAGAGAACGGGTCATGTTCGCTTCGCATGCTCTTCGCGGCCTGGGCCGCAGGCTTCGAATTATTGGCCCGGCCTCCGCGTAAATGAGCGTCCGCTTCGGCGAGGCCGCGCGGAAGTCCGGGATCCTGATGCCGCTCGCCCTGCCCAGATTCCTGTATCCGGCCGGCCCATTGCCGCCGGCCCGACCGCCGATGCGAGATCCGATGACCACCCCCGAGACCGCTTCTGCCCGCGACTATTCCAAGACCCTGTTCCTGCCGCGCACCGAGTTCCCGATGCGCGCCGGCCTGCCGACCCGGGAGCCACTGCTGCTGGAGCGCTGGGCCGCGATCGACCTCTACGGGAAGATCCGCGCCGCCGCTTCGGGACGGCCGCGCTTCGTGCTGCACGACGGCCCGCCCTACGCCAACGGCAACATCCATATCGGCACGGCGCTCAACAAGATCCTGAAGGACGTGGTGGTGCGCTCGCAGGGCGCGCTCGGCCTCGACGCCAACTACGTGCCCGGCTGGGACTGCCACGGCCTGCCGATCGAGTGGAAGATCGAGGAGCAGTACCGCGCCAAGGGCCGCAACAAGGACGACGTGCCGGTGATCGAGTTCCGGCAAGAATGCCGGACGTTTGCAGCCCACTGGCTCGACGTGCAGCGGGACGAGTTCAAGCGGCTCGGCGTCACCGGCGACTGGGACCACCCCTACGCGACCATGGCCTACCCGGCCGAGGCGGTGATCGCCGACGAGTTGATGAAGTTCTCGATGAGCGGCCAGCTCTATCGCGGCTCCAAGCCGGTGATGTGGTCGGTGGTCGAGAAGACCGCGCTGGCCGAGGCCGAGGTCGAGTACGAGGAGCATGTCAGCGACACCGTGTTCGTCGCGTTCCCGATCCGGCAAGGAGCCGATGACGGGGCCGACGCGGCGTTGAAAGACGCCCGGGTGGTGATCTGGACCACCACCCCCTGGACCATGCCGGGCAACCGCGCCGTCGCGTATTCCAAAAAGATCGCCTACGGGCTCTACCGGGTGACGCAGGCGCCAGCCGAGAACTGGGCGACCCCCGGGCAGACCTACCTGTTGGCCGACAGCCTGGCCGCCACCGTGTTCAAGGCCGCCCGGGTCGAGGCGTTCGAGCGCGTCGGCGACGTGCGCCCGGAGACGCTGGCCGGCCTCACCCTGGCGCACCCGCTCAACGGCCGCGGCTACGACTTCGCCGTGCCGATGCTCGACGGCGACCATGTCACCGACGAATCCGGCACCGGCTTCGTCCACACGGCCCCCGGCCACGGCCGCGAGGACTTTGAGCTCTGGATGTCCAGCGGCCGGCTGCTCCAGGAGCGCGGCATCGATACGGCGATCCCCTACACGGTGGATGCGGACGGCGCCCTGACCAAGGCCGCGCCGGGCTTCGAGGGCACCCGGGTGCTCACCGACAAGGGCGAGAAGGGCGACGCCAACAAGGCGGTCATCGCCGCGCTCACCGAGGCCGGGGCGCTGGTCGCCCGCGGCGTGCTGCGCCACCAGTACCCGCATTCCTGGCGCTCCAAGAAGCCGGTGATCTTCCGCAATACCCCGCAATGGTTCATCGCCATGGACCGGCCGGTGGACAGCCTGGGTAACCGCTCCCTGCGCGAGGTCGCGCTCCAGGGCATCGAGGAGACCCAGTGGGTCCCGCCCCAGGGCAAGAACCGCATCACCGGCATGGTCGGCAACCGGCCGGACTGGGTGGTCTCGCGCCAGCGCGCCTGGGGCGTGCCGATCACCGTGTTCGTCCACCGGGAGAGCGGTGAGATCCTCAAGGACGTGGCCGTCAACGCCCGGATCCGCGACGCCTTCAACGCCGAGGGCGCCGATGCCTGGTTCCGGGACGACGCGGCGCAGCGCTTCCTGGCCCCGGACCACGACCCCGCCGCCTACGAGAAGGTGACCGACGTCCTCGACGTCTGGTTCGATTCCGGCTCGAC
The DNA here is from genome assembly GCF_022829515.1 of Methylobacterium sp. J-048. Taxonomy (GTDB): domain Bacteria; phylum Pseudomonadota; class Alphaproteobacteria; order Rhizobiales; family Beijerinckiaceae; genus Methylobacterium. The sequence continues at coordinate 28,187 of NZ_JAKSYL010000191.1, forward strand.
CCACGCCTTCGTGCTGGACGATCCGGAGGCGTTCCCGGCGCTCGCCGGGGCGCGGCGCGTCCGCGACGGCGGCCAGGACCGGGTGATGTACCTGGAGGGCTCGGACCAGCACCGGGGCTGGTTCCAGTCCTCGCTGCTCGAATCCTCCGGCACCCGCGGCCGGGCGCCCTACGACATCGTCCTGACCCACGGCTTCGTGCTCGACGGCAAGGGCCTGAAGATGTCGAAGTCGAAAGGCAACGTCGTCGCGCCGCAGAGCATCATCAAGGATTCGGGCGCCGACATCCTGCGCCTGTGGGTCGCCGCCTCGGACTACACCGACGACCTGCGGATCGGCCCGGAGATCATCAAGACGTTTGCGGAGACCTACCGGAAGCTCAGGAACTCCCTGCGCTGGATGCTCGGCTCCCTGGCGCATCGCGTGCCGGGCGACGACGTCGAGTCCGAAAAAATGCCGGAGCTGGAGCGGCTGATCCTGCACCGGCTGGCCGAACTCGACGGCGAGATCCGCGAAGCCTACGCGACCTACGACACCAAGCGGGTCGTGGCCCTGCTCAACGGCTTCATGACCGGCGACCTGTCGTCGTTCTACTTCGACGTGCGCAAGGACGCGCTCTACTGCGATCCGATCTCGTCGGTGACCCGCCGGGCGGCGCTCCAAGTGATCGACGAGACCTTCCGCCGGGTGGTGGTCTGGCTGGCGCCGGTGCTCGCCTTCACGGCGGAAGAGGCTTGGCTCGACCGCTACCCGTCCGCCGACGGCTCGGTGCATCTCCAGACCCTGCCGGAGACCCCGGCGGCGTGGCTGGACCCCACCCTCGCGGAGCGCTGGCAAAAGATCCGGAAGGTGCGCCGGGCCGTGACCGGCGCCTTGGAGATCGAGCGCGCGGCCAAGCGCATCGGCGCGAGCCTGGAGGCTGCCCCGACGGTCTATGTCGCGGATCCGGAGCTGCTCGCCGCTCTCGAGGGCTGCGACTTCGCCGACACCTGCATCACCTCCGCGATCACGGTGGAGGCCGGCGAGGGGCCGGCGGACGCGTTCCGGCTCGACGACGTGCGCGGCGTCGCCGTGGTGCCGAATCCGGCCGAGGGCCGCAAATGCGCCCGCTCCTGGCGGGTCACCCCGGCGGTGGGCAGCGACCCGGAGTTTCCGGACGTGACCCCCCGCGACGCCCAGGCCCTGCGCGAGTGGGACGCGGCGCATCCGGAGGCCAGTGCGGCGTGATCGTACCCGCGACATCACCCTCCCCCCTCTGCGGGGGAGGGTGGCCCCCGAAGGGGGTTGGGAGAGGGGAGCGCCGTGGCCGGATAGGTCGCGACGCCAGCTCCATCCTGAATCGTCGCGCTGCCCCTCTTACGAGACTTCATCCCGCGGCCTGCTGCTGCGCAGGACACTCTTCCTCGCAGCGGATCGCGGGTGCACACGTCGTGTTGGAGAGGTCGCAACGCGCCCCCTCTCCCGTGTGGGAGAGGGTTGGGGTGAGGGATCAGGTTCATCCGGAGAGGTCGCATCCCTCACCCTGTCCCTCTCCCGCACGGGAGAGGGGACCCGCGTCTCGACCGGCATCGTGTGAGCCTGCTGGCTTGCAAAGTGGGGAGGGAGCGACACGGTCATCCGCCCCCCTGCCCCGCCCATGACCCCCACCCGCGCCGGCCTGCTGGCCCTGCTCCTTACCCTGATCCTCGACCAAGCCTCCAAGCTCGGGCTCTATTTCGGCACCGACCTCGTGCTCACCCAGCCGTGGCGGCTGGCGCCGTTCGCCGACTTCGTGGTGGTGTGGAATCGCGGCGTCTCCTACGGACTGTTCCAGCAGGAGAGCGGCGTCGGGCGCTGGCTTCTGGTCGTCCTGTCGCTGGCGGCCGCGCTCGGACTCGGGATCTGGATGACCCGGGCCGGCTCGCGGCTGCTGGCGGTCGCCCTCGGGCTGATCGTCGGCGGCGCGCTCGGCAACGCCATCGACCGGGCTGCCTACGGGGCGGTGTTCGACTTCGTCCACCTGCATGCCGGCGGCTGGTCCTGGTACGTGTTCAACGTGGCCGATGCCGCGATCGTGGCCGGGGTGATCGGACTGATTCTCGACAGCCTGAGCCCAGCCGGGCGGGGTACGCCGCAAGGGGCGTCGCACCCGTGATTCCCGCAACAGATCGGCCCTGCCCGCCCCAAGCCTCTGGTGCGATGCGGTCAAGGCGCCATACGATCGCCGGAAACCGGTCTCAGGCCGGGACCCGTCGGATCAGGCCGCGTCGCGGCCGTCCCCGCGCCGGATTCCCGGCCGGAACCCGTGAGGCAGCATGACCGGGCACCGCAGGCTTCGTCTCATCCTCCCCGCCGCCGCGGTCGCGCTGGCGCCGCTTCTGGCCGGCGCCGCGCAGGCGCAGGAGCGCGGCGAGTTCATGCGCGACGCGCTCTCCGGCATCGGCCTCCTGGAGAAGCGCCAGGATCCGATCGACTATCACGAGCGCCCGCCGTTGGTGATGCCGCCCAAGCTCGACGGCAAGGCCCTGCCCCAGCCCCGGGCCCGCTCCACCAGCACCGCCTGGCCGAAGGATCCCGAGATCGCCGAGCGTGAGCGCGCGGCTGCCGAACGGCGCCGCCCGGTGGGCAACCAGGCGCGCGGCCGCTACGACGACAACAACGCCACGCTCTCGGTGGACGAGATCCGCAACGGCCGCCGCGCCGGGGCGAGCGTCACCACCGAGGCCGAGCGCAAGCCCGGCGACACCAACCGCGACGACAGCCTGCTCAGCCCGTTCGACCTGCTCAAGGGCAAGAGCGCCAATGCCGAGCCCTCCGACGTCGAGCCGGCCCGCGACATCCTGACCGATCCGCCGACCGGCTACCGGCAATCCCCGAAGAAGCTGGCCCAGCCGCCGTCGCGGGACCCGATCAACAGTGCCACCCGCGAGCGCGACGAGGCCGATCCCCGGGCCTATCAGCGCCAGCGCGCCCAGCAGTAACCATCAAGCTGTGGCGCTGTTGCAACGGCGTCCCGGCATGGCAACATGACAACTCTGTCCCGGTCCGGCTCTTGCCGTCCGGAGACGAAGACGGCCCGGTCCATGCGAGCGTCCCGGCAAGGGGCGCCGCCGGCACGGGGCCGGCAAAAGGAAAGCGGAATGCACCTGTTCAGGAAGGCGACGCCCACCCTCTTCCCGCCGCGTCCGGGCTCGCCCTACGGCGGCAGCGCCGGCCGGGGCGAGGCCGCGCCGTTCGGGCGCTCCGAGGCGGGCGGACCGGAGGTCACGGCCTTCACCCTCGACAACGGCCTCGACGTGGTGGTCGTGCCCGATCACCGGGCGCCTGTGGCGACCCACATGATCTGGTACCGCAACGGCTCGGCCGATGATCCGTTGGGCCAGTCGGGCATCGCCCACTTCCTCGAGCACCTGATGTTCAAGGGCACCGAGACGCACCCGGTCGGCGCCTTCTCCAAGGCGGTCTCGGGCCTCGGCGGCCAGGAGAATGCTTTCACCAGCTACGACTACACCGCCTATTTCCAGCGGGTGGCCCGGGACCATCTCGGCACCATGATGGCGTTCGAGGCCGACCGCATGGGCGGTCTCGTCCTCGACGATGCCGTGGTCGCGCCCGAGCGCGACGTGGTGCTGGAGGAGAGGCGCATGCGGGTCGAGACCGACCCCTCCGCCCAGCTCTCCGAGGCGATGGCCGCCTCGCTGTTCGTGCACCATCCCTACGGCATCCCGATCATCGGCTGGATGCACGAGATCGAGGGCCTGAACCGCGAGCACGCGCTGGCCTATTACAAGCGCTTCTACACCCCCGAGAACGCGATCCTGGTGGTGGCCGGCGACGTGACCCCGGACGAGGTCCGCCGGCTGGCCGACGAGACCTACGGCCGCGTCGCCCCCCAGGGCGCCCGGCCCGAGCGCCTGCGGGCGCGCGAGCCCGAGCCCAAGGCCCTGCGCCGGGTCGCGGTCGCCGACCCGAAGGTCGAGCAGCCGACCCTGCAGCGGCTCTACCTGACCCCCTCCTGCATCACCGCCCGCGACGGCGGCTGCCACGACCTCGAACTGCTCGCCGAAGTGCTGGGCGGCGGCTCGACCTCCTACCTCTACCGCAAGCTGGTCATGGAGACCGGCCTCGCGGTGAATGCCGGCGCCTGGTACATGGGTTCGGCGATCGACGAGACCCGGTTCTCCGTCTACGCGGTGCCCGCCGAGGGCGTCTCCCTGGAGGCGCTGGAGGAGGCCGTGGACAAGATCCTGCGCCGCGCCCCCGCGGAGGCGCTCGGCGCCGAGGCGATCGAGCGCGCCAAGACCCGGCTCGTGGCCGAGACCGTCTACTCCTCCGACAGCCAGTCCTCGCTTGCCCGGATCTACGGCTCGGCGCTGGCGATCGGCGAGACCATCGAGGAGGTCCGCCGCTGGCCGACCGACATCGAGGCGGTCTCGCAGGAGCGCCTCAAGACCGCCGCCGAGCGCTGGCTGACGCCGTCCCGCTCGGTCACCGGCTACCTGACCAAGGCTCAGGACCCCGACGCCCCGGTCGCGATGGCCGCGGAATAGCTTTTTCGGGCGCGTTCCGGCGGCGGTTTTGGCCCCGTCGGGACCTGCATCAGGCCGAGAGCCCGCTCCGCCGCCCGTGACACGATAAACAAGAGGTTTTCATGAGCGTCGCCGAGACCTTGGTCGACACCGCAGCCGCCGCCAGCTCGCCCACCACGGCGCTGCCGGTCACCACCGCCGCCGGGATCGAGGCGTGGCACGTCGAATCCCCCGTGGTGCCGATGATCGCCCTGGCCTTCACGTTCGAGGGCGGCGCCGCCCAGGACCCGGCCGGCAAGGCCGGCTGCGCGCAGATGCTGGCCCGGCTCCTGGACGAGGGCGCGGGCGACCTGACCTCCGACGCCTTCCAGGAGCAGCTCGCCGCCCGGGCGATCGAATTGTCCTTTCATGCCGGCCCCGACGCGATCGGCGGCTCGCTCAAGATGCTGGTCAAGCATGCCGACGAGGGCATCGCGCTCCTCGCCCTGGCGCTCGCCAAGCCGCGCCTCGACCCGGACGCGATCGAGCGTGTCCGCGGCCAGGTGATCGCCGGCCTGCGCTATCAGCAGAACGATCCGGGCGTGCTGGCCTCGCGCCGGTTCTTCAAGGAGGCGTTCGCCGGCCACGCCTATGCCCGGCCGTCCTCGGGCACGGTCGAGAGCGTGACCACGATCACCCGGGACGACCTCCTGGCGATGCATGCGCGCATCATCGGCCGCGGCCGGGTCAAGGTCGCCGCGGTGGGCGCCATCGGGGCCGAGCAGCTCGCGGAAGGCCTGAACCGTGCCTTCGGGGCCCTGCCCGAGGCCGGGGCGCTGAAGGCGGTGCCGCGCACCGAGGTGCAGGAACTCGGCAAGCGCATCGTCGTGGACCTCGACGTGCCGCAATCGGTGATCCGCTTCGGCATGGCCGGCGTGGCCTGGCGCGACCCGGACTTCATCCCAGCCTATGTGCTCAACCACATCCTCGGCGGCGGCGCCTTCACGTCGCGCCTGTTCCAGGAGGTGCGCGAGAAGCGCGGGCTGGCCTACTCGGTCGGGACCTCGCTGGTCAGCCACCGCTCGGCCGCGATGACCTGGGGCTACACCGCCACCAAGAACGAGCGCGTCGGCGAGGCGCTGTCGGTGATCGGCGACGAGATCGGCCGGCTGATCACGGACGGGCCCGACGACGACGAGCTGCAGAAGGCCAAGGACTACCTCACCGGCTCCTACGCGCTGGGCTTCGACACCTCGACCAAGATCGCCCACCAGCTGGTGCAGATCGCCTTCGAGGAGCTGGGCATGGACTACATCGCCCGGCGCAACGCCCTGGTCTCGGCCGTGACCCAGGCCGATATCCGCCGCGCCGCCGCCCGGACTTTTGCGGACGGCCGAATGCTGGTGGTAGCCGCCGGCCGGCCGGTCGGGCTCTGAGGCGCAGGCCGCTTTTCTCGGGCGGCGTGCGGGGGCAGGGTGCGGTCATGACCGAGCTTCTGGATCGCGCGGTGCAGACCGCCCGCGCGCTGTCCCCCGAGATGCAGGACGAGATCGCCCGCATGGTGCTCGCCTATGCGGGCCGGGGCGATGCGGTGATCGCGCTCCCGCCCGACGAGGTGGCCGACCTGATCGAGGCGCAGTCCGAGCGCGCACGCGGGGACTTCGCGACCGAGGCCGAGGTCGAAGCCGTCCTGTCCAAATACCGCCTTTGAAGCTGCGGTTTCAAAGGCGCGCTCTGCAGCAGATCGACCGCGCCTCGCAGCATTCCTAAGTTGCTGTGCAGCCTTATCTCCTTTCCGGAAGTCTGCCGCCCGCTCACGCCCACTGCATTCCAGCCGTGTGCTCGCAACCCCGTCGTCCGATCCCTACTTGAGGCGCATTGGAGCGGGGACCCATACGAAAAGCCATGCAGCTCACCGGTATCCATCACCTCACCGCGGTGACCGCCCGCGCCGCGGAGAACGTGGCGTTCTACACCGGCACGCTCGGCCTGCGGCTGGTGAAGAAGACCGTGAACCAGGACGACGTCTCGGCCTATCACCTGTTCTACGCGGATGGGCTCGCGAGCCCCGGCACCGACATCACCTTCTTCGACTGGCCGGCCCCCCCGGAGCGGCGCGGGTCGAACAGCATCACCCGCACCCACCTGCGCGTGCCGGGCGAAGGCGCGGTGGCGTGGTGGCACACGCGCCTGCGCGAGGCCGGATCCGTGGTGGCCGAGCCCGTCCTGCGCGACGGCCGCCTCACCGTGGATTTCGAGGATCCGGAGGGCCAGCGCCTCGCCCTGGTCGATGACGGCGGCACCGGCCCGGAGCACCCGTGGGACGCCTCCCCGGTTCCGGCGGCCTACCAGATCCGGGGCTTGGGCCCGATCCGCCTGTCCGTGCCGGCCCCGGCCCGCACCGCCGCTGTCCTGACCGATCTGCTCGGCATGCGTCGGGTCCGCACCTTCGAGTCCGGCGACGGCCCGGTCGAGGTCTACGCCATGGGCCCCGGCGGCCCGGCCGCCGAGATCCAGCTCCTGGCCGATGCGTCCGCACCCGCGCAGCAGGGCGCGGGCGCGGTCCACCACGTGGCCTTCCGCATCCCCGATGCGGATTACGAATCCTGGGCCGACCGGCTGAAGGCCGCCCGGGTGCCGAGCAGCGGGCCGGTGGACCGCTACTACTTCCGCAGCCTGTATTTCCGCGAGCCCAACGGCATCCTGTTCGAGATCGCCACCGACGGGCCCGGCTTCACCGCCGACGAGCCCCTGGAGAGCCTGGGCGCGCGCCTCGCCCTGCCGCCGTTCCTGGAGCCGCGCCGGGCCGCGATCGAGGCGGGGCTGAAGCCGCTCCGGCCGATCACCGCCGGTTAAAATATTCGAACGATTCCAGGCGATTCACTTCTTCCGCAGGTGTGATCCTGGCGCGCCTTGACGGGCGTGCTGCAACTGCGAAAGAAGCACCCGTCATAAGTTCGACATCCGGATCCCGGCGCATCGGCGCGCGGGGTCCGACTCCGCCACCGCGGGGCGGCGGCGATCCGCCGAACCTCATGGACCCCGACTCATCGGGGGCATGGGCCGAGCGTCAGAGGAATTCGAGGACTGATCCGTCGATGAGCAAGTTCTACGAGGAGCGCGTTCTGTCGGTGCATCACTGGACCGAGAACCTGTTCTCGTTCCGCACCACGCGGGATCCGGCGTTCCGGTTCCGCAACGGCGAGTTCACCATGATCGGCCTTGAGGTCGAGGGGCGGCCGCTGCTGCGCGCCTATTCGGTGGTCTCGGCCAATTACGAGGAGGAGCTCGAGTTCTTCTCGATCAAGGTCCAGGATGGGCCGCTGACCTCCAAGCTCCAGCACCTCAAGGTCGGCGACCCGATCATCGTCGGCAAGAAGCCCACCGGCACCCTGGTGCTCGACAACCTGCTGCCCGGCCGCAACCTCTACCTGCTCGGCACCGGCACGGGGCTGGCGCCGTTCCTGTCGATCATCAAGGACCCGGAGACCTACGACCGGTTCGAGAAGGTCGTGCTGGTCCATGGCTGCCGCCAGGTGCAGGAGCTGGCCTACGGCGAGACCATCACGGAATCCCTGCCCAAGCACGAGTTCCTGGGCGAGATGATCTCGAACCAGC
>NZ_JAKSYL010000193.1 GCF_022829515.1 Methylobacterium sp. J-048
GCTGGTTCGAGATCATCTCGCCCAGGAACTCGTGCTTGGGCAGGGATTCCGTGATGGTCTCGCCGTAGGCCAGCTCCTGCACCTGGCGGCAGCCATGGACCAGCACGACCTTCTCGAACCGGTCGTAGGTCTCCGGGTCCTACGCGCCCGCCGACGCCGCACCGGCATCCCCTTCGGCGGCGAGCACTTCAAGCGGCCCGCACCGTGTCGAGGAAGCGGTTGACCGCGACGTCGAGCCGCTCGGCCTGGACCGAGAGTTCCTAGGCCGAGCCGAGCACCAGCTGGGCCGCGGCCCCGGTGCTCTCGGCGGCGCCGGCGACCCCGGCAATCGTGGCCGTGACCTCGCCGGCCCCGGTCCCCGCCTGCGCGACGTTCCGGGCGGTCCGCTGGGTCGCCGTGCCTCTCTCCTCGATCGCCTCC
>NZ_JAKSYL010000196.1 GCF_022829515.1 Methylobacterium sp. J-048
CGATCGAACCACCTGAGGTTCATCCCCCGGCAGGGCTGGATGTCGAGCAACTGAAAACAGAAATCGCGCAGCTTCGACCTGACGCGCCAGCCACGCGGACGTCATCACCGGTGAGCAATCAGCGGGCTGCTGAGGTCAAGAATGCCGTGCTACAATCCCTTCCCATCCGCGATGTGAACCGTTCGCCGAAGGGAGCGACCGACGCTGCCCTCTATGTGCTCAAAGCCGCCTTGGCGAGTGAGCGGCAACGCACGAGCGGTCTACGGACTGAGATCGACACGTTGCAAGTCGCGTTGGCATCGAGCGAGGATCAGCTTGCTGCCATGCGGGTAGAACGGGATCGTTGGGCGGGACGTGCGCAGCTTCTCGCGACGGCGATGGCTCAGGAAGCCGGCGACATCCAGATGTCGGCTTATCGTGTCGGCTCGCTTGAAACCTCGCCCAACGGAGAGGCCGGTTTGAAAGACGACGCCGACGTTCTGGCCGCCTGAAAACGCGACCCCGGTGGGCTGCTGCCGGAACGACGGGGGGGGGGGCGAGCGCGACCAAAGCTGTTGGTGCTCGAACCCCATCCAGATCCAACGTCCCTATCCATCGCGCCAGCGATCGGCCCCGGTGCCGGACCTATCCAGTACGGAACGCTACATTGCGTCGTTCTGTTACTGCGGCTTCCGGGAGTGATCACCGCGGAGGATTTCGCGAACGACTGCCCGGTGCCGCTGGGGCTCGCGACGCGCCTGATGCGGGCTGCCCCCGAGACACTGCTCGATCTCCTCGAAGGTATCCCGGAGGCGACGCGGGCGCGGCTAGCCCTATGGCTGTATGGCCGAAGCCATACGCACGAGATCGGCGTGCGCGTCGCGGCGACCTGCGAGCGATCCTGCTTGTATCGGGTCGGTGGGCCCGTCGGCGATGCTCTGCATGAGCTGTCGCGTCAGCCCTATGCGGCGCCGAGCCATGGCATGCATGGTGGCGGTGGACGGCGTCAGATCAGCCTTGGCGGTTCGTATCGGACAGGGTGAGATCAGTCAGGCGCACAGGGGAGGAATGACCATCTGGACGTAGACCGAGCACGTCCATGACCCGGTTCCGGACCCCCGCGTCGATGAGTGGCGCCCCATTCTCAAGCCCAATAATCGCCCCGGGGTCGACCCGGGCGAGCACCGCCAAGGTCTCGATTGAGTAGGCACCGCGTATGCGGGCGGCATAGATCTGCGCCGCTATCGCAGCATTCAGGGCGGTAGGCTCGTCGTCTTGGTCGCTCATGGGCCAGCGGTACGTGCCGGCTCCGGGCGAAGTTTCCCCCAACGAGCTTTTTTGAGACTCGGCTACTCCATCCCCGACGGCCGAGGGCGTGGCATGCCAAGCTCGGTCAACCCCAGGAATAGTGCGACGCGCGTCAGCACAGCGAGCGAGAACGTGCAGCCGTTGCCGTTCTCGATAGCCGCTATGACCTCAGGTGCGAGGTGTGCCAACCGAGCAGCGTTGTCCAGAGACAAGCACAGACGGGCTCGTGCCGGGCCAGCGTGCGTCGCGAGGTTGCGCAGCACGACGTGGCGCCGCTCCTCAATCTCATCCATGGAAGGTGCTCGATCTCGCCAGGACCTGCAGCCCTCATAGGGGCGATACAACCGTCGCCGCTTTTACAAAATACCCAGAGTTGCACTCGTGCCCTGCACAAGTTGCAGCTGTTGCTCAGCTGCACTAACGGTTGTCTGGCACAATCAGGTACAATCCTCAGTCGATTTTAGGCGACTGTACCAGCGGCTGCGCGTTCCGGCATCCCCTCGTAGAAAGCCAATCCTGCGATGACCGCCACCAATACACCGAAGCTGGCGACTGAAGCTGATCGCGCGATCGGCAGCCGCATCGCGGCGCTTCGGGCGGCACAGGGTCTGAGCCAGACCGCGCTCGGTCACGCCATTGGGGTGAGCTTCCAGCAGGTGCAGAAGTACGAGAAGGGCCGCAACCGGGTCGGCGCCAGCCGTCTGCAGATGATCGCGGATCAGCTCAGGGTGCCAGTCGAGACGTTTTTCTCCGACACGGCGCCGGTGGATGCCGGAGTCGCGCCCGTTCAGACCTATTTCGACGATCCGAAGGTCGTCGAGCTCGTCCAGGCGTTCACGAGCATCGCCGACGCGCCGACGCGCGAGAGTGTTCTGTCGATCGTGAAAGCAGCGGCCACAATCCAGCAGAGGCGTGCCTTTCAGGCATAGGGCCCACCAAACAGGTCGCCTGATGCCTTCCGCCGGAACAGCGTGCGCCATCGCCGCCTCTGATGCTCCGGCCGGTCGTGGATCATGTGGCATCGTTGGCAGAAGGCCGCGAGGTTGGCGTCTGCGTTGTTGGCCGTGTTGTGATCCCGGTGAGCGGCGGCCAGCACGACATAGGTCCGGCGGGCGCGGCCGAGAATGTCGGTGCCCGCCCCGATCCGGACCCGGCGCCCCCATCCATCGCGCCATCGGCCAGCCTCAGCATCCCACCAGCGGCCATCGCCGAGGTGATAGACCAGCTGCCCGTGCGGCCGCCCGCAGCTCTCGCAGCGCCCCTGCGCCCGGCCGAAGCGGATCGCCATCGACAGCTCGCGCCAGTCGATCGGATAGAAGAAGCGGTGTTCTGGCCGGATCGGCATGATGGCGCACTGTGCCACCCACCGTGAAGAAAGCGTAGCCTTAAGGCGCCTTCAAGGGTCGCCTAGGGCCAGCGGCATGTCACTGACGCGTCCCCTGTTACCGTCGGAAGCTTAGCCTTAACTAACGCTTCAATGCGCGTTCGCCTATGCAACGCCCCTGGGCAGGCAAGGGGAAGAAGCGTGACAGGGACGCCGGCAAAGAGAACCAGCCCACTGGCGCGTCTTCGGGTTGGCCGGATCAAGCCACCTGCCGTCCAGCCTCGCATTCCACCCCTTGATCCACTGCCCCAGCGCGCCCTTACGGCATCCGATCTCATCGCTATGTCGCGAGCTGCATGAAAAGCAGATGGACATCGCGAGGAACAGGCCAGGCTCAGCAGGTAACGCCGTTCTCAATCAGCGGCTGATCGGGGGCGCTCGGAGCAGTTGCGATCCAGCTCTTGGCGATCAGGACTGTGCCTTGCCCTGTGCACCCGCCGTCAGCCCGACGTCGTGCTAAAATGGGCTGCGAGGCGAGGCTAGACACCGGCCCCGCCGACCTCCATCCCGAGCGCATGCCTGAGCAGCACGGCCAGACCTCAAGCCTTTGGTGACGATCTGCTGGCGCGCTCCGTTTCATCGCCCCGAAGATTGTGTCCTGAAGCTTCTGGTTGCAACGTTCGGAGCCACACGCTGTTATTGCGCGTGATGCTATAGCGCAGCTTAGCGCGCGGAAATTTTTAAATGACGTCCCATCACCGAGACCGCTCGCAGCCCGGCTCCGTCGAGAAGGGAAACTCCCTCGCCTGGACCTTGGCGCTGACCACCGCGCTGCTCGGCATCGTGGCATTGCCACGACGCACGGCCCGTACAGGATCCGGCGCCTCCGCAGCAGGTTCGGACAGCGGGGATGGAGCGGCACGCCGGACGTCTCCCTCTCACACCGGTCGTGAAGCCCAAGAAGTAGCGCGCACGCAGGCTGATCGCGGACGGCAAGCCAAACACCCGACCGAGATCCCCGCCAAAGGCTGGAAGGACATCGCGCTGCGTACCTACCGGGACGTGGGCGAGAACCGGATCATGCTAGTGTCGGCCGGCGTAACCTTCTTTGCGTTGCTGGCGATCTTCCCGGCGATCGCCGCCCTGGTGTCGGTCTACGGGCTCGCGGCAGACGCCTCGACCATCAACGATCAACTCACCAGCCTGCAAGGCATTATGCCCCAAGGTGCCCTCGATATCCTCGGCGATCAGGTCAAGCTGCTGGATGAGAAGGGAAATGCCACGCTTGGGCTCAGTCTTCTCGTGAGCGTTGCCCTGTCGGTGTGGAGCGCCAACGGTGGCATGAAGCACATCTTCGACGCGCTCAACCTCGTTTACAACGAACGCGAGACGCGCAACTTTTTCGTCCTGAACCTCGTCTCGCTGGCCTTCACCGCGGGCGCGCTGGCGTTCCTGATCCTGGCCCTCGGCGCCGTTGTGGTGCTGCCCGTCGTGTTCGAGTTCATCGGGATCGGCAAAGATGCATGGTGGCTGGCCCTGTTGCGCTGGCCTGTCCTGCTGCTCGCGGTTCTGGGCGGCTTGGCGGTCCTCTATCGCTATGGTCCGAGCCGGGACGCGCCGCGCTGGCATTGGGTCACCGGGGGGAGTGGCGTGGCGGCGGTGCTGTGGCTTGGCGGCTCGCTGCTGTTCTCGTGGTACGTCGCCAATTTTGGCAGCTACAACAAGACCTACGGCTCGCTCGGGGCGGCGATCGGGTTCATGACCTGGATCTGGATCTCGACGATCATCGTGCTGCTGGGCGCCCAGCTGAACGCCGAGATGGAGCACCAGACCGCCGAGGACACCACGGTGGGCAAGCCGCAGCCACTAGGCACGCGAGGAGCGAAGATGGCCGACAGCGTCGGCGCTGCAGCGGAGTAGGGCGTTACCGTCCCACCTCGGCGTTCCTCAGCATCCCGTAGAATTTCCCCGGGTCGAACATTGCCCGCGCCTGTTGCAGCGAGATCGGCCGGCCACCTCGACAGACACGGCCACGCTCGCCATCTTAGGGCCATGACCGACCATCGCGGCCAGACCTACGACCCGCAACACGAGCCCACGGTGAGGATGTAGTATCCGACCAGTTGGTCAGGTCCGCCAGCCGCACGCGGCCGGGAGGATTATTCTTTGAATTACCTTGATGGCGATAACCGTTGGATCGAGGAGAGCCCCACATCTAGGGTTGCATATAGCAATCCTATACCCGTCTAGCCGCTCCTATAGGCTGAAACACGATCTTGCAGCCGCATCTTGGGGGGATGACGACATGCTCGACGAAGCCGACATTCGACACGAGATTGTGGTCCAGCGCCTGATGGGGCGCCTTCAGAGCCACGCCCGCGAACTCAACCTCAATGACGGGTTGGTCCGCCACATTGTCTCGCGGGTCATCCGCGACATGCCCTTGTGCCCGGACGACGAGCGAGTTTCTGAGGCGCGCCAGTGGATGGCTATCGCCGCAACGATGTAGCCGGCGATCCGTGCCGACCGCGTACAGGGACAGTAAACTACCCTGCGCCACCATACCCTCAGCGATTGGCTCCGGCCGCGCGCCGGAAGAGTAGCACCGGGGTCTCCACCCCTCGATACTCGGTGCGGCCTCGCCGGCGCAGTCGCGTTCAGTGTAGATGTTGTTGCCGCCAAGCTTGAGCGCGGATAGAGCCCCTGCCTGTGATCTGGAGCAGGCGCTGATGGGCGACGACGTGACCGCCCTGCTCGTCGCTATCGCGCGGGAGAACGCTGATCTACGCCAGCAACTCGCGATCGCCCAGGACATGCTGATGGAGACCGCGATCGATGCCGGGAACCTGCATGCCTTGATCGAGGCGGTTCAGGCCGAGCGCGATGCTTGGCGGGACGAAGCTGGACGGCTCGCAAGGTGCGGTTTTTAGGTAGCGTAATCGTTCAGTCGTCACCTGGTTGGTGTGAGCTGCGACGATGCCTCGATCAGAGCTGGCTTCTGGTTGGGATCGCGAGCGTAATGCAAGACGGCCGGTGTGTCCGATCCGCGCTCGCCTCCTCGGCGTGGACCAGCTTACCTCGTCCTGAACGAGGGGCTGCTTATGAAACGATAC
>NZ_JAKSYL010000202.1 GCF_022829515.1 Methylobacterium sp. J-048
GCACCTTGTGTCAGGACCGTCGCGGTCTGGCGGTGTGTCGGGAGAGCCAGGCCCCGGCGCGGCACCACAGCCGATCCGGGAGCCGGTACAGCCGCAGCCCGCAGGCCATCCCGGCCAGCAGCAGCAGGACCAGATACGCCAGCCCGTTCAGCCAGAAGCCCGGCGGCGGCTCCGGCTCCGCCCGGTCGTACCAGAGCGGGTCGGCGTCCCAGTGCGGATCGTTCTCGTCCAAGACTGAACCCCTTGCGCCGCAAACCCGGGCGCGGCCCCACGGATGAGCAATTCGTTCACCAACCGGATCGCCCGGGACGCACCGATCGCCCGCGTCCTGCGGACCGTCTGCGCTTCACTGTTCGCCCGGCAGGGGCCGCAGCAGCGCGCCGAGCAGGAAGCCGAGCTGGCCGCAGACCAGCAGCGCCGCCCCGCGCCGCAGGCCGCCGCCGAGGCTGAGATGGTGGATGTGGAACCCGTAGGCGAGTTCCGTCGCCACGACCGGCAGGAACACCGGCAGCCCCCAGACCGACCCGAACCGCCCCAGGCCGACCCCGAGCAGCGCGTTCAGCAGAAGACCCTTCATGGCGATCCCGTCGGCGATCCCGTCTCGCACCGGCCCGGCGGCCCCGGTGCTCGTCCGCGCGCTGGGCTCCGGCCGCGCCGATCCCGGGCCCGTCGGGCTACTTGCTGCCGCGCTGGGCGAGCACCGCCGGGACGGTGCGCAGCATGATCGCGAGGTCCCGGCGCAGGCTCCAGCGGCTGGCGTAGTCCAGGTCCAGGGCGACGCGCTCGGCGTAGCTGGTGTCGGACCGGCCCGAGACCTGCCACAGCCCGGTCACCCCCGGCGGCACCGCAAAGCAGGTCGAAAACGCCCGGCCGTAGCGGGCGACCTCGGCCTGGACGATCGGGCGCGGCCCGACCAGGCTCATCTCGCCGCGCAGCACGTTCCACAGCTGCGGCAGCTCGTCCAGCGAGGTCTTGCGCAGCACCTGGCCGATGGCGGTGATCCGCGGGTCGTCGCTGAGCTTGTGCGTGGCGGCCCACTCGGCCCGGGCCCGCGGGCTGGCGGCCAGATGCGCGGCCAGCACCGCCTCGCCGTCGGTGACCATCGAGCGGAACTTCAGGCAGCCCAAGCCGCCCACGGCCCGGCTGAGCCGAGCGTCCCGGCAGCACGGCGGCCTTGAGTTCCGCTCGATGGCCATCGACGGCGAGGCCGTGCTTGCCACCCACCTCGCCGCCAGCCCCCAGGCCCGAGCCGAGTAGGCGGCCACGCACAAGCTCAGCGACGACCCGCGAATCACCGCCATAGGCCAGGTGCTGCGCAAGACCTCGCTCGACGAGCTGCCGCAGCTGTGGAACGTGCTGCGCGGGGAGATGAGC
>NZ_JAKSYL010000224.1 GCF_022829515.1 Methylobacterium sp. J-048
GCGACACGGCGAGGTGCGCTCGGAGATGTTCTCGATGGCGCCGTGCCAGATCGCAACGTGGTTCGGTAGCAGGGTGGGGGCGAGACCGGATAGCATCCGGCCGAGCCACGCGAAGGTCGGCTCGCAGGCCATGCGGCCAGAAGCGGGGTTGCCTGATCTGGGTTGATAACCGGCTCGGCCCTGCCCCGGCCTGCTCAGCGGGGGGGGCGGAAGCGGAGTGCAGCAGGGCGAGCGACTGGAAAGGCTGCTCGCAGGGGATGCGGCCAGAAGCGGGGTTGGCTGATCTGGGTGCATAACCGGCGCGGCCCTGCCCCGATCTGCTCACGGGGGGCGGCGGAAGTCGGCTGATCAAAGGCGGAGAATGTAATCGCCGAGTTCGAGGTGCATCCCCGCTTGAAAGCCGATGTGCCATGCCCGGACGTCAGCAGTTCGCATACCGGCATCCTGATGCCCCCGGGCCACAATGATCCCGACTTGCTC
>NZ_JAKSYL010000230.1 GCF_022829515.1 Methylobacterium sp. J-048
AAGGTGGCGACGGCGGCCGGGCCGCTGGTCAGGCCGACACCGCCCGGCACGACGAAGGTCGAGTTGTTGGAGCGGCTGCTGGCGTCGAAGGCGTAGCCGGCGTTGATACCGAAATAGGCGCCGGTCCAGGTGAACACCGGCACGGGGGTGAACACCGGCGGCGGGGCGGCGCGACGCGGCAGGTCGGCCGCGAAGGCGGATCCGGCGAGGGCGACGCCCGCGAAGGCGGTGGTGGCGCGAAGCAGGGATTTCATCATCTGGTCCTCACTGGTGGCCCCGCACCGGCCTCACAGGACCGACACGGAACACGGATCTGGTTGTCGTCCAGCGGTTCCAGGGCGCTTTGCGCTCTGCGGTATTGCCGACCGCTCATCGCGGCCCCTTTTGGCAATCCGCCGTTTTTCCCCGGCACCTTGTGCGTCTAAACGCGCCCGAATGGTCAAGGTTCGCTTACGGTCACGCTTTTTTTCGGCGCCACGGTTTGACAAAGTGTCGCACCCCCTGGTCAGCAACGGCCGCGCTTGAGCATTCGACCGGGGTTACGGCGTCAGCGCGATGGCCGAGATCAGCCGTCCGTAATCGGTTTCGCCGCGGTGGGTGGTCCGGCGGTAGCTGTAGAAGCGCTCCGGGTCGACATAGGTGCAGAGGCCGAGCATCGCGGCCTCGCCGATGTCCGCCTCGCCGAGCCGGGCCAGGATGAAGCCCGGGAGATCGAACTGCGCGTGGCCCTCCCGGACGCCCGGCCCGAGAAACCGTTCCATGCCGGGGGCCTCTGCGCGGAAGCGTGCGACAAAATCCGGACCGACCTCGTAGGAGGCTTGGCCGATGGTCGGCCCGAGCACGGCCACGATCCGCCGCCGCCGCGCACCCAGCGCCTCCATGGCCTGCACCGTCGCGTCGATCACGCCGCTGAGCGCGCCCTTCCAGCCGGCATGGGCGGCTCCCACCACGCCGTTCTCGGGATCGGCGAACAGGATCGGCCCGCAATCGGCGGTGGCGATGCCCAAGGCGAGGCCGGGCACCCGCGTCACCATGGCGTCGGCCTTCGGTCGATCCGCGGCGGGGAACGGCGCCTCGACCGTGACTACCGCGGCGGAATGGACCTGATACAGGCTGACCAGCCGGTCCGGCGGCAGGCCGAGCTGGGCGCACATCCGCGTCCGGTTCTCGGCGACGCGCTCCGGGACATCCTGCGAGCCGAGGCCGCCGTTGAGCGTGGCATAGACGCCCTCCGACACGCCGCCCGCCCGGGTGAAGAAGGCGTGACGCACACCGGCGTGCGAGGAGAGTTCCGGCGCCTCGATAAACATGCCTGCGGTCACGGTCGGCTCCCTGGCGATCCTGATGTCACGCTCGATACCGGAATGGCCGCCCCTTGACGATGTCGTGGAACCGTCAGATTCTTGCTGCATTGCAGCATGAGTCCGGGTCCCGGATTCATTCCGAGAAGGATCGCAATGTCACGACGGAACGAGAACGACTCCCCGATCGAGACCAAAGCGCAGGAAGCTCCGGAGCACCGGAGCCAGAGCGCGGCCGAGCAGCCCGCCGAGCGTGAGCCCGGCGCCTTCGACCCCTCCGATCCGAACCCGCCCGCGCCTCCGACACCGCGGGCGCCGAGCGCCTCCGACGCGGGGTTCGGTTCGTTCGGTTGATCACATCCCGAGCCGCCGCCCGGAGGCCGAAGCGTCAGGCTTCGGGAAATCCGGGCAGCGGCCCGAGATCCCGGCCGCTCACGGCCAGGACCTTGAACAGGCTGCCCATCCCCTCTCGGCTCGCATCCGTGAGCCGTTGAACGGCGGCATCGATCGCCGCGGCCTGAGCCGCGGTGGCGCGGGTCTTGAGGCGCTCGGCCCGCGCGTTCAGACCGAGGGCGAGCAGGAAGTCCCGCTGCGCCAATGGACCGTGGACCATCGCACCCTCCGCCTGGGCGGCCTTCGCCAGGGCGGCGAAATCGACATGGTGCGTGAGATCCGCCTCGCCCGGCGCCGCCAGCGGGTCGGCGAAGCGATGCCCCGCCAGGGCCTGGAGCGTATCGCCGAAGCCCGGCCGGACGTGGCCGTAATCGATCGCCAGCAGCGCACCGCCGGCTTCGCGCAGGCGCCGAGCCAGCTGCCGCATCAGCGCGAGGCCGACTGCCGGCACGCTCATCAATGCGCCTTCCGGCCCGTCGGCGTCGAGCCCCAAGGTCGCTTCCGGGGCGAGCCCGAAGACGAGATCGCCCTCGGGCCCCAGCCCAACCTGGCGCTCGTGCCAGCCGGTGGCACGGCGCTCGAACTGGCGCACCGGCAGGCAGTCGAAGAACTCGTTGGCCAGGAGGATCGCCGGGCCTTCGGGCAAGGTCTCGAGTCCCGCATGCCAGGTCGCGCCGGTGCCCGTCAGGGCTCGCTCCTGCACGGCCCGCAGGATGGGGCTGGTCTCGACGAGATGCGGCCTCACCCGGGCGTCCGGGGCCGCTGCCCGCAGCGCACGCAGGGCGTCCGCCATCAGCGTGCCCCGGCCGGGACCGAGTTCCACCAGGACCAGCGGGTTCGGCCGGCCCATCCGACCGTGGACGTAGCCCGTCCAGGCGCCGAGCAGCTCGCCGAACATCTGGCTGATCTCGGGCGCCGTGGTGAAGTCGCCCTGCGCCCCGAGCGGATCGCGGGTGCGGTAGTAACCGTGGACCGGGTGGCCGAGGCAGAGCGCCATGTAGCGGTCGATGCCGATCGGCCCGCCATGCCGGATCATAGCCGCGATTTCGGCTCCGAGCAGTGTCACGCCTTCGCGGGCGCCTCGCGCGCCGCCTCCTGCGGATCGGACGCAGCGACTGGATTGCGCGGACGGGTCCGCCCGGTCCCAGCGAGCACGATGTAGGTCAGCCCGACGATCATCATCGGCACGCAGAGCAGCATGCCCATGGTCACGCCGCCGCCCATCGGCCCGAGATGGTCGCCGAACAGGAATCCGAGCTGCCGATCCGGCTCGCGGAAGAACTCGCAGACTGTCCGGGCCAGGGCGTAGCCGAGGACGAAGATGCCGCCGAGCAATCCGGGCTTGCGGAAGCCGAACCGGCGGACGGCGAGCGCCATGACGATGAACAGCACCAAGCCTTCGGTGACCGCCTCGTAGAGCTGGCTCGGATGGCGCGGCAGCGGCCCGCCGGTGGGGAACACGATCGCGTAAGGGAAATCCGGCGCGACCCGGCCCCAGAGCTCGCCGTTCACGAAATTCGCGATCCGCCCGAAGAACAGGCCGATCGGTACGACCACGGCACCGATATCGAGCAGGGTGTAGCCGTTGAGCTTCTTGGCGCGGGCGAACAGCAGGAAGGCCAGGATCGCGCCCAGGAAGCCACCGTGAAACGACATGCCGCCGTTGCGGATCGCCAGGATCTCCATCGGGTCGGCGAGATACATGGGCAGGTTGTAGAACAGGACGTAGCCGATCCGCCCGCCCAGCACGACGCCGAGCGCCACCCAGACGACCAGATCGTCGATGTCGACCACCTGCGGGCGCTTGACCACACCCCACAGGCCGTCGGCCATGACGAGGCGGCGCGCGTAATACCACCCGCCGATCAGGCCGGCGATGTAGGCGAGCGCGTACCATTTGATGGTGATCGGCCCGATCGCGAGCGCCACCGGATCGATGGCCGGAAAGGGCAGGGCGAGGAGCGGCATCGGTCTGGCCTCCGGGGCGGCCGGATTGGACGCCGGAGGGGCAGCGCGTCAAGTGCGCGGGATCTACCAGATCCGCGGGACGGTGCCGTCGAAGGCCGTGTCCGCGGAGATCAACGGGTAGCCGTAGTGGAGCGCCGTGGCCGCCAGGAGCCGGTCGAAGGGATCGCGATGGCTCCGGCGCATCAGGCCGGCGGAGAGACAGATCGCGGGTTCAAGTGGGGCGACCTGTCCGCCTTGTTGGTTGAGCAACGCGACCAGTCGATCGACATGGGCGGCCATCTCTGGCCATTTGCCCACCCGGACCTTCTGGGCGATCTCGAAAAACGAGACAGGACTGACCGTCACCGAACCGGCTGCCGCGATGGCATTCCGTGCACCTGCCGACAGGCGCGGATCGGCCGTCAGGCTCCAGGCCCAGCTATGTGTGTCGAGCAGGACGGCATTCACCGTTCGCCTTCCCAGAGGGCAAGATCGTCATCCGGCATCGGTTCGAGCCAGTTTGGTCCTGTCCCGAGCGTCTGGTGCGCAAGGATGCCGATTCGGAATGGCGACGCGGCGATCGGGACGATCCGTGCGATCGGCACGTCGTCGCGCGCCAGCACGACTTCCTCGCCGCCCGAGGCGACCTCGATCAGTCGGGGCAACTGACCTTCCGCGGCTTCGACACTGATGCGCATGGCGGCGATCGCTCTCAGAATCTGAAGTTCGGAGCCTATCCACTCTGCAGGCATGGGCAAGCCGGCATGTCCGGGCATGCGATCCACCGGCGAGATCCCCTTCAGGCATTTCGGAACAGGAACCCGTGCCCGTCCGGCCCTGCACAATAGGCCGTTGAACCATCCTCGGACCTGTGCGGCGCGAATCCGGCCCCACGCAGCGCCTGCAGCAGGCATTCCATGTCTTCCACCGCGAAGACAAAGCGGGTCGAGGCCCGGTCGGCCGGGCCGAACAGAGCGGGGCATGCTGGTCGGGAGTTCGGCCTTCGGTAATGCAGCAGCTCGACATGCGGCGCGGGTGCGGGCGGTTCGAGCGCGAGCACGTCGACGTCCGGATCGTCGAGCCCGTCGAGCCGTGCCTGTTCGGAACCCCGGTTCAGCCCGGTTTGCGCGACCGTGAGGCCGAGGGGGCCGGTGAGGAACGCCAGGGCCGCCTCGAGAGCGGTGACGGTGATCGCCGAGTGGTCGATGCCGAGGAACAGGCCCGGCGCGTCGCGCCAGCGCTCCGCCGGCGGGCCGTCGGGAAAAAAGATCAGCTCCAGCGGGTGACCGTCCGGGTCGCGGAACTTGTAGGCGGTGACGCCGCCGGAGGAGGCCGGCAGGACCTGCGCGCCGCCGCGGCTGATCGGCGTCGGCCCGAGCCGGGCGAGCCGCGCCATCGCGGCCGCCATGTCACGCACCGGGATCGCGAGGTGCTGGAAGAACGGATCGGTCGCGGCCGGATCGGCGGGGTAGGGCGCGCCGGGTGGATCGACGGACAGGAAGGTCACGATCTGGCCGCCGAGCTGCAGGCGCAGCTGCCTCGCCTGCCGCCCCGCGAGTCCCATCGCCTCGGCTTCCGCGTCCGGTACCGGCTCGGGCGGGGCGACGCGTTGGAAATCGAGGCCGTCGCGGTAGAAGGCTTCCGTGACGGCGAGGTCGGCGACGGTGCGGCCGAAGCCGGCGATGGCCCGGACGCCGCTCACAGCAGCCGCGCCCCGCGCACGTTGGTGTAGATCGCGTAGAGCGTGTGCGAGGCGCACAGGAACAGGCGGCTGTCGTTGCGGCCCCCGAAGGTGAGGTTCGCCACCGGGGAGGGCACCAGGAACTTGCCGAGCAGCTCGCCACCGGGATCGAGGCAGTGGACGCCGTCGCCGGCGCTCGACCAGAGGTTGCCGTGCTCGTCGCAGCGGATCCCGTCGGCGTTGCCCGGCGCGATCTTGCAGAACACCGTCCCTCCGGACAGGCGGCCATCCTCGGCGACGTCGAACACGCGCACGTGCTGGATCGGATCGGCGGCGAATTGCAGCCCGGTCTCGACGACGTAGAGTTTTCGCTCGTCGGGGGAGAAGCACAGGCCGTTCGGCCCCTGGAAGTCGTCCGCGACCACGCGCAGCGCGCCGTCGCGCGGATCGAACCGGTAGAGCGCGGCCGGCAGCTCGGAGTCCTGCTTGCCGCCCTCGTAATCGGTCTGGATGCCGTAGGGCGGGTCCGAGAACCAGATCGTGCCGTCGGACTTGCAGACGATGTCGTTGGGCGAGTTCAGCCGCCGGCCCTGGTAGTGCTCGACCAGGCTGGTGATGCGGCCGTCGAGCTCGGTCCGATGGATGCGCCGGCCGCGATGCGAACACGAGAGGAGCCGGCCCTGGCGGTCCCGGGCGTGGCCGTTCTCGAAGTCGCTGTCCTCACGATAGACGCTGAGGCCGCCGGGATCGGTCCAGCGCATCACCCGGTTGTTCGGCAGATCCGAAAACAGCAGTTCGTTGCGGTCGCCGAAGAACACCGGCCCTTCGGTCCAGCGGAAGCCCTCGGCGAGCTTTTCCAGCGGCGCGTTCGGCAGCACATACGCCTTGAAGCGCGGCTGCGTCAGCTCGATCCCGTCCATGCCGCGGCCCCTACGTGAAGCGCCCGGGCTGGTTCACGGTGGGCTCGACCTGGAGGCCCGTGACGATCATCGTGCAGGGCTCGTCGCCCACGGTGCCCGAGAGGTGGCCCTTCTTGCCGTCGCGCGCCTTGGTGTTCTGGTCCTCGCCCATCATCAACTCGCCCGGGCCCATCTCGACCCTGTGGCCGTCCATGGTCTCCACGAACCAGCGGCCCGACAGGATCGCGATCCATTGCGGCCGCGGGTTCTCATGCCACTCGCCGACCCAGCCGACCGGAAGAACCGTGAAGGTCACCACCGAGGGCGCCGGGTCCATCTTGTCGTTCCATTGCGGCGCGGTCTCGGGATTGATCCCCTCGAACTTGAAACGCGCGAGGGAAAAGAGCTCCTGGCGGCTCACCCCCTCCGCGTCGGTATAGACGTGCCAGTACGGCATCTTCGGAGGGGTCGGCTCGCTCATCGTCGATCCTGCGCGGCGGAAAAAATCGTCTTCCGCACAACGGCCGGATCTGGTGTTGGTTCGCGGCGCCCCGGCGCCGACCACATTGATCCTAGCTCCGGCGAAAACCGGTCTCGCCGTCGCTCGGCGGCCAGGGGATCGGCCGGGTCATCAGGGTTGTGAAATCGTAGGGGCAAGCTGACGGAAAGGCCGCCTCGTCGAGCCCGGTCTCGCCAGCCGCCTCGATCCGCGCACGGTGATAGGCCCGCGCAACCAGCACCGCGATCTGAGGCTTGAGGCTCGGGCTGTCTTTGAGACGCTCAGCTACGATACTGCGCTGCGTCCGGATCGATGTCACCCAGCTGCGCGTCCGCCGGGCCGGCTGATGATCCCACTTCAGAAGGTGCAGCAGGATCACGCACAGAGCGCCGGTCAGCGCGTGACGTTCGCTGCGACCCACGTCCGCGATCTCGTCCGCAAGGTGCTCGACGTCGAGGCGCGCCCAGGCGCCCGCCTGCAGGAAATGCACCTGCTCCTGCGCCCAGGCATGAACGTCGTCCTCGTACCGCGTCGTCTTCAGCTTCTGCGGTGCGCGCTTCGGAGCTGTCACGACCGCCTCCTCGCAGCCGCCCATTCGCACGGGCGGCTCTGAGCCCTTGCTTCAACGCGCTCGCTGACGCCGAACCGGTATCCACTTCGGCGGCGAGCGCTCTAGCCTATCACATCTGCTCGGGCAGCCGCTCGCTCTGCGCCAAGTTCGAGAACCGGGTGATGTTGGCGTCGAACTGCAGCTCCACCGTTCCGGTCGGGCCGTGGCGCTGCTTGCCGAGGATCACTTCGGCCTTGCCGTGGACGCGGTTCATCTCCGCCTCCCAGGCGAAGAATTCTTCTGT
Organism: Methylobacterium sp. J-048; assembly: GCF_022829515.1. Lineage (GTDB taxonomy): Bacteria > Pseudomonadota > Alphaproteobacteria > Rhizobiales > Beijerinckiaceae > Methylobacterium. The sequence continues at coordinate 7,575 of NZ_JAKSYL010000230.1, forward strand.
GCCCTCGCGGGGCTTCTTGTTGTTGACGTAGTATTCCTCGCGGAACACGAACATCACCACGTCGGCATCCTGCTCGATCGAGCCGGATTCACGCAGATCCGAGAGCTGCGGGCGCTTGTCGTCGCGGTTCTCGACCTGACGGGAGAGCTGCGACAGGCCGATGATCGGCACCGCCAGCTCCTTGGCCAGCGCCTTCATGCCGGTGGTGATCTCGGTCATCTCCTGCACGCGGTTGTCGCTGCGCTTGCCGGAGCCGGAGAGCAGCTGCAGGTAGTCGACGATCAGCAGGTCGAGCCCCTTCTGGCGCTTCAGACGCCGGGCTCGGGCAGCGAGCTGGGCGATCGAGATGCCGCCGGTCTGGTCGATGTAGAACGGGATCGTCTGCATGTCCCGGGCGGCGTCGGTGATCTTGTAGAAATCCTCAGGCCGGATGTCGCCGCGGCGGATCTTGTACGAGGGCACGCCCGATTGCTCGGCGATGATACGGGTGGCGAGCTGCTCGGCCGACATTTCGAGGGAAAAGAACCCGACGATGCCGCCGTTGACGGTCTGCATCGTGCCGTCGGCCGCCTTCTCGCCGCGATACGCCTTGGCGATGTTGAAGGCGATGTTGGTCACCAGCGAAGTCTTGCCCATGGCCGGGCGGCCCGCGAGGATGATCAAGTCGGAGGGCTGCAGGCCGCCCATCTTGGCATCGAGGTCGGACAGGCCGGTGGCGATGCCCGAGAGCTTGCCGTCGCGCTGGTAGGCCTTGGCGGCCATATCGACCGCGGCGGTGAGCGCGTCGGAGAATTTCTGGAAGCCGCCGTCGTATTTCCCGGCCTCGGCCAGTTCGTAGAGGCGGCGCTCGGTCTCCTCGATCTGGTCGCGGGGCGCCTGCTCGACCGGCGCCTCGTAGGCGCCGTTCACCAAGTCCTCGCCGATGGTGATCAGGCGGCGGCGGATGGCGAGATCGTAGATCGTCCGGCCGTAGGCGCCGGCATTGATCACGGTAGTCGCATCGGCCGCCAGTCGGGCGAGATACTGCATCACCGTCTGGCCGCCGAAATCGGCGTCGCCCAGATAGGTCTTCATGGTGATGGGCGTGGCGAGCTTGCCGGCCCGGATCAGGGATGCCGCCACCGAAAAAATCTGCTGGTGGGCATCCTCCATGAAGTGCTCGGCCAGGAGGAAGTCCGACACCCGGTAATAGGCATCGTTGTTCACCAGGATGGCGCCGAGCAGCGCCTGCTCCGCATCGATGTTGTGCGGGGCGACGCGGTACTCGGCCTGGACCGCTTCCAGCTTGGCCGTGAGCGCATTGGGCAGGGCCATCGGCGGACGACTCCGAATCAAGCGCCGGGACGGGCGCACCAGGATCACACCGCGCGACCTTGGCTACGGTATGGTTGACCAAAGCTTAGCCGACGGCCGGTTCGTCCGGCCTCGGCCCGGACGAACGGACGCCCGCCGACTCTCACGAGGGGCGGGCGTCCATGCTGGAACAAAACTGGAACGTGTCAAGTCTCGGGGCGAAGGATCCCCAATCTTCACCGGTATACAGGGAGGTGGCCGACGCCATCCCGCGAGGGCCACAGGGCCCTCACGGAACGGCGCAAGCCAAGTCCCGAAATCAACCGCGGTCGTCGGCACCCTCGCCGGCATCGGCCAGCGCCGCGCCGACTTCCAGGCCGAGGTCGTCGAGGTTGAACGCCTCGCGCTCGGTGACCGACTCGCCGCGGGCCTGACGCTCGGCCTCTTCGGGGCTGCGGGCGACGTTGACCGTGACCTGGACCTCGACCTCGGGGTGCAGCACCACCGGCACGTTGTGCAGGCCGAGGGTCTTGATCGGCTGGTTCAGGATGAACTGGCCGCGATCGACCGTGAAGCCGTCCTTGGCCACCACCTCGGCGAGGTCGCGGGTGGAGACGGAGCCGTAGAGCACGCCGGACTCGCCCGACTGGCGGATCAGGACGAAGCTCTGGCCATTCAGCTTCTCGGCGACGGCCTCGGCGTCCTTCTTGCGGTCGAGGTTGCGGGCCTCGAGCTGGGCGCGCTGCGCCTCGAAGTGCTTCTTGTTGGATTCCGTCGCGCGCAGGGCTTTGCCGCGAGCGAGCAGGAAGTTGCGGGCGAAGCCCGGGCGGACGTTCACGGTCTCGCCCATCTGGCCGAGCTTGGCCACGCGCTCGAGCAGGATCACTTCCATCGTTTTTCTCCTTCAGTTGGTCGGCCTCGCGGGCCGGGGACTCACGGCGCCGGGGTGTCCTTGGGACGGCGGCGATCGAGGGCGGTGTCGGCCAGGCCGAACAGGGTGAGTGCCACCAGGGCGACGCCCTGGGTCACGAACAGGATCAGGTACATGCCGAACAGCATCAGCCCGCGCCCGGGCCGGCCGCGCGAGCGGTCGTGGAAGGCGGCGAGCCCCTGGAGCGCGAAGGCCGCGCTGAACGCGCCGACCAGGGCGACGCCGAACACGCCGACGAAGCCGGGGGCGAAGCACATCAGTACCGCCGCTGCCAGGGTCACCAGGGTCGTGCGCGGCATCGCGGTCGCCGGCAGGTCGGGCCAGGGCCGCGGCAGCCGGCCCGAGATCTTCACAATCCTGGCCGAGGCCCAGAGATAGAAGGTCAGGAGCAGCGCCAACCCGTTGGCCGCGAAGGCCGGGACGACCCGGGCCAGGGCGTCGGCAACCTCGGTTCGGGTCACCTCGGCGTCGTCGGTGCCGGGCTTCGGTGCCGGGTCCGGCGCCTCCTGCGGCCCGGACTCGCTCGCCTCGACCTGGGGCGTGTCAGCGCGGCTGTCCGTCGTCTGCGTTGCGGGGTCGCGTACCTGCACCAGCGTGCGGGCGAGACCGCGCAGCTGCGTGTCGAAGGCCGCGTGGTTCGGCGAGGACAGGACCGCGATGGCGATGAAGGCGAGGGCGGCGGTCGCGGCGGTCCAGCCGAGCAGGCGGCCGGTCGGATACCATTCGAGCCCCGACGGCGTCTCGCGGCCGAGCAGGGTCAGGTAGGCGAGCCACCAGGCGGGCAGGGCGATGTAGGCGGCGAAGGCGAGGCCCATGAAGGGCGCGATCACCAGGGCCAGCGCGAGGCTGCCGGCCGCCACCGCAGCGAGGGCGGCTTTGTGGCTCCAGCCGAGGCCGACGATGAGGATCGGCAGCGGCGCCACGAGGTAAAGCAGGATCGCCAGCGGGGTCGCCTTCAACAGCACTCCGAACAGGAGTGCGGAGACGAGGCCCGCGCCGATACCGATGCCGATATGCTGTGCCATGGGTTCCGCTGTCCCGCTGCCCATTCGGCAGGGTTAGAGGCGACGCTGCGCCCCAACGATCGAGCGATGCCGGATCGCTCTGTGAAGGCCGGCCCGGACGGATGCCGGGCCGGCCGCTCTCGAAAACCTACTTGATCACGTAGGGCAGCAGGCCGAGGAAGCGGGCGCGCTTGATCGCCTGGGCGAGCTCGCGCTGCTTCTTGGCCGAAACCGCGGTGATGCGGGACGGGACAATCTTGCCGCGCTCGGAGACGTAGCGGGACAGAAGCTTGACGTCCTTGTAGTCGATCTTCGGCGCGTTCGCGCCGGAGAACGGGCAGGTCTTGCGACGACGGAAGAAGGGACGGCGTCCGCCGCCCGCACCAGCACCAGCACCAAATGCCATGGCTCAGGCCTCCCCGCCGAAGTTGCGCTCGGGACGATCGCCACCGCGATCGCCACGGTCCGGACGGTCGCCGCCGAAGCCGCCGCCGCCACCGAAGCCATCATCGTCGCGACGCCGGCCGCGCTCGCGATCCTTGCGGTCGTCGCGGTCGCGCTTCTGCATCATCGCCGACGGCTCGGAATCGAGATCCTCGACCCGGACGGTCATGAAGCGCAGCACGTCCTCGGAGATCTGCATCTGGCGCTCCATCTCGGCGATGGCGGCCGGGGGGGCGTCGATGTTGAGGAGCGCGAAATGCGCCTTGCGGTTCTTCTTGATGCGGTAGGCCAGGGACTTCACGCCCCACATCTCGATCTTCTCGAGGCGGCCGCCGTTCTGCTCGATCACACCCTTGTAGGTGTCGATCATCGTCTCGACCTGCTGGGACGTCACGTCCTGCCGGGCCAAGAGCACGTGCTCGTAGAGAGGCATGTTCGGGCCTTTCAGTGTCAAAAGGAGCCCGGCCGCTGACAAGCGGCTGGTTCGGGCCGGTTCATTCGCGAGACGCTCGGCGCCAAGCCCTCCGAGCCGATTTTCAGGCCCGAGCGGTTGATCGAAGGCGGAGACACCGGACGACGGATCGATGAAGACCCTATGCCGCAAGCGGCACCATCCGTTCAGCCCCCGGCCGGAGCGAACGCGAGGGGCGGCGCATAATCGGTTTTTTCCGAACTGGCAAGACCGGAGGCCCACGACGGGTCCGTGAGCTGGCGCGTCTTGCCGGTGAAGCGCAACGCCAGCATATCGGCGCTTCGAGGGCGCCCGCCGGACCGCGGCGGCCCTGGGACGAATGAGCCCATGACATCCCAAAAGCAGCGCCTCGGCGTCAACATCGACCACGTCGCCACCGTGCGCAACGCCCGCGGCGAGCATTATCCCGACCCGGTGCGGGCGGCCCTGCTGGCGGTCGAGGCGGGGGCGGACGGAATCACCGCGCATCTGCGCGAGGATCGCCGCCACATCCGCGACACCGATATCACCGCGCTGAAGCGCGATCTTACCGTGCCGCTGAACTTCGAGATGGCGGCAACCGACGAGATGGTGGCGGTCGCCCTGGCGACCCGGCCGCACGCCGCCTGCCTGGTGCCGGAGAAGCGCGCGGAGCGCACCACCGAGGGCGGCCTCGATATCGTCGGCGGGCGCGATCACCTCGCCCCCCGCATTCGGGTACTGGCCGAGGCCGGCATCCGCGTGTCGCTGTTCGTCGAGCCGGAGCCCGCGATCATGGACGCCGCCCGGGCGCTCGGGGCGCCGGTGGTCGAGCTGCATACCGGCCGCTACTGCGAGGCCGCCATCGCGGGCGATGACGGGCGCGTCGCCCACGAGCTGGCGCGGATCACGCGGGCGGCCGAGCATGGCGCCGGGCTCGGGCTCGAGATCCATGCCGGGCATGGGCTCACGGTCGAGAGCGTCGGGCCGGTGGCGGCGCTGCCGCAGATCCGGGAGCTGAATATCGGCCACGCGCTGATTGCCGAGGCGATCTTCGTCGGGCTCGCCCAGGCCGTGCGGGACATGCGGTCCGCCATGGACCGCGCGCGGCGCCCATGATCATCGGCATCGGCTCGGACCTCTGCGACATCGACCGGATCGGGCGCACGCTGGCGCGCCACGGCGACCGCTTCACGCACCGGGTGTTCACGGATGGCGAGCGCGCGCGCTGCGACCGCCGCGCCGCGCGCGCACCGGGCTACGCCCGACGCTTCGCCGCCAAGGAGGCCTGCGCCAAGGCCCTGGGCACCGGTCTCAGCAACGGCGTGTTCTGGCGCGACATGGAGGTGGTGAACCTGCCCTCCGGCCAGCCGACCCTGCGGCTCTCCGGCGGCGCCGCGGCGCGCCTGGCCGAGATGCTGCCCCCGGGCCATGAGGGCCGGCTGCATGTGACTCTCACGGACGATCCGCCGATGGCTCAAGCCTTCGTGATCATCGAGGCGCTGCCGACGGCCCAAGCCGGTTGAGACCCCGGACGATGGATTAGGTCGCCACGCTCGCGCGTTGCGGGGGGCTCGCGCTTGGTCTAGACCCCCGCACCAGCGGACACGATTGCGGCGCATTCCTCGGGACAACCGCAGATCAGCCGCAAGCGGCGGGGCTCAGCCTCGCGGGCGGCTGGCGTATGATGCGGAAAATGGAATCCGGTTTTCCGAAGCCATCATGCGATAACGGAAGCGCCGGAGCACGCTCCGGCGACGGAATCTGAGTCTGAAGATGGAACGCGCACGCGTGGATCACGACGGCAAGCCGCTGATGAAACAGGCCGAGACCGGCACCTGGGCCAGCATCCGCGAGACCCTGAAGGTCGGCATCCAGGCGCTGCTGATCGCCCTCGTGGTGCGGACGCTGCTGTTCCAGCCGTTCAACATCCCGTCCGGATCGCTGGTGCCGACGCTGCTGATTGGCGACTACCTGTTCGTCTCGAAATATTCGTACGGATACTCGAAGTATTCGCTGCCGCTGTCGGAATACATCCCGATCCAAGCGGATGGGCGGGTCTGGGCGGCCGAGCCGAAGCGCGGCGACATCGCGGTGTTCAAGCTGCCCAAGGACAACGCGACCGACTACATCAAGCGCGTGATCGGCCTGCCGGGCGACAAGATCCAGATGATCGACGGCGTGCTCAACATCAACGGCAAGGCGGTCAAGCGCGAGCGGATCGCCGATTACGAGACGACCGATCCCTACGGCCAGGCGACCAAGGTCCCGCAATACATGGAGACGCTGCCCAACGGCGTCGTCCACCGGGTGATCGAGCGCGACGGCGACAACGGCTTCTGGGACAAGACCGAGCTGTATACCGTGCCGAGCGGGCACTTCTTCATGATGGGCGACAACCGCGACAACTCCACCGATTCGCGCGATCTGGCCAGTGTCGGCTACGTGCCCTTCGCCAACTTCGTCGGGCGTGCCGAGATGATCTTCTTCTCGATCGACGAGGGCACGCCGGCCTGGCAGCTCTGGAACTGGCCGGCCCATGTGCGCTGGTCGCGCCTGTTCTCGACCATCCATTGAACGGCCCGGACTTGGACGAGGCTGGACAGGCCCGACCGTCTTCCCGGGCACGCCGTTCCCACAAGCCCAGGCCGCCCCTCGGCGTCCTGGAGGAGCGGATCGGCCACAGCTTCGCCGACCAGACCCTGCTGACCCGGGCCCTGACCCATACCAGCAAGGCCACCGGCCGCGGCGGCAGCTACCAGCGCCTGGAATTCCTGGGCGACCGCGTGCTCGGTCTCGCGGTGGCGGACCGGCTCTACGGTGCCTTTTCCGACGCGGACGAGGGCGACCTGTCGCGCCGGCTCGCCGGCCTCGTGCGCCGGGAGACCTGCGCGGCCGTGGCCGCCTCCTGGGAGGTCGGGCCGCACCTGATCCTCGGGCAGGGCGAGGTCATGGGCGGCGGCCGGCGCAACCAGACGATCCTGGCCGACGTGTGCGAGGCGATCCTCGGAGCGGTCTACCTCGATGCCGGCTTCGATGCGGCCCGGGCGATCGTCGAGGCGCATTTCCACCCGACCGAGCCCCTGTCGGCCCATCGCGGCCGCGACGCGAAATCCGCCCTGCAGGAATGGGCGATGGGCCGGGGCCTGCCGATTCCCGCCTACGCGGTGGTCGAGCGCACCGGCCCGGATCATGCACCGCGCTTCCGCATTGCCGTACAGGTCGAGGGGCTCGAGCCGGGCCATGGCGAGGGCACCTCGAAGCGTGTCGCCGAGCAGGAGGCCGCCCGCGCGCTGTTGGAGCGCGAGGGAATCGGCACCGTCCCGGAGACGGGGCCGACGGAGACAGCATGACCGAACACGATCACGACGACGCACAGGACGACGGCTCCGCCGAGGGGCCGGCCCGGAAGGCCCCCACGGCGCTTCCCGGCACGCCCGCCGATGCGCGGGCGGGCTTCGTCGCGCTGATCGGCGTGCCGAATGCCGGCAAGTCGACGCTGCTCAACAACCTGGTCGGCACCAAGGTCTCGATCGTCTCGCGCAAGGTGCAGACGACCCGGGCGCTGGTGCGCGGTATCCTGATCGAGGGCTCGGCCCAGGTCATCCTGGTCGACACCCCCGGCATCTTCGCGCCGAAGCGCCGACTCGACCGGGCGATGGTCCATTCGGCCTGGAGCGGCGCCGCCGATGCGGACGCGGTCTGCCTGCTGGTCGACGCCCGCAAGGGCCTGGACGAGGAGGTCGAGGCGATCCTGAGCCGCCTCGGCGACGTGAAGCGCGAGAAGATGTTGATCCTCAACAAGATCGACCTGATCCCGCGCGAGCGGCTGCTCGATCTCGCCGCCAAGCTCAACGCGGCCTCGCCGTTTGCCGAGACCTTCATGATCTCGGCCCTCAAGGGCGACGGTGTCGGCGACCTACGCCGGGCGCTCGCCGCCCGGATGCCGGCCGGCCCGTGGCTTTACCCGGAGGATCAGGTTTCGGACGCGCCGCTGCGCATGCTCGCCGCCGAGATCACCCGGGAAAAGATCTACGACCGGCTCCACGAGGAGCTGCCCTACCGTTCCACGGTCGAGACCGACCAGTGGCAGATCCGGCCGGACGGCTCGGTGCGGATCGAGCAGACGATCTTCGTCGAGCGCGAGAGCCAGCGCTCGATCGTGCTCGGCAAGGGCGGCCAGACCATCAAGGCGATCGGCCAGGCGGCGCGGATCGGGATCTCCGAGGCGGCGGATGCCAAGGTCCACCTGTTCCTGCACGTGAAGGTGCGCGAGAACTGGGCCGACGACCCCGCCCGCTACCGCGAGATGGGGTTAGAGTTTCCGCGCGGTTGAATGGGGTTTCCAAAGGGCCTCGCCCTTTGGCGGGGTTCGGGGGCGGAGCCCCTGAGTGCCAAGAGCGAAGCTCTGCAGCAGGGCTCTGCCCTGCACCCGCAAAAGGTCGAAGACCTTTTGAAACCAGGATTTCAGGCGTCCGGGATATCCCAGCCAATCGAGCGGCGTAGGAAGGTCAGGCCGAGCGCCAGGAACGCGGCCGTCTCGGCGTTGTCCTTGCCGTAGCCATGGCCGCCGGACGCGGGCTCGTAGAAAGACGCGTCGTAGCCCAGGGCGTTCAGCTTCCGGGCCATCTTGCGGGCGTGGCCGGGATGCACCCGGTCGTCGCGGCGGCTGGTGGCGAGCAGGATCGGCGGGTAGGGCCGCCCTGCCTCGGCCGCATGGTAGGCCGAGATCGCGCCGAGGAACGCCCAGTCCTGCGGATCGTCCGGATCGCCGTATTCCGCGATCCAGCTCGCCCCGGCCAGGAGCTTGGTGTAGCGGCGCATGTCGATCAGCGGGATCGTGCAGAACAGCGCCCCGAACCGCTCCGGATACCGGGTCAGCATGTTGGCGATCAGCAGGCCGCCGTTCGATCCGCCCTCCGCGGCGATCCGGCCCGGCCGCGTCACGCCGCGCGCCACGAGGTCGGCCGCGACCGCGGCGAAGTCGTCATGGGCCCGGGCCTTGCCCTCCCGGCGCCCGGCATCGTGCCAGCGCGTGCCGAACTCGCCGCCGCCGCGGATATTGGCGACGACGCTCGTGCCGCCCCGCTCCAGCCAGAGCTTGCCCAGAACCGGCGCGTAGCTCGGCAGCAGCGGGATCCGGAAGCCGCCATAGGCCGTCATATGCACCGGAGCCTCGCCGGTCAGGCCCTCCGGCCCGGTCTGGACGTAGGGAACGCGGGTTCCGTCCGCCGAGATCGCCTCGTGGCGGGTCACGCGCAGGCCTCGCGCGTCGAAGGCCGGCGGTGTTTCGCGGAGAATTGCGGGTGCCCCGAGATCCGGCGCGATGCTGAGGAGCGTCGCGGGCGTCACCGGGTCGTGGACCATCGCCAGCAGGGCACCGTCCGCCTCCTCGGGGTCGCCGTCGAGGGGCCAGACGTTGACGCTGCCGAGCGTCGGCAGGCCGTCCAGCGGCCGCGTCGCCCAGGTCCCGCCGTCCGGCGTGCAGACCGTGTAGGTCGGGCGCAAGTCGTCGAGCGCATGCACGAACAGGCGCCCCGCCGACCAGAACAAGTCCTGGAGCGCCCGGCGCTCGTCCGGCCGCCACAGCACCGCGAAGTCGCGGCGTCCGGCCAGGAAGCCGGAGAGGGGCAAAGCCAGAACGGTATCGGTCGCGTGCTCGGTGCCGCCAGCGCGCCAGGGCCGGCGCGGTCGCACGGCGAGGTAATCCCGGTCGATCTGCACGTCCGCGTCCGTGGGCAGGTCGAGTTCCGTGTGCGGCCCCTTCCGGTCCCCGAGATGGATTTTTGTGTCGAAGAAACCGACCTGCTCGATGAAGACCAGCCGCTCGAGTCTGGTCTGCCGATCGACTGAGGCCCACGCCGCCATGCTGGTCTCGGGCACGGCGAACAGCACCGCGGCGGCCTGCGGATCCGATCCGCGCGGCAACACCCGGATCGTGCGCGGGTAACCCGCGCGCGTGGCCATGCCGTCGCCGTAGGCGCTCGACACCAGCAGCGTGTCGCGGTCGAGCCAGGCCGCCCCACCCTTCGCCTCGGGCAGGACGAAGCCGTCCGTCACGAAGCGGCGCTCGATCAGGTCGAATTCGCGCACGACCTTGGCGTCGCCGCCGCCCCGGCTGAGGGAGAGCAGGGCGCGGTCGTGGCCGTCCTTCAGGACCGAGGATCCGGCCCAGACCCAATCCTCGCCCTCCGCGGCAGCGAGGGCGTCGAGGTCGAGGAGGATGTCCCAGGCCGGGGATTCGGTCCGGAAGCTCGCCTCGTCGGTGCGTCGCCACAGGCCGCGCTGGTGCTCGGCATCCGTCCAGAAATTATACAGCCGCCCACCGCGGCGCGAGACGAACGGGATGCGGTCCGGCCGGTCCAGGATGGCGCGCGCCTCGTCGCGGTCGCGGGCGAAGGCGGCGTCGCCGTAGCGGGCCAGAGTCTCGGCATTGCGCGCTTCGACCCAGGCCAGCGCTTCCGGCCCGTCGATCTCCTCCAGCCAGAGGTGGGGATCGTCGTCCGGGTGCTGCAGGGACGGGCGCGGGTCGATCTGAGCGGTCATGGCAGACACGATAGACCCGCGTTGGGGGATTCGTGAACGGCCCTGGCTGCGTCAGGTTGGGCGCACGCATAGGTTGCTGGATTATGGCTCGGATTCCGGGCGGTGCGGATCCGGAGGCTGGGCTTTTGGGGCCATTCCGGTGTAACAGGCGACGTTCCCCCCGGATGATCCGAGTCGGGTGCGGGTTTCCCGCTCCGCCGTGGATTCGCGTTCCGATGCCGGCTCTCCAGATCCTGAATTGTTCATGCGCCACGCCGTTTACGGCCTGCCGCCGGTCGACCTCGCTGAGGTTCCCGGTGATGCCGTCCAGCTTTCTCCCTTGATCCCCGGCTCCGCCCGGCTCGAGGATTTGTCCGAAGGCAGCCTTGAGGCCGTGACCGTGCTGGCACCGCCCGGCACCGTCGAGCGGCGCTATGTGCTCGCTCATACGTTGCGGGCCCTCGTGCCCGGCGGCCGGATGATCGCGCTCGCCCCGAAGGATCGGGGCGGCACCCGGCTGGCCAAGGAACTGGCGGCCTTCGAATGCCACGCGGCTGACGAGCCGCGCCGCCACCACCGGATCTGCCGGCTCGTCCGCCCGCCCGTTCCAGCCGGGCTCACCACTGCGATCGACGAGGGCGGGCCGCGCCACGTCGACAATCTCGCCCTATGCACCCAGCCCGGAATCTTCTCCTGGGACCGGCTCGATCCCGGCACGGCGCTGCTCCTCGCCAATCTCCCGCCGCTGAAGGGGCGGGGGGCCGATCTCGGCTGCGGCCTCGGGATCCTGTCCCGGGCGATCCTGGGCTCGCCTGCGGTCACCGCGCTGACGCTGGTCGAGGTCGACCGCCGCGCCGTCGAGATGGCTCACCGCAACGTCGCCGATCCGCGGGCCACGATCGTCTGGGCCGACATCCGGGCGGCCGGCACGGTGCCGGGCAGCCTCGACTTCGTCGTGATGAACCCGCCGTTCCACGACGGCGGCACCGAGGATCAGGCGCTCGGCCGGACGTTCATCGCCCGGGCCGCCGAGGCTTTGCGCAAGGGCGGCACGCTGTGGCTCGTGGCCAACGCGCATCTGCCCTACGAGACCGCCCTGTCGGCGGCCTTTCGCGACGTCTCAGTCACGGTGCAGGCCGGGGGCTACCGGGTCTACGAGGCGCGCAAATGACGGCCGCGAAGTCCGTCCGCCTCGACAAGCTGCTCGCCAATCTCGGCTACGGGTCGCGCCGCGAGATCCAGGGTCTGGCCCGGGCCGGTGCGATCCTGTTGGACGGCGCGGAGGTGGTGGATGCCGGCGACCGGATCGCCCTCGACCCCGATCTCCCGAGCCGGCTGACGATCGACGGCGCGCCGGTCGATCCGCTGCCCGGCCTGTGCCTGATGCTGCACAAGCCGCTCGGCGTGACCTGCTCGCACAAGGAGGCCGGTCCGCTGGTCTACGGCCTGCTGCCCGAGCGCTGGCGCCGGCGCGACCCGCCGCTCTCTACGGTGGGACGCCTCGACAAGGAGACCTCTGGCCTGCTGCTGCTCACCGACGACGGCGCGCTGCTGCACCGGATCATCGCCCCCAAGGCGAACGTGGCGAAGCGCTACCGAGTCGCTCTTGACCGGCCGCTCGACGGCACCGAGGCGGCAACCTTCGCGTCCGGGACGCTGATGCTGGAGGGCGAGGAGCGTCCCTTGCTACCAGTGCAGCTGGAGTTGGAGGATCCCACCCATTGCGCGGTGACGCTGACCGAGGGTCGCTACCATCAGGTCCGCCGGATGTTCGCGGCGATCGGCAACCATGTCGTGGCGCTGCATCGGGACCGGGTCGGCGGGCTCGACCTGCCGGCGGACCTGCCGGCCGGGGGATACCGGGTGATGACCGAGGCGGATGTTGCGGCGGTGTTCGCGGGCGCGTGACGCGCGGGGATCGTGGGCGACCCTCCGGTGGAGCGATCAGGCGAAGGCGACCACGGCCCCGATGATCGCCAGCGTCTGAAAGCCGATCAATCCGGCGACCCAGCGCACGATCTCGGCCCGGGTCTCCGCCAGTTCGGCGCGCAGATCCGCCTTGGTGGCGTGATCGCCCCGGAGCACTTCAGCCACGGCGTCGGCCAGAGCCTCGGCCTGCCCAGGTAAAAACTTGGCCTTGTCCCGGAGCGTCCGGGCGAATGTCAGCGTATCGAATGCTACGGCGGCCATGCCGGGTCTTATCGGTGTCCAGGGCACCGGGTTGCAAGCTCTGACGGCTGGCTACCTCCACTCGAATCCTTGCGTCCGGCTCCGGGCTCTGCTAAGCGCCCGCCCATCCCACACGCGGAGCCGGCCTCATGCCTGAATGAGGCGTCTTCCGGTGGCCGTCCGAATTTTCGGGCGGCTGCATCCCTCCGCGGCGGATCCAACCGGAGAATACAAAGATATGGCCGTCGATTTCTCTATGCGTCAGCTCCTCGAGGCCGGCGCCCATTTCGGTCACCAGTCGCACCGCTGGAACCCGAAGATGCAGCCGTACATCTTCGGCACCCGCAACAACATCCACATCATCGACCTGGCCCAGACCGTGCCGGCGCTGCACACGGCCCTGCAGGCGGTGAGCGACACCGTCGCCAAGGGCGGCCGCGTGCTGTTCGTCGGCACCAAGCGCCAGGCGGCCGACACGATCGCCGACGCCGCCAAGCGCTCGGCCCAGTACTACGTCAACTCCCGCTGGCTGGGCGGCATGCTCACCAACTGGAAGACCATTTCGGGCTCGATCTCGCGCCTGCGCAAGGTCACCGAGACGCTGGAGACCGGCGGCCCGGGCCTGACCAAGAAGGAGCGCCTGATGCTGTCCCGTGAGAAGGACAAGCTCGAGAAGGCGCTGGGCGGCATCAAGGATATGGGCGGTGTGCCCGACCTGCTGTTCGTGATCGACACCAACAAGGAGCAGCTGGCGATCAAGGAGGCGAACCGCCTCGGGATCCCGGTGGCCGCGATCGTCGACACCAACTGCAACCCGGACGGCATCACCCACATCGTCCCGGCCAACGACGATGCCGGCCGCGCCATCGCGCTCTACTGCGACCTCATCGCCAAGGCCGCCATCGACGGCATCTCGCGGGCGCAAGGGTCGTCGGGTGTCGATCTCGGCGCCTCCGAGGAGCCGCAGGCCGAGGAGCTGCCGGCCAACGACGACGCGGCCGTCACGGTCGAGTCCGATGCGCTCGATCCCGCCGACGTGGCGATGCTCGCCGAGACCACCGAGCATTTCGAGCTGCTCGCCGCTCCGCGCGGCGCGCCGGACGACCTGACCAAGCTGCACGGCGCCGGCCCGCAGATCGTGCAGAAGCTCAACGATGCCGGCATCTACCATTACTGGCAGATCGCCGCGATGACCCCGGACGAGGTCGCTAAGGTCGATTCCGACCTGAAGCTCAACGGTCGCATCGACCGCGATTCGTGGGTTTCGCAGGCCCGCGGCTTCGTCGAGGCCGCCGCCGCGGTCTGAGCCTCCCGGATCTCGCGGCGCCCCGTCATCCGGGCGTCGCGAATTCAGCCATATCGGGCCCGGCCGCTCACCCGCGTGCCGGGCCTCTCTCATCCAGACCACACGAAAGGGACCGCCATGGCCAACATCACCGCCGCGATGGTGAAAGAGCTCCGGGAGAAGACCGGCGCGGGCATGATGGACTGCAAGGGCGCGCTCAACGAGACGCAGGGCGACATCGAGGCGGCCATCGACTGGCTGCGCAAGAAGGGCCTCGCCAAGGCCGCCAAGAAGGCCGGCCGCGTCGCCGCCGAGGGCCTGGTCGCCGTCGAGTCGGCCGGCCGCCACGCCGCGATCGTCGAGGTGAATTCCGAGACCGACTTCGTCGCCCGCAACGACGCCTTCCAGGCCTTCGCCCGCGAGGCCGCCAAGATCGCCCTCGACACCGACGGTACGCTGGAGGGCCTCCAATCCGCGAAGTTCCCGGGCGCCACCGAGACCGTCTCGGAGGCGCTGCAGAGCCTGATCGCCACCATCGGCGAGAACATGAACCTGCGCCGGGTCGCCAAGCTCGAGGTCAAGAAGGGCGTCATCGCCTCCTACGTCCACAGCCAGATCGCCGACGGTCTCGGCAAGATCGGCGTGCTCGTGGCGCTCGAGTCCGAGGGCGATGTCGACGCCCTGTCGGCCCTCGGCCGCCAGATCGCCATGCACGTCGCCGCCACCAACCCGGTGGCGCTCGATGCCTCGGGCGTGGACGCCGCGACCCTGGAGCGCGAGTCGAACATCCTGCGCGAGAAGAACGCCGGCAAGCCGGACCACGTGCTCGCCAAGATCGTCGAGAGCGGCCTGAAGAGCTACTACAAGGAGGTCACCCTCCTGGAGCAGCCTTTCGTGCATGACGGCTCGAAGACGGTCAGCCAGGTGCTCAAGGAAGCCGCTGGCAAGGTCGGAGGTCCCGTCACCCTGACCGCGTTCGTCCGCTACGCCCTGGGCGAGGGCATCGAGAAGGAAGACGGCCCGGACTTCGCCACCGAAGTCGCCCAGCAGGCCGGCCGCGCCTGATTCTTTCGGGTCTTCTGGTTCGAGACTTTCAAGACCCCGTCCGGCGCGAGCCGGGCGGGGTTTTCTTTTGCATCGTGACGACGGCGTCGGCGAGAGGGTAGGAGACTGGATGGGAGCGGCGGGTTGGATGGAGCCTGGTCAGACGGAAGCCCGCCTCATCGAGACGATCTGTGTCGATCACACCCCTCAGGATGCAGCGCGGATCCCCTTTCCCGTGGGGGCTAACGGATTCCCACATCGCGTCTCGCCAGTGAGCACTGGAAACGCCGCGCGTTTTCTCCTCCCCCTTGCGGGGAGGGGGCAGGGGTGGGGGTGGTGCAGGATTAGGTGCAACGGTGCCTTCTGAGCCACCCCCACCTTCAACTCCTCCCCGCAAGGGGGAGGAGAGAGCGCCGCGCCATTCGCCGTGCAATGTGTGAACATCGTAGCCCACGCGGGCGGGGGGCTTCGCTTCGCGAACTCAGCAGCACCGACGGATCAATCGGTTGCGCCGCGACCGAGTCCGTTGAGAAGACGCAAACCATTGCCCGTACATATCATTTCAGCCTGGTCCACGCTAAGCCCCACATCAAGAAAACCTAATCCCGCCTGCCCCGTGTTGCAGCGCACACCCGGTTCGGTGCCGCCGCGCTACATCCCGCTCATGGCAATGAAATCCTTCTCGTACCTGATGATTGGCGTCTTCGCCTCCGGTCTCGTCATGACCCTTCTGGGCTCCGTCGGCCTCTTCGCCGGGAGCTGAACAGCGGCGCCGGCGTGACCTCCTGCGGTCATGCCGGCGCTGCATCGACCCAGGCGTCACCGTCCCACAGCCGGACCCGGACGGTGGCGCAGCCGTCTGCGATGGTGATGCGGTTGTAGGCGTTGGGCTCGTTGCCCCGCAGCCGCGTCGAGGTCGCCGAGCCGGCCTGGACCGCCAGAAGTCGCCCCGGACGAGACCGGATCGAGCCCCGGTCCAGCGTTTCGGGGGGCGATCCCTCCGCTTCCGCGTAGCGCGCGTAGTGCCGATGCAGGTGGCCGGCGAGCGTGAGGCCGACGCCGCACCGGGCAAACGCCGCCAGGGCCCGGTCGGCGCGCCCGACCAGGCGGGCCTCCTCATCCCAGGGCGGCGGCAGGAACGGGTGGTGGCCGACCACGATCTTGAACAGGTGGGCCGGCATCGCCGAAAGCCGCGACTCCGCCCGGGCGATCTGACTGCGGCGGATCACGCCGTGCGACCAGTCCGGCTCCGGCGCCCAGCGCCGCACCGTGTTCAGGCAGACGATCCCGATTTCGGTATCCTGGAAGCACGGCTCGGTATCCGGAGCGATCGCGCGCCGGTAGCGCGTGAACGGATGCACGAAGCGCTGCACCAGCCGGAACGGCGAGATGTCGTGGTTGCCCGGCACGCCGATCCAGGGCGGCGCCAGGCGGTCGAGGAAAGCCCGGGCCTGCGCGAATTCCCACGGCCGCGCCGCCATGGTGAAATCCCCCGAGGCGACGATCAGGTCCGGCGCGTCGGCGTTCAGCTCGTCGACCAGGGCCTCCACCACGGCCGGGTCGGTGCGGCCGAAATGCAGGTCGGAGATGTGGCTGATCCGCCTCACGGCTGCGCGCTCGACCGCGGCACGATCACGGTCAGCGCCTGCCGGTGGATCCGGTAGCGCAACGGGGCCGGGATCAGCGCCACCTCGCCGTCGTTCATCACCCGCAGCGCCCGGGTCTTGGATGCGATGGTCAGGTTTGCCGCCGGCAGCCGCTCCACGTCCGGCAGCTGCCGCCAGTCGCCCAGGGCGAAGCCGAGGGCGAGACGCAGCGTCCGCGCCAGCGAGAGATGCGCCAGGACGTAGAGCGTGAGCCGTCCGGCATCGATCGGCGCCCGCACCAGCACGTGGCCCGGCCGCTCGACGTAATCGCCGATGACCACTGCCAGCAGCCGGAAGCGCCAGGTCCGCGGCACGCCGTCGATCGTGCCGGTCACGGTCAGCCGCGGATACCGGCCGAGATGGCGCAGCACCCCCAGGATCCAGCGTAGCAGCGTGCGCAGGCCGAGATGCCGGCGATGCGCCTCCCGGTGCCGCGTCACCCGGGCCGGCAGGCCGAGCACCGAGTTGATCAGGAACGTGCGGCCATTGACCTCACCGACATCGATCCGGCGTTGCACGCCGGCGGCCAGGTTCACGATCGCCCCGTCGAGATCGAGCGGCACGCCGAGATCCCGGGCCAGAAAATTCATCGTGCCGAGCGGCAGGATTCCGAGCGGCGTCGTCTTGCCGACGAGCGCGGCGGCGGCACAGGCGATGGTGCCGTCGCCGCCCGCCACCACCAGGGCGTCGATCTCGGGCTCCGACGCGGCGGCGGCGATCCGCACCGGCAGGGGCGCCCCGCGATCGGCCTCACCCAGGGGCTCGATCCCGGCCGCAACGAGCTTCGCCCGGATCATCTCCGGCGTCGTGCCGGACGCCACTGCCCGGGAGGCACCGTTGATGACGAGTGCGATGCGCATGGATTCGGGCATCCCTCCCAATGACGGGCCCCGCTCCTCTGCCAAAGCTGCACGTCGTTCGCGTGTCGGTGGGAAATCGTCCCCGTGATCCCCGGCCGGATCGCCGACCGCCCCTCGACGCCGCTCCCGCGGCTGACGTAGAAGCCTCGCGGGTTCGGGTGATGCGGTATGGAGCCGGAGATCGAGATGCCGGAAGCGACGCCGTTTCGCCGTATCCTCCTCAAGCTGTCGGGCGAGGCCCTGGCCGCCCCGGACGGCTACTGGCTGCATCCGCCGACCCTGGCGGCGCTCGCCGAGGACATCGCCCGCACCATCGAGTCCGGGGCCGAGATCGCTATCGTGGTCGGCGGCGGCAACATGATCCGGGGCGCCCGCATCTCGGCGGCCGGCTGGATCGACCGCGCCACCGGTGATTCCCTGGGCATGATGGCCACGGTGATGAACTCGCTGGCGATCGAGACCGCGCTCAACGCTGCCGGCGTGCCGGCGCGGACCATGTCGGCGGTGTCGATGCCGACGATCTGCGAGACCTACGCCCGCCAGCCGGCCCTGCACCATCTCGACAAGGGCCAGGTGGTGGTTTTGGCCGGCGGGACCGGCAACCCGTTCTTCACCACCGACACCGCCGCGGTGCTGCGCGCCGCCGAGCTGCGCTGCGACGCCGTGCTCAAGGCCACGCAGGTGGACGGCGTCTACTCGGCCGACCCGAAGAAGGACCCGAGCGCCACGCGCTACGACCGCCTGACCCATGACGAGGCGATCGCCCGCGACCTCAAGGTGATGGACACCGCGGCCTTCGCGCTCGCTCGCGAGAGCCGGCTGTCGATCGTCGTCGGCTCCCTGCATCCGCCGAGCTCGATCGCCAAGATCCTGTCCGGCGAGGCGCCCTCGACCCTCGTGGCGCCCTGACCCGGCAGCCCTAGCGGTTTGCGGCACCGGGAAAATTCCGCCATTGAGGCCGCGACTGCCCGTACCGGGCGAGAAGACAACGTCAGACGTGTCGGGACGACCATCATGGCCACACCGGAATTCGACCTCAACGACATCAAGCGCCGGATGCAGGGCGCGGTCGCGTCGCTCTCCAAGGATCTCGGATCCCTGCGCACCGGCCGGGCCACGCCGTCGCTGCTCGACCCGATCCAGGTCGACGCCTACGGCTCGTCGATGCCGATGGCGCAGGTCGCCACCGTGAGCGTGCCGGAGCCGCGGCTCCTGTCGATCTCGGTCTGGGACCGCAGCATGGTCACCGCCGTCGAGAAGGCGATCCGCGAATCCGATCTCGGCCTCAACCCGCAGACCGAGGGCCAGACCATCCGGCTGCGCATCCCCGAGATGAACGAGCAGCGCCGCAAGGAGATGGTCAAGGTCGCCCATAAGTACACCGAGGAGGCGCGCGTCGCCGTGCGCCATGTCCGCCGGGACGGGCTCGACCACCTCAAGAAGCTCCTGAAGGACAGCGCCATCTCGGAGGACGACGAGAAGCGCCAGGCCGCCGACGTGCAGAAGGCGACCGACCAGTTCATCGCCGAAGTCGACGGCGTGCTGGCCGCCAAGGAAAAGGAGATCATGCACGTCTGAGGCGCAGGCCGAGACGCGCGTGACCTCCACCGCCACCCCGGCCGCACGCCCCTCCGGGCGGCGCGAGCTCTGGCTGCGCGTCGCCTCGGGCGTCGTGCTCGCCCCGGCGATCCTCGCGGCCCTGGTCTACGGTGGCTGGCCGTTCGCCGGGATCTGGCTCGCCGCCGGCATCATCGGCTTCGCCGAATGGATGGTGATGAGCCGGACCGAGCCCCGCGAGGTGCTGATCGCCCTGGGCGCGGCGACTCTGGCCGCCCTGCTGCTGTGCCAGCGCGGCGGCGCGCCCGCGCTCGCCTGCATCGCCGTCCTGCTCCTGGGGGCCGCGGCCTGCGCCACGGTGGCGCGCACCGGCTTCGGCCGGGTGCGGGCGCTCGCCGGGGTGCTCGGGGCGGCCGCGATCGCGTCGGTGCCGGTCGCCCTGCGCGACGATCCCGGGATCGGCCTGATCGGGCCGGCCTGGATGTTCGCCGTGGTCTGGTCCACCGACATCGCCGCCTATTTCGCCGGTCGGAAGATCGGCGGCCCGAAGCTCATGCCCCGGGTCTCGCCCAACAAGACCTGGTCGGGCGCCATTGGGGGGCTGATCGGTGCGGTCGCGGCCGGGTCGTTGGTGGCGGTGGCCGCCGACCTGGACCTGCCGAGCGCCGCCTCCCTGCCGGTGGTGGCAGGCGTCAGCGCCCTGGCCTCCGTGCTGAGCCAGGCCGGCGACCTGGTCGAATCCGGCCTGAAGCGCCGCTACGGCGTGAAGGATTCGAGCAAGATCATCCCGGGCCATGGCGGCGTCATGGACCGGCTCGACGGATTTTTTGCGGTCGCCGTGTTGGCCGGGCTCTATCTCGCCGTACGCGGGAGCGGTCTGATCCCATGATTCCGATCCCATGACGATGAGGGAGTTTCACCCGTGACCCAGATCGTCACCATCTTCGGCGCCACCGGCTCGATCGGTCGCTCCACCGCCGATCTGCTCGCCCAGCACCCGGACCGCTTCCGCACCGGCGCCGTGGTCGGCGGCCGCGACGCGGTCGCGCTGGCGAAAGTCGCGCGCGAGCTCGGTGCCACCTTCGCGGCGCTCGCCGACGAGACCGCCGGCCCGGCTTTGGCCGAGGCGCTCTCCGGCAGCGGCATCGCCAACGGGGCCGGGGAGGGCGCCGTGATGGAGGCGGCCGCCCGCGACGCCGACATCGTGGTCGCTGCGGTGAGCGGTGCGGCGGGTCTGAAATCCACCCACGCCGCGCTCCGGCTCGGCCGCACGGTCGCGCTCGCCAACAAGGAGAGCCTGGTCTGCGCCGGCGACGCCTTCATGCGCGACGCGGTGCGCTACGGCGCCACGATCCTGCCGATGGATTCCGAGCACGATGCGCTCAGCCAGGCGCTGGCCGGCCGGCCACTGGCGGACGTCCGCACCATGATGATCACCGCCTCGGGCGGCCCGTTCCGGACCTGGACCCGCGAGCGGATCGCCGCCGCCTCCGCCACCGAGGCCGCGGCCCATCCGACCTGGTCGATGGGCATGAAGATCAACATCGATTCGGCCAGCCTGATGAACAAGGGCCTCGAGCTGATCGAGGCGCACCACCTGTTCGGCATCGAGCCCGGGCGCCTGGACGTGGTCGTCCACCCGCAATCGGTGATCCACGGCCTGGTCTACTGGCTCGACGGCGCCGTCACCGCGGAGCTGGCCCTGCCGGACATGCGCGTGCCGATCTCGCATTGCCTCGGGCTCGGTGACCGCCTGACCATTGCCCGGGGCCGGCCCCTGGACCTGGTGAAGCTCAGTTCACTGACCTTCGAGGCCGCGGACGAGGAACGGTTCCCGTGCCTGCGCATCGGCCGGGCGGCGCTCGCGGCGGGTGGCGCCGCGCCGACCGTGATGAACGCGGCCAACGAGATCGCGGTGGCGGCCTTCATCGCCGGCCGGATCGGCTTCTACGGGATCAGCGACCTGGTCGAGCGCGCCTGCGAGCAATTCGCCGGCGCGTACCGGACGGCGCCGGTCGACGTGGACGAGGCGCTGGCCATCGACGCCCATGTCCGGGTCTGGAGCGCCGAGGCCCTGCCGGAGCTGCGCGCGGCGGGCTGAGGGAGCGCCTAGAGCCGTGCCCGACCACGTTGGGTCGGGTCACGCCTCTAAGCTCTTGTTTTGACGCGCTCGCTTGCGCCGAACCGGTATCCACTTCGGCGGCGAGCGCTCTAGCGACCCGCCCCATAACCAGCCAAAAACACCCGCACCGCCTCCGCGACCTGAAACTTTTTCCGGGCTTCGTCGGCCATGCCGCCAGCGGCGAACAGGAGGCGTGTCAGAAGCCCCGCCAGGCAGAGATGCAGGAAGTGCTGCGCGGCGAGCGTGGTGTCGGTGACGCGGAGCCGGCCGCCCTGCACCTGCACGTCGAGATAGGCCGCCAGCCGCGCGACCCCGCAGGCCGGCCCGGCCTCGTAATAGACCTGCCCGAAATGCGGGAACTTCTCGCAGACCCCGATCACCATGCGATGCACCGAGATATGCTCCGGCTTGGACATCTCGGCCAGGAAGCTCAGGCCTAGGCGCGTCAGCACGGCTGGAATGTCCGTGTCGGCCGGGTCGAAGGTGAATAGGGTCTCGGCCAGGCTGGACTTCTCCAGGACGATCAGGGCCTCGAACAGCGCCTCCTTGCTGTCGAAGTAGACGTAGAGCGTGCCTTTGGAGACGCCCGCGGCCCGGGCGATCTCACCCATGCTGGCCCCGTCGAACCCGGACGCCAGGAACACGCGGCGCGCGCCGTCGAGGATCTGCCGCCGCTTGTCGCTCTCGACCTGCGACGATCCCCGTTCAAGCACCACGCCCTGAACCATCACCCTGCTCCGCGTCCGAGACGCCGCTCTGCTTGACCGAACCGTTCGGTCAATCTAGCCTGACGTTAGATCGGGTGTGCGTCAAGGCACGTCCGAATCATTGACCGAACGGTTCGGTCATGAGGCTAGAGGCGCTGAGATGTCCCTTCGCGAGGATGGCGACCGGTCCGCTGCCGGCATCGAGGTTGCGGATGACGAGCGCGCCGAGGGTCAGGCTCCGACGCCCGCGGCCCCGCGTGCGGCCGACGTCCCTCAGACGACTGCCTCGTCAGCTCCCGGAGCCGCTCCGGCCCAAAAACGTCCGCTCAAGAGGGTACTGCTCCTCGGACTTCTGACGGCCGCCATCGGTGGCGGCGCTTACGAAGGCTGGCACTGGTGGAGCGTCGGGCGGTTCTTCGTCTCGACCGACGACGCCTACGTGCAAGCCGACATCTCGATCCTGGCCGCGAAAGTCTCCGGCTACCTGGAATCGGTCCCGGTGGTGAATGGCGTCTCGGTCAAGAAGGGCGACGTGATCGCCAAGCTCGACGACGGCGATTACCGCCTCGCGCTCCAGGCCGCGCAGGACAAGCTCGCTACGCAGGAGAGCACGATCGTGCGGATCGGCCGGCAGGTCGAGGCCGCGCAGGCGCAGGTCGCCCAGGCCGCCGCGCAGATCGACGCGACCCGTGCCGACGCCGTGCGCGCCCAGGCCGATTTCACCCGGGCGACCCAGATGCAGGCGGATTACGTCGCCAAGTCCCGGATCGACCAGGCTCGCGCCGACCGGGACCGGACCGAGGCCTCGGTGAAGGGCATGGAGGCCGGCCTGCTGGCGGCCCGCGCGAATGTCGACGTGCTCCAGGCCCAGAAGCGCGAGGCCGAGCGCCTGTCGGCCGAGCTGCGCACCGCCGTCGACCGCGCCCGGCGCGACCTCGACTTCACGGTGATCCGCGCGCCCTTCGACGGCGTGGTCGGCAACAAGGCGGTCGAGGCCGGGGCCTACGTGGCGCCCGGCACCCGGGTCGCCGCGCTGGTGCCGCTCCAGAGCGTGCGCATCGACGCGAACTTCAAGGAGACGCAGGTCCAGCGCATGCGCCCGGGCCAGCCGGTGATCGTGACCGTGGATGCCTATCCGGATCGCGAGATCGAGGGCGTGGTCGAATCGTTCTCGCCGGCCTCCGGCTCGGTGTTCAGCCTGCTGCCGCCGGACAACGCCACCGGCAACTTCACCAAGATCGTCCAGCGCCTGCCGGTGCGGGTGCGCGTGCCCGAGGCGGTCGCCCGCGAGGGCCTGCTGCGGCCCGGCCTCTCGGTGGAGGTGCGCGTCGATACCCGCGCCGGCACCGACCGGTCGGTCCTCGACCACGCCGAGAACCGGCGGTTCGACGCCGCGAGCCGCTGAGCCCGTCCGTGGCCGCAACCGCTGCCATTTCGGCCGGAGCCCCGGCCGCTGCCGAGCCGCCGATGGACCGCCGCCGCATGGTGGCGTTCTTCTGCATGGTGTTCGGGATGTTCATGGCGATCCTGGACATCCAGATCGTCTCGGCCTCCCTCAACGAGATCCAGGCCGGCCTCTCGGCCTCCGGGGACGAGATCCCCTGGGTCCAGACCAGCTACCTGATCGCCGAGGTCATCTCGATCCCGCTGTCGGGCACCCTGTCGCGGGTGCTCTCGACCCGCTGGATGTTCGCGATCTCGGCGGGCGGCTTCACGCTGATGAGCGTGATGTGCGCGACCTCCTCGTCGATCTCCGAGATGATCGTCTGGCGGGCCGCGCAGGGCTTCATCGGCGGCGGCATGATCCCGACGGTGTTCGCCGCCGCGTTCACGATCTTCCCACCGTCGAAGCGGACCATCGTGTCGCCGGTGATCGGCCTCGTCGCGACGCTGGCGCCGACCATCGGCCCGACGATCGGCGGCTACCTGACCGACCTGATGTCGTGGCACTGGCTGTTCCTGATCAACGTCGTGCCCGGCATCGCCGTGACCATCTCGACCTGGATCCTGATCGACTTCGACAAGCCGAACTACGACCTGCTGAAGTCGTTCGACTGGGCCGGCCTGGCCTTCATGGCGGGGTTCCTCGGCTGCCTCGAATACGTCCTCGAGGAGGGGCCGAACCACGACTGGCTGCAGGACGACGCCGTCTTCGCCTGCGCTTTGGTCTGCGGGGTCTCGGGGCTGCTGTTCTTCTGGCGCGCGTTCACGGCCAAGCAGCCGATCGTCGACCTGCGCGCCTTCTCCGACCGCAACTTCGCCAGCGGCTGCGTCGCGAGCTTCGTCCTCGGCATCGGGCTCTATGGCCTGACCTACATCTACCCGGTCTACCTCGCCCGGGTG
Source organism: Methylobacterium sp. J-048 (assembly GCF_022829515.1). Classification (GTDB taxonomy): domain Bacteria; phylum Pseudomonadota; class Alphaproteobacteria; order Rhizobiales; family Beijerinckiaceae; genus Methylobacterium. The sequence goes on from NZ_JAKSYL010000230.1 coordinate 31,935, forward strand.
CGCGGCTACTCGGCGCTGATGATCGGCGAGACCATGTTCGTCTCGGGGCTGTGCATGTTCGCCACCGCGCCGATCGCCGGCCGGTTCTCCGGAAAGGTCGATCCGCGGATCATGATGGGTCTGGGCTTCTTCGGCTTCGCCTGCGGCACCTGGATCGTCACCGGGCTGACCAAGGACTGGGATTTCTGGGAGCTGCTGTGGCCGCAGATCCTGCGCGGCTGCTCGCTGATGCTGTGCATGATCCCGATCAACAACATCGCCCTCGGGACCCTGCCGCCGGCCCGGATGAAGAACGCCTCCGGGCTCTACAACCTGACCCGCAACCTCGGCGGCGCGGTCGGGCTGGCGCTGATCAACACCGTGCTCAACGCCCGTTGGGACCTGCACCTCGCCCGGCTGCACGAGCGCTTCACCTGGGCCAACACCACCGCGCTGGAGCGCCTCGACACGATGCGGCGCGGCTTCGACTCCTACGGCAGCGCCGCGTCCGATATGGCCCTCAGGGCCATGTCCAACACGGTGCGGATCCAGGGGCTGGTCATGGCCTTCGAGGACGTGTTCCTGGCGCTCACCGTGCTGTTCCTGGCGATGGCCTGCGCCGTGCCGCTGATCCGTCGTCCCCGGGCGGGCGCCGGCGGGGGCGGGGGGCACTGACCGGGTCGAAGAGCGACGACGGCGGAGACGGTTTTCCCCGCTTCGCGCCGCAGCATCGCGCAAGCTCCGCGACCTGCCGCGGCAGCCGCGGCGGATTGCGTTGGCGGTAAGCCGCACCGATCTGCTAAACCGGCTCGATGGCCGGCCTGAGAAGCCGGCGCAAAGACGGCCAGGGATCGGCTCATGGACTTCCTCAACGCGATGGGCGGGACCGCCGGCGGCTTCTTCGGGGCCGTGATCCCGTTCCTGTTCGTGCTCACCGTCGTGGTCTTCGTCCACGAGATGGGCCACTTCCTGGTCGGGCGCTGGTGCGGGGTCGGCGTGCACGCCTTCTCCCTCGGCTTCGGCCCGGAGCTGTTCGGCTTCAACGACCGCCGCGGCACCCGCTGGAAGCTCTGCGCCATCCCGCTCGGCGGCTACGTCAAGTTCCACGGCGACGTGAACGGCGCCAGCGTCCCGGATCCGGAGGCGATCGCCCGGATGTCCCCGCAGGAGCGGGCGATCAGCTTCCCGACCCAGCCGGTCGCCAAGCGCGCCGCGATCGTCGCCGCCGGCCCGGTGGCGAACTTCCTGCTGGCGATCCTGCTGTTTGCCGGCGCGATCTGGCTCGCCGGCCGCTACGAGCTGCCGGCCCGGGTGTCCTCGGTGGAGCCCGGCAGCGTCGCCGCCCAAGCCGGCTTCCAGCCGGGCGACGTGATCACCGCCATCGACGGTGAGAAGATCGGCGACTTCAACGCCATGTACCGCACCGTGACCGGCAGCGCCGGCACGCCGCTGACCTTCACGGTGGAGCGGGGCGAGCAGCCGATCACCATCCAGGCGACCCCGGCGACCTACGAGGAGAAGACGCCCTTCGGCCGCCACCGGATCGGCCGGCTCGGCATCCGCTCGCCCTCGGGCTCGGAGGCGCGGCTCGTCCGGTACGGGGCGCTGGACTCCCTCGATCTCGGGGTGCGCGAGACCTACTTCGTGGTGGAGCGGACCTTCTCGTACCTGAGCAAGCTCGCCACCGGCCGCGAATCCGCCGACCAGCTCTCGGGACCGATCGGCATCGCCCGGGTCTCCGGCGAGGTCGCCAAGAACGGCGGGGTCGGCGGGCTGATCGGTCTGATCGCGCTGCTCTCGGTCTCGATCGGCCTCTTGAACCTGTTCCCGGTGCCGCTGCTCGATGGCGGGCACCTGCTGTTCTACGCCTTCGAGGTCGTCCGCGGCCGTCCGCTCAGCGAGCGCGCCCAGGAGATCGGGTTCCGGATCGGCCTCGCCCTGGTTCTGATGCTGATGCTGTTCGCCGCCTGGAACGACATACTCAACCTCGGCGCGTCCTGGCGGAACACCTGATCCCGGGATCCCGCGCGGGCATCGGTCCGGTCTCCACCGGAATCGGTGCCCCAATCCCGCCGCGATCCCGCCCGGCGGCCGCCCGAAAGGCGCCGCGCCACCGGCCCGACGGGTGCTTAAAACAGGGTTAACGACCAGATCATCTGGCGTGAAAACAGTCGTTGCCGCAAAGATTTACAGGCCATTCACCACGATTGGCGCTTTGCCCGCACGGTCCGCGTCCCGTTAAGTGGCGCGAAGGCCACGACCCCCCAAAATCCCCTGACGATGGCCTCCCGCGCGTTTGCTTGGCAGGGGATTCCCGCTAAGAGCTACGCTTGGACCTGAAGCCACGCTTGGACCAGGGTGACAGGACGACCGGTCAACGGCCGCCTGTGACGGGCTAACCCCCGCGACCAGAACAGAAACGGGCGATTGCATGATGTCGTTGACGGGGAAGCCCCGACGTAAGTCGGTGCGGAAGACCATCGTCCTAGTCGCTGCCGGTGCGGGCCTCGTCCTGAGCGGTGCCGCTCAGGCGCAGCAGATCGTCGTCCAGGGCAACCAGCGCGTCGATGCCGACACCATCCGGTCCTACGTGACCGGAACCGCGTCCGGCTCTTCTGAGGAGGCCCGGCGTAACCTGCTCGCCAGCGGCATGTTCTCGGACGTGAAGGTCGCCCAGTCCGGCGGCCGCACGGTGGTCACCGTCCGCGAGAACAACCTGATCAACCGGGTGGTGTTCGAGGGCAACAAGAAGATCGAGAAGGCCACGCTCGAGGGCGTGGTCGAGGCGAAGGCCCGCGGCCCCTACAGCGAGGCCATCGTCAACGCCGATCTCGCCCGCATCCGCGACGTCTACAAGCGCTTCGGCCGCGGCACCGCCAAGGTCACCTACCGGACCGTGGACCTGCCGAACGGCCGGGTCGACGTGATCTACCAGGTCGACGAGGGCGACAAGACCGGCATCATCTCGATCAACTTCGTCGGCAACAACGCCTATTCGGAGCGGACCCTGAAGGGGCTGATGAGCTCCTCCGAGATGAACTTCCTGTCGTTCATCAAGACCTCCGACGTCTACGATCCCGACCGCATCACCACCGACCTCGACCAGGTGCGCCGCTACTACCTGAAGAACGGCTATGCCGACTTCCAGGTGGTCAGCGCCGACGCCCGCTACGTCGAGGGCGACAGCTCGGGCTACGTCATCACTGTCACGGTCAACGAGGGCGAGCAGTACAAGGTCGGCGCGGTGGCGGTGGATTCCCGCTTGCCCGGCATCGATACCGCCAAGCTCGACGGCAACATCACTGCCGCGGTGGGCGACGTCTACAACGCCGACGACGTCGAACGGACGCTCAACAACGTCACCCGCGAGGTCAACCGCGCCGGCTACCCGTTCGCGCAGGTCCGCCCGACCGGCCAGCGCGATCCCGCGACCCACCAGGTTTCCCTGGGCTTCGTGGTCGAGGACGGCCCGCACGTCTACGTCGAGCGCATCAACATCCGCGGCAACACCCGCACCCGCGATTACGTCATCCGCCGCGAGCTCGATATCGCCGAAGGCGACGCCTACAACCGCGTGCTCACCGACCGGGCCGAGCGGCGCCTGAACGGCCTCGGCTTCTTCAAGAAGGTCCGGTTCTCCAACGAGCCCGGCTCCGCGGCCGACCGCGTGGTCATCAACATCGATGTCGAGGATCAGCCCACGGGTTCGTTCTCGGTGGCGGGCGGCTACTCCACCCAGGACGGCATCATCGGCGAGGTCTCGGTCTCCGAGTCGAACTTCCTCGGCCGCGGCCAGTATGTCCGCCTCGCCGGCACCGGTGGCCAGTACTCGCGCGGCGTCGACTTCTCTTTCACCGAGCCGTACTTCCTCGGCTACCGGCTCGCCGCCGGCTTCGACGCCTTCTACAAGTACTCCGACCTGACCCGGTATTCGCGCTACGAGACCACGGTGTATGGCGGCCAGCTGCGCCTGGGCCTGCCGATCACCGAGGAGTTCGGCATCACCCTGCGCTACTCGCTGTACAACACCGAGCTGAAGGTCCCGAACACCCTCAAGCGCCCGTACAACGACTGCTCGATCCCGATCCCGGGTTACACCGCGACCTACGCGGCCGGCACGATCGACCCGAATACCGGTCGTAACATCGGCGGTCAGGCCCTGTATCCGAATTGTGCCTATGACGGTGAAGCCTCGATCGCCATCAAGGGTTCGCAGGGCAACACGCTGACGTCGCTGGCCGGCCTGACGCTCGCCTACTCGACCCTCGACGTGGTCGGCGCGCCGCATAACGGCCTCTACGCCGAACTGAAGCCCGATGTGGCCGGCCTCGGCGGCGACTCGAAGTTCTTCCGCGTCACCGCGGATGCGCGCTACTACAAGGAGCTGTTCGAGGACGTGGTCGGCTTCGTCCGGTTCCAGGGCGGCCATATCCAGTCGATCAACGGAGAGCCGCTGCGCGTCACCGACGAGTTCTTCCTCGGCCCGTCGCTGGTCCGCGGCTTCGCGCCGAACGGCATCGGCCCGCGCGACGTCGGCATCGCCGACGCCCGCTCCAACGCCATCGGCGGCTCCACCTATGTTGGCGGCACCCTCGAAGTGCAGTTCCCGCTGCCCCTCATCCCACGGGATCTCGGCCTGAAGGGCGCCCTCTTCGCCGATGCCGGTACGCTGTTCGGCTACAACAGCCGGCGGACCTTCGACGTGAACGGCGACGGCTTCATCAACGGCGTCGCACCGCAGACCGGCAAGTGTAACTTCTCCGCGTTCACCATCGGCGTCGAGCCGGAATGCGTGAACGTCCGCGACACCGCCGCGATCCGCTCCTCGATCGGCGCGTCCATCCTGTGGAACTCGCCGCTCGGCCCGATCCGCTTCGACTACGCCTACGCGCTGACCAAGGACGAGGGCCAGTCGGTCTACGTGCCGCTGCTCGGCAAGGTCGGCCATATCGGCAAGGATCAGACCCAGGCGTTCCGCTTCTCCGGCGGCTCGCGGTTCTGATAAAATCCAGGCGCGCCGGCCGGAATTATCCGGCCGGCGCGTTGTCACGCATGTCAGATCTCGATTTCTTCGCCGCGACCGGCTCACTCACCCTCGCCGACATCGCCGCCGCCGCTGGCGCAGCCCTCCCCGAGGGCGCAGACCCGGAATACCGGCTGACCGGCGCCGCACCGCTCGAGAGCGCCGGACCGGAACACCTCGCCTACATGGACAATGCGCGCTACGGCGAGGCTCTGACCGTTACACGGGCGGGAGCCTGCCTGGTGAGCCCACGCTTCGCCGCGCGCTGCCCGTCCGCGACCGTCGCGCTGGTGACCCGCGACCCGTACCGGGCCTACGCTTCCCTGCTCGGACGCCTTCACCCGGAGGCCATGCGCCCCGGTTCTCAGTTCGGTGGTCGCAGCATCGCCCCCGGGGCCCATGTCCACCCGGATGCGCGGCTGGAGGAGGGGGTCACGGTCGATCCCGGCGCGGTGATCGGTCCCGGGGTCGAGATCGGCTCCGGCAGCGTCATAGGCCCGAACGCGGTGATCGGCCCTGGCGTGCGGATCGGGCGCGGCTGCTCCATCGGCGCCGGCACGACTTTGAGCCATGCCCTCGTCGGTAACCGGGTGATCCTGCATCCCGGAGCGCGGCTCGGCCAGGACGGGTTCGGCTTCGCCATGGGCGCCACCCATCTCAAGGTGCCGCAGATCGGCCGGGTGATCGTGCAGGACGATGTCGAGATCGGCGCCAACACGACGATCGACCGGGGCGCCTCGCGCGATACGGTCATCGGCGAGGGCACCAAGATCGATAACCTGGTCCAGATCGCCCACAACGTCGTCATCGGCCGCCACTGCGTGATCGTCTCCGGGGTCGGCATCTCGGGCTCGACCACGCTGGAAGACTACGTGGTGCTCGGCGGCCAGGTCGGCGTCGTCGGCCATCTGCGCATCGGCCGCGGTGCCCAGATCGCCGGCTCGTCCAACGTCAACCGCGATGTCCCGCCGGGCAGCCGCTGGGGCGGCACGCCGGCCAAGCCGGTGCGGGCCTGGTTCCGCGAGCTGACGACCTTGGCGCGCTTGGCCGAGCGCTCGGGCAAGGATCCCGAGAAGGATCCGCCCTCGGACGCCGCGTGAGATCGGCCACCTGTCCCGGAAACCCTTGCATCTCCGCCGATTTCTTCCGAAGAGGGCGTCCGCCCGTCATGGAGGGCGGTTATCGGTCCGCCCGATGGCGGTGAGGCAAGGTACGGGATTCGATGAGCGAGGCGGCGCGCGACACCAACGAGGAGCTGGGCACAGCCGATATCCAGACGCTGCTGGAGCTGCTGCCGCACCGCTACCCGTTCCTGATGATCGACCGCATCGTCGAGATCGATCGCGACGAATCCTGCGTCGGCATCAAGAACGTCACCGCCAACGAGCCGCAATTCATGGGACACTTCCCCGGGATGCCGGTCTTCCCCGGGGTGCTGCTGATCGAGGGCATGGCCCAGACCGCCGGCGCAATCTGCTGCCGTCACATCCGGACGGACGAGCTGCGCACGAAGCAGGTGTTCTTCATGACCATCGACAAGTGCAAGTTCCGCAAGCCGGTCACCCCCGGTGACCAGGTCCGCTTCCACATGAAGAAGATGAACCACCGCCGGACCATGTGGTGGTTCCGCGGCGAGGCCCGGGTCGACGGCGTGCTGGTGGCGGAGGCTGAGATCGGCGCCATGCTGGTGACGGAGTGAGCGACGCCCTCATCCACCCGAGCGCGGTGATCGAATCCGGCGCCGTGATCGGCGACGGCGTGCGGGTCGGCCCGTTCTGCCATGTCGGGCCGGAGGTCGTGCTGGGCGAGGGCTGCGAGCTTCTCAGCCACGTGGTCCTGGCCGGCCGCACCGTGATCGGGCCGCGCACCCGGATCTTCCCGTTCGCCTCCATCGGCCACCAGCCGCAGGATCTGAAATACCGAGGCGAGGCCTCGACGCTGACGATCGGGTGCGATTGCCTGATCCGCGAGGGCGTCACCATGAACCCCGGCACCAGCGGGGGCGGCCTCGAGACTGCGGTCGGCGATCACTGCACCTTCCTGGCCAATTCCCATGTCGGCCACGATTGCCGGGTCGGCGACCACGTCATCTTCTCGAACAACGTGATGCTGGCCGGCCATTGCAGCGTCGGCGACTACGCGATCCTGGGCGGCGGCGCCGCCGTGATCCAGTTCGCCCGGGTCGGCGCGCATGCCTTCGTCGGCGGCCTGTCGGGGCTGGAGAACGACTGCATTCCCTATGGCATGGTGCTCGGCAACCGCGCGTACCTGTCAGGGCTCAACATCATCGGCCTGCAGCGCCGGGGCTTCGCCCGGGAGGACATCCACGCGCTCCGGCGGGCCTACCGCCTGCTGTTCGCCCCCGAGGGCACGCTGATGGAGCGGGTCGAGGACGTAGCCGCGACCTTCGAATCCCACACCGCCGTGGCGGAGATCCTCGCCTTCATCCGGGCCGGGGGCAAGCGCTCGATCTGCACGCCGCGCGAGCTTCCGGTCCCGATCGGGGCGGCCTGAGCCTGCCCGCATGGCCGAGGCCGCTCCGCTGCCCGAGGGCACGCTCGTCCTGATCGCCGGCGCCGGCCGGCTGCCCGAGCTGGTGGCCGAGTCGCTGACCCGGACGCACCGGCCGTTCCGGTTGATTGCGCTCCGCGGCTTCACCGAGCGGTCCTTGCGTGCCCGGGCCGACGCCACCGTCGACCTCCTCGACCTCGCGGCGATCCTCAAGCTGCTCCGCGCCTGGGGGCCGGCCGTGATGGTGCCGGCGGGCGGGGTCTCCCGGCCGAGCCCGGCCGCTCTGCTCAATGCCGGCGCGGCCTTGCGCAACCGCGAGACCCTGCGGGCGATCGCCGGGGGCGGCGATGACCGGCTGCTGCGCGCCGCCCTGGCTCTCGTCGAGGAGGAGGGGCACCGGGTGCTGGGCGTCCACGAGGCCGCCCCGGACCTGCTCTGCCCGGAGGGGCGCCTCGGCCGCCTCGGCCCCGACGCGGAGGCCGACCAGTCGATCCGCGTCGGGCGCGGGGTGCTCGACGCGCTCTCGCCTTACGATCTCGGGCAGGCGGTGGCAGTCTCGGGTGAGCGGGTGATCGCCGTCGAAGGGCCGGAGGGGACCGACCGCATGCTCGCCCGCGCCCGGGCGCTTGGGCGCAAGCCGTTCGGGCGGGGGCGGGCGCTGCCCGCGACTGTTCTAGTCAAGGCGCCGAAGATCGGCCAGGATCTGCGCATCGACCTGCCGGCCATCGGCCCCCGGACGGTGCGCAACGCCGCCGCGGCCGGCTGCGTCGGCCTGGCGCTGGAGGCCGGCGGCACCCTGGTGATCGATCGCGTCGCCACGGCCGCCGAGGCCGACCGCCTCGGGCTGTTTCTGGTCGGCTACGGAGCCGAGCCGTGAGCGCCGCCGCCGTGTCCCCATCCAAGAAAATCTGGCTGGTGGCCGGCGAGGATTCCGGGGACCAGCTCGGGGCCAAGCTGATGCGGGCCCTGCGGGCGACCGCGCCCGGGACCGTGTTCGGCGGGGTCGGCGGCGAGGCCATGGCCGAGGAGGGGTTTTCCTCCCTGTTCCCCCTCGATGACGTCGCCGTCATGGGCTACCTGCCGGTGCTCGCCCGCGCCCGGACCCTGCTGCGCCGGATCCGCGAGACCGCGACCGCGGTGGTGCGCGCCCGGCCCGACGTGCTGGTGATCATCGACAGCCCGGGCTTCACCCACGCCGTGGCCCAGCGGGTCCGGAAGGCGGCGCCCGGCATCCCGATCGTCGACTACGTGTCTCCGAGCGTCTGGGCCTGGCGGCCGTGGCGGGCCAAGGGCATGCGCGGCTTCATCGACCACGTCATGGCGCTGCTGCCGTTCGAGCCGGACGCGCATTTGCGGCTCGGCGGCCCGCCCTGCACCTATGTCGGCCACCCGCTGATCGAGCGGTTCTCGGAGCTGCGTCCCTCCGCGGCCGAGAACCGGCGGCGGGAGGCGGTGCCCTACAGCCTCGTGATCCTGCCGGGCTCGCGCCGCGCCGAGATCGACCGGCTGATGCCGGTGTTCGGGCGGGTGCTGGAGCAGGTGTCCCGCATCCTGGAGGTCGAAGCGGTGCTGCCCGCCGTGACCCGCCACCGGGCGCTGATCGAGCGGATGGTCCTCGACTGGCCCGTGCCGGTGCGGGTGCTCACCGGCGGGGAGGCGAAATATGCCGCCTTCCGGGGCGCCCGGGCGGCGCTGGCGGCCTCCGGCACGGTCACGCTGGAGCTTGCGCTCGCCGGCGTTCCGATGGTGGTGGCGTACAAGGTCTCGCGCGCGGAGGAGTTCGTCGCCCGGCGCCTGATCCAGGTCCCCAGCATCGTGCTGCCGAACCTGATCCTGGCCGACAACGCCATGCCGGAATTCGTCCAGGCCGATTGTACGCCTGAGCATCTCACCAAAGCGCTGCTGCCCTTGCTGGTCGGCGGGGTGGAGCGCGTCGCGCAATGCGACGCGCTCGCCCGCATCGACGGAAGGATGCGGCTCACCGGGGATGACACGCCGAGCCAGGCTGCGGCGCGGATCGTATTGGACGCCGCCGGCGGGCGGGTGAGTGGGGTCGTTTGACGTATCGGTCGCACGCCCGACGGACAGAAAAACCA
>NZ_JAKSYL010000160.1 GCF_022829515.1 Methylobacterium sp. J-048
TGAGCTGTCTGCACCTCGATCTGGCGCAGCTTGAGCACCACCTGCTCCGCGCTCGTCTTCTGACCTCGCCGCATGTCCGACTCCTCCGGTCCTGGCTGATCCTCTCAATCAGCCCGGTCCAAAGCCAGCCGGTCAGGTCAAAGCCGCTTGAACCATTTGTGTAATATGGTCTCGGTTGCACGCGCCCCTGCCATCCGAACCGATTGAAATCCGGCATACAGTTTTGGCTCCACAAGTGAGAACATCGTTAGGTGCGTCTCGACGGAACTACCCCTTCTCAAGTTCTCATACTGCTCAAGATTGACAAAAGTCCGGTAGTTATCGTCCAATATAGACCTGGCGAATGGTTGAAAAATCCCATCAACTGCGTCGTTCTTTCTGTTTTCTGCTATCCGCCTAAGCTGCCCCTCGTTGGTTACCCTAACTTCACCATAGGAAGAGCCCCTTGAAATAACAGTTATAGCTTCTGTCAATTTTCCATGATTATGAGGCAGGCGTTCACTGACCGTTTTGAATGCCTTCGGGATTTCATCACAGAAAAGATCGTAACGTTCCATTCCTGTACGGTACGGAATTCGCTCGAAACTTTCATGGGTGGTGAGAATTACGTGTGGCTGATCAAATGGTTTCCGCAGATGTTCAGCCAAGCGCGCAACAGTAGCCTTGGGATAGGTGTCGCCGTTGATAAGCTCGATGTGTGCAAACCGATTAAGATCAGCGAGTTGTTTAGCTGTCTGTTGATTCAGATCTTTAGTAGGTTGAATGAAGATAACCGTTTTATTGTTGTTCAGCATTGTAATTGCATTTTTGGCAAGCGCGGTCGTTTTGCCGGAACCCGTTGGGGCGTCGGCAATTGAAATCTTGAGCATCGGTAGAGTTTTAAACCTTTGATAGATTGAGAAAATAGCCACGTCTCATAGAGCGCGGCATACAAGGATGTGCTTTAGGAATGAAGTGTCCGAACGCTTGCAATAGCTATCGCGCTTCGGCATCAACTTACTCGAAAATAGCGCATCTTTGATGTGATGTCAATAGGTACAATGTTGATAGTTAGAATATCGCGAAGCGTCTCGCGAGTGGTTGCGTCGAATATGCCGGACCGGCCTACTTCATATAACTGTTATTCAGATTTAGTGACAGTAGGAAATCCGCGCCAGAAGTCGCATTAGTATGAGCCAATTGGAATTATTACTTAAAACGCGGCGAGGTATTTCCGACGCATTCTCGCCGCATAGTTGCTTCGTCAAGATTTGTTAAAAATCAGAGCAAGTTTGGCCGCGACATTTTCAGGTTTGATGTGAGTGTATCTTCTTAGCATTTGATAGTCGCGGTGGCCGGAAATCATGGCAACTTCAGGGACGCTGAGCCCATGTTCAAAATGCCGAGAAATTCCTTCATGTCTTAGATCGTGCCATCGCAAGTTTCGAATTCCTGCAGATTTGAGCAACGCTACCCACCAAGAATTTAGAGTGTAGTAGTTTACAGAAATTATCGTGCTGTTGCTGTCTTTTCGTTCGATCGAACGAATGATTCCGATTGCTTTCGGCGTTAGTGGAATCGTTCTCGGATATTCATTTTTTGTTTTCGGGATATGAAGTGTCGATTGACTGAAATTGATGTCTATCCACTTTGCGTTAAGAAGCTCACTTTTTCTCATTGCCGTTTCAATTGCCAGCTCAATAATATGTATCATTGCCCTACTGCCTCTTTGGCTGTCGGCCTCGATAATTCGATCCCATTCCTCCTGTGAAATGCGTCGCTCTCTACTGTTTCGAACTTTCGGCTTCCGTACACTTTTGAATGAGTTAGTTGCCAATCGAACTCCCCATTCGCTTTGTGCAATCGTCAAACAATGTGACCCGATGGAGAGCTCTCTTACAACCGTGGCAGGCTTAACTGTTCTCAACCGGTGATCTCTATAACGGGCAATATCCCCTTCACACAGGTCGCTAATCTTAATCTTGTATATTTCCGAACGTTGAAACCGTCTGAGTATGGAGCACTCTCTTTTATACCAGTTTCTTTTTGATAGTATTTCAATAAAATATCTTTCAAGCAAATCTCCGACAGTGTATTCATCGCAAGACGAAGGATTTATTGCTTCAGTATTACGATATTTATCGGTTTCCGCAGCCTTGGACCATATGATTGCTTCGGATTTTGTTTTGAAAGTTCGTGCTGTAGATTGAAAACCTTTTATTCTTATTTGCACCTGAAATTTCCCATTCCTTTTCCTAATCGTGGCCATCTTGATCCTCATTGTGCCCGACATTGTGCCCGGACGCATGAATCAGAGGTTTTTGACAGCACCCAAGTGGTTTTAATCGACAGCTAAACCATTGTTTTTCAATGATTTTTACCGTTAACCGGCGTGACCGAGACGCATAGCAGCGCGATTGCCTAGTATGGCCTCCTACATGCTGACGCGAGCCGGCGTCGACGAGGCCCGGATCGCGCGGATCGAGGGCGCCGCCAACCGGATGCCGCGGAACGCCGCGGATCCGAAGGCCCCCGAGAACCGCCGGATCGAGATCCTCCTGCAAGGCGCTTCGGGATGAAGCGGATCACGCGGGGCGTCCTCGGCGCCCTTCTCACCGTATGCCCGTACCCGGTCGCGGCGGACCCTGCGCCACTGCCGGCAACCGAGACGGTTCCGCAAGTGGCGCAACCGCCGGCGTCCGAAGCTCCTGCGGCGGCACCGGCCGCTGACCCGCATGGCCGGAAGAGCGGTCCTGTGGAATGGGTACGCACGCTGCAATTGCTGCAGGACCGGATCGCCGCAGGGTCCCTGGCCGCGCATGAAAGCCAGCCCGTGCTGATGGCCCGTATCGAAGCCGACCTCCTCAACGCGGCGCCGGAGGTCTGGGCCGATCGGCATAACGTGCAGGCGGCGATCGTCTTCGCCCTGAGCGGCGGCGGCCCGACGATCCTGCGACAACTGACGAAGCAGGACAGCCCCGACACGCCCGAGACGACGCTCGCACGCGGCGCACTCGCCTATATCGAAGGTCAGGAAGCCGAAGCGGGCCGGCTGCTCAAGGATATCGACACGGCGACCCTGCCGCTGACCCTTGCCGGGTCGATCGCTCTCACGCAGGCCGCCCTCACGGTGACCGAGAATCCGGTCCACGCGATCACCCTCCTCGATCGGGTCAGATCGCTGATGCCGGGCACCCTCGTCGAGGAGGGTGCGCTGCGCGGCGAAATCTTCGCCCTCGGGCAGGGCGGCGACCTGAAGAAGTTCGAGATTCTGGCGATCCAATACCTGCGCCGCTTCCAGCACTCGATCTATGCGGGCAATTTCCGGCAGCGCTTCGCATACCAGCTGACGCAGCTCGATTTCGGCCGGGACGAGGCTCGCTTCGCATCCTTCACCCGAATCATGAACGAACTCGCCCCCGAGAGCCGGCGGGATCTCTACCTGCTGATCGCCCGGACGGCGGTCCAGGAGGGCAAGACCAACACGGCCCTCATGGCGTCCGACCAGGCATTGGTGCTCTGCGCGCCGGAGAGCCTGGAGGCGACCCAGGCTCGGCTCTACCGCGCGGCTGCGGAGATCGTGACCTTGTCGACCTTCCAGACGGCCCTGCGGAAGCTGAAGGCCGTCGACAGGGCCAAGCTGCCGGCGCGCGACGTCCAGCTCCTCAACGCGGCTTTGTCGATGGCCGAGCAGATCGGGCGCGGGCTGGCCCGCGCTCCCGCCCCGCCGGATGCCGAGGCGTCGAAGCGTGCGCAAGCCCAGGCGGAGGCGGCCGACGAGCCCGGCAACCTGATCCCCAAGGCCGAGGCCATGATTGGCCAGATCGATCAACTCCTTCGGAGGTCAACCCCGTGAATCCGATCTCGGCCGCGGTTCAGAATCCCACTCCGAAACCGGATCGCGACGTCGGGCCGCCGAGCGCGAACGGCGACACCCCGCAGCAGCAGGGGACGGGGCGCGAAAGCGCCTTCGGGGCCGTCCTGCGCAAGCTTTCGGGCGCGGATTCATCGTCCTCGGCCGACACCGAGGCCGCGACGGGCAAGCCCGACGATACGGCGGGCGAGGCCCCACCGGAGGTTGCGGTTGCGGCAGAGCCCGCGCCCATCACGCCGGTAAGCTCTGCCGCGGCGTTGCTGGCGAACCTCTTGAGCGTCGCCTTGCCGGCCGTCGCGGCCGCCGATTCCAGGGCCCCGGCGCCCGTCCAGGATCGGTCGATCGAGGCGGCCCTTGTTCCCGCGGCCGGAAGCCTGTCGGCTTCGGTGCTCGGGGCCACTGGAGCATCGGCCGGCACATCTTTGGGATCCGTGTCGACGCCAATCAGGATCCCCGCCGGGGATGCGAAGGCTCAGCCAGCATCCGCGGACGATGTTGCACCCACCGACGGTGCAACGGATGCGAAGGATCCGGTACGCGCGGACAGCGCAGCCCGCATGGACGATCTTGCGCGAGCGAACGGCGCACCGCGCGCGGATATCACCAAGACGCTGCAGGCCGCCGCGGCGAAGATCGAGGTGCTCGGCCGCGCTGTTCATTTCAAGCCCGTCGTATCCGGTGGGGCACCGGCAACCGAGGCCGCGCCTGCGGGCACGACGGAGCCGGCTGCCGCCGCGGCCGGCGCCGAAATCGCCACGGCCACGCCGCAGGTCGCCAGGCCCGAAGGACCGGCCCTGAACGCGACCGCGGCGGCACTGAAGCTCCCGCTCCAGATCCAGTCCGAGCCGGATCCGCGGCGCGCCATCGCCATGGACACCGCTGCGGGGGCCGCGTCCGAGACACCGATGATGATTGCACCCGGGCAGGGCCACGCCGTGTCGGGCGTCGAACGGGCCGTCCTGGCCGCCGTCGGCGAGCGCGCGGAGGATTCTTCCGCGGCGTCGGCAGCGCCTCGGGACGGGACCGGGACCGCCACGAGCCTGCCCGCCGGCTCCCTGCCGTTGATCGCGACGACCATCCGGGAGGAACTCGAACGCGCGACCGCGGCGGCGGCCTCGCAAGGCGGGCTCCAAGCTGATCCGGCGGCCAACGCCGTCCCGGTGGAGCCGTTGCGCATGCTCAAGATCCAGCTTCGGCCGGAGGATCTGGGGGTCGTCACCGTGGAGATGCGGCTCTCGAACGGCCAGCTCGAGACGCATCTGCGCGCCTCGCAGCCGGAGACCGCCGCGCTCCTGCACAAGGATACGGCGATCCTCACCGACCTCCTGAATCAGGGCGGCTACAAAGCCGACGTCATCGTCGGGCAGGCGCGTCCGACCGAGACGGGAGCGGGCGGGTCGCAGCAACAGGCCTCGCCGTCGTTCACCGACGGGGGCGCCAGACCGGGCAACGAGGGCGCCAGGCAGCGGCAGGACGGGCAGCGCCAAGCCGCCAGCAACCGACGCGAAGGAGAACGGACGGATGAAGCGGTACGTCCTTGTGACGGCGGCGTGTATCTCTAGCGCGGCCCCGGCCGCAGCGAATGTCTGCGAGGACGAGATGGGGCGCGCCTCCGCGCGCTACGGCGTGCCGCTGGGCGTGCTCTACGCCGTTGGCCTGACGGAGACCGGCAAGCGCGGCTCGTTGCAGCCCTATGCCATGAACATCGCC
This sequence comes from Methylobacterium sp. J-048, assembly GCF_022829515.1. GTDB lineage: Bacteria > Pseudomonadota > Alphaproteobacteria > Rhizobiales > Beijerinckiaceae > Methylobacterium. The sequence continues at coordinate 5,564 of NZ_JAKSYL010000160.1, forward strand.
GGGACCGCCTATTTCGGCACGGGGCTGCGGGACGTGATGGCCCGGTTCACGGAAGCGCGCAGCAAGGGCGTGCGCCTGATCGATCTCGGCTGCATGCAGATCAATCACCATTATCACGGCGACAAGTTCGGCTCGGTCGAGGCCATGATCGACCCGCACGCGAACGTTCAGTACGCGACGCAATTCCTCCAGGAACTCAAGAAGCGGGAGGGCAGCTGGACCATGGCGGTGGCGCGCTATCATGCCGGGCCGAACAACAACGCGGCGCAAAAGCAGTATATCTGCCGGGTCGTCGCCAACATGGTCGCGACGGGATTCGGCCAATGGACCCCGGCGGCGACGCAGTTCTGCCGGTGATGCCCCATCCGACGTGACGAAGGCGCGGCCGCGCCGAATCAGGTCGATGCGAGCGGCCTCCCGGGACCGTGCCGGTGAGCCGGCTTGCGCCCGGCGGGCCGGTGCGGGAGGACCGGCGAGAAACGGATTCTTCAGCGCCAACAGCGCAGAATACTGAACACGCTATGCAGATGCCGCCTATTCGCCGCTCATACGTTAAGCAAGACGGCAGACACCATCCTTTTTACGGGGCTGGGGGAGCATCATGAATGACGCACCAGACCCGGCCGACGGCCCGTTCGCGAAGACGCTTCTGCTGTTCGCCGTCACCGTCGCGGTCATCGCCGTCTCGGCCTACATCCTCATCCGGATGGATTGAGCTCGACTACAGGCTCCGGCAGCTTCCGTAGCTCACCTTGATCTCGGTGCGATCCTCCGGATTGAGCTGCGCCTCGACGAAGTTCAGCTTGTTCAGATCGATGAGAAGAAAATACACGCCGTTCTGGCATTTGATCGCATTGCGCGGCGTGCGCTCGTTCAAGCGCGGCGACGCCACCTGGCATTCGTAATAGTCGGAGCGCCCGGCAGAGATGACGGTCAGCAAGCCGCCGCTGGCGACCACCGAAAAGGTCCGGGCCCGTTGCGGGTGCGGCTGCGCGCCTTCGGGGAGGGGGGTCGCCTCCAGCCCCACCGACACATCCTCCGTACAGGTCATGGGGCGGCGCAGCTGAGAGGACGCGGGCGCGATGCTCAAGATGAGGACCGTGCCAGCGAGCGCTACCCTATGGGCGATCATCGGTCGGAATTCCGTGGGTCGTGGGTAGTTTCAACCGGCAAGCTAAAGCGTCATCCGGCGATGTAAATGTCGCGCATGGGGACAGCGCGACAGATCGACAGATTTAGCGCCGGGCATGATGACACGTCATCTGCTATTACGGGTCAAGTGATCCGGTTCGACAGCATCGGCAGCTCCTGTACCGAAGCGTCGGCGCGTCTTCCCGGGATATACGCCCTGCGCTCCGGCCGGGATGTCGGCTTTAAGGCCGATGCGTTCGAATGTGGGATGGCACACGAACCGGCGCGATCCCGGCATCGACCTCACGCGGCCGCAACCGTCGTCGCGCGGAAGCCGGGCTGGATGTGCGAGGGGGCAGGGCGCACGGCACCCCACCAGTCCACGACCGGATCGGGCAGGGCGATCCGGATCGTGGGCCATGCCGCGAATGGCGTTACTGCGCGGGCGGAACCGGGCCCGCCGCGTAGCTCGAGACCGTCGCGGGCAGCGCGGGGGAATCCGGCATTTCCTTCCTGGCCGCGCGGGAATCACGCTTCTCGTAGAAGGCATTGCCGCCGGCGACAGCCACGTAGTGCATGTTCTTGTAAGGAAAGTGATGGCCCGCGGTGTGGAAATACATCGCCTTCCCGACCTTCGGGTGGCGCTCGCCGGCCAGCACCGCGTCGGCGGCGTCGGCGACCTTCTGGAGGTCGCGCTCCTGCATCGGCTTGGTGAGCACGCCGGGGGCGAATTGCCCGGGCTGTCCGACCACCGCGCAGATGCCGCCCGGGAAGATCGCGGTTTCCAGGCGGTTCATCACCACGGTGCCGACGGCGAGCAGCCCGCCCTCGTCGCTGCGGTTCGATTCGAAATACATGGCCCGGCCGAGACAGTCGCGCTCGGCATCGCTGACCACCATCGACGGCTTGCGGTCGGGGATCGATCCTGTGGTCAGGGGTGAAGCGGTGTTGCACGCACCGAGACCGCCGGCGAGGGCCAGGACGACCAACCCGGAAACGATCTTCATCCTCTCGCTACCCTGCATGCATCAGCGCTCCGTCCTCCAGCCTCGGGGCGGGGCGATCGCCCATCACGGCGCCGCCACGCTCGGTCGTTGTACACGCCAAGCTTGAATGCACGTTCGCGGCGAGGATGTGGCGAGCAATCGGCCGCGCCGCGCTGGGGTCGCCCATCTGCAGGCGCGCGAGCCAGCCGGGACGGCCCGGAGCCCGGGCCCCCGGGTTCAGGGCCGCGTCCGCCGCCAGGGACGCCGGCCCATTCCGTAAAACCTTATGCGATCAACCTGATTGCCCCAGGCTCGACATCCGCACGGTCCCGCAAGTGGCTGCCGGAGCAGCGGCCTCTTCGGGCGGCGAGGGGCTTGCTCCGAAGCCGCGATTGCCGGGGCGGGCGTGCCGGCGGCTCAGTGCTGGCGCTTCAATGCTGGCCCTGCCCGGACGCCAGGATGGCCACGCCGACCGCGATGATCGCGATCCCCACCAGCATGGTCGGGCTGATCGCCTCGCCGTACAGCAACGCGCCGCCGAGCGCCGCGCCGATCATGCCGACCCCGGACCAGATCGCGTAGACCACCCCGATCGGCAGCATGTCCATGCTGTTCGACATCAGCCACAGGGCGGTGCCATAGCCGATGGCCACGATCAGGGTCGGCCCCGGCTTGGTCAGGCCGTCGGCGGCCTTCAGGGCCAGGGTGGCGGTGACCTCCGCGCCGATCGCGAGCCCGAGGATCAGGAAAGGGTTCATCGCCCGGAAGACTTTCGTTCGAGAGCAGAGTGCCGTTTCGAATGGAACACGGTTCTTCGGGCCGGCATAGGCGATCGGAAAGCCGGCGTCGGCTGCAATTTGTGCGCACCCGCGGCCAGCCCTAAGATGCCGCCAGACTTCGACAGCCCTTTTCCGCAGAATCAGTGAACATTTTCGAATCGTTCGCGCCGGGCGCGCGGGGCTGAGCCTCGAATTCAACGTCCGGCCCGGTTGGCCCTTCGTTAAGGCCTCCTCATCATGGTCGCCGCGCGTACCGAGGCTCCGGTCGACGGCGCCACGACCGTGACGATCCAGAGCGACACCGATCCATCATGACCTCGTCGTCCGCGATCCCGGAGCCTTCGGCCCGCCCCCGCCCGGGGCGCCGACGGGGCACGCGCTGGGGCGTGATCGCCGCAGCCGGCGGCGTCGTGGCGGTCGGCTGCGCCTGGACCGCCACAGCGCTGATCAACGTCCCCGATCCGGTCACCCTGGCGGCCCTGGCGGTGATCGAGCCGTCCGCGATCGGCCCTTGGTTCCCCAGCCGGGTGGTGCAGGCGCCCGAGCAGGCCCGCGACCTGGCATTCCGGCCGAGCCCGATCCTCGATCGCGTCCCCTGGAAGGGGAAGCCGGTCCCGCTCGCGACGATGCTGGCGCAGACGCACACCAACGCCTTCCTGGTGGTGCAGGACGGAATCCTGATCCACGAATGGCAGCGCCCCGACACCGGCCCGGCGACCCTGTTCCCGTCCTGGTCGGTGGCGAAGTCGATCGTGTCGCTGCTGGTCGGCACCGCGGTGGCGGGCGGCAAGCTCGCCGAGACCGACCGGGTCTCCGCCCTACTGCCCGAGTTGCGCCACGCCGCGGTGTTCGGCCAGATCACCGTACGCGACCTCCTCGACATGGCGAGCGGGATCGCCGTGCCGGAGAATTACGATCCGCAGCATCCGCTCACCGGCACCGCCGGGATGTACCTGACCCGGGACATCACCGCCTTCGTGCGCGACAACGCCCATCTTGCGTTCAAGCCCGGCAGCCAGGGCCGCTACCGCAGCATCGACACCGAGCTGCTCGGCCTGATCCTGGCGCGGGTCGAGGGCAAGCCGCTGGCGGACCTGCTCTCGGAGCGGATCTGGAAGCCGATGGGCGCCCAGGCCGACGCCACCTGGAATCTCGACCGGGGCGGGGGTATCGAGAAGGCGTTCTGCTGCATCAACGCTACGCCCCGCGACTTCGCCCGCTTAGGCCTGCTGGTGGCCGACCAGGGCCGCGCCGGGCAGAACCGTATCATCCCGGCCCGCTGGATCGACCGGATCGAAACGCCGGCCCGCCGGGCGGTCGATGGCTGGCAGTATTCGGCGCAGTGGTGGCACGCCCCCGGGGGCGACGACAGCGACATCTCGGCGATCGGCGTCTACGGCCAGTATGTCTACGTCAACCGCGAGACCGGCACCGTGATCGTGAAGCTCAGCGACCACGGCGCCGAGCAGGACGAGGTCGACACCCTGTCGGTGATGCAGGCCATCGCGGCCGACCTCGGCGCCGGCCGCACCGCCCGCTGACCTAAGCGCACCGCCCTCCGGCCCTCCAGAGGGCAGGGGCGCAATGAAGCTCTCAGGCCTCGGTCGGACCCGCCCCCGAGGCGGGCCGGCGCCGGGCAAGCTGGAACACGCGTGTCAGCGACCCGACCCGCCCGTTGCGGATGAACCGCCGGCCGACGCTAGCCCAGGCGATGGTCGTCACCGGCGCGGCCGGGTCGACCAGGGCGCTGAGCGCGCGCGTGTAGTCGAGCACCAGACCCGGGGTCCAGGTCATGGACCGGGCGCCGTTGCGCAGCAGGGCTGCGGCCCAGAATTCCGGGCTGGTCAGCGCGTTGGCGAGGTTGCGCCAGGGATGCCCGTCGCGGCTGAACGCGCCCTCCACCGCCACGTCCAGGGCGCGGGCGACCGTGGTCGAACAGTTGCGGCTGATGAAATTGTAGGTGGTGTCCCGGCGATAGGCCTCCCAGAACGCCCGCAGCCGGGCGCCGTCGACGCCGCTCAGCGTGACCGCGACCGTGGCCTCGCACCAATCCGCGACCTCCTCGCGATGGGACGGCAGGAACCGGCCGGGGACGTCGTTCTCGGGACCGGCGCGCAGGCTCGACCGGAGGTTGGCCGGGGAACGATCGATCTCCACCGCGGGATAGTGGCTGATATATAGGTCGCCCGCCTGCTCCAGGGCCGCGTGGCCGGTGGAGTACCGCCCCGCCACGTCGACGGAGGCGACGTAGCGCCGGACCAGCCGCTGTGCGGCGGGTGTGGTGGCCTGTCCGGTCGGGGTCCAGACATAGACCGTCAGGCTGTCCGCCGCCGCCGCGGGTGCCGGGTCCGGGTCCGGCGCCAGGCGGTGCGTCCGCAGCCCCGCCAGGGCCAGGCGCGCGCCGTTGAGGATGAGGAACATCCCGATGCAGTAGCCGACGGTGCCGACATACCAGGTCGGCCAGGGCTGCAGGTGGAACAGGCCGAAGGCCACGCCCAGCCCCCCCAGCGCCACCGAGGTCCGCCATTCCGGAAACTTCAGCAGGCAGGCGAGGACGATCCGGATCGCGCCGTCGACCAGGAAGGCGGTGCCGCACAGCATCGCCAGCAGGAAGAAGCTCGTGGGCGAGGCCATCATGATCAGGATCGCGGCCACGGACAGGAACAGGCCCTTGAAGACCCGCAGCCGCCGGGCCGCCCCCGCGGCGATCAGGCCGGTGCCGAGCGAGCCGAGGCCGTCGGCGAGCAGGAGCAGGCCGAACCAGCGTTCCGGAATGTGGACCGCCCCCGCGAAGGCATCGATCATCACGGCCACGCCCAGCAGGGCCAGAGCCACGCCCGCGGCCAGGATCAGGTGCACATGGCGGCGGACCGCCTCACCGCCGACCAGCACCTGCCAGAGCGGTGCCATCCGGGCATTGCCCCCACGGATCGCATGCTGCGGATCGGGACCGTCATGCCGGTGCGGCGGGGAGGGGAGATGGGACATGACCGGTCGTCTTCGGAAGCGCAGTTGCGGCCCGCACCTTTCACGAGTCGCCTGAGGACTCTGTTAATGGACTTGCCGCCGCCGCGCCTCCCGGCCTGGTATCCACCAAGCACAAACGGCTTCGCCGAACCACCCGATGGGACACAATCATGGGCGCGGCACCGGATTCACACGAACCGGTCACCGCTCCCAAGGCTCGCGTCAGCGCAGATCAGTCCTTGCGCACCAGAACCGACGGAACGTCCGATCCGCCGAGCCCCAGATCCGACAGCTTGTAGGAGATCTGGGCGAAGGCGCCGTAGCGGTCGGTCTCGAACTTGGTCGGGCTGCCGGAGGAGAACGGGAACTTGATACGGCCCGAACCGGTCTGCATCCGCCAGTAGCGGCCGCCGACACCGACGCTGACGGTCGGCGTCAGGTCGTACGAGAGGATGCCTTCGGCGAAGTAGCCATCGCCGTTGCCCTTTTGCGGGAGCGGGTTGATGTCGGGCCGAAGCCAGTGGCGATCGACTCCGGTGGCGGCGACGACGGGCAGATAGGCGCCTTCCAGGCTCACCTTGAACCGGTCGAACCGCGCCGCGCCGACGAGGCCGATGCGCAGGGCGTTCCAGCGCAGGTTCTCGGTCAGGACGTTGACGTCGTTCGGCACCGGGCGGCGCGCGCAGATGGTGCCTCCAGCCACCTGGGTGCAGCCATAGCCGTTGGCCAGCTCAGCGTCGTACTGGTAGCCGACGAACCCGCCCAGGCTGAAGCCGTCCCGGCGGAGCGCCGTGTAGCCGAGATCGACGACGCCGTAGCTGATGTCGCCGTCTTTGATCCGCGAGAGGGTCTTCGTGTAGGGCCGTATGGCGGGCGGGAAGTCCTCATCGTAGAGGCTACCGGACGTGACGCCGCCGGAGCCGAGGAAGCCCTTGGCAAACAGGCCCGTCGGGTTGTGGTCGACCCGGGCGAAGCCCTCGCCGGCATGGGCCTCGGTGCTCTGATAGGTCAACCGGGAATTGACCTGTCCGGGCTTCAGATCGGATCCGAGCGTGTAGCGCGGGCCACCGGAACTGTAGAAGTAGCGCAGGCCGCCCTCGAACCCCCAGATGCCGCCCCCCACAGAGGCACCTGCGAACCGCGGAACCTGCACCCCATCGCCGAACCGGTAATTGAGGCCGACCCGGGTCAGGAATCCGTCCGTCGTGGCGCGCGTGCCGATACGATAACCGAAATCTGGTTCATCGAGGACCGCACGGCTGCCGAGATTGTAGTACAGGCCCTCGGCCTTGGCGGAGAGATGCTCGCTGAAGGCATATTCGAGGCCGCCGCCGACCACGTAGCCGAGGCGGACGTCACCGCGACGGGCGTCGAACCGGGGACCAAAGTCACCGAGGCGCGTTTGCGTCGTGTCGATACGAACGTTGCCGACCGCGAGGCCTCCGGTGGCGTAGACCAGCGTCTGGCCGGCGGTGAGACCCACCTTCCCGCGCAGGGTCGTGAGATTATCCAGCCGCTGCCCAGCATGCGCAGTGCTGAACCGGTAGGCGCCCCCGCCGACGGCTGGGAAAGTCCCTTCGCGGGATCCGTAATCCCAGAGGCGGGTGAACTGATAATCCGCCGCGCCGCCGACGAGCAAGTGAGCTCCGAAAAGCCTGTTGTAGCCGATCTCGCCACCCGCGATGAACGCGCCATCGCTTCCCTTCCGGGTCTCGATGATCGGGCAGCCATCCGCGCCGCGTTTCCCGTTCGGCCCGACGCAATCGAACCGCGTCGCGCTTTCCAGGTCTCCGTATCCCGCGAACAGACCACTGTAGAACCCGGACCAAACAGGTACATTCCTCGATTCGACGATGCGTCTATTAAAAATATCCGCCGAGTGCGAGCTATTGATGAGATAGGCTTCGATAATCGCAGCTAAAATAAGTCTCTTCATCATACGGTCCGGCTTACATAATTACATTCGATCTAAATTAGATCACAATAATTCCTACCATCGCAGAAATTTTTAGGCAAGCTTACCGTAAAATAATCGCTTATTAGCAGAGATTATCGATTTTATTATGAAGATTAATAAATTTTTCTCCTTCGCGTCCAATCGACAATGCTGGGACATCCCGAGAAGGGGTGGACAGCGTCGGATCGTGACCTTCCCCGGCGTGCGCACGCCCAGTCCTTCGTCCCACGGCCCTGATCGTCCGCGAACGAGGGCCCCGGCAGCGGCCGGAGACGCGACAGGTGGCACGCGACGCACACGCGTACTGCGTCGGCATTCACGAATGAACGATATTTGCCACCAGCCCAAAGATTGGCAACCTCGTGTTGAGATCGTAGAGCAAAAATTGCTCAAAGACTATCAAAGGTAAACCCTAGACAATTCGTCCCAGTTTCGTATTGTTAGTCGCCAATTTTGGCGGAGCGTCAGCAATCAGGCGGAAGTTCGAGCGATCGGATCCGGTAAAATTATCGGTATTTCCTCGCATCTAACTTTAACTGCCCTGGATGCGTGAAGCGAGGGGATCATGAACACTATCGAATTTCACGAAAAGGCACCGGAACCGAATTATGATCTGATCAAGTGCACGGCGTCACTGGTCGCTGCTTATGTATCGCGCAACGCGGTGGGTGTTGGCGAACTGCCGGTTTTGATCGACCAGGTTCACACCGCCATCTCGGTGCTTCAGGGCAGCACCGCCGGCTCGACCTCGGCCTGGACCGGCCCGACGGCCGCGCAGATCGAAGCCTCGATCGGCCAGGACGGCCTGATCAGCTTCATCGACGGCCGGCCCTACAAGACGCTCAAGCGGCACCTCACCGCCCACGGCCTCACCCCCGAGCGCTACCGCGCCAAGTTCGGCCTGCCCGCCGACTACCCGATGGTCGCCCCGAGCTACGCCGAGCGGCGCTCACAGATCGCCAAGGCGATCCAGCTCGGCCACAAGGTCGGCTGAATGCGCGCGCGCGTCCCCACGCGGGCCAGGCTCCGGTTTTGGGCCGACCGGACCGACCGCGAGGGACGCGCGCCGTGACGATGCGGGGCGCCGGGGCTTGACCCGCCGCGCTCCCGCGCGATCCTGGAGCGTGCTTCAACCGCGCTCCGCCTGCCGACCGCGGCGTTCTTCGCGGCCGAAGTGGTCCAAACCCGGAGAGCCGATCTCAGGGCGGCCCAAACCGGTTCCGCTCAGCCCTTGGCCACGGCCAGCGTGCCGTCGTCCATCGGGATGAACCGGATGCCGCCCCGGCGCAGCGACGCCACGGCCTGAAGACGGGAGCGGCTCCCGCGATGCTCGCTGTCCTCCTCCAGACGCCGGACGGTGGAATGCGACAGTCCGCTCGCCTGGGCCAGGTCCATCATCGACCAGTCGAGCAGGGCCCGGGCCGCGCGCAGATGATGGCCGGTCACGGCCTGGTCGAGGCCCTCGCTCAAAGCCGCCGAGATCGGCATGGGGCTCCGGACCGGGTATTTCAGCCCGCAGCGTCCGAGATAAGTGCCATCCGGATCCTGAACCGGCATTGAGATGATCTTGAAATGCCACAGTTCGCCGTTGGCGAGGCGCTCATGGGCCATCCCCTGGAAGAACTCTTGCTTCTCGATCTGCGCCTGAGCGGCCTCCTGAAAAGCACGCCGTTCCTCGGGAACGACCATGACGTACGGGTTGGTGCAGAGATCCTCGTACGGCTGCCCGTGCAGTTGCGCCACCTCGAAGGGGAATTCGAAGCGGAGATCGAGCCCGATCGAGAAGCACGTGATATGCTCCGTGAGATACAGGGCGCCCCGCCGCCGCCGCTCCTCTTGCCGCATCTGCGCCATTTGCTCGCGGTCGGTCACATCGAGCGCTGTGCCGTTGACGGCCACGGGCCGGCCGTCTCCGGAGAAGCGCGCCTTCATCACCAGCGAGAGCACACGCATCGTGCCGTTCGGGCGAATCACCCGGACGATCGTCTCACGCGGGACGTGGCCCTGCCGGACCTCGCCGAGCGACGGCAGCCGATGCCGGTCCTCCGGATGGACCAGGCTCAGGAGCAGGTCGTAACTCGCCTTCGCGGCATTCGGGACGAGGCCGAGCAGGCGGAAGAACCCCGGCGACCAGATCTGTTCGCCGCCCATGAGCACCCAGCTCCAGGCCCCGCTCAACCCCCGGCTCTCGGTGATCGTCAGAAATTCCCCGGAGGAAAAGGTCAGTGCGCTGAGAGCGGAATGAAACATCTCAGGTCATCTCGATTTCATAGTCTTGCGCGCTGCCATCGATCGAGGCCTTCCCCTGTCGGACCCGTTCGGCCAAGCCTGTCGTCCGAGACACGGATTGGCGACGCCGATCCCCCGCACCTGCGATCGAAACCCGCTCCTCGGCAGTCGATGCGAGGCTGAGGCGTGTCGTGTGGTGCGCAACAATCGAACGTGCCCCCTGGATAGATCGATACACATCGGCTTCATTCGTACATCATCCTGAAGACACTATGTGTGTCTGCTTTCTGATTCACCCCGCTCTGCAGGTAGATCGCCTATGCATAAATCTCGGTACTCACCGTTTAAGATCGATAAAACTTGCACGACCGCGCTAACGATTGGCAAGTTCGCGCGTTTGAGCGACCCGCTTCGATGCCTTATCAACCACGTGACACATTTTGATTAATGTTACACTAAAATGAAATACCGATTGTGCGCAATACACCGTCCATTTGAGTTAATATTACTGGATGCTTGAGTTTCACCGAATCTGAATGTCACGCGTCACATATGAATATTTCAGAGCTCCGAAAATCGACATCGAAGCAAGAATCCGTCCATCCGGAACTAGTTGCTGAATAACGGGCGCGCAGCATGCCCCTCACACGCGGTGGTGACCGTGCCGGATCCTGGACTGGATCGGCGGGCAACGGCGTGGGGACAGCGCCCCATGGCCATTCTCCGGATGGTCCGGCCCGAGCTTGAAGCGATGCGATTGACAGGCCGGGCCGAACGAGTCCCGTCCTTCCCTGGGCCGGTCCGCGGCCGCATGGGAGAAGCCGCATGAGGGTCGCCTGCGTCGGCGAGTGCATGGTCGAGTTGTCGGAGCGGCCGGACGGGAGCCTTGTGCGCGGCTTCGGCGGCGACACGCTCAACACCGCCCTCTACCTCGCCCGGCTCGGCGTGACGGTCGATTACGTGACCGCGCTCGGGGACGATCCCTGGAGCGACGCGATGGTGGAGGCCTGGGGCCGCGAGGGCATCGGCCTCGGCCGGATCCGCCGGCTGCCGGGCCGGATGCCGGGCCTCTACATCATCCGCACCGATGACGCGGGCGAGCGCAGCTTTCATTACTGGCGCGACAGCGCCGCCGCCCGGGATCTGTTCTCGGAGCCGGGCGCCCCGGAGACACGCGCCGCCCTGGAGGCCAACGACCTCGTCTACGTCTCCGGCATCAGCCTGTCGCTCTACGGGGAAGCCGGGCGCGCGGCGCTCGCCGAGACGCTGTCGGCCCTGCGCGCCCGAGGCGGCCGGGTCGCGTTCGACACCAACTACCGCCCCCGCGGCTGGCCCGACCGGGAGGTGGCCCGCACCGCGTTCCGGGCGGCCCTGGCGCAGGCGGACGTGATCTTCGCCTCGGTGGAAGACCTCGACTGGCTCTACGGCGAGGCAGGCGCGGACGAGGTGTTGCGCCATCGCGGCCGCGCCGAGATCGTGCTCAAGACCTCCAACGGCCCGGTCCCGGTCGCGCGGGTGCTGCACGGGGCGAGCGACATCGCCGTTCCGGCCGGCCCGGTGGAGCGGGTGGTCGACACCACGGCGGCCGGCGACAGTTTTGCGGCCGGCTACCTCGCGGCCCGCCTCGCCGGGCTGACCCCGGAGGCCGCCGCCGCCGCGGCGCACCGTCTGGCGGGCGCCGTGATCGGGCATCGTGGCGCCGTGATTCCCCGGGACGCGATGCCGGCCCTGGCATTCTGAGTGTTGGGTTTCCAAAGGGCTTTGCCCTTTGGCGGGGTTCGGGGGCGGAGCCCCCGAGGCATCGGGCGAAGCCCGACGGCAGGCCGGGCCGATCGGCCCGCCGCCCTTGAGGCGGGCAAGCGCAGCCGCTACCTGTCCTTTCGGGGGATCGATCGCTCCCAGGCAGGATCGCCGCGCATCGAGCGGCCGAGAGGGCACCCGTGGCGCCGAGTTCCCCGCCGATTCAGGCTCCCGAGCCCGACGCATCCGCGCCCGGCCCCGCCATCCCGAAGACGCGGGTCAGCGCCCGGGGGCGGCTGCGCACCTATTTCCTCACCGGCGTGATCGTGGCCGGGCCGCTGGCGATCACCGCCTACATCACGTGGTGGTTCATCGCGCTGATCGATTCGTTCGTGAAGCCGCTGGTGCCGGCGAGCTACCTGCCGGACCATTACCTGCCGTTCTCGATTCCCGGCCTTGGCCTCGTCATCGCGTTCCTGGCGGTGACGCTGCTCGGCTTCCTCACGGCCAACCTGGTCGGCCGCTCGGTGATCGAATTCGGCGAGGTGCTGCTGGCCCGCACTCCGGTGATCTCCGGCCTGTACAAGGGCCTGCGCCAGATCTTCGAGACCCTGTTCTCGGCCAACGGCACCTCGTTCCGCACGGTCGGCTTGGTCGAGTTCCCCGTGAAGGGCACATGGTCGGTGGTGTTCCTGTCGGCGCCCGCCTCCCCGGAACTCGAGGGTGCGCTCCAGGCCCGCAACGCGGCCGGCGCCGACGAGATGGTCGGGGTGTTCCTGCCCTGCGCGCCCAACCCGACCACGGGCTTCTTCTTCTACCTGCCCCGCTCCGCCGTGGTGGAGTTGCATATCAGCGTCGACGACGCGGCGAAGCTCGTGATGTCGGCGGGCGTGATCCAGCCGGAGGATCCACAGGGCCGGCTGCATGCCATGGCGGCGTCCCTGCGCACGGCGCAGCAGGCGGCCGACCCGGAGGCCCATCGGGAGCCGCAGGACGCATGAGGCCCAAAGGAAAGGGCCGCCCCGCACCAGCGGGACGACCCTGAACCGTCAGGCAGCTGAAAGTGGGCTCAGCGCTGCAGCGAGGCCGTCTGCGGCGCGATGGTCGGCGGCGTCGCCTGGGCCACCGTCACGGCGCTGCGGGTCGGGGTCGGCGACCAACCGGTGGCGCATTGGAGCGTCAGGGCGAGCCCCAGCGCGATGCAGAGCCCATTGGCGGCCAGCCAGAACGGACGCGCCGCCTGCCGGACGGCAGCGTGCAGATCCTCCGATGTCTTCGTCACCGCCGCGGCGGCCCGATCCGAGATCGGCAGCAGCCAGGGCTCGGTCGGCAGGGCTTGGGTACCGGCCATCTCGTGGGAGCCCGGCAGGTTTTGGAACAGTCCGTTCGACATGTTCGTCCTCCAGATTCGTCCGTGATGTCCCGGCTTACCGGGCCATTCGTTCATCTGCAGTTAAGGGAGGATTGTGGCTGATGCAAGGTCACGAGCCCTGCCTACGCGCTTTCGCGCCAGCTCCGAGCTTCCGGCGAAGCTTCCGAATGTTGGGCTAAGACACTGATCAATAACGTTCTTTCCCGAAGAGCGTGCCTGCCATGCATCAGGCGGCGATTCCGTGCGCCATGTTCCCTAGCGCACATGGCCGGAGCGGGGCTTTCCTGAACGCCGGCTTTCCTGAACGGCGCCGTTCAGGAAAGCCATATCTCGGGCGACCGGCTCAGCCGGCCCCGATCAGCCGGATCGCGGCGTCGCGCTCGAACAGGTAGAGCAGCACCCGAAGCGCCTGCCCGCGCGGGCTCTTCAGGGCGGGATCGCGCTCGACGATCATCCGAGCATCGTCCCGGGCGGCCTCCAGCAGGTCGCCGTCGCTCTCGATCCGCGCCAGCCGGAAGGCCGCCAGGCCCGACTGGCGAGTGCCGAGCACCTCGCCCTCGCCGCGCAGCTTCAGGTCGGCCTCGGCGATGCGGAAGCCGTCCTCGCTGTCGCGCATCATCTCGAGCCGGGCCCGCGCCACCTGGCCGAGCGGCCCCCGGTAGAGCAGCAGGCACGAGGACGCCTTGGAGCCGCGCCCGACCCGGCCGCGGAGCTGGTGCAGCTGCGCCAGCCCGAACCGCTCGGCATGCTCGATCACCATGATGGTCGCCTCGGGCACGTCGACCCCGACCTCGACCACCGTGGTCGAGACCAGAACCTTCGTCTCCCCGGCGGCGAACCGGGCCATGGCGGAATCCTTCTCGGGACCCGGCATCTTGCCGTGGATCAGCCCGACCGCGTCGCCGAAATGCTGCTTCAGGTCATCGAAGCGCTCGGCCGCGGCGGCGAGGTCGATGAACTCGGATTCCTCCACCAGCGGGCAGATCCAGTAGACTCGCTCGCCCGTGGCGATCGCCCGGGCGAGCCCCGCCACCACCTCGTCGATCCGCTCGGTGGGCAACGTGATGGTGCGAATCGGCTGGCGGCCGGCGGGTTTCTCGTTGAGCACCGAGACATCCATGTCGCCGAAGAAGGTCAGCGCCAGGGTCCGCGGGATCGGCGTCGCGGTCATGACCAGGAAGTCGACCGCCTCGCCCTTGGCGCCCAGCGCCAGGCGCTGATGGACGCCGAACCGGTGCTGCTCGTCCACGACGGCGAGACCGAGGTCGCGAAAGGTCACCGCCTCCTGGAACAGGGCGTGGGTGCCGACCAGGATGTCGATCTCGCCCGCCGCGAGGGCGGCCAGCGTGCTCTTGCGCTCCGCGGCCCGGTCGCGCCCGGTCATCAGGCGCAGGCGTAGACCGCCGGCCAGCGGCTGCAGCCGCTCGAAATGCTGCCGGGCCAGGATCTCGGTGGGGGCCATCAGGGCGGCCTGCCGTCCGGCCTCCACGGCCGAGGCTAGGGCGAGCAAGGCCACCGCGGTCTTGCCCGAGCCGACATCGCCCTGGAGCAGGCGCAGCATCCGGCGCGGGGCGGCGAGGTCCTCGCGGATCTCCGCCACCGCCCGGGCCTGGGCGCCGGTGAGCGCGAAGGGCAAGGCGGCCTGGATCCGGGCGCTCAAGGCGCCGTCGCCGGCATTGACCCGGCCGGCCTTGCGGCGCTGGCGGGCGCGCATCAGGGCGAGCGCCAGTTGCGAGGCGAGCAGCTCATCGTAGGACAGGCGGCGCCGCGCTGGGGTGGCGGGCGGCGGCTGGAGCGGATCCTCGGATTTCGGGAGGGGCTCCTCGGGGCGGTGCTCGACGCGGAGCGCATCCGCAAAGACCGGCAGGCGGTTCTTCTCCAGCCAGGCCGGGTCCTGCCATTCGGGCAGGGTCGGCAGCCGGTCGAGGGCCGCCACCGCGAGCTTGTTGATCGCCCGGGAGGTCAGCCCCTCGGTGGCGCCGTAGATCGGCTCGACGGCGGGCAGCTCGGCGAGCCCCGCCTCGTCGACGATCCGGGACGGGTGGACCATCTGGCGGGTGCCGTCCCACAGGTCGATCCGGCCGGTGATGTAGCGGTGGGCGCCCAGCGGCAGCATTTTCTCGACCCGGGCGCGGGGCATGCCGAAGAACACCAGGGAGATGTCGCCGGTGGTATCCTCCACCAGCACCCGGTGCGGGCGCTTGCCCGATCCGATCTGGGCCGGCCGGTGCCCCACCACGGTGACCCCGACGGTCACCGGCTCACCCACCGGCGCGTCGCTGATCGAACCCATCAGCCGGCGCGGGACGCCGCCCTGGGGCAGGTGGAACAGCAGGTCCACCACCCGGGCCTCCCGCTCCGGGGTGCCGAGCAGCTTCTCGATCAGCGGCGCCATCTTGGGGCCGACCCCCGGCAGGGCGCGGGCCGGAGCGAACAGGGGATCGAGGATACTCGGGCGCAGCAGCGGCGCGCGGACGGCCTCGCCCTCCGGCGCCTCGGCGTCCGGGTCGTTCACGGCCGCGTCCCGGGGGGCGGCGTCCTGAGTCGCGCGTGCATCTGTCATGGTGGCTCGGCGGACATCCTGCCGGAACCGCCTTATCATCCGGTGCATCCCGGCGCGCCAGTGCGGCGCAAGGTACACGGGCCCATGGCACGGAGGCGAGCGACCCGCATGGCGACGGATTTTCTGCCGGGCTTCGACCGGCACCGGATCGAGACCGCGCCGGGTGTGACGATCCACGCCCGCTCCGGCGGCTCCGGGCCGCCGGTCCTGCTGCTGCACGGCCACCCGCAGACCCTGTCGACTTGGCTGCACGTCGCCCCGCGCCTGGCCGAGCGCCACACGGTCGTGGCGATGGACCTGCGCGGCTACGGTGATTCGAGCAAGCCCCCGGGCGGCGAACGCCACGCCGCCTACGCCAAGCGCGCCATGGCGGCGGACGCGGCGGCGGTGATGCGGGCGCTCGGTCACGACCGGTTCGCGCTCGTCGGCCACGATCGCGGCGGCCGCGTCGCCCACCGCCTGACCCTGGACCATCCGGAGCGGGTCGCGCGCCTGGCCCTGTTCGACATCGCCCCCACGGCGACGATGTACGCCCGCACCGACAAGGCTTTCGCCACCCGGTACTTCTGGTGGTTCTTCTTCATCCAGCCGCATCCGCTTCCCGAAACGCTGATCGGCGCCGACCCGGAATACTTCCTGCGCCATCACATCGAGGGCCAGTCCAAGACCCCGGGCTCGACCCCGCCAAAACTCTTCGCCGAGTACCTGCGCTGCTACAGCGACCCGGCCTGCCGCCACGCGATCTGCGAGGATTACCGGGCGGCGGCCGGGATCGACCTGGAGCACGACGCGGCCGATGCGGACGCGCGGATCACGGCGCCGCTGCTGGCGCTGTGGGGGGCGAAGGGCACGGTTGGCCAGACCTACGATGTGCTGGAGACTTGGCGCGAGAAGGCCACCGATGTTTCCGGCCGGGCGCTCGAGTGCGGGCATACGCTACAGGAGGAGCAGCCGGAGGAGGTTTTTTCGGAGCTCTCAGTGTTCCTCGGGTGAGACGGCGCGCTTGGACGAAGCGAAGAGGCAGCGCTCAAGCCACCGGCACGCTCTGCACGCTCAGCTCGTAGCCGAGCGCCCGATAAGCGGCGTCGAACTGCGCAGTCCGGGTCTGATGATCGAGCCTGAACAGCCGGTCGACGCTCTCCCGGTTCCAGCCGAGCTGGCGCTGCAGCTCGGCGCGCGTGATGCCTTTGCTCCGCAGCATCCGGTAGAGCATCACCTTGAGGTCGGTCTGCAACGGCAGCGTCACCCAAGTCCTGATGACGCGTCCATCCTGGGTGCCGGGCGCCTTTATGGCCTCCGCCGGCGCCGGCGCGGGTATGTCCTCGTTGCGGGCGATGCGCGCCGCCAGGGCTTCCTCCAGGGCCCCCAAGCCGTGCACGGGGAGGGCGGCCGGATCCTCGACATACGTGATGATCTCGGGAAAGGCCGCGCAGGTCGTGAGGTACGTCCCGTTGTCGTCGGGTTCGAGATCGAAGATGTAGCCAGTCACTTGAGGTCCAACTGCTTCAGGATGCGGTTGACGAGACTCGTGCCGAGTTCCTTCCCGCCGCCATGCATCGGGATCTGCGACACTCGATCGCCGCGCCGGACCGTGAGATGGCCCGAGCCACCCTTGTGGTTCTCGAACGTGCAGCCCTTCGCGGCGAGGAGCCTGCGGAGTTCGCTCGCGTTCATGCGGATATCGGGCGTTCAACAGATTCGTGGAAGTCAACAGAAATGTAGAGTTCTGGTCACCTGTCAATGCTGACCCATGAGCGACCGCGCGCTGCTTCGCGAGCGGGGTCTCACCGGGCAGGTCAGCCTCTCGGTGGCCCTGGCCTGCGGCGCCGTGGCGGTGGCGATCAGGATTGGCAGGATGACCGGAAGACTCAGATAGAACCCGTCCCATAAGGACGACTCGGCCGAGATGGCCGAACCGACCGGGATCACGGGCGCGGGCGGTTGGAAAGATAACGTCGGGCAGCATGTCAGAAGTGGCCAACACACCTTTCGACGTCGCCGTGGTGGGCGCGGGGGCCGCGGGGCTCGCCGCCGCCCTGGCGAGCGCCCAGGCCGGCATCCGGACGGCGCTCGTCGGTCGCCACGCCCCCGTGGCGGACGGGCGCACCGTCGCGCTGCTCGACGGCTCGGTCCGCTTCCTGGGGGCCCTGGGCGCCTGGGAGGCGGTGGCGCCGCATGCCAGCCCGCTCTGCACCCTGCAGATCATCGACGACACCGGTAGCCTGTTCCGGCCGCCGCCGGTGCGCTTCCAGGCCGCCGAGATCGGGCTGGACGCCTTCGGCTGGAACGTCGAGAGCGCCCGCCTGGTCGAGAGCTTGCGGGTCCGCGCCCGCGCCCAAGAGAATCTGACCCTGGTCGAGGCGGATGCGGCCGGCGCCGCCCCCGGCGAGGCGGTGGCGCGCCTGACCCTGGCGGATGGCGGCACGGTCGCGGCCAAGCTCGTGGTCGGCGCCGACGGCGCGCGGTCCCCGCTCCGGGCCGCCAGCGGCGTGCGCGTGCGCGACTGGACCTACCCGCAGAGCGCCATCACGACGATCCTCGCTCATGAGCGCCCGCACCGGGACGTCTCCACAGAGTTCCACACCCGCTCCGGCCCGTTCACCCTGGTGCCGTTGCCGGGCGGGCACCGGTCCAGCCTGGTCTGGGTCACCGGGGAGGGCGCGGCGCGGCGCCTCGCGGCCCTGGACGATGCCGGCCTGGGCCAGGCGGTGGAGCGGCAGGCCCGGGCGATGCTCGGCGCGATGCGGGTCGACGGCCCGCGGGGCCTCGTGCCGATGCGCGGCCTCTCCGTGTCGAGTCCGGTGGCGCAGCGCCTGGCGCTGGTCGGCGAGGCGGCCCACGTCTTCCCGCCAATCGGCGCGCAGGGCCTGAACCTCGGCCTGCGCGACGCCGCCGCCCTGCGCGACGCGCTGGTGGCCGCGTCCCGCGATGGCCGTGATCCGGGCACCCGGCCGGTGCTCGACGGCTACGCCCGGAGCCGCCGCCTCGATGCCGCCGCGCGCACCGCCGCGGTCGATCTCCTGAACCGCAGCCTGCTCACCGACCTCCTGCCGGTCGACGCGCTCCGGGGCCTCGGGCTGCTGGCGATGTCCCATCTCGGCCCGCTCCGGCGGATCGTGATGCGCGAAGGCGTGCTGCCGCGGCTCGGGGCGCCGGAACTGATGCGCGGGGCGCGCTGAGCGCATTCTTTCGATGGGAGCTGAGGGCGACGTCGTGGCCCTGGCCGACTCGGACGCGATCGTTCGGGCGTGCCATCCTGGTCCGTCATCGCGAGCGCAGCGAAGCGACCCAGTGATGCGCTACAGTTCGGGAGACGGCGCGCTGCCCTAGCTTGCTTCGCTGCGCTCGCGATGACGGGAGCGAGGCTTCGGTCGAAGCGGTCTCTTAGAGGTCCGGCTGGGCCGCTACGTAGGCGCCGAGGCGGGTTGCGAGGTCCACCGGGCCGCCGGCCTTGGACTCGCCCGCGTCGCCGATCAGGAGAACCGGAATGCCGCGGTCGCGAAGCTGGCCGCGCAGGCGGGCGGCGCGACGGGCATAGGCGGGATCACGACGGGTGGGGGCCTGGAGCAGCACCGCCGCCGGGCGGGCGATCACGGCCAAAACATCGTCCGCCGCCTCCATCGAGGCGGTGACGCTCGCGTAGCCGAGGTTGGCCAGCTCGCCCGAAAGGGACCGGTCCACGGCGCGGACGCCGTCATCGACCACGAGCACTTGTTGCAGCGCACCCATAGGCTTGAGCGGTACCTCATGAAGCGTGGCTTGGGAAGATAGCCAGGACCACAATCCGAAGCGAAACCCACGAAGGCGCGGATCGGATCCGTCCTTCCGTGTGCGCCTGCGAGATTATCCGCCACGCCTGAGCGCCGGATGAACCGACGATCGTCCGCCGTTCAGGCGGTCTCGACCCCGCCGGACGGGGTCGGCCGGTAGCCCGAGTTCCGCCACGCCTGGGCGTCCGGCTCCGGGACGCCGGCGCGGGGGAGGGGCGCCGTCGCGCAGGCGAGACCGCGATAGGCCAGCGGGCCGTCCTGATCGCCGCCGAGGTCCAGGAATGCGAGGTCGAGGAGCGCCCGGGGCAGGGGCGCCCGCTCCGGATCGGCCAGGGTCGCGGCGAGGTCGCGCCCGCCGAGACGGGTGAGCACCGCGTCCTCGTCGAAGACCAGCGAATCGAGGCGGCGCGGGCCGGCCGATTCGCCGGTGGCGTCCAGGATCGTGCTCGCGGGCGCCCGGTGCACCACGTGGAGCGCCCGCACGGTCCAGGGCAGGGGCAGGGCGGCGAGCGCCGCCTCGATCAGGGACGGGACCACGAGGCGCGTCGGTACCGGCCGCATCAGGCCGGCGCGGAACCCCGCCTCGTCGAAGGGAATCACGGTCTCGAGGCTGGCCCCGGCCGCGAGTGCCGCGCCGAGGCCGGTGACCAGGCCGCGCAGGTCGTGCGCCGGCAGGAGCGTCAGGATCCGCTCCTCCGCGGTCACCGGGAGCGCGTCGAGATGGACATCGATCGCCGCCGCGAGCGCCGCTGCGCTGCGGTAGACCGGCCGGCCCGGATCGCCCGCCACGAAGGTGACGAGGCCGCGGCTCGCGACCGGCTCGGCGACCCCGCGCTCCAGGGCCATCGCGTCGAGGCTGATCACGCCGTCCGGGACGCCGGGACCGAAGGCGGCGAGGTAGCGCAGGCCGAAATGGCCCATGGCCGCCTGGGCGAGGTCCTCGGCCGGACGGCGGGCGCCGCGGCGGCCCTCCGTCAGCACGGCGACCAGGCCGGCGGACGCGATCCCGGCCGAGAGCCGGTCGGCATCCCAGAGGGCCGGCATTGGGCAGGGCAGGTGGCCGGCCGCCTCGACGGCCAGGTGGGCGAGGGCCGATTCGGCGCCGCCGGCGAACCACAAGCCGACCCGGCTGCCGGCGGGCAGCCGCCACGCGCCGATCCCGCGGGCAAGCCGGCCGACGATCTCGGCCGCCGCCGCGTAGGTCCAGGTGATCGGCGGGCGCCCGCACCACGCCGCCCGGTCCCCCGAATCACGCAGGGCCGTGCGCTGCGGGCCGGTCCGGGCCGCCGCGAACAGGCTGGCCGACAGGCCGCCGGGCCGCGCAGACGCATCCGGCGCGGCGTCGGCATTCCTCTCCGCCACCGCGAACGCGCTCAATCCGCCCCCCACCCAAACTGCAGATCCATCCGCATGGTCGGCCGACTATGGTTAACCCCCAGCTAAGACCCGTTCACTTGAGCGAGGCTGTCGTCACGCCGGGCGACCGGGCGCGCCACCGGGGGGCGGGCAACGTCGCGCTTGCGGCCGGGCAGGCAGGGGCCTATCGGGAGCCGGCTGCGGCACAGGGCGCCCCGAAGGGCGCTCAATGCCGCGGTGTCATGCCTTCGCCTCATTCGGAGGGGACAGGCAGGCCGCCCGGTCGCCGGGGCGGGCGATGCGCGCATCCGGCGCCCATCCTCGCCCGATGGTCGGACCGATTCATCCGGAGCCCCGGGAGGCACGCCACGGCGATGCGTGCCCGGGCGGTCCGGCGGACCAGCCCGTCAGGCCGGCTCCGCATTCCGCAAGCCACACCACGTTTCTCCAAAGGGGTCAGAGCCGATGTCCTTCACCCGCCCCGCGACGCTGGCACGCGCCGCCCTCTTCGGTCTTGCGGGCCTCGGCCTCGCGGCCGCCCCGGCGCTGGCCCAGGCGAAGAAGCCCGCCGCCCCCGCGCCGACCGCTCCGGCCCCCGCCGCGCCGAACACCCCGGCCGCCAACACGCCGGCCGGCGCTGCGGCCCAGACCGGCCCGCAGATCGTGACCGTGAAGTCCGAGCCGAGCCAGGCCGACTGGACCAAGGTCTGCGGCAAGGATCAGGGCTCCGGCACCGACATCTGCTACACGACGCGCGACTTCGTGTCCGACCAGGGCCAGCCCGTGCTGGCGGTGGCCGTCTACGAGATGAAGAACGCTGCCCAGAAGCAGGAGGTGCGCGTGGTGCGCTACCTGCTGCCGCTCGGCCTGCTGCTGCAGCCGGGCATCCGCTTCAACGTCGACGGCCAGGCCGGGACGCCGGGCCGCTTCGCGGTCTGCTTCCCGAACGGCTGCTTCGCCGAGGCCGGCGGCGTCGATGCCGGCGTCATCGCGGCGATGAAGAAGGGCACGACCCTCAACGTCTCGGTCCAGAACCAGACCCAGCGCGAGGTCACCTTCGCGGTGCCGCTGGCCGGCTTCGGCAAGGCCTTCGACGGCCCGGCCATCGACCCGAAGGTTCTGGAGGAGCAGCAGAAGAAGCTCCAGGCCGAGCTGGAGAAGCGCTCCGAGGACATGCGCAAGAAGCTCGAGCAGCAGGGCGGCGCCGCGCCGGCCGCCGGCGCACCCGCGGCGAAGTAATCCCGCAACGGAGACCGATCCGGGGCCGGACCGCGAGGGCCGGCCCCTTTTTCATGCGCGCTTGCCTGAGCAGCGCTTCGGGGCTCCGCCCCGAGCCCCGCCAAAGGGCTCAGCCCTTTGGGAACCTGGACTCGGCCTACCGGATCCCCGTGGGTCCCGGGCCGGGCAGGACGATCAGCACCCGGAGGTCGTGATCGGGCACGTAGTCCCGGGCCTCCCAGCGGAACGTGGTCGGGCCGGTCTTGCGGATGCCCGAGCGGCAGAAGCTCGCCAAAGCCTCCGGGCTGCCCTTGTCCACCGTCAGGGTGAAGCGCCCGATCGGGGCGGCCCAGTTGCGCGCGGTGGTGACGATGTAGGGCACCACGAAGGCCCGCAGGTAGCCGCTTTCGCTGGGTGCTTTGGCGTGCAGGCGCCGAATCGCCGCCAGCCCGGCCTCGTCCAGGCAGTAGGTCGCCCGGTAGGACGGGCGGGAGGCCTCCTTCGGGTCGACGAAGTGGAAGCCGCTCACCGGCGCGTAGCTGTGCGCGATCCGCACCTCCCGGTCGGCCGGGAACGTCTGCAGCCAGTGGAACGTCGCCTCGAAGCGCCAGAGCCCCTCGGTCATGCCCTCGGCCTCCGGGAACAGCCCAGCCTTGACCAGCTCCGCCCAGTCCGGCTTGCCGATCCTCTTGGCGGCCGCGTCGATCTCGGAGACGCGCAGCGGGTTGAGCGGCAGGCCGTGGCGGCGCAGCAGGTCGCCGACCTCGCGCTCGCCCACGAAGGCGCGCTCCTCCAGCTCCGGCTCGATCGGATGTCCGTCCACCGTCACGGTGAAGCCGACGAAGTTCGCCCGATCGACCTGCGGGAGCTTGGTGGCGGAAAAACTCAAGGTCCGGCCGTCGATCGGCGGCAGCGGGAAGGCGATCCGGACGGTGCGCGGCTCCGACACCTGGTTGCGGAACACGTAGGACACGCGGATCCGGTCGAGGGCGATCGACAGATCCTCGCTCACCAGGCCGATGCCCGGTTCCGGCCTCAGGACCAGGCCGCCGGCATCGAGCTCGGCGGCGCTGTCATTGGCCCGGGCCGGCGCGCAGAGGAGGCCGGCGGCCAGCAACGCCGCGGCGAGAGGACGGGATATCACGACGGGACCTTCGAAGAATCGCTGCGACGCGCGCCGCAGTATCTTCGAAGAATTGCCCGAGGGTGACCGGATTCTTCGAAGAACTCAGTTCCGGACGCGGTCGCGCACCCGGTAGCCGCCGGTGGCGTCGCGCTCGAACATCTCGGTGATGCCGGCATGGCGCAGGGCCTCGCCGGACGTGTCGGGCAGGAGGTTCTGCTCGGACACGTAGGCGACGTACTCGGTCTCGGCGTTCTCGGCGAGCAGGTGGTAGAACGGCTGGTCCTTGCGCGGCCGGACCTCCTCGGGGATCGCCAGCCACCATTCCTCGGTGTTGTCGAAGACCGGATCGACGTCGAACACGATGCCCCGGAACGGGTAGATCCTGTGGCGCACCACGGCGCCGATCGCGAACTTCGCGGTTCTCAGTGTTACGTCCATCATGACTCTGTCCGTTCAGAGCGGACAGATAGGACCGATGCCCGGGCGTGTCACCGGGCCGGCGGCGATGTCCCGGCCTCCGATGTGCGGTTCGGCAAGTCCCGGGCCTCCGGAGCCGGGATGCCGAGCTCGGCCGCGATCGCCCGGGCGGTGGCCTCCCGCCGGGCGGTGATGCCGGCCGCCGCGGCCCGCGCCTGCGCCACGATGGCCGGCGGGGCGCTCTGCGGGGTGCCGCTGTCGAAGGGCGGCTCGGGGGCGTATTGCATGCCGAGCTGGATCAGCCGGGCGGCCTCGTCGCCGCGCAGCTCGGCCGCGAGCCGGAGCGCGCCGTCGATCCCCGCGGTGACGCCGGCCGCGAACAGCCAGATGCGGCCGTCGGCGTCGGGGTCGATCACCACCCGCGCGTCCACCGCCTCCGCCCCGAACCAGGGCAGCAGGTGGACGGCGTTCCAGTAGGTCGTGGCCCGCCGCCCGACCAGCAGCCCGGCCGCGCCGAGCAGCAGCGCGCCGGTGCAGACCGAGAAGACGTGGGAGGCGCCCGCGGCCTGCTGCCGGATCCAGCCGAGCACGGCCGCGTCGCGCATCAATGCTTCCTGGCCCTGGCCGCCGGGGATGTGCAGCACGTCGAGGCGCGGCGCCTCCGCCAGGGTGGCGTCGGGAGTGATCCGGAGCCCGCGCAGGTCGCGCACCGGCTCTGCGGTCGGCCCGTAGATCCGGTAGGTCGAGTTCGGGATCCGCGACAGGACCTCGAACGGGCCGGTGAGGTCGATCTGGTCGAGCCCCTCGAACAGGAGCGAACCGATCTGCAGATGGGTCTCGGCGGGAATCATGCGGGGCCTCCGTGCTGGACAGGGAGACCTTACCGCGGCACGCTCTGGCCGAGATGCCAAAGACCCCTCGTTTCTCGCCAGATGCGTCCCGCCCGGTGGAGCTGCTGGCCTTCCCGGCAGTGCAACTCCTCGACGTGGCCGGGCCGCTCCAGGTCTTCGCCACGGCGAACGACCTGAGCGGCGGGCTCGCGCCCTACGCACCGCGGGTGATCGCGGCCGGCGACCGGACGCTCACCGCCTCGGCCGGCCTGCGCCTGGTGGCCGACCCGCTGCCGGAGCGCGACGCGCCGGTGGACACGCTGATCGTCGCGGGCGGCCCCGGGGTCACGGCGGCCTCCGCCGATCCAGCGCTGGTCGCCTGGGCGCGGGACCGGGCCGGCCAAGCGCGCCGGGTCGCCTCGGTCTGCACCGGGGCCTTTTTGCTCGGGGCCGCCGGGCTTTTGGACGGGCGGCGGGCCGTGACCCACTGGAAGCACTGCGGCGCGCTCGCCCGGCGCTACCCGCTGGCCCGTGTCGAGCCCGACCCGATCTTCGTGCAGGATGGCCCGGTCTGGACTTCCGCGGGCGTTACCGCGGGGATCGACCTGGCGCTGGCCCTGGTCGAGGCCGATCTCGGCCGGGATCACGCCCTGGCGGTGGCGCGCCACCTCGTGATGTTCCTGAAGCGCCCCGGCGGGCAGGCGCAGTTCAGCGCGGCTTTGGCCCTGCAGGCCGGGGAGGACCGTTTCGGGGCGCTCCACGCCTTCATCGCCGACAACCTGGCCGGCGACCTGTCGCTCCCGGTCCTGGCGGAGGCCGCCGGGATGAGCGCGCGCAGCCTCAGCCGGCACTACCGGGACGCGACCGGCCTGACTCCGGCCAGGGCCGTGGAGCGCCTGCGGATCGAGGCGGCCAGGCGGGCGCTCGCCGAGACCGCGCAGCCGGTGAAGCGCATCGCCCGGACCTGCGGCTTCGGCTCCGAGGAGACCCTGCGGCGCAGTTTTTTGCGGCACGTCGCGGCGACGCCGCAGGATTATCGGGCGCGGTTCGGGGGGTGAGGGGCGTCATACCATCTCGCGGCGGAGGAGGCCGGCAAGGATCGTCTCGCGCACGCCGTCGCGGTTCTCATGGATGTCCGCGTTCGAGATGCGGAGCAGGCTGAAGCCGCAGGCCTCGATGATCGCGGTGCGAGCCGCGTCGGAATGGACTTCCCACTCGGTCGAATGCGTTGCGCCATCGACCTCCACGACGAGCTTCGCTTCGACACACGCAAAGTCGACGATGAAGCGGTCGATCGGATACTGACGGCGGAACTTCCAGCCGTTGAGCGCACGGTTCCGCAGGACGCGCCAAAGCTTGGCCTCGGCGGTGGTCTGGGTCCGGCGGAGATGGCGGGCACGCGGGATCGACTTGCTCACCGGGTCGTCTCAACGGCACGGCACCGAATCGACCGGACGATACCGCGCTCTCACGCGCGCGGGTGTTCTCAACTCGAGGAGAGTTTTGATACGTATTCGCGCTTGAAGACCGCGACGCGCCCCCTCTCCCGTGCGGGAGAGGGTTGGGGTGAGGGACCCGGACTTTCCGGTGAGGTCGCACCCCTCACCCTGTCCCTCTCCCGCACGGGAGAGGGGACCTGCGCTTCATTCTGAGCGGGTATCGCCGGGCTGTAGCAGCCATGGGCTTGAGAAGGGCCACACCTCCCCGGCATCGCCCCCCGCGCGCTACCCCAGCTGATACACCGCCGCCAGCTCCGGATCCTTCGCGGCGACCAGCTTGGCCAGGTCCACGATGACCTTGGCCTGCTTCCAGGTGGCGTCGTCCTGCATCTTGCCGTCGAGCATCACGGCGCCGGTGCCGTCGGGCATCGCCGCGACGATGCGGGCCGCGAACGCCACCTCGGCGGGGTCGGGGGCGAAGACCCGCTTGGCGATCGCCACCTGGCTCGGATGCAGCGTCCAGGCCCCGGCGCAGCCCATCAGGAAGGCGTTGCGGAACTGCGCCTCGCAGGCATCGCCGTCGGAGAAATCGCCGAACGGGCCGTAGAACGCCTTGAGGCCGTTGGCCATGCAGGCATCGACCATCTTGGCGATGGTGTAGTGCCAGAGATCCTGCTGCGCGCTCGCGCGGGGCGTATCGCCCGACGGGTCCGCGATCACCCGGTAATCCGGATGGCCGCCGCCGACCCGGGTGGTCTTCATGCCGCGGGACGCCGCGAG
Source organism: Methylobacterium sp. J-048 (assembly GCF_022829515.1). GTDB lineage: Bacteria > Pseudomonadota > Alphaproteobacteria > Rhizobiales > Beijerinckiaceae > Methylobacterium. The sequence goes on from NZ_JAKSYL010000160.1 coordinate 32,224, forward strand.
GTCGGCCGGGCCGAGACTCATGCCGTGCATCCGCGGCGAGGCCGACGCGATGGCGTCGACATTGGCCACGCCCTCGGCGGTCTCCAGGATCGCGTGGATCAGGATCGGCTTGGTCACCCCGTGCCGGGCCTCGAGCTGGGCGAGCAGCTGGTCGACGTAGTGGATGTCCCACGGCCCCTCGACCTTGGGCACCATCACGACGTCGAGCTTGGACCCGACCTCGGCGACGATGGTAAACAGGTCGTCCAAGATCCAGGGCGAGTTGAGGGCGTTGATCCGGGTCCAGAGGCCTGTACCGGTGGCGGCGAAGTCGGTCGCCTGCGCCATGGCGACGAAGCCCTTGCGGGCCGCCTCCTTCTGGTCGGCCGGAACCGCGTCCTCCAGATTGCCCAGCACCACGTCGACGGTGCCGGCGAGCTCGGGCACCCGGGCGCGGACCTTATCGTTGTGAGGCGGGACGAAGTGGATCATCCGCTCCAGCCGCACCGGCAGCTCGCGGAACGGGGCCGGCGCGCCGGTGGCCAGCGGCTGGAAGAAGCGGCGGGGCAGTTTCATGATGTGCCTCTTGTACGGGGCTTGGCGGCTCGATCATCGCCCCGGATACAGGATCCGGGACGAGGATCGAGGCCGCTGATTGGCATCATCTTTGGTCCGAAAGCCGGAAACCACCTTTCGGGATGATGCGCGAGCCCCGTTAAGGCAGGCTTGGGCGAGCGCGTAAAGCCGTGCCGCGCCGAACGCCCCTTCGACTTTCGGTGCAGATCAGCCCCGCCGGCCCGGCCGGTCGGCCATGCCGACCCGGCCGCCGAAGAAGTCGCCCCGGCTGCCGGCCACCACCATGAGACGCCGGACCTCGCCCCGCAGGAACGCCTGCAGGAAGCGGTTGTAGTCGCGGAACGAGACGCAGCCGTTCGAGGCGCCGGGCTGGCGCAGCATGTAGGTGTGGGCGAGCAGGCCGTCGCGGCCGTGGATCGCGCCGCTGCCGCCGACCGGGTTGAGGCGGATCGCCCGCACCCCGTGGAACAGGCGCTCGCGCTCGGTCAGGTCGTAGGTGCCGGGGGGTGTCGAGCCGCGCATGCGCAGGTGGACGTAGCGCGGATCGTCCATGGCCTCGCCGAGGCCGGAATGGGCTTCCAGCACCTCGCCGGAGGGCAGGGTCACCGTGCGGGCGGTGATGTCGTAGACGGCGGTGCCGGCGACGGATTCGGGGGCGGGGCTGATCCGGGTGCGCGGCGCCTCCTGGGGCAGGGCGTCCGGGCTGGCATAGGCGAGCGCCTGACGCGAGTCCGCGCGGGGCGCGGCGGCGCCGACGCCGAACAGCTTCTCGAGGAAGGACGGCTCCTCCGCCATGGCGGCGCGGAACACGTCGCGGGTGCGGGGCAGGGCGCGGGCCGCCACCCGGGGCGCCGGGGCCGCGGCCGGGCGCCGCAGCTCCGACGGCCGGACGACCGGCAAAGGGACGAGATTGGGCACGAGGCTCGGCGCGAGGGCGGCGGGGGTCGGCTCGGCGGCGGCGACCCGGACCGGCGCGGCCGCCTTGGGCGGCACGGCGGCGGCCTGCGCGATCGGGGCTTGGACGACGGGGGCCTGCACGACCGAAACCGGAGCTGGGGCCGGCTCGACCGACGCCATCCGGGCCTGGACCACCTTTCGGGCGACCCGCTGGGCGATCTCCCGGACCGCCGGGGACGGCTCGGCCGCAGCGACCTGGAAGGACGCGGCCGGGGGCGGCGCCCCGAAGGTTTTGGCTGCGCCGGAGCCGAGCGCCGGGCTGGGATCGAGCATCCAGGCGATGCTCGGGCGGGGCGCCGGCGCGGGCCGGGCCTCGGCAGTGAGCGCGGGCTCCGCCTCGGCGACCGCGGCGGGCGCGCTCCAGGTTATCGGCAGCCCGTGGGGCAGGGTCAGGACGGTCCAGCCGGCCATGGACAGGGCGGCCAGCGAGATCAAGGCCGTCAGCCGGGCGCGGCGGCGGGCGCGCCGCATGGCGCTCGGGTAGGGGGCCCGGGTCGGCGGCGCGTAGGGCGCCTCGTCGGCAAGCCGCGGATAGGCCGCCGGCACAAGGGCCGGGGCAAAGGCCGCGTCGCGGTACGCGGGTCGGGAATACGCAACCTGGGCCATGCGGGAACTCGCGTACGCGCTTCCCCGGATGGCAGCCGACGCCGTTCGCCCGCGGAGGCTTTTTCCGCGCACGTGGCCTGGGTTGCCCGTCTGGGGAGGACATCAACCGTCCAGCCCATTAGGCCTCCCCATGGTTAATCTTGGCTAAAGACCCGACGCCGCCGGACGCACCGCCACGGAACACCCATGGAATCCCCGCGGAACACCAGAACAGCGCCTCGAAAAGCGGTCGCCGGCCCGCGAAGACTGAGGACGCCGTGCGCTCGACCCCGAAACGTCACCCGGCCGGCGCCTCCATGGGCCCGTGGCGGCGCGCCACCAGGAGGCACAGCAGGGCCACCGGCACGCCGATCAGCGAGGTGCCGACGAAGAACCACGTGAACCCGGTCCGCTCGATGACGAAGCCCGAGAGACCGGCGAGCAGGCTGCCCGGCAGGGCGCAGAGGGAGGTCAGCAGGGCGTACTGGCTGGCCGCGTGCTCGGTGGCCGCGAGCCGGGACATGTAGGTGATCAGCACGATCGACGCGAAGGCGTAGGCGAAGCCGTCGATCCCGACCGTGACCGCGAAGGTCCAGAACGCCGCCCCGCCATGGCCGCCGTGCCAGGCGAGATAGGCCAGCGCGAGATGCGACGCGGACGCCACCACGGTGCCGATCAGCAGGCTCGCCATCATGCCGATCCGCGGGATGATGGCGCTCGCGAGAAACGTCCCGCCGAGCGCGATCCAGAAGCCGAACAGCTTGGTCACCGTGGCGATGTCGGTGTTGGTGTAGCCCAGGGTCTTGAACAGCGGGATCGCCATGGTGCTCGACACGTAGCCGGGCATGCGGAAGCCCGCCACCAGCGCCAGGACCGGCACCGCCAGGGGGCCGAGGCGGGCCAGCAGGTCGCGGATCGGCGCCCAGACGGTCTCGACGAACCCGCCGGACGGCAGCGGCGCGGCGGGGGGCTCCGGGGCCAGCAGCGCCGCGATCGTGCCGGGGGCGAGCAGCACCGCCATGCACAGATAGGCGGCGCGCCAGCCATAGGCGTCGGACAGGTAGAGGGCACCGGCCCCGGCCGCGAGGTTGCCGACCCGGTAGCCGATCTCGGCCCAGGACGACATCAGCGCCTGCCGCTCGGGCGGCGCGACGGTGATCCGCCAGCCGTCGATCACCACGTCCTGGGTCGCGCCCGCCACCCCGAGCGCCAGCGAGAACGCCACCGTCCAGGCCAGCCAGTGCGCCGGATCGCCGAAGGCGACCCCGGCCAGCGACAGCGCCACCAGGATCTGCGCGGCGACGATCCAGCCCCGCCGCCGCCCGAGCCAGCGCCCGAGCAGCGGCGCATCGTGCCGGTCGAGGAACGGCGCCCAGAGGAACTTGAGCTTGTACGCGATGGTCAGCTCGCTCATCAGCCCGATCGTCGCGAGCGGCACCTTGGCCTGGACCAGCCACGCCGACTGGGTCGCGTAGACGAGCAGGAACGGGATGCCCTGCGCGAAGCCCAGCCCCAGCACCGCCGCGACCCGCCGGTCGGTGAACAGGGGCGTCAGGAAGGCGTTTTTTTCGGATCGGTCCGAGCCTGACGCGCCGGTGGCCTGCGCCGGGTTTGCCATCCGGGCATCTCCTGGGCTGTGAGAAGGGTGGGAACAGAGGGCGACGTGCGACGCAACCGGGTGAAACCTACGCTGCAAAGCCGATGATCGGGGGTCACGCCCTCGTGACCCCCGTACCGCCCTGGACGCGGGCCACGAAGTCCCTCAGGAGCGCCCGACCGTCAGGCCAGTCGCCCAACCCGCTCTGGCCGTTGATGTGGCCGGCCGCGCCGATCACCGTCAAGGCGCTCCCCCAGTGCTCCGCCTGCCTCCGGACATAGGGCAACGAGCCGTAGGGATCGTCGGTGCTCGCCACGATCAGGGACGGAAAGCGGAATCGCATCCGGGGGATGTCGGCGAACCCTGCTGCCTGGGCGGGAAAGACCGGAGACGCGGGATCGGGCACGGCCACCAGCACCGCCCCCGCGATCGGCCGGTCGGACACCCGATGCCAATGGGCGACCAGCAGGCAAGCCAGGCTGTGAGCCACCAGGACGGGCGGCGTTCGCGCGGCGCGCACCGCGTGCTCCAACGCGGCGATCCAGTCGGACAGGTCCGGTTCGTCCCAGCAGGCCGGGGCGAAGCGGCGTATGGAGGGATCGTCCGCTTCCCAGCAGCTGTGCCAATGGCGCCGTCCGGAATTGCCGATGCCGGGCAGATGAATGATGTCGGTCATGTTTGAAAACGGGGTTGTCGCCCCGTCCGTATGCCCGTCTGTTTGTACCGGAAACATACGCAACCATCGGGGAATCACCCCCGCATCCGATGGATTCAAAGTCGATGGCCAAACGCACCGAGCCGCGGACCGAACTCGATCCGACCGACATGTCCATGCTCGAAATTCTGCAGGATGACGGGCGTATCAGCGTCTCCGAACTGGGACGGCGCGTCGGCCTGTCTCAGCCGGCGGCATCGGAGCGCCTGAAGCGACTCGAAGAGCGCGGGATCATCACCGGTTATCGGGCGATCATCGACCCCGTGTCCGTCGGGCTTGGAATGATCGCGGTGATCCGCCTTCGGACAACGCACGAACACATCAAGGCGTACCTGAAGCAGTTTGCGGACATGCCGCAGGTCATCGAGGTCCTGCGGTTGACCGGCGAGGATTGCTTCCATCTCAAGGTGATTGTGCCATCCCCCGCCGAGCTGGAAAGCATCGTCGATGCCGTGGCACGCTACGGTTCGGTCACCACGGCGATCGTCCTGCGCAGCGAGCCTCCCAAGGCCATCGGGCGCGTGCTGATGAAGCGCCCGGGCATCGTCACGAAGGATTGAGGCGTGCTGACGAGGCCCCTCAGGACGAGAGGATGCGTTGGAGGGACGCCGATCAGGACCACGCGAGCCCTGGCCCTTCCTCGACAGCCCCCCTCACGCCGCGGTCTTCACCCGCTCGGCGATCTTCACCAGGCTGCGCAGCACCTCCGTGGCGGTCTTGAGCCGGGCCGGGATCGTGGTGAGCTCGCGCACGAACACGACGCTCATGTCCGGCCGCACCTTGGCGAAGGAGGCCTGCTCGGCCACAAACGCCACCAGGCCCTGCGGGTTGGCGTAGGACTTGTCCCGGAAGTGGACGACCACGCCCTTCGGGCCGGCCTCGACCTTCTCGACATTGGCCTTAAGGCACAGGATCTTGATCGTGCCGATCTTGAGCAGCTGCTCCACCTCCGGCGGCAGCGGCCCGAACCGGTCGATCATCTCGGCCCCGAAACTCTCCATCTCGGCATCGTCCTGGAGGGTGGCGAGCCGCCGGTAGAGCGCCAGCCGCGCGCCGAGATCCTCCACATAGGTCTCCGGGATGGTCACCGGGGCGCCGAGCGCGATGGTCGGCGACCACGCCTCCTCGGGCACGTCGTCGATGCCGGCCTTGAGCGCCGTGACCGCGTCCTCCAGCATCTGCTGGTAGAGCTCGTAGCCGACCTCCTTGATGTGGCCGGACTGGGCGTCGCCCAAGAGGTTGCCGGCGCCGCGGATGTCGAGGTCGTGGCTGGCGAGCTGGAAGCCGGCGCCCAGGGTGTCGAGGGTCTGGAGCACCTTGAGACGCTGCTCGGCCTGGGTCGTGAGCTGGCGGTTGGCCGGCGTCGTGAACAGCGCGTAGGCCCGGGCCTTCGAGCGGCCGACGCGGCCGCGCAGCTGGTAGAGCTGGGCCAGGCCGAACATGTCGGCCCGGTGCACGATCAGCGTGTTGGCGGTGGGGATGTCGAGGCCGGATTCGACAATGGTGGTCGAGAGCAGGACGTCGAACTTGCCCTCGTAGAAGGCGGTCATCACGTCCTCGAGCTGGCCCGCCGCCATCTGGCCGTGGGCGATCGCGACCTTGATCTCCGGCATCTCGGCATCGAGGAATTTCTTGACCTCGGCTAGGTCCTCGATGCGCGGCACGACATAGAACGACTGGCCGCCGCGGTAGCGCTCGCGCAGCAGCGCCTCTCGGATGGTCAGCGGGTCGAACGGCGTCACGAAGGTGCGCACCACCAGCCGGTCCACCGGCGGCGTGGCGATGATCGAGAGCTCGCGCACGCCAGTCATGGCGAGCTGGAGGGTGCGCGGGATCGGGGTCGCCGAGAGCGTCAGCACGTGGACATCCGCCTGGAGCGCCTTCAACCGCTCCTTGTGGGCGACGCCGAAATGCTGCTCCTCGTCGACGATGATCAGGCCGAGATCCTTGAACGCGATGTTTTTCGCCAGGAGCGCGTGGGTGCCGACCACGATGTCGACGGTGCCGTCGGCGAGCCCGGCGCGGGTCTGCTTCATGTCGCCGGCCGAGACGAACCGAGACAGCTGCGCGACCTGGATCGGCAGGCCCTTGAAGCGCTCGGCGAAAGTCCGGAAGTGCTGGCGGGCCAGCAGCGTGGTCGGCACGATCACCGCCACCTGCTTGCCGGCGATCGCCGCCGCGAAGGCCCCGCGCAGAGCCACCTCGGTCTTGCCGAAGCCGACATCGCCGCAGACCAGCCGGTCCATCGGCCGGCCGGCATTGAGGTCGTCCAGCACCGCGTCGATGGCGTTGGCCTGGTCCTCGGTCTCCTCGAATGGGAAGCGGGCGGCGAACTCGCCGTAGAGTCCTTCCGGCGCCTTGAGCACCGGGGCCTTCCGGACGAAGCGCTGGGCCGCGACCTTGATCAGCTCGCCCGCCATCTCGAGGATGCGGCGCTTCATCTTGGCCTTACGGGCCTGCCAGGCACCGCCGCCGAGCCGATCGAGGGCGACCTCCGAATCCTCCGAGCCGTAGCGGGTCAGAAGCTCGATATTCTCCACCGGCAGCAGCAGCAGGCCGCCGGTGTAGCTCAGCTCCAGACAATCGTGCGGCGCGCCGGCGGCGTGGATCGTCTTGAGGCCGGAGAACCGGCCGATGCCGTGGTCGGCATGGACCACGAGGTCGCCGGGTTTGAGCGCCTGCACCTCCAGGATCACGTCCTGGGGCCGCTTGGCCTTGCGTTTCTGGCGCACCAGCCGGTCGCCCAGGATGTCGCCCTCGGAGACGACGGCGAGCTCGCCCACCGTGAAGCCCGCCTCCAGGCCCCAGACCGCCACGGCCGCGTCGGTGCCGCGCTTGAGCGCGTAGACATCTGCCAGGCGGGTGATCGCCACGGGCTTCCTCAGGCCGTGATCGGTGAGCACGCCGCAGAGCCGGTCGCGGGAGCCATCGGACCAGGATCCCAGGATCACGTGATGCCCGGATCCCTGGAGATCGCGGATATGGGCCACCGCCGCGTCGAACACGCTGGCGCTCTCGTTCGCGCGCTCCGGCGCGAAGTTTCTTCCGGCCTTGGCGCCGCAATCGATGACGGCGCGCTCAGGGGATTCGGGCTGCGCGAACGGCGTCAGCCGCGCCACGGTGGCGGTGGCGATCCGCTCCTTCAGCTCGTTCGGGGTCAGGTACAGGGCGCGGGGCGGCAGCGGCTTGTAGGGGGCGACGCCGGCCTGCGGCGTCTTCATCGCGCCCTCGCGGGCCTGGTAGTAATCCTGGACGAGGCTGATCCGCTCGGCGGCGGCATCCTCGACCTGCGGGTCGAACACCAGCGGCACGCCGGGAAGATAGTCGAACAGGGTGTCGAGCTCGCTGTAGAACAGCGGCATCCAGTGCTCGAGGCCGGCATAGCGGCGGCCCTCGCTCACGGTCTCGTAGAGGCGGTCGTCCCGGGTCGCGGCGCCGAAACTCTGGATGTAGCCCTGGCGGAAGCGCCGGATCGTCTCGGTGGTGAGCTGGACCTCGCTCATCGGCATCAGGTCCAGCGAGCGCAGCTGGCCGGTGGTGCGCTGGGTCTCCGGATCGAAGGCGCGGATCGATTCCAGCGTGTCGCCGAAGAAGTCGAGGCGGATCGGCACCGGCAGGCCCGGCGGCGACAGGTCCAGGATGCCGCCGCGCACCGCGTACTCGCCGGTGTCCCGCACCGTCCCGGTGCGCAGAAAACCGTTGGCCTCGACCCAGGCGACCACGTCGTCCATCGCCACGACGTTGCCGATCGCCGCCGAGAACGCCTCCTTGGCGATGTGGCCCCGGGGCGGCACCCGCTGCACCAGGGCGTTGACCGTGGTGCAGAGGATGCGCGGGCGGTCCTCGGCGGAGCGGGTCCGGGCGAGGCGGGCGAGCGCGGTCATCCGGGCGGCGGCCGTGGCCGTGGTCGGCGAGACCCGGTCGTAGGGCTGGCAGTCCCAGGCCGGCAGGTTCATCACGTCCATCTCGGGCGCGACGAAGCCCAGCGCCGACTGGAACGCCGCCGAGCGCCCGGAATCGCGCGCCACATGGACCAGCACGGCAGGCGCGTCGACGGTGGGCGCCAGGGCGCGGGCGAGGTCGGCCACCGCCAGGGCGTCGAACCCCTCAGGCGCGTTGGCCAGGACCGGGCTGTCGCCGCGCTTGAGCGCCTCGAGCACCTGCGCGAGCGCCGAGGATTTCGGGAGGGCAAAGCGCGCGACCTGCGGCTTGGCCACCGGCTTGGCAGCGGGGGCAGGGGGCTTCGGGGAGGACTTCGGCTGGGGCTTGGCCATCGGGTCTTTCGCGGGGAGTCCCGCCGGGCACAGGGAGGGCTGACGCGGGCCGGCGTTAGCCCATTGAGCCGTCGTGATAAAGCATCCCGGCGGCGGCGTTGGGGTGGCTGACGGTGCCCTATATGGCGGCGACGCTCCAGCATGGAACGCGTGTTCGGGTGCGATTCGGGGATGCGCGCCTGCCGGGGCGCGGCACTTTCACCGCGCCGGACGATCACAGGGGAATCCGCCATGGCGCATGACGACGCGATCCTGTTCACGCGCCTAGCGGATGGAATGCTGCTGCAACGTCATCGCGATGGCGCGTTCCGCGCCGGTGGTTACCCAGAGCGCCCGCGTCAAGCTCGCGGCCCTGACGGACGAAGAGATCGAGCGCATGGGCGCATCCGACCCGGATCATCCCAGCCTCGACGATGCCTTCTGGGAGCAAGCGACACAGGTTCGAGGCGCTGTCGCTCTTGCAGACTGCGACTCGCCCCCTCTCCCGTGCGGGAGAGGGTAGGGGTGACGGGACAGGTTCATCCGGAGAAGGCGCATCCCTCACCCTGTCCCTCTCCCGCACGGAAGAGGGGACCTGCGCCCTTCACGAGTCACGCCATGGCCTGCTCGAAGGCGGAAACCTGATGGAGCAGCCTCCGTTGCAGGCGGCCGGGAAGGGGCGCCGAAACCCCAATCCTACGCGTCGGGCCCGACGATCTCGGCCAGCGCCGCCTCGACCCGGCTGCGGAAGAAGTCGGCGTTGGGCATGCCTTCGGTCATCACGGCGGCGCGGCCGGTGGCTTGGCGCAGGATCTCGGCGCGCAGCGCCGGGTCGCTGCGCTCCATCATCTCCAGCATGATCCGGACCACCAGCTCGGTGGCGATCGACCGGGCGGGGTGGTCGTAATTGGGCTTGGGTTCGTCCATCGCGGGCTTTCGCTCTCAGGAATGAATCGGCGCGTCGTGCCGGTGGAACGCCCGCACGCGCCGCCAGACCGACGTGTCGTAGTTCGACGGCGTCTCGGCCTCGCCGGTGAGCCACTTGAACAGGTCGCGGTCGGGCACCTCGATCAGCGCCTCGAACTGGTCGAGCTCCGTCTCCGTCAGGGTGCCGATCTCGGCATCGGCGAAGCGGCCCATGATCAGGTCCATCTCACGGATACCCCGGTGCCAGGACCGGTACAGGATGCGGCGGCGGCGCGGATCGAGATCGGCGCTGGTGCGGGTGGTGCCGGACATTTTTTGGGACTTCCGGTCGGAGGGTAGGCAGGACCAAGATAGGCGGTCGGGCGCCATCGATCCAGGATCCGGGTTCCAGATCGGGCCGTAACCGCAGGGCGACCGGCAAAAACAAATTGCCTCCGGCGGCCGCTCCATTATCTCGGATCCGCGACGTCCCGGCGCAACGGGGCTTGAGCGGGAGTACGACGATGCCGAAGGCGATCCGGGTCTACGAGTACGGCGGCCCCGAGGTGATGCGGTTCGAGGACGTGCCCCTGGCCGAGCCCGGCCCCGGACAGATCCGGGTCAAGCAGGCCGCCATCGGCGTCAACTTCATCGACATCTACTTCCGCACCGGCGCCTACAAGTCGCCGCACCTGCCCTACACCCCCGGCAAGGAGGGTGCCGGCACCGTCTCGGCGGTGGGCGAGGGGGTGACGCAGTTCAAGCCGGGCGACCGGGTGGCCTACGGCTCGGTGCCGGACGGCTGCTACGCCGAGGAGGCGGTGATCCCGGCCGCCGCGGCGGTCCCGATCCCGGACGGCGTCGACGAGACAACCGCCGCCGCCATGATGCTGAAGGGCCTGACCGTCGAGTACCTGCTGCACCGGACCTACGCGGTGAAGCCCGGCGACACGATCCTGTGGCAAGCCGCCGCCGGCGGCGTCGGCCTGATCGCCTGCCAATGGGCCAAGCACCTCGGCGCCACGGTGATCGGCACCGCCGGCAGCCCCGAGAAGGCGGCGCTGGCCAAGCAGAACGGCTGCGACCACGTCATCCTGTACCGCGAGGAGGATGTCGCCAAGCGGGTGCGCGAGTTGACCGACGGCAAGGGCGTGCCCGTGGTCTATGACGGCGTCGGGCAGGCGACCCTGATGGGCTCGCTCGACAGCCTCGCGCCGCTCGGGCTGCTGGCGAGCTTCGGCTCGGCCTCCGGGGCGATCACCGGGCTCGACCTGGGGCTCCTCGCCCCGCGCGGCTCGCTCTATGTGACCCGGCCGACGCTCGCGACCTTCTCGTCCAACCGCGCCACCCTGGAGGAGGCGGCCGCCCGCCTGTTCAAGGTGGTCGGCGACGGCGCCGTGAAGATCGCCGTCAACGCGACCTACCCGCTCGCCGAGGCGCAGCAGGTGCACCGGGATCTGGCCGGGCGGGAAACCACCGGCTCGATCGTGATGCTGCCGTGACACCCGGCGCCGCCGACCTGCTCCTCGTCATCGACGTGCAGGTCGATTTCCTGCCGGGCGGGGCCCTCCCCGTCCGGGACGGCGACGCCGTGGTCGCGCCGATCAACGCGCTCCAGCACCGCTTCCGGCACGTGGTGCTGATGCAGGATTGGCATCCGGCCGACCACGTCTCCTTCGCCGACACCCATCCGGGGCGGGCCCCGTTCGAGACGATTGCGCTGCCCTACGGGCCGCAGGTGCTGTGGCCCCGGCACTGCGTCCAGGGCAGCCCGGGCGCGGGCTTCGCGCCGGGGCTGGCCACCGACCGGGCGAGCCTGGTGGTCCGCAAGGGCCTGGATCCCCGGGTCGACAGCTACTCGGCCTTCCTGGAGGCCGACCGCACCACCCGTACCGGGCTCGCCGGCGCGCTCACGGAGCGCGGCATCACCCGCGTCGTCCTGTGCGGGCTCGCCACCGATTTCTGCGTGCTCTGGAGCGCGCTGGACGCGCGCGACGCGGGTTTCGACGTCTGGGTGGTGGCGGATGCGGTGCGCGGGATCGACGTGGACGGGTCGCTCGCCCAGGCCTGGGCCCGGATGGAGGCGGCCGGCGTGCGCCGGATCGAATCGGCCGCGCTCGCCTGAACGGCCCCGGGAGGCGAACCGCCGCACGCGCGCCGGGAGACCGCGTCCGGCCCGACGCGTTGGCCCGGCTCCGAGACCCGACAGGAGCCAGGCGATGTCATCTAAGCACCCGAAGACCGAGACCCCGACCGATGCCGATCTCAAGGGCAATCCCGGCATCGGCACGTCCAAGGGCATGAGCGGCGCCGACCCGGAAGATCTGGAGGCGGATTCGACCTTCGAGGGCGACGTCGAGAACGAGACCAAGCCGGACGGCGGCATCGACCCGGACCATCGCCCGCGCAAGAACGCGTGACAGCGTGCCCGGGCCGCCATAGCCCGGGCCGATCCGCATCAGCGGAGGCGGGTCGGTGCCTTCGGCCGCTGCGGCGTGGCGACGGGCCCATCGGCGAAGCCGAAGCCGGGGCTGCTCGACGACACGTAGAGCTGCGCGGGGCTCGCGGTGTAGCCCCGCAAGAGGGCCGCGTTGGCGGCACTGAAGCCGGCGGTGCTGTCGGCGCGGGCGGCGCCCGCCGGGACGCTCAGGAGCAGGGCGGCGGCCAGGGCCAGGGACACAGGCTTGGACATGGGGGCGGAACCTTCGGTTCGTGCGGTATCCGGACAATCCCGGCCGCACGGGATGGCTCCTATCTGTGGTTGACGAATCGCGGCCGACGTGTGGCACCGCACAACCTACGCGACAGCGCACCAGGGTGCCCGCCGTGACGGATCAGAGCCCCAGCCCGAGTTGCAGCGGCTCGTCCTTCTCCCCCTGCTCGAAGCCCGAGAGCGCGATCCCGATCAGCCGGGCGCTGCGCCGGAGGGGAAACAGGCCGGAGAGGAGATCCAGGCCGATCCGCTCCAGGGCCGCCCGGTCGGCCACCGGGGCGGGGAGGGACTTCGCCCGGGTGACCTGGGCGAAATCCGAGAACTTGAGCTTCAGGGTCACGGTCCGGGCGCGCATGCCCTTGGCGTCGGCCCCGGCCCAGACCTTGTCGAACAGGGGCGCGAGCCGCTCCGCCAGGACGGCGAAGGCGGTCGTGTCCTCCGAGAAGGTGGTCTCCGCCCCGATCGACTTGCGCACCCGGTGGGCGCGCACCGGCCGCTCATCGAGCCCGCGGGCGACGGCGTGGTAATAGGCGCCGGACGACCCGAAGGCTTCGCGCAGGCGGTCCAGATCCCAGGCGCGGAGATCCGCCCCGGTCTCGATGCCGAGGCGCTTCATCTTCGCCTCGGTGACCGGCCCGACCCCGTGGAACCGGCCGATCGGCAGGGCGGCCACGAAATCCGGCCCCATGGACGGGGTGATCACGAACAGGGCGTCGGGCTTGCGGTAGTCGGAGGCGACCTTGGCCAGGAACTTGTTGTACGAGACCCCGGCCGAGGCGACGAGGCCGGTGCGCTCCAGGATCTCGGCGCGGATCGCCTTCGCGACGGCCGTGGCGGTCGGCAGCCCCAAAAGATTCTCGGTGACGTCGAGATAGGCTTCGTCCAGGGCCACCGGCTCGATCACCGGCGTGTGCCGGGCGAACACCGCCCGGATCTCCTCCGAGACCGCCCGGTAGACCTCGAAGCGCGGCTTCACGAACAGCAGGTCCGGGCAGAGCCGCCGGGCGGTGGCCGACGGCATGGCCGAGCGCACGCCGAACGTGCGCGCCGCGTAGCTCGCGGCCATCACCACGCCGCGCTCCCGGGAGCCGCCCACGGCGAGCGGCAGCCCGCGCAAGGACGGTTCATCCCGCTCCTCCACGGAGGCGTAGAACGCGTCCATGTCGATATGGATGATTTTTCGGAGGGCGACCTCCGGATCCATCGCCGCCTCGGGGGCTTGGCTGAAGTTCCTGATATGTTCCTAAGGATCAGGCGAGGACGTCTGGGTCAACCGGCTCGGCCCGACAGCACACAGGGGATCGCGCCAAATCCGAAAAACAGGTCCGAAAAAAATCAGGTCACGCTGCCGTAGAGGTCGTAGGCGTCGGCCCGGTCGACCTTCACGGTGACGATGTCGCCGGGGCGCACCGGGCGCCGGAAGGCGGCGTGGACATTGCCGTCGATCTCGGGGGCGTCGGCCTTCGACCGGCCCTTGGCGATCCCGCCTTCGACGGAATCGACGATCATGGCCAGCCGCTTGCCGACCTTGGCCCGCTGGAGCCGGAGCGAGATCGCGTTCTGCGTCTCCATGAACCGGCGCTTGCGCTCGGCCTTCAGCTCCGGCGGCACGAGGTCGCCCAGCGCGTTGGCGGTGGCGCCGGCCACCGGCTCGTATTCGAAGCAGCCGACGCGATCGAGCTTGGCCTCCTGCAGCCAGGCCAGCAGCTCCTCGAACTCGGCCTCGGTCTCGCCCGGAAAGCCGACGATGAAGGTCGAGCGGATCGCGAGGTCCGGGCAGGTCTGCCGCCAGCTGCGGATCCGGTCGAGCTGGCGCTCCTGGTTGCCCGGCCGGCGCATGCGCTTGAGCACGGAGGGGCTCGCGTGCTGGAGCGGCATGTCGAGATAGGGGAGCACCTTGCCCTCGGCCATCAGCGGGATGACCTCGTCCACGTGCGGGTAGGGATAGACGTAGTGCAGCCGCACCCAGGCCCCGAGCTCGCCGAGCTCCCGGGTCAGGTCGTAGAACTTCGCCCGCACGCTCCGGTCGCGCCACGGGCTCTCGGCGTAGCGGATATCGACGCCGTAGGCGCTGGTATCCTGCGAGACGACCAGCAGCTCCTTCACGCCGGCTTTGACCAGCTTCTCGGCCTCGCGCAGCACGTCGCCGGCCGGGCGGCTGACGAGGTTCCCGCGCAAGCTCGGGATGATGCAGAAGCTGCAGCGGTTGCTGCACCCTTCCGAGATCTTCAGGTAGGCGTAGTGGCGCGGGGTGAGCTTGATCCCCTGCGGCGGCACCAGGTCGAGGAAGGGGTCGTGGGCCGGGGGCACCGCCTCGTGGACCGCCGCCACCACGGATTCGTAGGCCTGCGGCCCGGTCACGGCGAGCAGGTCCGGATACTTTTCGCGGATCTCGTCCGGCTGCGCGCCCATGCAGCCGGTGACGATCACCCGGCCGTTCTCGGCCATGGCCTCGCCGATCGCCGAGAGCGATTCCGCCTTGGCCGAATCCAGGAATCCGCAGGTGTTCACGATCACCACATCCGCCCCGTCGTGGCGGCGGGCCAGCTCGTAGCCCTCCGCCCGCAGATGCGTGAGGATCCGCTCGGAATCGACCAGGGCCTTGGGGCAGCCCAGCGACACGAACGAGATCTTGGGGGCGGCCCCGGGGGTAGCTCCCTGAGGGGCGGGCGTGGCGGTTGCGGTCATGGTCGCATTCGGAAGACGGGTCGGACGCCACCCTCGCGTGCGGCCGGTGGATTCGGGTCGCACGAAGCGCGAGGACAGGCATTCGGGATCGCGTCCCTATAGCGGTTCTAACGGGCCCGCGCGAGACCGGCCGCCGCAGGGGTGCCCGGCCCGGCGCGGACGGCTGGAGCCAAGATCGAAACTTGTCTGTCTGCCGGGCTTTGCCGACAAGTCTTGAGATCCCACATCAGGTCCTGCCGGCCGTCGCCCACGCCCGGGACGGGTCCCGACCGCCCTCGACGGGCGCGGCCTTGCGCGGAACTGCCGCTTCCCCCGCGGCATCGCCTGTGCAACGGCAGCGCGCGGGGCGCGTGCCCTCAGGACATCAGCCCGAACCCGGTCATGTGGACCCAAGAGATCTGGACCCGAGAGATCCCCTTCATCGATCCCGTCGCGGCGGCCGCCCGGCTGCGGCCCCTGCCGGATCTCGCCTTCCTCGACAGCGCCATGCGGCACGACGCGCTCGGCCGGCACTCGATCGTGGCCGCCGATCCGTTCGCGCGCTTCCGGTTCCGCGACGGGCGCGCGACGCTGGACGGGCGCCCGGTCCCGGGCGGGCCGTTCGCGGCCTTGCGGGCCTGCCTGGCGCCCTACCGGGTCGAGCCCGATCCCGAAAACCCGTTCCCGGGCGGCGCCATCGGCTACCTCGCCTACGATCTTGGGGCGCAGCTGGAGCGGGTCGCGGCCCCGGCCCGGCGGGCGGGGCTCACCGACGATAGCGCGTTCAACCTCTACGACACGGTGCTGGTGATCGACCACGCCGCCGGCACCGCCCGGCTGGTTGCCACCGGCTTTCCCGAAACCGAACCGGCAGCCCGGCAGGCGCGCGCCGAAGCGCGGCTCGCCGCCTTCGCCGACCGGCTCGACACCGAGAGCCCGCCAGAAGCCGCACCGTCCCGGGCCGCAAAAAACCTCGCTTGGCGCTCGAACTTCGACCGGCAAAGCTATGAAGAAGCTGTCGAAAAGGTCCGTGCCTATATCCGGGCCGGCGACATCTACCAGGCCAACATCGCCCAGCGCTTCGCGGCCGACCTGCCGGCAGGCTTCGACCCGTTCGCGCTCTACCGGCGCCTGCGCGCTACCAACCCGGCGACCTTCGGGGCCTATCTGGAGCTGGAGGGACTGACCGTCGCGTCGTCCTCGCCCGAGCGCTTCATCCGGCTCGACGGCCGCCACGTCGAGACCCGGCCGATCAAGGGCACGGCCCGCCGGCTCGACGACCCGGCGGCCGACCGGGCCGCGGCCGAGGCGCTGCTGGCCTCGGTCAAGGAGCGGGCCGAGAACGTCATGATCGTCGACCTGCTGCGCAACGACCTGTCCCGGGTCTGCGCGCCGGGCAGCGTCGCCGTGCCCACCCTGTGCGGGCTGGAGACCTACGCCAACGTCCACCACCTCGTCTCGGTGGTGACCGGGACGCTGCGCGACGGGCTCGACGCCCTCGACCTTCTGGAGGGCACCTTCCCAGGGGGCTCGATCACCGGCGCTCCAAAAATCCGCGCCATGGACATCATCACCGAGATCGAGGGCGACGCCCGGGAGCTCTATTGCGGCGCCATCGGCCGGATCGGCTTCGACGGGGCGCTCGACACCTCGATCGCGATCCGCACCGTGTTCATGGACGCGACCCGGGCGGTCCTGCAGGCCGGCGGCGGCGTGACCCTGCTGTCGGAGCCCGGCCCGGAATACGACGAGACGCTGGCCAAGGCCGCCCGGGTGTTCGAGGCCTTCGCATGATCCTCGTCCTCGACAATTACGACTCCTTCGTCTTCAACGTCGTCCGCTACCTGGAGGAGCTGGGCGAGGCGGTCCGGGTCGTGCGCAGCGACGCGCTCGACGTCGCCGGCATCCGGGCGCTGACCCCGGACGCCCTGGTGGTGTCGCCGGGCCCCTGCACCCCCGCGGAGGCCGGCATCTCCCTGCCGGCGATCCGCGACCTGTCCGGCCAGGTGCCGATCCTCGGCGTCTGCCTCGGCCACCAGGCGATCGGCGCGGCCTTCGGCGGCACGGTCGAGCGGGCGCAGCGCCCCCTGCACGGGCAGGCGACCCCGATCACGCACCAGGGCGAGCGGCTGTTTTTCGGACTTCCGGCGCCGATGCCGGTCGGGCGCTACCACTCGCTGGTGGTCACCCCCGGCCCGGACATGGAGAAGCACCTCTCGATAGACGCGGTCTCGCAGGAGGGCGAGGTGATGGCGCTCTCGCACCGGACCCACCCGACCTACGGCATCCAGTTCCACCCGGAATCGGTTCTGACCGAGGGCGGCCACGCCCTGTTCGCCAATTTTTTGGGACTCGCACGCGCCTGGCGGGAGAAGCACGGCCACCGGGACGGGCGCGACAATGCTGTGGCGTGACGGCGCGCTCATCCCGGGGACGCACGCGTCCCTGGACCACACCGACCGCGGCCTGACGCTCGGCGACGGCCTGTTCGACACGGCGCTGGCCCTCGGCGGCCGGGTGGCCTTCGAGGACGCCCACATCGCCCGGCTCGTCGCCGGCGCGGAGGCGCTCGGGATCCCCGCCGAGGCGGACAGAATCCGCGCGGCCATGCGGGCGCTGGCCGGGCAAGGGAATGACACAGGTAGGGCAGACGCGGACAGGCTGGCGATCCGCACCACCCTCACCCGCGGCTCCGGCCCGCGCGGGCTGAAGCCGCCGCCGGATCCGCAGCCGACCCTGTTCGCCACCGCGGCGCCGAGCGCCAAGGGCGCGGCCTTCGCGCCCCTGCGGCTGTGGCCGACGGGGATCGCCCGCAACGACACCTCACCCGCCGCCCGGCTGAAGACCTTAGGGTATCTCGACGCGGTCATGGCCGCCCGCGACGCCGCCGCGGCGGGCTTCGACGAGGCGCTGTTCTGCAACAGCCGGGGCCGCGTCGCCTGCGCGGGCACCGGCAATCTCTTCGCGGTCTTCGGCGACCGCCTGGTCACGCCGCCGCTCACCGACGGCGTGCTCGCCGGCATCATCCGCGCGGAGGTGCTGGGGCTGGCAGGAGTCTGCGAATTGCGCGCGGAGGAGGGCTCACTGCGCCTGACCGACTGGCTCGGCGCCGAGGCCGTGTTCGTCACGAACTCCCTGCGGCTGCTCGCCCCGGTGACGGCGATCGGCGAGACCGCCCTCGCCAGCGCCGCGCACCCGGCCGTGGCCCGGCTCGCGGCGGCGCTCCGGACGGCGGTGGCCCGCGCCTGCGGGGTCGCGGAGGAGCACGTCTGATGCGCGAGCCGACGCCTGAGACCTGGCGGCGCCGGCTGCGCTACGCCCTGGCCCTGATCTATGCCGGCATCGGGATCGTCCATCTCGTGGCCGCCGACGCGATGCTGCTGCTGATGCCGGATTGGGTGCCGGCGCCGCGCCTGGTGATCCTGGCCACCGGCCTGTGCGAGATCGCCGGGGCGATCGGCCTCCTGACCCGGTCGCTGCGCCGGGCGGCCGCGATCGGGCTCGCCCTCTACGCGGTCTGCGTCTACCCGGCCAATCTCAAGCACGCCTTCGACGCCGTCCATGTCGACGGCATCCCGGATTCCTGGTGGTACCACGGCCCCCGGCTGGCGTTTCAGCCGGTCTTCGTCTGGGCGGCGCTCTGGGCCGGCGGCCTGATCGACTGGCCGTTCGGCGCGCGCCGGCGCTGAGACCCGGACCGGTCGATCGCACCGGCGCCCCGGCATTCGCCGCGCGCCGCGGCCGGAGCGGTGAGCAACGTCTGAGAAACCGTGATCACAGGATCCCGGGATCTCAGGCTCACGGCAGGCTTTGATCCCGGGATCACCGCGGATAGACTGTGGTGCGGCCGCCGCACGCGCTGGAACATCGCGTCGCCCGGCCTCGATACGAGCCACGTGCATGACGAAGCGCCGCGCTGCCGGCCGAACGACGCCGATCGCCGACACGCTGCCGGAGCGCGCCGAGGTCGAGCGCGCCATCGAGGCCGTCCTCGACCGCCTGCGCCCCAAACCGGTGGGAGCGTCCGCGTCGCAGGTCTCACAAACCAAGACCACCCGGAAACCCGGTCCGGGTCGGAGGAGCGATTGAACGGCTCGGGCTCGGCCAAAAGGTTCCTCCACAGGGCGAAGATATCGCCCGGACCCGTCCGGCCCGACCGGCGTTCCCCGTCCGGAAGCCGCGTTCCCGACAGCGGCCCGTATCGGAGACAGACCGCCCCATGGCCAAGCCGAAGACGCTGCACGACGCCTTCTACGAGACCCTGAAGGACGTCTATTACGCCGAGAAGCAATCCGTGAAGGCGCTCAAGAAATCCGCCAAGGCGGCCGAACACCCGGAGCTGCGCCAGGCCTTCGAGACCCATGCCGAGGAGAGCGCCCAGCAGGTCGAGCGCCTGACCCAGGTGTTCGAGATCATCGGCAAGCCCGCCCGCGCCAAGACCTGCGAGGCGATGCAGGGCATCACCTCCGAGATGGAGGAGGATCTGGAGGATTTCGCCGACAGCCCGGCTGCCGACGCGGTGCTGGCCGCCTGCGCCCAGGCAGTGGAGCATTACGAGATCGCCCGCTACGGCACCCTGAAGACCTGGGCCCGCCAGCTCGGCCACGACGAGGCCGCCAAGCTCCTCGACGAGACCCTGCAGGAGGAGAAGAAGGCCGACGCGCTGCTCTCCAAGATCGCCGAGACGATCAACACCGAGGGCACCCCCAACGACGACGCCGAGGCGCCGAAGCCGCCGAAGTCCCCCAAGAAGGCCGCCTGAGCGCGGCTGCGGCGGAGGACGGGAGACCGCTCCTCCGCCGGCTTGGAGTTCCGAGTTCCCAAAGGGCTCAGCCCTTTGGCGGGGTCCGGGGCGGAGCCCCGGAACTCACTTCGCCGTCTCGATCGCGCTGAGGGGCGTCCAGTAGCAGCGATCCTGAGCATTCGTCAGGGCGAGGCACCCATAGGTCATCGTCCGCGTCTCGAGCCGGACGTCCTCGCCGAGCTTCCACGACCGGCACTCGCCGGTGGCGAGGCTACCCTTCAGGAGCTGGCCGAAGGCCAATTCCTCGCCGGCCATGACCAGCTTGAACAGGCGGTCGGTGACCTCCTGGGTGTGGCAGCCGAACCGCTCCTTGACGATCGTCTCGGCCCGGACGGCCCGGGGCAGGGCGACGGTGACGGCGAGGGCGGCGATGGCGGGCAGGAGGATGCGCATGGCCGAAGGATAAGGGCCGGCCGCCGCCTGTCGAGCCCTCGCGCCGATCGCGACCTGCGGGCGAAAGCCGCGCCTGCTACGCCGTCTCGTCCCGCTTCGCCGCCTGCCAGGCGGCTTCCATGGCGGCGAGATCCGAGCGCCCGAGTTCCCCGCCCGCGGCCTTCAGGTGCTCCGCCATGGCGGCGAAGCGGCGCTCGAACTTGGCGGTGCCGTCGCGCAGGGCGGTCTCGGGATCGACCCCGGCATGGCGGGCGAGGTTGGCCACCGAGAACAGCAGGTCGCCGATCTCCTCCGACAGGGCCTGCGGATCGCCGGCCGCGAGGGCCTCGGCGACCTCGTCGGTCTCCTCTCGGACCTTGTCGATCACCTGGGCGGCGTTGCCCCAGTCGAACCCGTAGGCGGCCGCCCGCCGGGAAATCTTTTCGGCCCGGGCCAAAGCCGGCAGGGCCTGGGCGACGCCCCCGAGGGGATCCGGCGCGGCGCCGCCGGGCTCCCGGGCCGCCCGCTCCTGCGCCTTGATCGCCGCCCATTGCGCCTCGACCTGAACCGGGTCGCGCAGGGCCGAGCCCGCGGGGAGGGGGGTCCCGCCGGCGTCGAACACGTGCGGGTGGCGGCGGACCAGCTTGTCGCCGATCGCCCGGGCCACGTCGTCGAAGGCGAAGGCGCCCTCCTCCTCGGCCATGCGGGCGTGGAACACCACCTGGAGCAGCAGGTCGCCGAGCTCGTCGCGCAAGTCGTCCCGGTCGCCCCGCGCCACCGCGTCGGCGACCTCGTAGGCTTCTTCGATCGTGTAGGGCACGATGCTGGCGAAGGTCTGCCGGACGTCCCAGGCGCAGCCGCCTGCGGGATCGCGCAGGTCGGCCATCAGGCGCAGGAGCCTGCGCAGGGGGGCCGGCTCGCCGGCCGTCTGGGTCTCGGGCCGGCTTGAATCGCGTGCGTCGTTCATGCCCCGGGGTTAGAACAGGACGCGGGACAAGGAAATCCGGCGGCGGCCCGGGTCAGACCCGGGCGTCGCGCTCGCGCACCCGCTCGGACTGCAGGTCGCTGAGATAGCCGGTCAGGCGGCCGGTGACGCCCGGGTCGGCGCACTGGACCCAGAGCGGCGCCGGCAGCGCGCGCCTGGGCAGGCGTAAGAGAAAGGCCTCGGCCGACAGGGCCGCCTCCCGCTCGGAATTGGCGGCCAGCAGCCGGGCTCCCGCCTGCGTGCCGATCAGGATCGCGATCGTGGCCATGGGCTCCCTCATCCTGGATGACCAACGACGCGACCGGCCTTCGCGTTGCGTCGGCCGGGGAGGGCGCCGGTGCCGCGCCTGATGCAGCCGAGCCTGGCAGGGCCGAACCCGCATCGGGGGCGGCGAAGCCCTTGGCCTGTCCTTGCAAAACAGGAGGGCCGCTATCACGTATGCCGGGCACTCACTCTGCGCCAAGCGGGTGGGTGCCTCCCTTTCGGATCGTCGTGAACCTGCCGCGCCTCGCCTGACGAAGCGACGGCTGGTCATCACGGTGCTCTGACGACGGTATCGGGTTCACCGGGATCGACGGCCACGATCTCGGTGCGATGCCGGCAAAAGGGCGGTTGACAGCAGAATGCAGGGCGTCCTATACGGCGCCTCCCGACGCGGTGCCGAAGCAAAGGCGAGCCGGCGGGACGGACTTTCCGAAGATTTCAGTAGCACTTGACCGGGACGATCCGGTGGTTTACTGGTCTCTTCAAGGCGCTGACCAAGGTTAGCCCCGCTCTTTGACAAGTGAATACGAGAAAGAGAAGCGTGGACGGCGCTTGTCCTTGCGGACCCGGTGCAAGCCGGGTCATCAAGAGGATGCGAGCTGTCATGCGCTTTTTGGAAGCTCACACGGTTCGGGTGGAAACGCCCGGATCAATGTGAGCCTTCGTCAAGATGTAGTGATCAGCTTTGATCAATCTCTTCAACGTGAGAGTTTGATCCTGGCTCAGAGCGAACGCTGGCGGCAGGCTTAACACATGCAAGTCGAGCGGGCATCTTCGGGTGTCAGCGGCGGACGGGTGAGTAACGCGTGGGAACGTGCCCTCTGGTT
>NZ_JAKSYL010000161.1 GCF_022829515.1 Methylobacterium sp. J-048
TCGCCCATGTCGAGGTCGAAGCCGCTTCCCGAAGCCAGGGTCGCCCGGCCGGCGCGCACCTTGCCGGCCTTGCCGCCGACCTTGGCCTTGGCCGGCACGCCCATCCGGGCCGCCGTGGCGCGCAACTGCGTCGCCGCCTCGGTCACGCCCGCCCCCGCCGCGTCGACGCGGAAGTAGGCGATGGTCGCCTGCAGCCGCTCGGCCTGGTTGGCCAGCTCGTCCGAAGTCGCCGAGACTTGCTCGGAGGCGCTGGCGTTCTGCTGGGTCACCTTGTCGAGCTGCTGGATCGCCTGGTTGATCTGCGCCGAGCCGACATCCTGTTCCCGGCACGCCGCCGAGATCTCCTCGACCAGCAGCGCCGTCTTGCGGATGTCCGGCACCAGCCGTCCCAGCATCTCGCCGGCCTGCTGGGCCGCCTTCACCGTATCCGCCGACAGCGTGCCGATCTCGGCGGCGGCCGCCTGCGAGCGCTCGGCGAGCTTCCTCACCTCCGACGCCACCACCGCGAAGCCGCGGCCGTGCTCGCCGGCACGCGCCGCCTCGACGGCGGCGTTGAGGGCCAGCAGATCGGTCTGCCGGGCGATCTCCTGCACGATGGTGATCTTCTGGGCGATGGTCTGCATGGCATCGACCGCCTTC
>NZ_JAKSYL010000236.1 GCF_022829515.1 Methylobacterium sp. J-048
CGGCAAGCAGGCGAGGCTGACCCTCAAGGAGCCCGGCGACTTCGTGATCGAGTGCGGCATCCACCCAAAGATGAAGCTCACCCTCCACGTCCAGTAGGAGGGCCGCTACGACGGTCCGTCTACCCCACAGCCTCAGATCACCGGCAGGCCGACGAGTCCTTCATACAGGGCCTCATGGCCGACGTAGTACAGCGCCAGGAAGGCTGCGAGCGCACCGCCGTAGTAGGCCGGCGCCCAAGCTACATCGCGCACCCGCACCGCGGTTCGGGCGTCGTCGGCTGCGATACCGAGCAGCACGACGATGATCCCGGAATGCCCGATCGCGTCGACCTTGCCGAACTCGAACACCGCCGAGACGAAGATCGCCGCTAGGATGATCGCCGCGGCGCGCCGCACCAGCGGGGTCCAGATCAGCGCGAAGGCCAGGGTGAACTCGATGACACCGGCGGCCTGCATGAACAGTTCGGGGGTCGCACCCATGGTCATCTGCGGCTTGGCGGTGAGCAGCGGATCAGTCCACTGCGGGTAGGCCCACTTCTCGACCGAGGCCCACATCAGCGTGATGGCAGCGGTCCAGCGCACGATGTCCAGCGGGCGCAAGCCGAAGGGCTTCAGGTTGAGGCCTTGGCAAACGAGGTAGACCGCCACACCGAGGAACACCGGATAGTCGGCGAGGTGGAAGACGCCGTACTGCGCGGTGGCGAAGCTGAACAGGAATACGATGCCCATCCCGGTGAGCGGCATGGTCCTCCGCCAGATCAGGCAGGCGGCGAGCGCGAGTTGGAACCACGGGATCCAGGCGACGTCGGTCTTGAGCTCCGGGGTCAGGATGATGCCGCCCAGCTCCCAGAGCGAGACGAAAAAGAAGCCGAGGGTGGCGCGGACCAGGAGCTCGGTGTCGGTGCGGATCCGGGTGGTGACGCGATCCAACGCATTCATGAGGGCACCGCCGAGCGGCGTGCCCTCTGCCAGGCACCCGAACATCAGGCAAAGGATGGCCAGACCAGAGAGCCACTCGAAGTCAGCGCACAGCACCTGTTCGAGGCCACGCGGCTGCCCGGCGACGTCGTAGGCGCAGAACCACTTCACGTGAGCGCTGGCAGAGCTCGTACCGGCGAGAAATACCAGTGGTGGGGCCGTGAGACTTACCAGCGCGCGCGTAACCAGGTGACGCGTGAGCCTGAGCACCGGGACCCGAACCATGGCCACCTCGAAACACGTATCGGGCACCGACCCGCCTACGTATTTCCTCACAAAGCAGAGCTTTGCGCCAACGAATTGTTAACCTGTGTTGCATAATGGTTAATAGGGCAGATCAAAGCGCATTTAGAGCTCGGAAGCCTATCGATAGCGATGCCGGCGTGCCGTTCGATGGTCAGCGGCACCATGAGGCGGCACCGCACCACCGGATGGAAGCCGGACCGATGGCCCCTGTCGTTGCTGGATCGACGGACGACCGCTGCGCGACCGTCTGCTCAGCAGGGCGATTGGCCTTCACCAGCATCGCGGCCGAGAAGCAGCAGAGCGCGAGGGCAGCGATCCAGAGGGCGCCTCTTAGGGTTCGGATCGTTCGCTTGGACATGTCGACGACGGTGACGGCCGTCGGTTAGCGAACCCTTGCAAGTAGGCGTGTTGCCTTAGCGCAGGTTGCATAGCGGTGCTGTGAGACAGACAGCCGTCGCAGTGCCTGCAACCCACGCGCGAAAAATCATCTGAACCATCGACGTTAAGCGCTATTAACCCAGATCAAGAGCGGTTTGAGGGCTGCTCACTTTCCCATCAGTTTCAGACCCGTGTTCAGCATGCGAACCGTTGACCCGTACACGCCTTCCCTCGGCTCGTCGCAGGATCCAGTATTGCACGGTGTAGCCACCGGATTGGCGGACCTGTTTCCCCCAGTCGACCATCCTGTAGGCTTCACGGATGGGTCTCAAGACGCTCCCGACGTTACAGCTGAGCCAGCTTCGATCTCAGAGGATACCTCAGACGGCGGGATGTGACTGGAGCGGTGAGTACCGATTCCCATCAGCGCTCGTGAGCTTGATGGCACAACTCCCGCCCCTACACCCGGGGTTGGCCTTTGCCGTTCAGTGTCGCCGATGATCTGGAGCCCTGGGCCGGCGCTTGCGGTCTCCAGTCCCGCCGCCGCACCGACCCTCACGCGACTGCCCGGCCAAGGCTTCACGAGCGATCCGTAAGGAACTGGCCCGAAGAACGCCTGTCGTCGCGTGCTTGCCCGCCGCATGCCTTGCGGTGTTGCGAACGCCTAGGGCGCGCCGGCGGGAAGGGGGCAGGGCTGTAGCAGCCGCGGGAGGAACTGTCGCGGTCAGCTCATCGGCGGCTGAGGGCCGTCCACTGCGTCACGACCGACTCGTCGGCCGGCATATAGGCGTCAACGATGGCACCCTTCCGGCTCACGACGCAGATCATCGCCGCCTCGCGTACCTCGTACATCATCGGCCGCTCGTAGGTGATGCGGAACCGCACCGGCGCGAAATAGTCGCCTTTCATGTCGGTCTTATCCGCACCAGCTGAGACCGCCTCGACCTGCTTCATGCCGGCCTTGCCGGCCTCGCTCATGACGGTGGCTCGACAGGTCTCCACGGTTCGGTTGCGGCCCGGCACCTCGGGCAGGGGCTGACCTATGGTCTGCAGGGCGGCGGAAGTGCCCTTCACCAGGCCGGTGCCGGGTACCATCGACAGGATGGTCTGCTCTCCGGCTGCGGCGGATGCAGGTCCGATCGGCGCGATCTGCCAGGGCATCTGCCATGTGGCCGCCGAGCTGTCCGATGTGGCGGTTGCATCCTGCGCCAGCGCAGGGCCGGCCAGGGCAGAGATGAGGGTCGCGCAGCAGATCGAACGTAGGAACATCACGGCTTTCCTTCTTCGCGGGGGTGAACGAGGGGCCGCGGCATCGCACTAGTCCGTCGGCGCGAGGGCTGGTGGCAGCGTCCAAGGTGCGGACGGCGCGGAAGCGGTTGGTAGGTTCACCGAGCGATCGGCATGCGCCCGATGCATGGAGGCGTGCGCGACCGCGCCGGCATCGATCCGCGCCCGGACCGCTTGTGGCAGGCTGATGATGCCCGCCGTCTGCTCAGTGTCGCGATACGGCACTCGGGCTCGCGAGGCTGCTGTCGCCGGCTTCGGCCGTCTGAGCGACTGCACGTGTTTCGCTGGTCCGGGGTTCAGGATCGGCGCGACCACGCCCCCGGCGTCGTGGGGCGTCGTGATCGGGCTCGTTCGATCCACCACCTGCCGCGCAGGATCCGGGTTGAGCGTCGCCACGCGTCCGGGCGGGGGCACAGCGGTGATCGTCGGTGCAGAACGACCGAGAACCTCGATCGGAGCCTGCGCCTGGATCGATCGGGGCGGCAGGATCGGCGCAGGGGTCGGCCTCGTCGACAGGGCTCGCGTCGGCTCCGTTCTGGCTCGATCCTGCGATTGTTGCGGCACATCTGGTTCAAGCGCCGCTACCACGGGCGGCTGAACCGATGTCCCGACATTTCGACGTTCGGTGCGGTCATTCCAAATGGACGACTGTTCGTGCGTTAGACGCGCCGCATCGAGGGGGCCACGGCCGATTAGCGGCAGGCGCGGGTTAGCGCGAGGGGGCAGGAATTCCGGCTGCTCCGCGGTGTCCGCTGGATCCGGATCCAGGAAACTGCGCGGTCCGTCCGCGGGCGGTGAAGCATCCGGATCGTCTCGCGTCGATAGCGGCCCGGTCAGGTGCGGGACCTCAACCCACGCCGGAAAGATGACGGGAGCTTCGACGGGCACAGCAGATGGTGTGCGGCGCGTAGACGTCGGCGGCATCCAACCGCTGCGAGGGGCAAGCCAGGTTGCGCCTATTGCGAGCAATGCGAGAGTAGATAAGCAGGAAATTGAGATTGTAGCGCAGGCTGACAACGGGTCACCGCGCCTAACGACCCTGAGGTGCCGGGCGACGCCGATGGGCTCCAGGTCGCCGACTATGGCCAGACCGCGATTTAACATCTGTTAGAAACTGGGCTAGCCCAGAAACAGTTCAAGGCTGCGGCAAAATCGAATCACGAGCAGTCGAAGACCGTTAAAAGTGCATTTGTGTGGCCTGAAGATTCAGGTGTGCCAGAACGCCCGCTCTAAAACGGCGCATTGGGTTTGTTCGTAATACCGTCCGCCCGCAGACCGGCACCGCATAGCTCAGCCCGCCCGACCACCCGCGCGGATTCGAGAACGTGCCTCTCGGTCGAGGTCGCCAGCCGCTTGTCGGCAGCTCTTTTTCGGTTCCGTTTTCCCCGATTCTGACAGGTCTTGAACTTCAGTAGGCGTGCGCTGCGGGGATTTGCACCCACCCCCCTGAGGAATGGATCCCTTCCGGGCCAGGCGCAGCCAAGCGGTCCACTCGGCCGAGACGATGCGGACGATGTTCGGCAGGTTGCGAAACCC
>NZ_JAKSYL010000254.1 GCF_022829515.1 Methylobacterium sp. J-048
TTCGACGAGACGCTGACCCTGCTGGCCGAGCGGGTCGCGATCCGGCTGATCCTGGTGAGCGATGCCTTCGAGCGCACCCGGCCGCCGGGCTTCTATCCCTTCGCCCTGGCGGATGGCCGGCGCGGGACCGCGCTTCCCGCAGCGCTGCCGGGCGAGACCGCCGAGGCCCGGCTTGCCGACTATGCCCGCCGGGGCATCGCCGGAGTGCGCCTCGACGTCGAGGCCGGCCCCGAGGCCTACGCGCCGCTGATGGAGCGCCTCGATGCGGTGCTGTGAGGCCGGACCACGTCCCCATCGTCCGGACGCGGCGCAATGAACCCCGCTGAGGTCGCCCCGACCCTCGACCAGCTCCGCGGCCTGCACCTGCCCGGGGGCGCCGCCGGGGCGGTGCAGGGCGAGATCGTCGCGGCGGCCGCCCTGGGCTTCTGCGCCGCCCTGCTGGTCGGGCTCGTCCGCTATTGGCGTGGCCGGGCGCGGGCGAGCCTGCGCCGGGCCGCGCTCGCCGAACTCGCCGGGACGCGGAGCCTCGCCCCGGAGGCGCGGCTCGTGGCCCAGGCCCGCCTGCTGCGCCGTCTCGCCCGGACGCTCGCGGGGGACGCCGCCGCCCGGGAGACCGGCGCGGCCTGGGCGACCCGCCTCGACACGCTCCTGGCCACCGATGTCTTCACGCGCGGACCCGGCCGGGTCCTGGCCGACGGGCTCTACCGGCGCCAGACGCCCGACCTCGACGGGCTCGACGCCGAGCTCGGCCGCCTGATCGGACGGTTGCGGACATGAGCGGCCTCCTCCCCGCCTGGCTCACGGCGCAGCTCTCGGCCTTCGACCTCGCGGCGCCCTGGCTCCTGCTCGCTTTGCCGCTGCCGCTGCTTGCGGCGCGCCTGTTGCCGGCCGAGCGGGAGGGGGGCAGCGGCGCCCTGCTGGTGCCCGGGACCCTGGTCGGCACCGCGCGCTCCGGCGCCGACCTCGCCGCCCGGGGCCGCCGCCGCGCCGCCCTGGTCTGGACCCTGTGGGGGGCGCTCGTGATCGCCCTGTCCGGCCCCCGCCTGGTGATGCCGGCAGCCGCGCTGCCGGCTTCCGGGCGCGAGATCATGATCGCCATGGACCTGTCCGGCTCGATGGAGCGGCGCGATTTTTCGCTGGACGGCGAGACCGTGAATCGCCTCACCGCGGTCAAGCGCCTCGGCACCGACTTCATCCGGCGCCGGGCCGGGGACCGGATCGGGCTGGTGATCTTCGCCGACCAGGCCTACGTGGCTGCCGCCCCGAGCTTCGACACCGCCGCGGTCGCCCGCGCCCTCGACGAGGCGACCATCGGCATCAGCGGCCGCTCGACCGGCATCGGCGACGGGCTCGGCTTGGCCCTGCGCCGGCTCGACCCGAAGGACCCCGAGACGCGCACCGACGGCGCAGCGGCGCCCTGGGCGAAGGCGGTGATCCTGCTCTCGGACGGCGCCAACAATGCCGGCCAGACCGCCCCCAAGGACGTGGCCGCCCTGGCCAAGGAGCTCGGCATCAAGGTCTACACGATCGCCCTCGGTCCCCGGGACATGGCCGATGCCGACGGCGAGCAGGACGTGGTCGACACCGAGACCCTGCGCGACATGGCCCAGGCCAGCGGCGGCGAGGCGTTCCGGGTCCGCACCTCCGAGGACCTCGTCCGGGTCGCCGACGCCATCGACCGCCTGGAGGGCGGCCGTGCCCTGGCCCCACCGCTGCCGCTGCGCCGGGATCTCTGGCCCTGGCCCGCCGCCCTGGCGCTGGCCGCCGCCGCGGCCCTGCTGGCGACCCGGAGGGGGGCGTGATGCGTCCGAACGCGGCCTCCCCAACCCACACCCTCATCCTGAGGTGCCGCGTCAGCGGCCTCGAAGGAGCGCTCCAGCCGGCCGCGCGATCCCTGGAGACCTCCTTCGAGGCCTCCGCTGCGCACCGGCACCTCAGGATGAGGATGCGGGCGGGAGGACAGCCCGCATGAGCGCCCTCGACGCCTTCGCGATCCTACGCCCCTGGTGGTTCCTGGCGATCCCGGTCGTGGCCCTGCTGGCGCTCCGCGCCGCCTGGCGTGCGGCGCCGCTCGGCAATTGGGAGCGGGCGGTCGATCCGGCGCTGATGGCCCATCTCGCCCGCACCGGCGCCGTGCTCGGCGGACGGCGCCAGGCGAACCGGGCCGCCGCCCTGGCCGCCGGGGCGATCGCGCTGGCGCTGACCGGACCCGCTTTGGAGCGCCAGGATACTGCAACCTTCCGCAACCTCGACGAGACCGTGATCGTCCTGGACCTGTCCCGTTCGGTCACGGAGGGCGGCAACCTCCAGGGCGTCCGGCAGGCCGCCGCCGCGATCGCCGAGGCCGCCGGCACCCGGTCGGTGTCCCTCGTCGTCTATGCCGGCGACGCCTACCTCGCCGCCTCGCCGACCACCGACCGGGACAGTTTTGGCACAACCCTGTTCGCCCTCGACGCCGACACCGTGCCGGATCGCGGCAGCCATCCCGAGCGCGGCCTGGCGCTGGCCCGCCGCACCCTCGCGGAGGCCGACGTGGTCGCGGCCGACGTGGTGCTGATCACCGACGGCGACGGCATCGGCGCGGCGGCCGAGCGGGAAGCCCGGGCGCTCGCCGACCGCGGCTGGCGCCTCCAGGCCCTGTTCGTCCCGGCCGACAAGCCGCTGCCGCCGGGCGCGCCGAAGCCCGACCGGGCCGCCCTCGACGCCCTGGTGCGGGCCGGCGGCGGCCGCGTCGCCGATATCGCCGAGCCCGGCCCGGTGCTCGATGCGGTCGGGACCGGCACCGCTCAGCACCTCGCCGCCGGCGGCTACGGCGTGCTGGCCTACGCGGATCTCGGCCGCTGGCTGCTGCTGCTCGCGGCTTTGCCGGCCCTGGCCCTGTTCCGCAGGAGCGCGTGATGGAGCGGTTCCTTCCGAAGGTCGGCCTCGCTGTCCCGATCCGCGCCGGCCTGCCCCCCGGCTGGCGGCGGTTGGCCCGAATGGCCGGGCTGGCGCTGGCCGGGCTCGGCCTCGTGGCCCTGCTCGCCGTCTCGCAGCCCCGCACCGGGCTCGGGCGGCTGCTGATGGCGCTCGGCCTGCCCGGGCTCGCCGCCGACCTGATCGTCGATCCGGCCTGGCGCGCCGCCGCCCTGTACCAGGCCGGCCGCTACGACGCGGCGATCGCGCTGTTCCGCACCGGCGGGCGGCGGGCGAGCTACAATCTCGGCAACGCCCTGGCTCGCGCGGGCGACCTCGACGGCGCGCT
The DNA here is from genome assembly GCF_022829515.1 of Methylobacterium sp. J-048. GTDB lineage: Bacteria > Pseudomonadota > Alphaproteobacteria > Rhizobiales > Beijerinckiaceae > Methylobacterium. The sequence continues at coordinate 3,245 of NZ_JAKSYL010000254.1, forward strand.
CGCCGCCTACGACGAGGCCCTGCGCTTCGACCCGCGCGACGCCGACGCGCAGGCCAACCGCTCGCTGGTCGCCCGAATGCAGGCCGAGGTGATCGACCGCGGCCCCGGCGGCGGCATCGCCAACGGCACGGCGCAGTATGGCGCCCGCTACAACAACACAAGCAACCAGGACCAGAACAACGACATCAACGCCGCCTCCAGTGGCGAGGGCCTGGCCGGCAACAAGGAATCCAACGCCAGCGCGTCGCTGCCCGGCAACAGCAAGGTCGCCCGCCGGGGCAAGGCCGAGCAACAATCGATCGATGCCGGCAAGGGCCAGGCCCGGGGCTCCGCCGGCGACGCCGCCGGGCGCGGCCGCACCGGCGGGGGCGCCGCCATGGTCGCGGAGGCCCCCGAGCGCGAGGTCCGCCGGGTGACCAAGAGCTTCGAGGCCCACGAGATCCGCCCGGACCGGCTCTGGCTCCAGACCCTGCCGGACGATCCCGGCCGTTTCCTCAAGCTGCGCCTGCGCGCCGAGCAGACCCGCCGGGTCGAGGCCGGCACCGCCATCCCGGCCGGGAGCAATCCGTGGTGATTTTCTTTGGGACTTTGGGGCACGTCTTTGCAGGCCCGACGCGCGTCCTCCCTCCCCCCTCTGCGGGGGAGGGTACCCTGCGCAGCAGGGGGGGAGAGGGGCAGCGCGACCATTTCGGATATGACGCTTCTCTCCGTCGCAACCACCGGACGCATGCGTCTTCGGACGAAGCGCGGGTCCCCTCTCCCGTGCGGGAGAGGGACAGGGTGAGGGATGCGACCTCTCCGGAGAAACCTGGTCCCTCACCCCAACCCTCTCCCGCACGGGAGAGGGGGCGCGTCGCGGCCTGCGCCACGCGTGGTGTGACCATCGTCGCCGGCAGTCTGGGACGAGACAGGCACATCCTGCTCCTGGCCCTCGCGCTCCTCGCGCCCCTCCCGGCCCGGGCCGAGATCGAACCCGGCGACCTGACCCTCACGGTCACCGCGGAGTTCAACGGCAACAGCGCACCCTTCGCCCGCGAGATGGTGCTGCTGAAGATTCGCGGAGTCTACAAGCAGCCGATCCTGCTGGAGGAGGTCGTCCAGCCCTCGCTCGCGAACTTTTCCTGGACGCAGCTCGGCCGGGATCATTGGAGCAAGACCAAGCTCCCGGACGGCCAGAGCGCCATCGCGTTCGACCGCACCGTGGCGGTGTTCCCGCACCATGCGGGCGAGTTCGTCATCGAGCCCTTCACCCATAGGCTTACGGTCAACGATGTCGGCGAGCGGCGGGTGGTCGAGGTCCGTTCGAAGCCGATCCCGTTCCCGGTGGCGGCCTGGACCGCCTCCGGCGGCGGCCCGGACGTCAAGGAACCCTGGTGGCTGCCGGCCGGCGACGTGGCGGTCACCGATTCCTGGAGCCCCGACCCCGAGACCGTGAAGCTCGGCGAGACCACACGGCGGATCGTCACCCTGGAGGTCCAGGGCATGGTCGCCGAGGGCCTGCCGCCCCGGCCGGTGATGCGCACCCGCGGCATCCTCACCTTCGCCGGCCCGGTCACCCGCGAGACCCTGCTGACGCCCTCGGGTCCCGTGGCCCGGGCGACCTACCAGTGGGACGTGAAGCCCGGCGTGCCCGAGGTGATCCCCCTCGACGCCATCGCGATCCCGTGGTTCGACACCAACACCCGCACCATGCGCGAGGCCGAGATCCCGGCCCGGCAGATCGGCGGCGGCCTGCCCGACCGCGAGGGCGACCGCGCGCCGCCCCCGGTCCCGTCGCCGCTGGTGGCCGCCGCCGCGGCGCTCGCGGCTTTCGGGCTGGGGCTGGCGCTGATCGGCTACGGCACGGGCCGACCGCGCCTGCGCCTGTCCGCCGCCAGCCGCCGGGCCCTGAAGCGGGCCGCCCGTGCGGGCGATCCGGCCGGGTTCCGCGCCGTCTTGGAGGCGGCCCGCCGAGAGGCACCGGAGCTCGCGCGGACCTGGCAGGCGCGCCCCGATCTCGCCGCCCCGCTCGCCGCCCTCGACCGGGCGGTGTTCGGCACCACCGGCGCCCCCGTTCCGGACCTGCCGGCCCTGGCCCACGCCCTGTCGCGGTTCGAATTCGTCGCCGCCGCGCCCGGGCCGGATCGGTTGGCCCCGCTCGACGGCCCGGCGCGCTGATCCGTCATCGCCGTTCGGCACCTTGTGAACGGCTTCCCGGGAACGGGCGGCTTCGCGGCGGTTTGGGCTGCCGGCGCCGATCGCGCGCCGCGTCCCGGATCCGCGGCGCGGCGCCCGGTCCCTGGTTTTGCATCATCGTGTCCCGAAAGCCGGCGCCCGCCTTTCGGGATGATGCTCCGACGGAGATTTCGCGCATGCTTCGATCCCTGTATCCGACCCGGCACAACTCCGCTCGTCTGGCCGCCTGCGCGGTGGCCCTCGCCCTCGTCCTGCCGGCAGTGGCGGGTCCGGCCTTCGCCCGCGCCTCCGGCACCGAGCGCACGTTGAAGGCGGTCGATACCGATCATGACGGGACCATCGACCTGGCCGAAGCCCAGGCGGCGGCCGGAAAGGTCTTCGACGCCGCCGAGACCGACAAGGACGGCAGCGTCGACGCCAAGGAGCTGAAGGGCCGGCTCAGCAAGAAGGACCTGAAGGCCGCCGACACCGATTCCGACGGCACCCTCGACCGCAAGGAGTACCTCGCCCTGGTCGAGAGCCGCTTCAAGGCCGCTGATCCCGAGGGCGACGGCAAGCTCGACGCCAAGGAGCTGAAGACTCCGGCCGGCCGGAGCCTGCTGCAACTCCTGAAATAAGAGCCTCTCACCAAACTCCCGCGGCACCATCGCGTGCAGAGGGAGGACTCCCGGGAACCGGGAGTTTTGTGAGGTGCTCTAAGTCCGGCCGCGCGTGCGTCCCGGATATCGGTTCCGGGACGCACGCGCGATCTTCGACGACGCATCCTCTGTTCCCGGAAGCCCCCCTTTCGGGACGATGATTCCATGCCGCTGCACAGTGTCTGGGCACGTACTATTCCTGTGCAACGGCTCAAGTTCTCATCAGGCATCAATATTTTGCACAGTCTTGCGTCACCTGATTTCACTTCGTAGTCTTCGATCCCTGAACAACGAAGCCTCATAACGAACATCAGGGAGGAGCGTCATGATCCGCGCCAACGACATTAAGGACCGGTTCCGCGCCCGGCTGCAGGATGCCGATGCCCGCAGCAACGATTTTCGCCGCAAGCTCTTGGAGGAGGGCACCCGCGCCCTCGAGCCGGTGGTCGGGGTCCTGAACCTGATGGCCGAAGTCCTCAACGAGGAGGACAACGTCCACGGCAGCATCACCGGCCTTGAGGCCAAGATCGACCAGGACAACTTCATCAGCCTGTGCGCGAAGCTGCGCGGGACCGACACCGAGCAGAAGATCAAGATCAAGTACGGGCCCGAGCTCGGCGGCAGCAACTACATCTCGGTCTCGGGCCTGAACCAGCGCTACAACGAGCGCCTCGTCCCGGGCGCGACCGGCGCCGCCAGCGGCCGCAGCGTCGGCAGCGACATCCATCTCGACGAGCACCGCGGCACCGAGCTGGCCGAGGTCGTCCGGGAGGTCGTGGAGGATTTCTACGCCGCCCAGATCGAGCAGCGCAGCCACTTCGCGACGGTGCAATAGCCTCGACTCGCGTGATCAGGCAGGGGAAACCGGATTCCCCTCATCCCCATCCTGCGCTAAGGCTGCCCGGGATGGGGATGGAGCTCCCCGATAACCGCCCGGCGCGCCATGCCGGGCTGATGGCTCCTACCGAACGGGCGCGCTCCGGATGTCCGCGGTGGGGCCGTGCGCCGACGCCGCGACCGGGCCGCCCGACCGAACAGGAAGGGCCGGCATGAACACCGTCATCGTCATCCTCGGGGCCGGGCTCGGCGGCGGCATCCGCCACGGGATCAACGTCGCCGTGACCCGGCTGCTTCCGGGCTTCGGGTTTCCCCTCGCCACGCTGATCATCAACGTGCTCGGCTCGTTCCTCATGGGCGTGCTGGTCGAGAGTTTCGCCCTGCGCGGAGCGGCCGGACATCCGGCGCGGCTGTTCCTGACCACCGGGGTGCTGGGCGGCTTCACCACCTTCTCGACCTTCTCGCTGGACGCGATCAGCCTGTACCAGCGCGGCGAGCCGGCCATGGCCGCCCTCTACGTGGCGGTCTCGGTGGCGGGCGGCCTGCTCGGGCTCATCGCCGGCATGGCCCTGATCCGCGCGCTCTGAAAAAGTCATGGTTTCAAAAGGTCGTCGACCTTTTGCGGGTCCAGGGCAGAGCCCTGGGGTGTCTCAGGGGCTCCGCCCCTGAACCCCGCCAAAGGGCTTGCGCTTTGGGATCCGGACTTGTCTCAGTCCGCGATGAACTTCAGGCGGTGGTCGCGGTACAGGTCGACGATCGCCGCGGCGGTCTCCTCGATCGAGCGGCGGGTCACGTCGATGGTCGGCCAGCGGTTCTTGGTGAACAGCCGGCGGGACATGGTGATCTCGTCGGCCACCGCCGAGCGGTCGACATACATCGAGGACTCGTCGGCGTTGAGGCTCGACAGCCGGTTCTGGCGGATCTGCACGATCCGTTCCGGCGAGGCGAACAGGCCGACCACCAGGGGCTTGCGGGCCCGCTCGATCGCCGGCGGCAGCGGCATGCCCGGCACCAGCGGCAGGTTGGTGGTCTTGAGCCCGCGATTGGCCAGGTAGATCGAGGTCGGCGTCTTCGAGGTCCGGCTGACCCCGAGCAGGATCACGTCGGCCTGCTCCAGATCCTCGGGCAGGTTGCCGTCGTCATGGGCCAGGGTGAAGTTCATCGCGTCGATGCGCTTGAAATACTCGGCGTTGAGCATGTGCTGGGCCCCCGGCCGGGCCGTGGTCTCGGCGCCGAGATAGGCACGCAGCAGGTCGTGGACCGGTCGCAGCACCGACAGGCAGGGCGAGCCGGTCTCCCGGGCGACTTCTTCCAGCCGCTCGCCGAGATCGCCGCCCACCAGGGTGTAGAGCACGAGGCCCGGCGCCGCCCGGATCTCCGAGATTACCCGGTCGAGCTGCGCCGCCGAGCGCACCAGCGGATAGACGTGCTCGATCGCCGAGACGCCCTCGTACTGCGCGGCCGCCGCCCGCCCGACATTGATCAGCGTCTCGCCGGTGGAGTCGGAGACGAGGTGGAGGTGGAAGTAGCTGCGGCCCATCCGGTCGCCTTCGTCTCGCCGGGCGCGTTATCCACAACCGGCCGCCAGGGGAGTCGATGAGTGTGGATAGGATGCGGCTTCGGGCAGGTCCAGGGCGAAGGAGCCGCGCGTTATCGACTCCGCCGTTCACAGGTCCGCCATACGGGCACGCGGAATCCGGGCGCCTGGGAGAATCCGGGACGCAACAGGGTTGCGTACCGGACTCGGCGTTCGCAAGCCGCTGTTGGACTTGGCCGTTCTCGCAACATGGAGCGAATCCTTTAAAGCCTCGTTAACGGCGCGGCGGCGGGGACGGCCTGTGGACCCGCTTGCACCACCGTGTTGAGGCCCCCCAATAGAAAAAACAGAGTCCTAGAATCTCTCTTTTCTTTTCGAGAGGGGCCTGTGTGGGGATCCGGCGCGCCTCGACTCGACAGGACGCCCGCCGACGGGCATGCGGGATGACGGGGACGGAATGGGAGCGACGATGACGGGGACGGAGCGCAAGTCCGAACGCAAGGTTCTGCGCGTCCTCGAGGGCGAGGCGATCGGACCGCCCCCCGCCTGGATGATGCGCCAGGCCGGCCGCTATCTGCCGGAATACCGGGCGAGCCGGGCAGAGGCCGGCTCCTTCCTCGACCTCTGCTACAACCCGGACTTCGCCGTCGAGGTGACGCTCCAGCCGATCCGGCGCTTCGGCTTCGACGCCGCGATCCTGTTCTCGGACATCCTGGTCGTCCCCCATGCGCTGGGCCAGGACGTGCGCTTCGTCGAAGGGGAGGGGCCGCGCCTCGATCCGCTCGACGGCCGCGACGCCTTCGAGCGGCTGCGCGAGGCGGGCGATCCGGCGATTTTTTCGCACCTGGCGCCGGTCTTCGAAACGGTGAAGCGGTTGCGTGCCGAATTGCCGGGCGAGACCACCCTGCTCGGCTTCTGCGGCGCGCCCTGGACGGTGGCGAGCTACATGATCGGCGGCCGCGGCACTTCGGACCTCGCCCCCGCCCGGGCGCTCGCCGAGGGTGACACGGCCCTGGTCGACAGCCTGATCGACCGCCTCGTCACGGTGCAGACCGCGTATCTCGTCCGCCAGCTCGAGGCCGGCGCCGACGCGGTGCAGATCTTCGAATCCCATGCCGGCACCCTGCCGCGGGCCGTCCCGGCCTCCGGGGACGTCGTCGAGCCGGTCGGCGACGTGACCGAGAGCGCCCTGCCGAACGGCGCAACCATCGACGCGCTGACCCGCTGGTCGCTGAGGCCGATCGCCCGGATGATCGCCGGTGTCCGGGAAAGGGTGCCGGGCGCCAAGATCATCGTGTTCGCCCGCGGCTCGGGCCTCGATGGCCATGCCCGGGTGGTGCCGGAGACCGGGGCCGACGCGGTCGGGGTCGACTGGGCGGTGGACCTGAAGGCCCTGCGCCGGCAGATCCCGGCCTCGATGGTGACCCAGGGCAACCTGCATCCCGACACGCTGATCGCCGGCGGCGACGCCCTCGATGCCGGGGTCGATGCGGTGCTGGAGGCGACCGCGGGCCTGCCGCACGTGTTCAACCTCGGCCACGGCATCACCCCGCAGACGCCGGTCGCCCATGTCGAGCGCATGCTCGCGCGGCTGCGCAGGTAGGCCGTGCTCTACGATTGGCTCAAGGCCGGGCACGTCATCAGCCTGATCGCCTGGATGGCGGGCATGCTCTACCTGCCCCGGCTGTTCGTCTACCACGCGAGCCTGCCGTCGGGCTCCGAGGCGCAGGCCGCGACCTTCAAGGTGATGGAGCGCCGCCTGCTCAAGGCGATCATGAACCCCGCCCTGATCGCCACCTGGGCGTTCGGGCTGACGCTGGCCTGGATGAGCGGCTACTACGCGAGCCCCTGGCTCCAGGCGAAATTTTTGCTGGTGCTGGCGATGTCGGGCATCCACGGCTGGCTCGCCCGGATGGTCAAGGATTTCGCGGCCGACCGGAACACCCGCGGGCACAAGTTCTACCGGGTGCTCAACGAGGTACCGACGCTCCTGATGATCGGCATCGTCATCCTGGCGGTGGTCAAGCCGGGCCTCTGATCCCGGGATCCTGTGACCCGGCTGCGATTCACCACGCCAACGGCACCGCCGGAGCCTTTCGCCGACCCGGGCCGTTGGGGGCCATGACCAAGCTTCTCGCGCTCCTGCTGCCGCTGGCTCTCCTCACCGCCGCCCCCGCCCGGGCCGCGAGCTTCGCCTGCGACAAGGCCGAGACCCCCGACGAGACGGCGATCTGCGCCCACCTTCCCCTCAACGACATGGATGTCGAGATGGCGACCCGCTTCGCCATCCTGAAGGACGTCCTGCCCATGGGCGGCCAGACCAAGCTGCGCGACGACCAAGAAACCTGGCTCAAGGAGCGCCATGCCTGCGGGCCCAACGTGACCTGCCTGCGCGGCCTCTACGAGACCCGGCTCAAGGTGTTGCGCGGGGTGCTGTCGGAATTCGCCAAGCAGGGGCCGCAGTGACGGTTCTCCCAGAAACGCATCACAACCCGAGAAACACTGCAGCCGGGAAGGCGAAGCGCTCACTCAGCGCCTTGGCTTGGCGGAGATTGATCTGCCGCTTCCCGCTCAGGATCTCGGAGAGCACGGATTGGGTGCCCACCTCCGGCAGGTCGCCCTGGCTGAGACCCCGCTCATCCATGATGGCGCGGAGCACCGCCGCGCCCGTGACCTGCGGTATGGGTCGATGGGCCTCGTCATAGGCTTCGATCAAGTCGCCCATCCGAGACGCCAGAAGCGCCAGAGGATGATCCTCATCCTCGCCGACGAGGGCCAGGATCTGATCCATCGCCTGAACCAGCCGATCGTAATCCTTCTGGTTGGTCGGCATGGTGAGCAACGGCGCGACATGGGGCCAATGCTCGGCGGCTTCCTTGACTAGCGGACGCATTGTCTTACGCCTTCCATCTGCCCGTGTCGTAATCGGCGTGATCCATGATCGCTTGGATATAAACTTTCTTGAACTTGTATTGTACCACGGCGATGAGTCGTATTTTATTGCCGCCGATGTCGAACACATGAAAACGGCCGACCTTGTCGGTTGCCGGAAACAGCGCTTTCATGCCGGCGAAGTCGCTCGGCTCGGATACCTTCATCAACCTGTACCAGGCGTCGAGGGCGCTCGCGGCTTGCGGCCACCGCTTCTTCGCCGCCCAGATCCGGGCCTGGGTGATGATGTGCATGAGGCAGCATCGCGCGAGACTCTGCCGCGATTTTAGGGACACGCAGCACGTATCGCAATAAGCGATATCACCCGCCCATCTCGCCACGAGCGGCCGCATCACCGCATCGGCTTGGCAGACCGTGGGGCACTTTTGCGAAACCTGCTGGGCGTCTCAAAGCCGCGCCAGTAGCCGCTCCGCCAACAAGTTCTCGGCCGCGAAGGCATAGTCGACCCGCCGGACCGTGACGGCCCGGGCGCCGGCCTCGACCAGGGCGCCGGCGAGGTCGAACACCGCGCCTTCGGGGCAGCGCATCACGATCTCGCCGTCGCTCCCGCGCGGGGCGCCGTAGGGCAATTCGGCCTCGTGCAGGCCCGCGATCGTGGCGAGGTCGATGGCGCCGCTCTCCGGCAGGGCCGCCCGGACCTCCCGGGTGGTTCGGGCGCGCTCCTCGGCGGCGATCCGGCCGAGCACCGTGCGCAATGCCGCGCGCTGACCCTCGCCCCAGGGGGCCTTCAGCGACGCGACCAGGTTGGCTTCGGAGCGCAGGATGATGCCGTCGTCCAGCACCTTGAGGGCGTTGGCGCTGAGCGTCGCGCCCGTGGTGGTGATGTCGACCACGATCTCGGCCGAGCCCGCCGCCGGCGCGCCCTCGGTGGCGCCCAGGCTCTCGACGATCCGGTAATCGGCGACGCCCTTCTCGGCGAAGAACCGGCGGGTCAAGTTGACGTACTTGGTCGCCACCCGCAGGCGCCGGCCGTGGCGGGTGCGCATCAGGGCCGCGACCTCGTCGAGATCGGACATGGCCCGCACGTCGATCCAGGCCTGGGGCACCGCCACCACCACGGTGGCGTTGCCGAAGCCGAGCGGGGTCAGGAGCTCGACCTGGCCGCGCACGTCCGGCAGGGTCTCGCGGATCAGGTCCTCGCCGGTCACCCCGAGATGGGCCGCCCCGGAGGCGAGCTGCGCGGCGATCTCCGAGGCCGAGAGGTAGCGCACCTCGACCCCCGGCACGCCGACGAGCTTGCCGCGATAGTCGCGGGCGCCCGCGCCCTGGGCGAGCCGCAGGCCAGCCCGGCCGAAGAACGCGCTGGCATTCTCCTGGAGGCGGCCCTTGGATGGAACCGCGAGGATCAGGCTTGTCTCGGAACCGCTCATAGTCCGGCTCCTGCCACGCGCTCGACCCAGAAGGTGCAGCCCACCGCGGGCAGGGGGGCCGGGCTGCCGAGATGCCCGAGCAGGCCATCGTAGCGGCCGCCGCCGACCAGCATCGGGCCGTCCCCCTCGTTCACCTCGAAGATGAAGCCGGTGTAGTAGTCGAGGTTGCGGGCGAAGCCGCCCTGGAAGCGGAAGCGCTCGATCGGCAGGCCCCGGGCCGCGATGAAACCGGTGCGCTCCTCGAACAGGTCGAGGGCGGCCGAGAGAGCGTCGTGGCGCAGGCCGGCCTCGGCCACCAGCCCCCGCAGGTCGCGGGCCGAGGCGTCGGGATGGCCGGCGATCGCCCGGTAGCGGTCGAGCACGGCGCGGTTCTCGGGGTTGAGCCCGGCCCCGCCATTGGCCTGCGCGGCCGCCTTGCCGAGGAAGCGCTCGGCGATCTCGCCGGCGCTACGGCCGCCCACCGCCGAGATGCCGGCGATGGCTAGCACGTCCTCCACGAAGGCGCGCACGCCCCGCGGGTCCTGGCCCTGGATCGCGGCCAGCAGGCCGGCATGGGGATCCTCGGGCCGCGCGTCTGCGCCGCCGTTGGTGACCTCGTCGAGGGAGCGCCCGGCGGCGAGCGTCCGCAGGGTCCGGCGCTTGGCCGCCGGCGGCACCGCCAACCCGTCGAGCAAAGCCACGGTCAGGCCCATGTCGCCGAGCCGCACCGCCGGGTCGGTCCGGCCGAACAAAGCGAGGCCCTCGAGCGCCAGCCCGAGCACCTCGGCATCGGCGGCCGGCGTGTCGGTGCGACCGATCGATTCGATGCCGGCCTGGAAGAACTCGTCGGGCTCGTCGGCGGCCAGCCGGAAGACCGGGCCACAATAGCTGTAATCGGCCGCCCGGCCGTCGGCCTGAGCCCGGTGCAGGCGGCAGACCGGGATCGTGAATTCCGGCCGCAGGCACAGCTCGGCCCCGGCCGCGTCCTGGGTGACGAAGATCCGCCGTCGGATATCCTCGCCGGACAATTCCAGGAACGGCTCCACCGGCTGCAGCACCGGGGGCGTCACCGGCCGGTAGCCGGCCGCACTCAGATGCGCGAGCAGCCGCGCCCGCGCCGCGTCCCCCGCCCCCGTCTCACCGGCCTCCGGTCGTGTCATCGCATATCCCTCGCGGGCGCTCTCTAGCAATCGCGGCAGCGCTTGGCGACACGCGAAGATCACGGGTTTCCAAAGGGCTCAGCCCTTTGGCAGGGGTTCGGGGGCGGAGCCCCTGAGTAAAGCGGGCTCTGCCCGCACCCGCGAAAGGTCGAAGACCTTTTGAAACCGGGACTCAGCCGGCCGTGGTCGGGAAATGTCGGGCCAGGACGGTGCGGACCTGGGCGACCATGTCCGCTTCCGGGCAGGACACTTGCGCCGGGCGGGCGGCCTTCCACTCGGCGTTGCTGCCGATGGATTCGGCGGCGCGGGCGCCCTCGATCAGGTCCTTGATTTGGATCTCGCCGGCCAGGCGCTCGTTCGAGCCCTGGATGATCGCCACCGGGGCGCGGCGGCGGTCGGCGTATTTCATCTGCGCCTTCATGCCGGCGGCGCCGAGATAGAGCTCGGCCCGGATCCCGTCCGCCCGCAGCAGCGCAACCAACCGCTGGTAATCGGCCATGTTCTCACGGTCGAGGACCAGCACCACCACCGGGCCGGGGGTCTCGGTGCCGGCGAGCAGGGGGCTCTTCACCAGCTGGAGCGCCGAGAACAGCCGCGAGACGCCGATCGAGAAACCCGTGGCCGGCACCGGCTCGGCCCGGAACCGCCCGACCAAGCCGTCGTAGCGCCCGCCGCCGGCCACCGAGCCGAAGCGCACGGTCTGGCCGTCCTCGTTAGTGACCGGGAAGGTCAGCTCGGCCTCGTAGACCGGGCCGGTATAGTATTCGAGCCCGCGCACCACGCTCGGATCGGCCCGGATCACGTCGTGGCCGTAGCCGGCCGCCGCGCAGAGCCGCATGATCGCGTGCAGCTCGGCGATGCCCTCGCGGCCGGTCTCGGACGCGCCCACCGCCTCGTGCCAGCCGGCAAAGAACTTTTCCCAGAACGCCATCTTGTCGGCGCCCTCCGCGGCATCGGCCTGGAACGACACGTAGGCCAGGATCCGCGACACCGCCGTGGCGTCGAGGCCGGCGCCCTTGGTGAAGTCGCCGCTCTCGTCCTTGCGGCCGGGGCCGAGCAGGTCGCGCACGCCGTCGACGCCGAGGCGGTCGAGCTTGTCGATCGCCCGCAGGACGGTCAGGCGCTGGCCGGCCTTGTCGGGGCCTGCGAGACCGATCGCCTCCATGACCCCATCCAGCACCTTGCGGTTGTTGACCTTGACCACGTACTGGCCGCCGAGCCCGAGCCGGTCCAGCGTGTCGGCCATCAGCATGCAGGTCTCGGCATCGGCCGCGACGCTGCCGGCGCCGACGATGTCGGCATCGAACTGCATGAACTGGCGGAACCGGCCCGGCCCCGGCTTCTCGTTGCGGAACACGTAGCCGGCCCGGTAGCTGCGATAGGGCTTGGGCAGGGCGTCGTAATGCTCGGCCACGAACCGGGCCAGCGGCGCGGTCAGGTCGTAGCGCAAGGAGAGCCAGGCCTCGTCGTCGTCCTGGAACGAGAACACGCCGGCGTTCGGGCGGTCGAGGTCGGGCAGGAACTTGCCGAGCGCCTCGGTGTACTCGACGAACGGGGTCTCCAGGGCCTCGAAGCCGTAGAGCTCGAAGCTCTTGCGGATCGTCTCCAGCATCCGCCCCTGCGCGGCAATCTCGTCGGCACGGCGGTCGACGAAGCCGCGGGGCAGGCGGGGTTTCAAGATTTCGGCCCGGCTTTCGGCCTTCGCGGTTTCCGGCTTGGACATGTGAGCGCGTTCGCTTCTCGCGGACCCGGAGCCCGGATCCGGTGTGAGTCGTCCCCGGCACGGCGGAGATCCTGGTCCGGGCTCTAGAGCATGACGGAAGAAAGGGGAATTCGGTTTCCGGGGGGCCTACTTGGCCGTCCATCCTACGCCGTCATTGCGAGCGCAGCGAAGCGACCCAGGGAAGCGCTACGTTCGGAGACCCCGCGCCACGCTGGGTTGCTTCGCTTCGCTCGCAATGACGGTGGTGGGTTGGATACCTCACGGAAATCCCAACCCCAATCCTCATCCTGAGGTACGGCGAAGCCGCCTCGAAGGAGCCCTCCAGAGGCCGCTGCGATCCCTGGAGCCCGCCTTCGAGGCCTCCGCTTCGCTCCGTCGTCTCAGGACGAAGTAAGGGTCGGAGGTAAGGTCCAGGACAAACGATCAATACGGCGCCGTCAGCTTGAGCCACAGCAGAGCCGCGAGGCTCACCACGGCGATCGGCATCTGCAGCGGGCGCAGGCGGGCATGCGCGAGCGGCACTTCGCCGGCCCGCGCCGCGATCGGGTCCAGGATCCCGATGGCCGCGTAGCCGATGATCAGCATGGTCAGGGCGGGCACTGCCTTGCCCATCACCGCCGAGAACAGGGCGAACAGCCCGAGCCCGTACAGGATCAGCATCGTGACGATCTGCGACAACTGCGGGCCGCCCTCGGTGCGGAAGCTGACGCCCCGGCGCACGCCGGCCAGGAACAGCAGGATCGACGCGGCGTAGAGCAGGGTGAACAGGGCGACCAGGTAATCGAGGGGCTGGCCGTTCAGCCACCAGGCCGCGGCGGAGCCGACCGCGATCGGCACCATCGGGCCGAATCCGAACACGATGTCGAGCCATGGGATCCGGCGCGGCTCGTGCGCGGTGAGGGTGCGTCCGGTGGCGTCGTCGCGCATATCGGTGGGGCCGGGCTCTCGGGTTGACGGTTTGCTGCGCTGCGGCGCCGGGACGGGCAACGGTCCCGCGGGACCCCGGTTCCGCGATGAGCGCTTTAGCGCCGCCGCAGCCAATCTGCGAGATCCGGCGTGCGGAGGGGTGTTCAACGAATCGTGGCGGGTGGGGCGTACGTCTGCGAAGGCCGCGGTGGGTTTGAGAACAGGGCGCGTCCTCTCCCCCACAGAGGGGGGGAGGGAAGGGCGCGGGTGTCGGTCTCCGCCGCCGCCATCCGGCGACGATACGGGTCCATCGTCACCGATCCTGCGCCTCCCCGGCACCCCTCGATCGGCCTGCCCCTTGAGTGCGGTGGAAAAACGCGTTATTTCTTTCGAGCCCTCTTCACAAGGTCAGCGCCGCAGCGCGCCCGTGAGCCGCGAGGGTCCTGCCGAAAACGGTCCAGCCAAGACGATCTTTCGGGCCCCTCGCTGTCCAGCGCGGCCCGCTCTCCAGCGCCCGTCCCCCGGGTTGCTTGGCTCAGAACCGGCCCTCCCACCTTCCTCGTCGGTTGCAAGACACCCATGACGCCACATCCCGACGCCTTCGCCGATCCTCTGGCCGACCCCGAGACGGCCGATCCGGCCGACGCGCCTGCAACCCAGGGGGCCGGTCAGGGGACCGGCTCGATCGCCGCCCTGGAGGGCGTGCGCGAGGTCAAGCTGTTCGATCTCAAGGCCAAGACGCCCACCGACCTGACGGCCTTCGCCGAGGAGGTCGAGGTCGAGAACGCCTCGACCATGCGCAAGCAGGAACTGATGTTCGCGATCCTGAAGCAGCTCGCTGCCAAGGAGGTCGAGATCATCGGTGCCGGTACCGTCGAGGTGCTGCAGGACGGCTTCGGCTTCCTGCGCTCGAACGACTCGAACTACCTGCCCGGCCCGGACGACATCTACATCTCGCCGACCCAGATCCGGCGCTTCGGCCTGCGCACCGGCGACACCGTCGAGGGCCCGATCCGCGGCCCCAAGGACGGCGAGCGCTACTTCGCGCTGCTCAAGGTCAACACGATCAATTTCGAGAACCCCGAGAAGATCAAGCACAAGGTCCATTTCGACAACCTGACGCCGCTGTTCCCGACCCAGCGCTTCAAGCTCGAACTGGACAATCCGCCCAAGAAGGATTTCAGCCCTCGGATCATCGACATCGTCGCCCCGATCGGCAAGGGCCAGCGCGCGCTGATCGTGGCGCCGCCGCGCACCGGCAAGACCGTGCTGATGCAGAACATCGCGCAGTCGATCACTATCAACCACCCGGAATGCTACCTCATCGTGCTGCTCATCGACGAGCGCCCCGAGGAGGTCACCGACATGATCCGCTCGGTGAAGGGCGAGGTCATCGCCTCCACCTTCGACGAGCCGGCCACCCGCCACGTGCAGGTCGCCGAGATGGTGATCGAGAAGGCCAAGCGCCTGGTGGAGCACGGCCGCGACGTCGTCATCCTGCTCGATTCGATCACCCGGCTCGGCCGCGCCTACAACACCGTGGTGCCGTCCTCCGGCAAGGTGCTGACCGGCGGCGTCGACGCCAACGCCCTGCAGCGGCCCAAGCGCTTCTTCGGCGCCGCCCGCAACATTGAGGAGGGCGGCTCGCTCTCGATCATCGCCACCGCGCTGATCGACACCGGCTCGCGCATGGACGAGGTGATCTTCGAGGAGTTCAAGGGCACCGGCAACTCGGAGATCATCCTGGACCGCAAGGTCTCGGACAAGCGCATCTTCCCGGCGATCGACATCACCCGCTCCGGCACCCGCAAGGAAGAGCTGCTGGTCCCGCCGGACGCCCTCAAGAAGACCTACGTGCTGCGCCGCATCCTCAACCCGATGGGCGTCACCGACGCGATCGAGTTCCTCATGGACAAGCTGCGCCAGACCAAGAGCAACGGCGATTTCTTCGATTCGATGAACACCTGATCGGGTCAGGTCCCGGATCCACGAGGTCCGGGGCCTGTCTCAAGGGCTCCGCCCCTGAACCCTGCCAAAGGGCTCGGCCCTTTGGAAACCCGGGGCCGCGTTGACCTTCTCCTAACCCGCGCCTGCCATCCTTCGATCTGGGAGCCAGGTTGCGTATCGGCTCCGCGACAGCCCCGCCGGCCGGTTCATCCCGGCGGCGGGGCTCGTCGCAGCCTTGCACCGCACGCCCGATCCGTGACACTGGCGCGATGCCCCGCTCGCCCTGGCTCCATCCGGATCCGCTCCTCCTCGCTTCCACCAGTCCGACCCGGCGCCTGCTGCTGCAGAGCGCGGCCCTGCCGGTAGAGACCGCATCCCCTGACGTCGACGAGCGCGCCCTGGAGGCGTCGAGCCAAAACCTGTCGCCGCCCGACCTCGCCCTGCACCTCGCCTGCGCCAAGGCGGAGGCGGTGGCTGCCCGCCATCCGGGGCGCGTCGTGATCGGCGCCGACCAAGTGCTCGAACTCGACGGCACGGTGTTCCACAAGCCCCGGGATTCCGACGAGGCGCGAGCCCAGCTTGCCCGCCTCGCCGGCCGCACCCATGCCCTGCATTCCGCGGTGGCGCTGGCCGGCGCCCTCAGCGACGCCTTCGTGGAAACCGCCCGGCTGACGCTCCGCCCCCTCGATGCCCGGGCGATCGCCGCCTATGTGGACTGCGCCGGCGAAGACCGCGTGCGCGCCAGCGTCGGCGGCTATCAGCTCGAAGGGCCGGGCATCCACCTGTTCGAATCGGTCGCCGGGGACCACAGCACGGTGCTGGGTCTGCCATTGCTGCCGCTGCTCACACGCTTGCGTGACGCCGGCTACCTGGGCTTCTAGACCGGGTTTCCAAAGGGTTCGGCCCTTTGGCGGGGTTCCGGGGCGGAGCCCGGAGGCTTGCAGGGCTCCGCCCTGAACCCACACAAGGTCCCGGACCTTTTGAAACCACGATCGAACGGAGCACCGTCTTGGCCGGGCACGATCATTCCCACGGATCCCATTCTCACGGTGGGCACGGCAGCCACGGCAGCCACGGCGGTCATGGCGGCCATGTGCACGCGCCGAAGAATTTCGGGCCGGCCTTCGCGATCGGCATCGTGCTCAACACCGGTTTCGTGGTGGTCGAGGCGGCCTACGGGTATCTGAGCAACTCGATGTCGCTGGTGGCCGATGCCGGCCACAACCTCTCCGACGTGCTGGGCCTGGCCGCCGCCTGGATCGCCGCGATCCTGGTGCGCCGCCGGGCCAGCGCCCGCTTCACCTACGGCTATCGCGGCTCCTCGATCCTGGCGGCCCTGTTCAACGCCGTGTTCCTGCTGATCGCTATGGGGGCGGTGATCTGGGAGGCCCTGGTCCGGCTGGTCCATCCGGAGCCGGTGGCCGGGACCGTCGTGATGGTGGTCGCCGCCATCGGGATCCTGGTCAACGGCGTCACCGCCTGGCTGTTCGCCAGCGGCGCCAAGGGCGACATCAACATCCGCGGCGCTTTCCTGCACATGCTGGCCGATGCAGCGGTCTCGGCGGGCGTCGTGGTCGCCGGCCTGGTGATCCAACTCACTGGGCTCAGCTGGCTCGACCCCGCGGTCAGCCTCGCCATCGCGGCTCTTGTGGTCTGGGCGACCTGGGGGCTCCTGCGCGACAGCGTGGCGATGTCCCTCGACGCGGTGCCGGCGGAGATCTCCCCGGAGGCGGTGACCGGCTTCCTGCGCGACCGGCCCGGGGTGGTCGATCTGCACGACCTGCATATCTGGCCGATGAGCACCACCAGCGTCGCCCTCACGGTCCATCTGGTGATCGCCGAGGACCACCCGGGCAACGGCTTCCTGGCTGAGACCGCCGAGGGCCTGCGCACCCGCTTCGGCATCGGCCACGCGACCCTGCAGATCGAGGCGGCCGGCGGCCCGGCCTGCCGTCTCGCCGAGGCTTGCGCCGCGTGAGCGAGACCGCGATCCCCCGGGCCTTCGTGGTCGGCCACCCGATCGCGCATTCACGCTCGCCGCTGATCCACGGCTACTGGCTGGCCGAGCATGGCATCCCGGGCTCCTACGAGCGCCTGGACGTCGCCCCGGAGGCGTTCCCCGGTTTCATCCGGGCGCTGCCGGGCTCCGGCTTCCGAGGCGGCAACGTCACGATCCCCCACAAGGAGGCGGCCTTCGCGCTCGCCGACACCCTGACGCCGCGGGCGAAAACGATCGGGGCGGTGAACACCCTGGTGGTCGAGCCCGACGGCCGGATCCGCGGCGACAACACCGACGCGCCGGGCTTCTGCGCCCATCTCGACCACAGCCTCGGCGCCGGCTGGCCGGAGCGGGCCGGCGGTACCGCCGTCGTGCTGGGTGCCGGCGGCGCGGCGCGGGCGATCGTGGTCGGCCTCGCCGAACGCGGGCTGCGCCGGATCCTGATCGCTAACCGCACCCGCGCCCGGGCCGAGACCCTGGCAGCCCTGGCGCCGGGGATCGCCGATGCGCGCGCCTGGGACGACCTGCCCGATGCGCTCGCCGGGGCAGGGCTCTTGGTCAACACCACCTCGCTCGGCATGAAGGGCCAGCCGCCCCTCGACATCGACCTCACCCCGCTGCCGGCTTCCGCCGCGGTCGCCGACATCGTCTACGCCCCGCTGGAAACGGACCTGCTCGCGGCGGCGCGCCGCCGGAGGCTCGCGGCGGTGGACGGTCTCGGCATGCTGCTGCACCAGGCGGTGCCGGGTTTTGAGGCGTGGTTCGGCCTGCGCCCCGCCGTCACCCCGGGCCTGCGGGACCGGATCGTGGCGGATCTCTCCGGATGACCAAGGGGCCTCCCGTCAGCCGCCCCGTCATCCTCGGCCTGACCGGCTCGATCGGCATGGGCAAGTCGGCCACCGCCAAGATGTTTTCGGCGCTCGGCGTCCCGGTCCACGATGCCGACGCCGCCGTCCACGCCCTCTACGGACCCGGGGGCGAGGCGGCTTCGGCGATCGGCGCGGCCTTTCCCGGCGTGCTCGACCCGCAGGGCGGCGTCGACCGCACCTGCCTGCGCGCGGCGGTGCTCGGCGACCCCGACCGGATGGCGGCGCTCGAGGCCATCGTCCACCCCCTGGTCCGGGCGGCCAGCACGGCGTTCCTGGCTCGGCATGCGGACGCGCCGCTGGTCGTCCTCGACATCCCGCTCCTCTACGAGACCGGCGGCGGGCGCCGCTGCGACGCGGTCGTGGTGGTCAGCGCCCCCCCGGACGTCCAGCGCGCTCGGGTGCTGGCCCGTCCCGGCATGACCGAGGACGCCTTCGCGGCGATCCTGGCCAAGCAGATGCCGGATGCCGAGAAGCGGGCCCGGGCCGATTTCGTGATCGACACGAGCCGGGGCTTTCCCGCCGCCGAGGCCGAGGTGGCGCGGATCGTGGCTGCGCTGACGGAGCGCGGTGCGCCGGAACACCCGGCCCACGGGTGACACGCCCGCGCGACGGCATATCTCTCGGTCAATGATCCGGTGGCGGGATGGACGACGATGCGGTGTCTCGAACAGATCGGTGAGGCCTCGGCTGCCCGCGCCGTCGCGTCCAGGATCCTCTTCGCGGCGCTGATCCTGCCGCTACTCATGGCCGTCCCAGTCCAAGCGCAAGTTGCCGGCGCCTGCCCGCCCCCGAAGAAGCTCGCGGCCGGCGCCTGCGTCACCGCCTGTCCGGGCGGGTACGAGGATCGCGGGCGCGACTGCGTGTATCGCAACCAGTCCCGCTGACCGTTATCTCAGACCCACCCGATCCGCCCGAAAAACCCGGCGATCTCGGCCGCCGCCCGGTCGGGATCCTCCCGGTGGGGGAAGTGGCCGACGCCCGGGAACGGGGCCAAGTCGAGGTCCGAAAACGTCTCGCCCAGGCGGTCGGTCCAGGCATAGGGGAAGATCGGGTCGTGCTCGGCCCAGCGCACGCAGGTCGGCACCGTGATCGGCGGCAGGGACGGGGCCTCGCCCTTGAGCATCGCGATCCGGCCGGCATGGGCCGCCCGGTAATGCGCGAAGCCGCCCGCGAGGTTTCCGGGTTTTTGGAACGTGTCCACGAAGGCGTCCAGCACGGGATCGAACGCGTCCTTGCGGTGTGACCAGTGGCGCAGGAAGTGGCCGATATAGGCGGCGCAACTGTCGCGGCTGGCGCCGACCAGCGCCACCGCCAGGTCCATCTGGTTGAAGGACTGGTACCAGATCTCGCTGAGCCGATCCGGCTCCCCGAGGCGGGGACCGATTCCGGGATAGACGAAGTCGAACAGGAACAGGCCGGCGCAAAGCTCCGGACGGGCCCGGGCCAGGGCCTGGATCACCGCGCCGCCGACATCGTGGCCGACGATGCCGGCACGGTCGATGCCGAGCGCATCGAGCAGCGCCGCCATGTCGGCCGCCTGCTCGGGCGGTCCGAAGGCGCCCGCGGGCTTGTCGCTGTCGCCGAAGCCGCGCAGGTCCGGGGCGATCAGGGTGTGGCGGGCGGAAAGCCGCGCCATCACCGGCTCCCAGGTCAGCCAGAATTCCGGCCAGCCGTGGAGCAGCAGCAGCGGCGTACCCGAGCCGCAGCGGGCGACGTGCAGATCCGCGCCGTTCACGCGGACCGTCAGGTGCTCGATGCCGTCCATCGTCCCTCCATCTCGGCCCGCCGGGCCAGCATCTTCGCCTGCAGCCGGCTGCGGCGGGCGGCGATCACCGTGCCGTTGATCTCGCCGCCGAACAGGAACATGGCGGCCAGCCAGTACAGGAACACCAGGAACACCATCGCGGTGGCCAAGCCCCCGTAGGTGGACGCGTAGGCGTTCGAGAATCGGTCGAGATAATAGCCGAAGCCGAGGCCGGCGAAGAACCACAGGACCAGCGTCACCCCGATCCCCGGCAGCACCGACAGGATCGAGCGCCGGCCGGCGGCGACGAACTTGTGGGCGATGATCAGCACCACCGCCAGCAGCAGGGCGGTGACGCCGATCCGCCCGATCGCCACCGTGAGGCTCAGGGGCTCCAGCCCCGGCGCGACCAGCACGACGTTGCGCCAGATCAGCGGGCCCAGCACCACGAGCAGCGCGAAGGCCAACATCGCGAAGGCGCCGCAGATCACGTAGCCGATCGATTCGAGCCGGGTCAGCCACCACGGTCGGCCCTCCCGCAGCCCGTAGGCCCGGTTCAGGCCGACCCGCAGGCTCTCGACGCCGGAGGACGAGAAATACAGGGCGAACAGGGCGCCCAGCGTCAGCACGCCGCTGCGCTGCTCGGTGAGCACCCGGTGGACCTCGCCGACGATCGGCTTGGCGATCTCCCGGGGCCAGGCGTCGAAGATCAGCACCCCGGCCTCGTCGGCGAGCGACTGCGTGCCGAACAGGCCGGCCAGAGCCGCCAGCAGGATCAGGAACGGGAACAGGGAGGTCAGGGTCGAGAGCGCGATGTGGCTGGCGATCGCCCAGCCGTCATGGGCGACGAAGCGCTGCGCCGCGAGGCCCGCGACCTGGAATCCGTTGCGGAGAGATTTCACGGGTGTCCAACGATCCTCGTGCCGGCCCGCCGATGAAGGGCGCCCGGGCCGGCCCGTCAACGCCGCCGAGCCGGTCCGGTCCCGTTCGCTGGCCGGTGAAGCGCCGCGGCCACGCCGACTGGACCCCCGCGCCGACCAGATCCCTGTTGCGACTCGCCGGGCCGACACGCTCTAGATACGGCCATGCTTACGCCTGCACCACGTCCATCGCTTGCCGCCAGTGCCCTGCCGGTCCTGTTCGTCCCGATCTGGGCGACCGGCTTCATCTCCGCCCGGGCCGTGATCCCGCACGCCGACCCGCTGGGCTTCACGGCGGTCCGGTTTACCGGCGTCGCCCTGCTGTTGGCGCTGATCGCGGCGGCGTCCCGGGTGCGCTGGCCCGGGACCCAGGCGGGCTGGCGCGATCCCATCGTGGCGGGCTTCCTGATGCAGGGGATCTACCTGTCGGGGGTGTTCTGGGCGGTGAGCCGGGGGCTCCCGGCCGGGATCGCCGCCCTGGTCGGCAGCCTCCAGCCGCTGCTGACGGCGCTCCTGGCGGGACCGCTGCTCGGCGAGCGCGTCAGCGGCCGCCGGGCGCTCGGGATCCTGCTCGGCTTCGCCGGGGCCGGCCTGGTGCTCGCCCCCAAGCTCGGCGCCGCCGACCCGTCCGGGATCCCGCCGGTGGCCCTGGCTGTCAGCCTCGTGGCGGTCCTGGCCCTGACGCTGGGCACCCTCTGGCAGAAGCGCACCGGCGGCGGCGGCGACCTCCTGGCCAACGCGACGCTGCAATTCGTGGGCGGGATGGCCTGTGCGATCCCGCTGGCGCTGGCCTTCGGACATGCCGAGATCGACCCGGTGGCACCCCTGTGGCTCGGGCTCGCCTGGGCGATCCTGGTGAACTCGGTGGCCGGGATCCTGCTGCTGCTTGCGCTGATCCGGCGCGGCGCTGTGGCGGGCGTCGCCGCCCTGTTCTTCCTGGTGCCGCCGGTGGCGGCCGTGCTGGGCTACCTGCTGTTCGGCGAGGTGCTGACCCTGGTGCAGGTCGCCGGGATGGCGGTGGCGGCACTCGGCGTCGCGGTGGCGAGCCGGGCCTGACCGGAGGTCTTGGCGCCGCAGTCCCGGAACCGCCGGAAAGGCCCGGTCTTTCGCTTGATACCGCCCAGCCGCCGAAGAGCCGGGCCGGATCGACCAGATCCCCGGGAGGCCCCATGAACCAGATCCTCGTCGTCGCGCTCATCTGTGCCGCCAACGTCCAGGCTCCGGACTGCTCGCGGGAGACCGCCCTCGACGTGATCACCGGGCCGGCCCACACGCTGCAGGAATGCCTGATCCAGGGACCGGTGCTCGCGGCCAATACCGGTTTCACCGGCGAGAACGGCGCCTACGTGAAGACGCGCTGCGAGCAGAAGCACTGAACCGGAGCGCCGGGCGCCGAAGGGGAGGTCGGTTCGGCGTCACCGCGCGCGTCGAAAGCCCACGGCCTTCAACTTGAGTTCAAGACGCGGCAAATGAAATCTGCTTCGGCCTCGGCGTCGGACGGGTTAGAAGAGATGATCCAATAAAACGCCACGCGAGCAAAAATCATGTCCGCATCCCCCGCCATCCAGACCGAACCACAGGACGTCGTCAGCCTCACCAAGGCCGCCGGTGAGAGCGCGAAGGCCCTCGTGGCGGAGGCCATCCGGCGCGTGCGGACACGTATCCTCGGCACGGACGGGCGGATCGATGCCGGCAAGCTCGAGGCGCAGCAGCACGCCGCCCACGGGCTAGCCTGGCTCGCGACCTACGCGGAGGCGGTGGCCGAGCTCGGTGGCTATGCCGAGCGCCTCCAGGCCGAGGGCCGGTTCGGCGAGACCGAGATGCTGCTCGTGCGGATCGGCGCCGGCGAGTATCTCGACCAGCTGTTCTCCGGCATCCCGATGAGCCAGGGCGAGATGGTCCGGCCGACCGGCTCGCTCGGTCTCTCGGCCAAGGAGGTCGCGCAGTACCGCACCGACGCGGTCGAGACCCTGATCGCCGAGGGCAACACCCCGGAGCACCGCGCCGCCCTGGTGGCGCTGATGCGCGAGGGCGGCGGCTCGGCCACCGTCGGCGCCTCGGGCCTCGACGAGGACATGGAGGCGATCCGCTCCGAGATGCGCCGCTTCGGCAAGGCCGAGGTGGTCGAGCAGGCGCATGAGTGGCACCTGAAGAACGAATACATCCCCATGGAGGTCGTCACCAAGATGGCCGAGCTGGGCGTGTTCGGCCTCACCATCCCGGAAGAGTACGGCGGCATGGGCCTGCCCAAGACCGCGATGTGCGTGGTCTCGGAGGAGCTGTCCCGGGCCTATATCGGCGTCGGCTCGCTCGGCACCCGCTCGGAGATCGCCGCCGAGCTGATCCTGTGCGGCGGTACCGAGGAGCAGAAGCACCGCTTCCTGCCCAAGATCGCCTCGGGCGACATCCTGCCGACCGCGGTGTTCACCGAGCCGAACACCGGTTCGGATCTCGCCTCGCTCCGCACAAAGGCGGTGAAGGACGGCGACACCTGGAAAATCACCGGCAACAAGACCTGGATCACCCATCCGGTCCGGGCCGACATCATGACCGTGCTGGTGCGGACCAAGCCCGAGGAGAAGGGCCATCGCGGCCTCTCGATGCTGATCGCCGAGAAGCCCCGGGGCACGGACGAAGAGCCGTTCCCGGTCCAGGGCCTGTCGGGCGGCGAGATCGAGGTGCTCGGCTACCGGGGCATGAAGGAATACGAGCTGGCCTTCGAGGGGTTCGAGGTGCCCGGCGGCAACCTGCTCGGCGAGGTCGAGGGCAAAGGTTTTGCCCAGCTGATGCAGACCTTCGAGTCCGCCCGGATCCAGACCGCGGCCCGGGCCATCGGCGTCGCCCAGTCGGCCCTCGACGTGGCCCTGCGCTACGCCGAGGAGCGGGTCCAGTTCGGCAAGGCGCTGGTCAGCTTCCCGCGGGTCGCCGACAAGCTCGCCATGATGGCGGTGGAGATCAACATCGCCCGCCAGCTCACCTACTTCTCGGCCCGCGAGAAGGATGCCGGCAAGCGCTGCGACCTGGAGGCCGGGATGGCCAAGCTGCTCGGTGCCCGGGTCGCCTGGGCCGCCGCCGACAACGCTCTGCAGATCCACGGCGGCAACGGCTTCGCGCTGGAATACCCGGTCAGCCGGATCCTGTGCGACGCCCGCATCCTGTCGATCTTCGAAGGCGCCGCCGAGATCCAGGCCCAGGTCATCGCCCGGCGGCTGCTCGAAGCCGCCTGACGGATCGGGAACTGAAAGGCTCGGGGGCTCTGCCCCCGAACCCCGCCAAAGGGCTGAGCCCTTTGGGAACCCGCTACTTGGTGATCTTCACCGAGACCGGGTCGCTCGACGGGAACGTCTCCTCGAGGGCGTCGTCGAGGCGCTCGTCCATCTTCTCCTGCTTGTTGGCGGGGTTGGCCTTGTCGTCCGGCTTGGCGCTGCCCTGCTGGAAGCCGGGCTTGGTCTCGTCCTGAGGCTTGTGGTCGTCGGCCATGTCTGTCGCTCGTCCGTGACGGGTGCACGCTCGGTGCCTGTGCGCGTCAACGCGACGGAGCCCGGGTGTTTCCGGTTTTTTCGATCGCGAGGCGTATCAATCAGGCCGTCGCCACCGCGCCGCCGGCCGCGTGCCGCGCCGCCCGGCCGCGCGCAGAGGCTTCGCGCATCACCATCTCGTAGAGTCCGGTCAGCCGGTCGAGATGAACCGCCGGCGTCAGCGGCGCAGTCCAGTAGCGGGCATGCGCGGCCCGGCCCATCCGGGCGGCGAGGCCGTCATCGGACAGGCGGCGCAGATGGGCGGCGAGCGCGTCGGGATCGCCCGAGCGGAACCAGAAGCCGGTCTCGCCATCGACCACCGCCTCCCGGCCCGCGCAGGCATCGCTGACGATCACCGGCGTGCCGCAGGCCAGAGCCTCGTAGACGGTGAGCGGCTGGCCCTCGTACCAGACGCTCGGGAAGACCAGCGCCCGGGCCTGCCGCATCAGCGCCTGCACGGCGGCGGGATCGCGCCAGCCGAGCATCACCGCCTCGGGATAGCGGGCGGCGAGGTCGGCCCGCTCCGAGCCGTCGCCGACGAACACAGCCCGGACCCCGGCCCGCCGGGCGGCTTCCGCGAAGATCGGCGCGCCCTTCTCGGTGGAGATCCGGCCGACGAACAGGAAGTCGCCCGGCGGCCCTTCATGGACCGGTGCCTGTTCCACCGCGATCGGGTTGTCGACCCGGTGGAACATCGTGCCGGAGGGCATCAGCGGCCGGACCACGCTCTCCTGCAGGTCGCTGATCGTGACGACGTGGGCGAACAGCTCCGGCAGCCGGGCGACATGCGCGAGCCCGGCATGGCGGATCATCCGGGCGACCTTGCGCGGATAGCTGCGCGCGTCGCAATTCGCCAGGATGCAGGAGGCCGACATCGGCGTGCGGTGACAGATCTTCTGCTCGGGATAGGCGTAGAACCCCCCGGTCGGGCAGACCAGGAAGAACTCGTGCATCGTGTACAGGCACGGCAGGCCGGAGGCCCGCAGGGCCGGGCCGATGGCCGGCGACAGCGCCTTGGCGAAGGCGTGGACATGGACCAGGGTGTCGCGCGGATCGCAGGCGGCGAGCTCGGCCGCCAGGGCACGGGCCGCTTTCCCGTTCCAGATCGCCTGGGCCGCGAAGGCTAACTTGCTCCGCGCCGTCGTGACGTCGTCCTGATCGAGGCAGACCACCCGGATGCCGGCGGGCTCCAGCCGCGGGTCGACCGGACCCACGGCCGCGAACAGGCTGACGCGAAACCCCCGCGCGGCGAGCCCAAGGGCGGATTCGATCGCCACCTTGGCTTGGCCGCCGTTGATCGCGGCGTGATCGGCGACGAGGACGACGTGCACGTCAAAAAGTTCCGTCGCTCAGATCTGGGACAGAAACCTGTACCAGCCGGCGGTTGATCCTCCGTAAACCCGCTTGCACGTATCGTCGCGGCGGTTTCTGCCGGGATTGTCCATGCACGTCGTGATCCTCGCCGAGTTCGCGACCGCCAGCGGCGGGGCGGAGAAGGTCGCCCTGGAATCGGCCCGCGGGCTCGCCGAGGCCGGCCTGGCGGTGACCTACATCCAGGCGATCCCGGGCCCGGTCGATCCCCTGCTGGACCACCGCAACATCCGGCGGATCGAACTCGGCCTGCCCGACATCTGGACCCTGGGCGGCATCCAGGCGGCGGCCACCGGGATCTGGCACGCCGCCGCGGCCCGCGCCCTCGAGGCGGCGCTCCGACAGCTGCCGGCGGCACCGGACTGCCTCCACCTGCACCAATGGACCCGCACCCTGTCGCCGGCGATCTTCCCGGTCCTGTCCCGGCTCGGCGTGCCGGTGGTCGTCACCCTGCACGATTACGCCCTGGCCTGTCCGAACGGGGTCTATTACCGGTTCGACCGGGCCGAGCCCTGCGGGCTGGCGCCGCTCTCGCCGGCCTGTCTCGCCGCGCCCTGCGATCCCCGCAGCCGGGTTCACAAGCTCGTGCGCGTCGCCCGCGCGGGGGCGCTCCGGCAGGCGTTGCACGGGCGTCCGCTCCACGTCGTCCATGTCAGCGATGCCAGCCGGCGGCGGCTCGGTGACCTGCTCGGCGGCTACGCCCTCACCCATCACCGCGTCGACAACCCCGTCCGGGTCGCGGATGGGCCGCCGGCCGATCCCGCCCGCGGCGACGCCATCGCGTATGTCGGGCGCCTGACCCGGGAGAAGGGCGCCGACCTCGTTGCGGACGCCGCCCGCGCCGCCGGGCTCCCGGCCCTGTTCATCGGCGCCGGCCCCCTGGAGGCGGAGCTGCGCGCCCGGCCCGGGGTCGAGGTGATCGGCTGGCAGGCGCCGGACGCCGTCTGGACCCTGCTGCGTCGCCGGGCCCGGGCGCTCGCGGCCCCGTCGCGCTGGTACGAGACCGGGCCGCTCACGGTCTACGAGGCCCTGGCGGCCGGCATCCCGGTGGTCGCTTCCGAGCGGTCCGGGGCTGCCGAAAAAGTCTGGGACGGGCAGACCGGCTTCGTGGTCGCCCCTGAGATCGAGGCCCTGGCGGCGGCGTTCTCGGCCCTGCGGGACGATACCTGTGCGGCAACCCTCGGGGCGAATGCCCGGATCCGGTTCCAGGCCGCGCCGATGACGCTCGCCACCCACGCTGCCGCGCTCCGCTCGCTCTATGCGGGACTCGTGGAGAGCCGCGCTGGTGCGCTGCACCATACCGGGCTGGCGGCCCGGGCGGAGCAGTCGAGCGCGCGGTCGGCCTGACACCGAATCGGCAAGTCTCGGCCCCAAGCGTGTTGGCTATAGACAGCGAGTAAGATTTATATAGAGAGGCGTCGAGGCGGCCGAGACGCGCCATGATGCCAAGCGAAACGGCCTAGGTTTATCCGGACCGGACGCGGTCTCCGCAAGGCGGTGCGAAGACTGTCTGGATACCGGCGATCTGCATTTTATCGGGATTTTCACCCCCGTGCCCACCCCCGAATAGGAACTTGACTTCTTGTTGCAGTGCAACATATAGAGGCGCGTCACCGCGGACGCAGATTGGCGTCCCACCCGAGACAGCGTGCTGGAGACCCCGATGCAGACCCCGAATTTCGAGATCCCGACCGAGATGCGCGACTTCGCCGAGAAGAGCGTCGACCAAGCACGCAACGCCGTCGGCACCATGATGGCGAACGCCATGAAGGCCGCCGAGCAGGCCCAGGTTTCGGGCCAGACCTTCCAGTCGACCCTGACGGCGGCGGTCTCGAAGGGTTTCGAGCACGCCCAGAACAACGCCAACGCGACCTTCGACTTCGCCCAGAAGCTGGCGCGCACCAAGGACCTGCGCGAGGCCTTCGAGGTGCAGTCCGAGTTCGTCCGCAGCCAGTTCGCCGCGCTCCAGGCCCAGGCCAAGGATTTCGGCGCCCTCGCGCAGCAGAACATCGCCCGCTGAAGACCGACCTGTCCGCCACCGGCGGATCGATCGGGCGGCGCCCGGCCCGACGCGGCCGGGCGCCGTCAGACATAGCAAACCGAAGACGGTCTTCCCTCCGGCCGCCGCTCCGTCAGGGAGCCCGACGCGGACAAGGAGGGGATCGCGCCATGAGCAAGCTGCATCGACCGAAGGGGCCCCGTCCCCACTGGAATCCGAAGCCGGCCCCGGGTGTGGATCGCGCCGCGCTCCGCGCCGTCCCGCCACCCACCGACACGGCCATCCCGGACGCCGCCGTGTCCAAGGCCATGGCGGCCGGCGCAGGTTCGAGGCCGGACGCCGCCGAGCCGGATCCGGTTGAGGACTCGCTGCCGGTGGCCGCCCTCGTCCCGCCCGTGACGATCCCGCCCGTCATCGCTTCGTCCGCCGCGCCCGCCGCCGTCAGCAACAGCGGCGGATCCGACTTCATGCCGGATCGCCTCGACGTCGTCGGCATCGGTTCGACGATCACCCACTACATGCGCGGCGAGGGTGAAGCGGCCCTGGCGCATCTGCGCGCCCTGTCGGAAGCCGGCTCGCCAACCGAGCTGATGCGCCTGCAGATGGGCGAGGTCCAGCGCGCGGCCGACGCCTCGCTGACCTGCTGGAGCGACGTCATCCGCAAGGCGAGCCGCATCATCGCGTTCCGTTAACCTGCGGATACGTGCTTGAGCCCTGGCTCCGCCCGGATTGCGAAGCAGACAGTCCAGACATAATGTCCAACCTGTCTCATCTGGAACGACGCCATGCGATCCTGGCAGGCCGCCGACGCCAAGCAGAATTTCGGCCGGCTGGTCGATGCGGCTCGAGAGGGGCCGCAGATGCTGCTCAGGCATGCCGAGCCGGTGGGTGTCGTGCTGTCGATGGAGCATTACGAGCGACTCAAGGCTCAAGCCGATGCCGAGTTCGCGAATTTTCTTCTTGCCTCGCCGCTGGATGAGACGGATTTCGACAGGGATGTCGGCATGAGCCTGTCCGGTGGCTGAGCCGCCTGCGGCCTGGATCGTGGACACGAACGTGATCTCACGGCGGCAGGCGACGAAGGATGATCCGGATCCACCGGCGTCACGCTGGATTCGGCGCAACGCCCACCTGATCCGGATCAGCGCCGTGACCATCGCGGAGGTTCGCCGCGGGCTCGCCTTGGAGACTGTGCGGATCGAGCGCCTGAAAGACGCGCGCGCCAGACGGCGCGATCAGGCCGTGCTCGCTATCAAGACGGCTTGGTACGGACAGCTGAGATCCCGCTTCGCCGACCGCATCGTCGCGATCGACGCCGACGTCGCCGAGCGTTGGGCCGACGTCTCGGTCCGGTTTCCCTCCCTGCGCGATGGCGACAAGGCCATCCTCGCCACGGCGCTCGTGCATCGGTATGGGATTGCGACGCGAAACCTGTCGGATTTCAAGGCCTCGCCAGTGCCGCTCGTGAATCCCTTCGACCCGGCGACATGGTGGGGCGCCGATTCCGAAGCGGTGGCGCGCCCCGGGAGCGGTTGATCGGCTGGACGTCAGAAAACCTCACCACACGTGGCTCGCTCCGACGCATGATCGCCATGTTCAGGCTGTCGCATAGGCACGACACGCACGGCCGCATCGAACCGCACCGGGCAACCAACGATTAACCATGGTCCTCCTATGCCTGATCGATGGGCGCGGGAGATGAATCCGGACCGATGCCGAGCCGCGCGCACCTGATCCGTTCTGCCGTTCACGGCCTCTGCCTCGCCCTGACGCTGGCGGGAGCCCCGGTCGTCGCGCAGAACGGCGACAAGCCGGCCAGCCCGGCCCCCGCGATCGCCATCGGGGCGGATCTCGCGAGCCAGGCCGGCACCACGCGGCTCACCCTGACCCTGTCCCGGGCCGTCGATGCCCGCGGCTTCGTGATGGAGCGGCCCGACCGGGCGGTGATCGACCTGCCCGAAGTCAACTTCCAGCTCGATTCCGGGGCCGGGCGCCGCCGCGAAGGGGTGGTGCAATCCTTCCGCTACGGCCTGTTCGCCCCCGGCCGCTCCCGGGTGGTGATCGACCTCGCCGCGCCGGCCACGATCGGGCGGATCGAGACCGTGACCCGTCCCAGGGACGGGGCGGTGCTGCTCACGATCCCGCTTCAGCGGGTCGAGCGCGAGGTCTTCCGCAAGGCGGCCGCCGCCAGTGATCCGACCCCCGCCCAGGCCCGCAGCGCCCCGCCCGAGCCCGCCGACCAGCGCCCGCTGATCATGGTCGATGCCGGGCATGGCGGGACCGATCCCGGAGCGATCGCGGTGGGCGGGGTGTTCGAGAAGGACATCGTGTTCGGCTACGCGCAGGCGCTGGTCGAGAAGCTGGAAGCGAGCGGCCGCTACCGGGTCCGGATGACCCGCGACCGGGACGTGTTCGTGCCGCTGGCCGACCGCGTCCGCCTCGCCCGCGAAGCCAGGGCCGACCTGTTCGTGTCGATCCACGCGGATTCGATCTCGGCGGCGCCCCAGGTCCGCGGCGCCACGATCTACACCAACGCCGAGAAGGCCACCGACATCGAATCCGCCCGGCTCGCCGAGCGCGAGAACAAGGCCGACGCCGCCGCCGGCGCCGACGCCGCCGAGGCGCCCCCGGACATCGTCGACATCCTGCAGGAACTGACCCTGCGCGAGACCCGCGGCTTCTCGTCGGGCTTCGCCCGCACCCTGATGGGCCAGCTCGCCCCGGTGATGGAGATGAGTGCCAAGCCCCACCGGGAGGCGCGCTTCATGGTGCTGCGCTCCCCGGACGTGCCGAGCGTGCTGGTGGAACTCGGCTATCTCTCGAGCAAGCGCGATCTGGAGATGCTGCAATCGCCGGAGTGGCGCGCGGGCGTCACCGGCTCCATGGCCAAGGCGATCGACCAGTTCTTCGGCAATCGCGCGACACTCAGGCCCGCGACGATCACACGGCGGTCGGCCGCCGTCGCCCCAGTTTTACCATAGAGTAAGTGTCGATACGGGACGTCCGAACGCCCCGTCGCACCGCCGCTGAACCGGCAATCCGAGGGGGCTTCACGGGAGCGTCCGGGAGCCGACCGCGTCGAGAATGGACGCCCGTGCCGGACGAGCCGAACCCGGCAGGCGGCCGGGCCAGCGACGAGCGGAACACCGGATGCGTCTGATCCTTCGTTTCTTCGGGATCCTGTTCAGCGCCGCCGCGGTGCTGTTCGTGGTCGGCGCCGCGGCCGGCGGGTACTTCTACTGGAAGTACAGCCAGGACCTGCCCGACCACGCCGCGCTCGCCAATTACGAGCCGCCGGTGATGACCCGCATCCACGCGTCGGACGGCTCGCTGCTCGCCGAGTATGCCCGCGAGCGCCGCCTGTACCTGCCGATCCAGGCGATGCCGAAGATCGTGGTCGCGGCCTTCCTGTCGGCCGAGGACAAGAACTTCTACAAGCACGGCGGCATCGACCCCGAGGGGATCGTCCGCGCCTTCCTGACCAACGCCAAGTCGGGCAAGCGCCAGGGCGCCTCGACCATCACCCAGCAGGTCGCCAAGAACTTCTTGCTGTCCTCCGAGCAGACCTATGACCGCAAAATCCGGGAGGCGCTGCTGGCCCTGCGGATCGAGGCGGCCTACTCCAAGGACAAGATTCTCGAACTCTACCTCAACGAGATCTTTTTGGGGACGATCGTTCCCGGCCGCAACCTGCACGGGGTCGCGGCCGCCGCGCTCGATTATTTCGGAAAATCGGTCCACGAACTGACCATCAACGAGGCCGCGTATCTCGCCGCGCTGCCGAAGGGGCCGAACAACTACCACCCCTACCGCAAGACCCAGGCGGCGCTGGACCGCCGCAACGAGATCATCCGCCTGATGGCGGAGAACAGCTACATCACCAAGGAAGAGGCGGAGTCCGCCAAGAAGATGCCGCTCGGGGTCAACCCGCGGGTCGCCTTCCCGAACGCCGCCAACGCCAACTACTTCACCGAGGAAGTCCGGCGCGAGATTTCCGAGCGCTACGGCGAGAAGAAGCTTTACGAGGGCGGCCTCTCGGTGCGCGCCACCCTCGATCCGAAGATGCAGGGCTGGGCGCGCAAGGCCCTGGTCGATGGCCTCGTGCGCTACGACCAGGCCCATGGCTGGCGCGGCGCCGTCACCAAGGTCGACCTGACCGGGCGCGACTGGGGCATGGCCGCCGCCGAGGTCCCGGCGCTGGGCGACGTGGCGCCCTGGCGGCTGGCCGTGGTGCTGGGCAATGGCGGCGGCGGCGTGCAGGTCGGCCTCCAGCCCAAGCGCGAGGCGTCGGGCCAGGTCGCCAAGGACCGCGAGACCGGCGTGATCACCCCGGACGGCATGCGCTGGGCCGGCCGGCCGAACCTCCAGCCCGGCGACATGGTCTATGTCGAGGCGATGGAGGGCGGCCGCGGCCAGTTCCGCCTGCGCCAGAAGCCCGAGGTCTCCGGCGCCATCGTGGCGATGGATCCGAATACCGGCCGCGTCCACGCGATGGTCGGCGGCTTCTCGTACGACGAATCCGAGTTCAACCGCGCCACCCAGGCGATGCGCCAGCCCGGCTCGTCGTTCAAGCCGATCGTCTACTCGGCGGCGCTGGACAACGGCTACACCCCGGCCTCGATCGTGCAGGACACGCCGATCACCATCGAGGCCGGTCCCGGCCAGGAGGCGTGGACGCCCTCGAACTACGACGGCAAGTCCGGCGGCCCGCACACCCTGCGGTACGGGATCGAGCACTCGAAGAACCTGATGACGGTCCGGCTCGCCAAGGATGTCGGCATGCCGCTGATCGCCGAGTACGCCCGCCGCTTCGGGGTGTACGACGACCTGCTGCCGGTGCTGCCGATGTCGCTGGGCGCCGGCGAGACCACGGTCATGCGCATGGTCACGGCCTACTCGATGCTCGCCAATGGCGGGCGCCGCATCCGGCCGACCCTGATCGACCGGATCCAGGATCGGATCGGCGAGACGATCTACCGGCACGACAACCGCAAGTGCATCGGCTGCGACGCCGAGAAGTGGTCCGGCCAGGACGAGCCGAAGCTGGTCGACGATTCCGAGCAGGTGCTCGACCCGCTCACCGCCTACCAGATGGTCTCGATCATGGAGGGCGTCGTCCAGCGCGGCACCGCGACCCTGCTCAAGCAGATCGGCAAGCCGCTGGCCGGCAAGACCGGCACCACCAACGACGCCAAGGACGCGTGGTTCGTGGGCTTCTCGCCGGATCTGGCCGTCGGGATCTATATCGGCTTCGACAAGCCGCGCTCGCTCGGCGACCGGGCCACCGGCGGCGGCCTCGCGGCCCCCATCGCCCTCGAGTTCCTGAAGGTCGCCCTCAAGGACAAGCCGCCGACCCCGTTCCGGGTGCCGCCCGGGATCAAGCTGATCCGCGTGAACCTCGCCTCCGGCACCCGCGCCGGTTCCGGCGAGGGCGCCGGCACGATCCTGGAGGCGTTCAAGCCCGGCACCGCACCGCCCGATTCCTACTCCGCCCCGGCCTCCTCCGGCCAGAGTGCCGCCCCCGCGGCGGTGCCGGTGGACCCGGATCGCGCGGCACAGGCGGGCGGGCTGTATTGAGGAACGGCCGCGGGATGAACCACCCTGTCATTCCGGGGCGCCGCAGGCGAGCCCGGAACCCATAACCGCCGACGGTGCGAGGTCTTGACCTGTCGGTATGGATCCCGGGTTCCGCTTCCCGGCCCCGGGATGACGAGGCGGGTGATGGGGTGGTTGCGAAACGCCCACAGACAGAAAAAAGCCGCCCGATTGGGGGCGGCTTGGATGAGTCAAGGGAGGCATCAAACAGAGCCGGACGAGAAGGTCCCACTCGATATCCAGAACGTTCTGGACGCCCTCTTCGTACGATACGATCGTTAAGGGTCGATTAAAAACAAGTCTTCGGACAAAAACTCACGCGGCGAGACTGTCGAACAATCCGCGCCCGTCGGTGCCGCCGATCAGGCCTTCGACGAAATTTTCGGGGTGCGGCATCATCCCGAGGACGTTGCCGCCCTCCGAGTAGACCCCCGCGATCGCGTTGAGGGAGCCGTTGCGGTTGGCCTCGACCGTGATCGTCCCGGCGGCGTCGCAGTACCGGAACGCCACGCGGCCTTCGCCCTCGATCCGTGCCAGCATCTCGGGATCGGCGAAGTAATTGCCCTCGCCGTGCGCGACGCAGACGTCGATGACCTGCCCCTTCTGGTAGGCGCTGGTGAAGCGGGTGTCGGTGCGCTCGACCCGGAGCGTCTGCCGGTGGCAGATGAAGCGCCGGTTGACGTTGCGCATCAGGACGCCCGGCAGGAGACCCGATTCGCACAGGATCTGGAAGCCGTTGCAGATGCCGAGCACCAGGCCGCCTCGGGCCGCATGCGCCCGCACCGCATCCATGGCGGCCGCCCGCCCGGCGATGGCGCCGCAGCGCAGGTAATCGCCGTAGGAGAAGCCACCCGGCAGGACGGCGAGGTCGGTCCCGGCCGGCAGGTCGTGATCGGCGTGCCAGACCATGCTGACCCGCGCCCCCGACCGGCGCAGGGCCCGGGCGACGTCGCTCTCGCGATTCGAGCCCGGAAAGACGACGACCGCAGCGTGCATCAGAGGATCTCGATCGCGTAATTCTCGACGACGGTGTTGGCCAAGAGCTTCTCGCAGGCCGTGCGCAGGGTGGCCTCGGCGGCCGGGCCGTCACCGGCCGAGACTTCGAGGTCGAACACCTTGCCCTGGCGGACGCTGTCGATGCCCTCGATGCCCAGCGACCGGAGCGCGGCCTCGATCGCCTTGCCCTGCGGGTCCAGTACACCGGTCTTCAGGGTAACGATGATACGGGCTTTCATGGATCTTCAGGTCTCACGCGCAGCCGGAACCAGGGCGCGACCCGCGGCGTCGTTACGCGGGCGGCCGTCGCGCGTTCCTAGCAGGAAGGCCGCCGGCCTGTCGAACGCCGTGTCGGACGGGGGACGGCTACCGGGACGCGGTCCGCGCCCGGATCGGCTCGATGCTGGTCGCCCGGCGCCAGAGCTGCAGCATGATCCAGGCCGCGAACAGGCTGGAGACGCCCATCAGGACGTGGCCGACCCGGTCGCCCAGATCGAACAGGCCGGCCAGGGCCCAACCGGCCGCGATGGCGACGGCGAACACCTCGGTGCCGACGAGGACCATCATGCTCACGATGGTGATGGCGTTGCGCCCGTTCACGAGACTCGTCCCCCGGTCGATTGCGAGGCCCCGGACGAAACCCGCCCGGGACCCGCGCAGCTAGCCCACCGGGGAGGGGGGATGCAACCGCGGGACCCGGGATCGGTGGTGTCCCGCCTTCAGCGCGGCGCGCGCTTGGCCAGGATCCGCTGCAGCGTCCGCCGGTGCATGTTCAGGCGCCGGGCGGTCTCGCTGACATTGCGGCTGCACAGCTCGTAGACCCGCTGGATATGCTCCCAGCGGACCCGGTCCGCCGACATCGGGTTTTCCGGCGGGTCGGCCCGCTCGCCGGGCTGCGCCATCAACGTGCCGTGGATCTCGTCGGCGTCGGCGGGCTTGGCGAGATAGTCGAACGCGCCGAGCTTCACTGCGGTGACGGCGGTGGCGATGTTGCCGTAGCCGGTCAGGATCACGCCCCGTGCCTCGGGGCGGCGCTCCTTCAGGCGGGCGATCACGTCGAGGCCGTTGCCATCGCCGAGCCGCATGTCGATCACGGCGAAAGCGGGCGGCCGGGCCTCGACCGCGGAGACGCCCTCGGCGACGCTGTCGGCGACCTGGACATGGTAGCCGCGGCTTTCCATGGCGCGGGCGAGCCGGGTCGAGAAGGGCTTGTCGTCGTCCACGATCAGCAGGCTGCGGTCGGTGAAGGCGGCGAGCGGATCGGCTTCATTGATCACGGCGGGATCGATCGTTGCCGTGGTCCCGGGCTGCGTCAGCATCCGGCACTCCTTTCGAGTTTTTGTAAGGGAATTACTAAGTCAGTTCTTGGTCTGATCCTCATATAGGGACGACATCGCCCGGGGGCAGGGGCGCGCGGATATTGAGTTCCGGCGAATGACGCGGGGCTGCACCTCGTTCGAAGATGTGGCGGGCCCAGGAGACGCGCACGATCGCCCCGTGGGCTTCCGGCGCGGAGACGTTCATCAGCGCGATCTGGGCGCCCGAGCGCTCGATCAGGGTCTTGGCGATGAACAGACCCAGGCCGAGGCCGGCCCCTACGGTCCCGCCGGTTTGCGGCCGGTCGGCGCTGCGGGTGGTTACGTAGGGCTCGCCCGCCCGCAGCAGGACCTCGCCGGCGAAGCCCGGGCCGTCGTCGCGGATCTCCAGCCAGACCCGCTCCTGGGTCCAGCGCGCTTCCACGGTGACGCGGGACTCGGCGAAGTCGACGGCGTTGTCGAGGATATTGGCCAGCCCGAACATCACCCCGGGGTTGCGGCGGCAGGCGGGCTCCGGGCCGTCGCCCTGGCTGGAGATGTCCAGGACCGCGCCGAGGGCACGCTGGGGGGCCACCAGCTCCTCCACCAGATGGCTGAACGTGACCGTTTCCAGGAAGCCGACCCCGTCGCCGTCGAGCGACGTGAGCTTGCCCAGGATGCCCCGGCAGCGGTCGACCTGCTCGCGCAGCAGGTTCAGGTCGTCGGCCACCGCCGGCGAGGCGGTCGGCCCGAGCTGGCGGATCAGCTCCTTGGTCACCAGCATGATGGTGCCCAGCGGCGTGCCCAATTCGTGGGCCGCCGCCGCCGCGAGACCGTCGAGCTGCGACAGGTGCTGCTCCCGGGCGAGCACCAGTTCCGTGGCCGCCAGCGCCTGGGCGAGGAGCCGGGTCTCCTCGGCGACCCGCCAGGCGTAGACGCCGGTGAAGGCGGTCCCGAGCAGGATCGCGGTCCAGACGCCTGAGACATACAGGAACGGCAGTTCGATCCGCCCGTCCGAGAACCACGGCAGCGGCCGGTGCACCAGGGCGAGCAGGGTCGCGAGCCCCACGGCCAGCAGGCCGAGCGCCAGGGTCCGCTCGGGCGGCAGTGCGGTCGCCGAGATCAGCACGGGGGCGAGGAACAGCAGCGAGAACGGGTTCTGCAGGCCGCCGGTGAGGAACAGGAGCGCCGCGAGCTGCACGATGTCGAAGGCGAGCAGCAAGGCCGCGGAATCGTCGCTCAGCCGGTAGCTCGCGGGGAAGCGGATCCGCAGAGCCAGGTTCAGCCAGGATGAGGTGGCGATCACCAGGAAGCACCAGCCGAACGGCAGCGCCAGGCCGAGGCCGAACTGCGCCCCGACCACGGCGGCGCTCTGGCCGGTGATGGCCAGCCAGCGCAGGCGGACGAAGGTGTCGAGCCGGAGGTGGCGGGCGTTGCGGACGAGGCCGTTGAGATCGCTGTCGGGCATGCGTGCATCGGTGCGGCGCCGGAGGAGCCTCGCCGGCGCGAATTTCTTGGCGGATGCCGTGGCAGCGGACCCGGCGCCGTGATCACGGGCACGTCGTCACGGCACGTCGTCACGGGATTTGCCACGGCAGGTCGCCAGAGCAAGTCACCGGCAGCCGGGGATGTTCCGCGATCGTTCAGGGGGGAACCTTATGCTGGCCCCTCGGGTTGCCGCAGGTTTCGAGCCTGTCGGGCCGGTGCCGGCAGCCCCCGAGACCGCGAGGTTGCGATGCTCCTGGCTTACGCGATGTACGAGAGCGCCCGTGCCCTGATGGCGCCGGCCCGGGTCGCCGCCGACCTGACCCGCCACGCCCTCCAGATGCCCGGCAACCCCCTGGCCTACGGGCCCTACGCCCGGGCGATCAGCGCCGGCTGCGAGATGTTCGAGCGCGCCACCCGCCGCTACGGCAAGCCCGCCTTCGGGTTCACCGAGACGATCGTCGACGGGACAGCGGTCCCGGTGAGCGAGCGCGTCGTTTGGGAGCGGCCGTTCTGCCGCCTGGTCGCGTTCGAGCGCGCCTTCCTCACGCCGCCGGCCGAGCCGGAGCCGAAGCTGCTGATCGTGGCTCCGATGTCGGGGCACTACGCCACGCTCCTGCGCGGCACGGTGGAGGCGATGCTGCCGAACCACCGGGTCTACGTCACCGACTGGACCGATGCCCGGATGGTGCCCCTGGCGGAGGGGCGCTTCGACCTCGACAGCTATATCGACTATCTTCAGGAAATCTTCGCAATCCTCGGGCCGGACCTGCACATCATGGCCGTGTGCCAGCCGGCGGTGCCGGTGCTGGCGGCGGTGGCGCTCCTGGAAGCCAAGGGCGCCCCCGTGGTGCCGGCCTCGATGACCCTGATGGGCGGCCCGATCGACACGCGCCGCTCGCCAACAGCGGTGAACTGCCTCGCCCAGGAGCGCGGGCAGACCTGGTTCGAGCGCAACACGATCAGCCTGGTGCCTCCCGTGTTCCCGGGGGCCTGGCGGCGGGTCTATCCGGGTTTCATGCAGCTCTCTGGCTTCATGGCGATGAACCTCGACCGCCACGTCACCGCCCATTCGGACATGTTCGACCATCTGGTGAAGGGCGACGGCGACTCGGCCGAAAAGCATCGGGAGTTCTACGACGAGTACCTGGCGGTGATGGACCTGACCGCGGAGTACTACCTCCAGACCGTGCAGACGGTGTTCGTCGATCACGACCTGCCCAAGGGCCGGATGCGCCACCGCGGAACCCCGGTCGATCTGGGGTCGATCCGTCGCTGCGCCATCCTGGCGGTGGAGGGCGAGAACGACGACATCTCCGGCGTCGGCCAGACCAAGGCGGCCCTCGACCTGACGCCGAACCTGCCCGAATCCCGTAAGGCCTACCATCTCCAGGCGGGCGTCGGGCATTACGGCGTGTTCAACGGCTCCCGCTACCGCACGGTCATCGCCCCCCGGATCGCCGCCTTCATCCGCGCCCAGCAGGCGGAAGCCGGAGCGCGCGGCTCGCATCTGCGGCAGGTGGGCTGAAGCCGGAGACGCCCTCTCCCGTGCGGGCTACGACGTTCACACATCGCTGCCGGATGTGAGCCAAGGCTAACCCCAAGCGCGTTTCCCTCCTCCGTAGAGCTACGGCCTACACAGTTTTGAGGCACCGGCGCTGTTGCAGGCCGCGACGCGCCCCCTCTCCCGTGCGGGAGAGGGTTGGGTGAGGGGCCAAGACTTTCGGGAGATGTCGCAACCCTCAGCCTGTCTCGCTCCCGCACGGGAGAGGGGACCTGCCCCTCCGCCGCCAGCGGCAGGACCACGGCTCTGACCGAAACCTGTATAGCGCATAGCCCGCAGAGGGGGGGGAGGGAGAGACGCCCGTGGCCGGCTGTGCCCTGATCCGGAATGCGATTTATGAAACCGCAGCTCGTCGAGCGAAAGGCGCAGTGCGCCTTCGGACTCTGGGCTGCCGCCGC
>NZ_JAKSYL010000260.1 GCF_022829515.1 Methylobacterium sp. J-048
GTGGGCGTGTCCGAGACCACCGTGCGCAACGCCATTCGCGAGGCGCGCAAGCTCGGGCTGGTCACGGTCGAGGAGCGCCCCGTCACCGGGTTTCGCAACCTGCCGAACATCGTCCGCATCGTCTCGGCCGAGTGGACCGCCTGGCTGCGCTTGGCCCGGAAGGGTTCCATCTCTCAGGGGGGAGGGTGCAAATCCCCGCAGCGCACGCCTACTGAAGTTCTAGACCTGTCAGAATCGGGGAAAACGGAACCGAAGAAGGGCTGCCGACGAGCGGCGGTTCGGGCTCGCGGTGTGCCAGGGCAAGATTCTGTCGCGGGTCCGTCACGGGGCTCGCGCGCTATGTCGTGAGCGCATGCGACTGGACGATCTGACGAACGATGCGGGACTTTCGATTCTGTGTGGCGCTGCGCCGAGCTGATGGGACGCTTGATAAGCCCCTGCACGAAGAGGTCATCACCGCGGAAGATGGGACAAGCGCCATCGCCCTAGCCAAGGCCATCGACGTGGACATGCTCAGGCTGCGGGCCAATGCGATCTATCTTGTCGACCCACACGGCTATGTCGCCTGGTCACTGCGGCTTGCGGACGTATCCGACGTTAGCGCCTGAAGCTGCCGACAAGCGGTAGGCGACGCCGACTGATAAGGCCGGCCGTGAGTCAGCGCTGGCGACGACACAACTACGCGGTGACGGGTAGTACAAAGAGCGCCATTGGGTGACAAAGCCCGCCATGATCAAGGCGGATCGATGGAGATGATCATTGACGCTCGTCTACCGCGGGCATGTACCGAGAGCTTTCGTAGACTGCGCCACGCGGCTGCTCGAAACCGGGCGGGGGCTTGAACCATGAGTGAAGGCATCGTCCCGCTGCGCCGAAGCGGCGAAGAGCGATCCCCTATCGCCCGTGTC
This sequence comes from Methylobacterium sp. J-048, assembly GCF_022829515.1. GTDB lineage: Bacteria > Pseudomonadota > Alphaproteobacteria > Rhizobiales > Beijerinckiaceae > Methylobacterium. Next base: position 909 of record NZ_JAKSYL010000260.1, read on the forward strand.
GACATCGCTGCCGTGGAACTGCTCGTCAGCGGTGAAGCCATCAGCCTGCAGACGGCGCGTGCCGAGGTGATCCTCAAGGACCTGCGAGCACAGCGGGACCAGATGTCGACGCTGCTCGCGGACCTGCGCGCACGAGGTTTGATCGGCGATGCCCAGATTGACGAGGTCAACGCCAGCCTCATCTCGGCGATCAACCAGGGCATCGTGCAGATCGACCTGTTCATCGCCCAGGCGCGGGTCCTCGTGAAGGAGGCTCAGCAAACCGACGTAGAGCGGTCTCTCAAACTGGGGTCAGCGCCGTAAGGCCTCAGTGCCGGTATCGTTCGGCCAGCACCATAAGGGACTGTGCCAACTGGGTGATGTTGGCTGAGGCGGTTTCAACTTGGCGGGTGCCGGCCGCCGTCTGCTGGCTCGCTTGCCGGATGCCGTGTAGCGCCTGCATCACCTGCTCGATGCCGAGCTGCTGCTGGTTGGTCGAGGCCACGATCTGCTGGAACGTCTGCACGTTCTCCTCCACCCGCGCCGTGATCTCCTCGATCGTCCGCTGCGTCGTATCCGAGCGGGTCTTGCCGGCCGCCGCCCGCTTCACCGCCTCCTCGGTCAGCATCACCGAGGTGTTGATGCCCCGCTGGATCTCGCCCAGGATCCCCCGGACCTGCCCGGTGGCGGCCTTGGCCTGGTCGGCGAGCAGCTTCATCTCGGAGGCGACCACCGCGAAGCTGCGCCCGCTCTCGCCGGCCGCCGCCGCCTCGATCGCGGCGTTGAGCGCGAGCAGATGTGTG
>NZ_JAKSYL010000262.1 GCF_022829515.1 Methylobacterium sp. J-048
AGGTTGACGATCTGGGCCTTCACCGAGACGTCGAGCGCCGAGACCGCCTCGTCGCAGATGATCAGGTCCGGCTCGGCGGCGAGCGCCCGGGCGATGCCGATGCGCTGGCGCTGGCCGCCCGCGAACGCATTCGGGTAGGGCGCCGCCGCCTTCGGGTCGAGGCCGATCAGGTCGAGGAGGCTCCTGGTGCGCTCCCGCGCCGCCGCTGCCGGCCCGCCGTGTGCCATCGGGCCCGCTGCAGTGCGTCGACCTCGCGGTCACCGGCGCCCTGCCCAACGCCACGCTCACCGTCGCGGACTGCAGCCGGTCCCCCGCCCATGGCTGGTTCACCACCCTCAGCCTCGCCGCCTCCAC
>NZ_JAKSYL010000002.1 GCF_022829515.1 Methylobacterium sp. J-048
CCAGCTCAGCTTACGACTTGCCGATTGCGGCCCATTCCCTTGGCCTGCAGTCGAGACGTCAACGCCGGCCACCCAGGGCACCACGACCTCGCGGGCGAGCGCCAGCTGGACCTGCAGCACGACGATCACCGATGCGGTGGCCTCGTCGGCAACGGTGGGCGCGATATGGGCCGGGACCGCTACGACCGTGACCGGCCTCGTCTGCACACGCTTCATCATGCTTCGATCCCGAACCACCCGCTCGCGCGATACGGCGTGGGACGAGTCGCAGAGCAATTGATCGACAACCGTATCAAGTCTTGGCGCGTGTCGCGATCAGCGTGTCGAACGGCCTGAATGCGGCCGACGCAACGCCATCTGGCCTGCCGCACCACAACTCGCCCGCCCCCAC
>NZ_JAKSYL010000266.1 GCF_022829515.1 Methylobacterium sp. J-048
TGGAAATCAAGCGGCATCTGCATATCAGGAGCTGCATCTCAGCCTCTCTCATAGGCAACGACCCCTATGGCTTTCGGTTACGTCATCGCGCCAGAGACTGGACTCGGCATCCCACCAGCGCCCGTCACCGAGGTGGTAGACCATTTGCCCGTGCGGACGCCCGAAGCTCTCACAGCGGCCCTGCGCGCGGCCAAAGCGGATCGCCATCGACAGCTCACGCCAGTCGATCGGGTAGAAGAAGCGGTGCTCGGGCCGGATCGGCATGGGGGCGCACTGTGCCACCAGGAGTGAAGGAAGCGTAGCGGTAGAACGCCCCTACCTACCGTTCATGGACAT
>NZ_JAKSYL010000268.1 GCF_022829515.1 Methylobacterium sp. J-048
GGACGGAGCAGGCATAGCCGCGACCTCCTCCTGAGCTGCTGCGCAGCAGGCTCGCAGGAGGTCTCCAGGGACAGCAGGTCCGGCTCGAGGGCTGCTTCGGAGGGAACGCCACGCCTCCCGCTTCGCCTTCGTGGGGCGGGCGGTAACGGTTGGCGTTGCAATCGAACTCTGCTCTAAGGCCCTGATTTCACGCGCTCGCTGACGCCGAACCGGCCTCCACTTCGGCGACGAGCGCTCTAGCGATGCGGCTTTCCGCGCCCACGCGGACCGACTGCGGCTGAGGGTTGTCCGCGGCTTTCCG
>NZ_JAKSYL010000276.1 GCF_022829515.1 Methylobacterium sp. J-048
GCCGGATGCGCTTCACCAAGGCGCGCGACAGGCTTCCGACCATCTCGACCTTCGTTTGAGATGGGACGCTCAACGCCACCAACCCGGTCACGCAGGGCCGGACCGCGGACGCTCTCGCCGCGCTGGAGGCTGGCGGGATCGCCGCCCCGCCGGTGGGTGATCGAACCGACTTCCGAGACGCTGCTGCATCCAGGCCCGGCGTACCCGAGATCAAACCAGCCGGGACGCCGGCGGCCGCGATCGTCGCACGGTCGGAAGGATCACGGGTGGAGCGGGCGACGACCGCGTGAGCAAGACCGCCGTCCGCAACCTCGCGGAGCGATGCATCCTCAGTAAGCCACGTAAGCACTTTGCCTGC
>NZ_JAKSYL010000282.1 GCF_022829515.1 Methylobacterium sp. J-048
GTTCGTGGTCTCGTACTCCACGTGCGCCGTCGAGATCGTGATCCCGCGCGCCTTCTCCTCCGGGGCCTTGTCGATCTGGTCGTAGGCCGTGAACGTCGCCCCGCCCGTCTCCGCCAAAACCTTCGTGATCGCCGCCGTCAACGACGTCTTGCCGTGGTCGACGTGACCGATCGTGCCGATGTTGCAGTGCGGCTTGGTGCGGGAGAACTTTTCCTTGCCCATCAGAGCCTCCTAAATTCGAAATCGTGTTGCGGATGAAGAGATACCTAGGCGTGATGCCTTAGGCGTACTTGGCGATGACCTTGTCGGCCTCGCCGCGCGGCACCTCTTCGTAGTGGTCGAACTGCATGGTGAAGTTCGCCCGGCCCTGCGACATGGACCGCAGGTTGTTCACGTAGCCGAACATGTTGGCCAGCGGCACCATCGCGTTGATGACGTTGGCGTTGCCGCGCATGTCCTGGCCCTGGATCTGGCCGCGGCGGGAGTTCAGATCGCCGATGACCGAGCCGGTATACTCTTCCGGCGAGACGACCTCGACCTTCATCACCGGCTCGAGCAGGACCGAGCCGCCCTTCTGCAGCGCTTCACGGAAGGCCGCCCGGGAGGCGATCTCGAAGGCCAAGGCCGACGAGTCGACGTCGTGGTAGGCGCCGTCGATCAGCTCGACCTTGACGTCGACCACGGGGAAGCCCGCGAGGACGCCTGCGCCCAGGACAGAGTTGAGGCCCTTCTCCACGCCCGGGATGTATTCCTTCGGCACCGCGCCGCCGACGATCTTCGACTCGAACGCGAAGCCGGCGCCCGGCTCGTTCGGCTCAACGACGAACTTGACGCGGGCGAACTGGCCCGTGCCGCCGGTCTGCTTCTTGTGCGTGTAATCGATCTCCTGACGACGGGTCAGCTTCTCGCGATACGCAACCTGCGGCTGTCCGATATTCGCGTCGACCTTGTAGGTACGGCGCAGGATGTCGACCTTGATGTCCAGGTGCAGCTCGCCCATCCCCTTGAGGATGGTCTGGCCGGATTCCTGGTCCGTCGAGACCCGGAAGGACGGATCCTCGGCGGCGAGCTTGGCGAGCGCGATGCCGAGCTTCTCCTGATCGGCCTTCGACTTCGGCTCGACGGCGATCTCGATCACCGGCTCCGGGAACTCCATGCGCTCCAGGATCACGGCCTTCTGCGGATCGCACAGGGTGTCGCCGGTGCGGGTGTCCTTGAGGCCGGCGAGGGCGACGATGTCGCCCGCGAAGGCTTCCTTGACGTCCTCACGATTGTTGGCGTGCATCAGGAGCATGCGGCCGACGCGCTCCTTCTTGTCGCGCGTCGAGTTGATGACGTTGGCGCCCGATTCGATCTTGCCCGAGTACACGCGGCAGAACGTGATCGTGCCGACGTGCGGATCGTCCATGATCTTGAAGGCGAGCATGGAGAAGGGATCGGAATCCGTCGGGTGACGGACAACCGGCTCCTCGGTCTTGAAATCCAGGCCGTCGACGTCGCCGCGATCGGCCGGGGAGGGGAGGTAATCCACCACCGCGTCGAGCAGGGGCTGAACGCCCTTATTCTTGAAGGCCGAGCCGCAGAGCACCGGATGGAAGGCGCGCAGCTGCACGGCGCGACGCACGAGCTTGTGCATCGTGGCGGCATCCGGCTCGGTGCCGTCGAGATAAGCCACCATGGCCTCGTCATCGAGCTCGACGCAGGCCTCGACCAGCTTGCTGCGATACTCGACAGCCTGGTCCTTGAGATCCTCGGGAATCTCGACCTCGGAGAAGTCGGCGCCCAGGGTCTCACCGGACCAGACGATCGCCTTCATCTTGATGAGGTCGATCACGCCCTTGAAGTTCGACTCGGAGCCGATCGGCAGCTGCAGGCAGACCGGCTTGCCGGCGACGCGGTCGATGATGTCGGCGACGCACTTGAAGAAGTCGGCGCCGATCTTGTCCATCTTGTTGACGAACACGACGCGCGGCACGTCGTACTTGTCGGCCTGGCGCCAGACGGTCTCGGTCTGGGGCTCCACGCCCTGGTTGCCGTCGAGCACACACACGGCGCCGTCGAGCACGCGCAAGCTGCGCTCGACCTCGATGGTGAAGTCGACGTGGCCGGGGGTGTCGATGATGTTCAGGCGCTTCTCACGCCAGAAGCACGTCGTCGCGGCGGACGTGATCGTGATGCCGCGCTCCTGCTCCTGCTCCATCCAGTCCATGGTGGCGGCGCCGTCATGGACTTCGCCGATCTTATGCGACTTTCCGGTGTAGTAGAGGATCCGCTCCGTGGTCGTGGTCTTCCCGGCATCGATGTGGGCCATGATGCCGAAGTTGCGGTAGTCCTCGATCGCGTGCGTGCGGGGCATCGGATTGCTCCTGAGAGACGGCGGAACCGCTTACCAGCGGTAGTGCGAGAAGGCGCGGTTGGCTTCAGCCATCCGGTGCGTGTCTTCCCGCTTCTTGACGGCGTTGCCGCGGTTGTTGGCGGCGTCGAGCAGCTCGGCGGAGAGCCGCTCGATCATGGTGCGGTCGTTGCGCGACCGGGCGGCCTGGATCAGCCAGCGGATGGCGAGGGCCTGGCGGCGCTCGGTCCGGACCTCGACGGGGACCTGGTAGGTCGCGCCGCCGACGCGCCGGGAGCGCACCTCGATCATCGGGGCGACGTTGTCGAGCGCGGCGCGGAACACCTCGATCGGGTTGGCCCGGGCGCGGTTCTCGACGATGTCGAAGGCGCCGTAGACGATCCGCTCGGCGGTCGACTTCTTGCCCTCGTACATGATCGAGTTCATGAACTTCGTCAGCACCACGTCCCCGTACTTCGGGTCCGGGATGATCTCACGCTTCTCGGCAGAGTGACGACGGGACATCTCTTAAACTCTCAAACGAGTCTGACTTAAGCACCCCGCGCAGGCCGCCTTGGCTCTCTTTGATGAAGCCGGCGACATCCTTACGAGGCCGTGGAAAGGCCTTTGCGCGACCGGATAAGCTCCGGCCGGCGATCTTACTTCGGCCGCTTGGCGCCGTACTTGGACCGGCGCTGCTTGCGGTTCTTCACGCCCTGCGTGTCGAGCACGCCGCGCAGGATGTGGTAGCGCACGCCCGGAAGATCCTTCACGCGGCCGCCGCGGATCATGACGACCGAGTGCTCCTGAAGGTTGTGACCCTCGCCCGGGATGTAGCCGATCACCTCGAAGCCGTTGGTCAAGCGGACCTTGGCGACCTTCCGAAGCGCCGAGTTCGGCTTCTTCGGGGTCGTCGTGTAGACCCGGGTGCAGACGCCGCGCTTCTGCGGGCAAGCGTCGAGCGCCGGAACCTTGTTGCGGCTCCGCTGGATCTTCCGCGGCTGGGCGATCAGCTGGTTGATCGTCGGCATCCTGTGCCCTCTTCCTCGGTCACCTTGGCCGGATTGCCCAAGGCAATCCGCAAAACGAATATGCGCCGGAGGTCCTGTCACAGACCCTCGGCGCGGTGTGGGTAGAGGAGCACGCCCGAAACGAACGCGCTCGTACCTACGGATCTGACTTAAAGCGTCAGGCGATTTGAGCCTTCGGATCGCTCGGAGCGATCGCGGCACCGCGGGTCATACCCAAGGGCCGTCGGCAGCCAAGGGCCGTCCGAAGTGGGGCGCTTCTAGCCGCGGTTAACCCGCAGGTCAATGCGCTGGACGCAATATTCTTGGCTCCGCGCCGATGGGAGGATCGGCGTGGCCGGCAGACGCGAGCGCTGCCGCTTTCTATGCGTTCAGATCGACAGGTGGAACACCGAACCGGTTCGGCCCGGCGTCGCCGGCTTTCGCCAACACCTGTGAGATGAACCAGATCCAAAATCCGAAAGTCGCGACACCAGACAGGAGAGTGAAAGTGCTAAACAAAGCTGAAAGCCCGATCGCATTGCCGTGGTAAGTTGAAAAAAGGCTGATCATCGTGCCGAGAAAGGCCAGCGGCGTGAGCACGTAAGGCACGGCGTTCAGCCATCCGGATCGATTGACGTCATGGCAGCGCTTGATTCCGAGAGCGAGGCCACACCAAGCCGTAACAAAGAAAACGATGACGTTTATGCCCGGAATAAGATCAAGCACAATATTTACAATCATCAGGACCAGGAAACCGAAAATCCAATAGTCACGACGTCCGAAACGACCATGAGGATTAAAATAGAAGGCGAACCAGTCTCGACGGCGGATAGCCTCACTCAAGGCCGGCGAGAAAACAGGCGCCTGCCCCGGAATGGGATAGATCTCGCGTGCTTCACCCTCGACAACCACGAAGTCTACGGCCTGCCCGGCCCGGATGCCAACTCCATTCAGATCCGCGCCCGAGAAGCGATAGCGCTGGCCATCGTCGCCCGAGATTGCACCCGGCACACTTGCATCTGGAACCGCCAGAATATGTCCGCGCATTCGCTCAAACCCCTTTGTTCGTGCTCCCGTTACGATCGGGATGCAGGGGCTTCGACAATGTGTCTGGGGAAGTCAGCCACTCAACTAAGGGATATCCATCGATGCATATAGACTTATTCAATAAAAATACGTCGAAATTACAATAGTAATGTTCATCGATACGTGTATTTTGCCGATTATATTATTGCAATTCAATATAATTTGGCAAATTAACGCTCCTTAATTACGAGTAATTTCCATCTCGATCAGTTATTGCGCCATATTCTCATGCCATAAAAATTTACCGGCACACGCCAAATCTTATCAATCATTATAATTACCATACTTATATCGTCGATCGATTGGTATTTTATAATATTAATAGGTTTAATCCAATGAATATCACCATTTGCTGTGGCCACACAGGTCAATATTTATTCCGCACTTTTCTTGTGCCGCCGCCGCCATATGGAGGATCGAAACAGTTCGGCCTGGGTCCCGCTGAGGAGGGGAGCCCTTTAAAACCCGAATCGAGCACCTCCCGCGAGACCACACAAGATTTGATCACAGGGTCGGGAGTTTCTTTAAGAAGAATCATGGCTTTTTTCGATAGATTTTTGCGCAAACGTCCTTTCGTAAGGCGTATTAATGAGAATATGTGCTATTGTTTTTGAAAGAAAATCATCCGATCTTCGGCATGACAGCAAAATTCTGCGACTACCTAGTTCATATTATCATGTTCCGTACCGGTGCGCCGTCCGATCGATGCCTTGAATATGTGCCCCTCGCGCGAATGCCAGGCCGCGGTAGCAAGACATCTAGCGGCAGCGATCCTTCGAGTGGGCTTGTGACCCCGCTCTCACGATTTCGAACGCAACCTGGCTGCTAGCGGCCGGGCGACCGCTGCCCCTCCCCATCACCCGGAGACACCCATGCGTCGCTTGCTTACCTTCGCCTTGGCAACACTCCTCTCCGTCGGCGCGGCCCAGGCGGATCGCCTTGACGACATCAAGAAGGCCGGCGTGCTGCGGGTCGCGGCCTTCGACAGCAACCCGCCCTTCGGCTTCGTCGACCCGAACACCAAGCAGCTCGCCGGCCTCGACGTCGACTACGCGCAGGCGATCGCCGACAAGATCGGCGTGAAGCTGGATCTGCGGCCCACCAACCCGGCCAACCGCATCCCGCTCCTGACCTCCGGCAAGGTCGATCTGGTGCTGGCGAACTTCACGATCACCGAGGAGCGCGCCAAGCAGCTCGATTTCAGCATCCCGTACTTCGCCTCCGGCCAGCAATTCCTGGCCAAGAAGGGCACGCTCACCTCGCCCGACCAGCTGAACGGCCTGCGCATCGGCGCCGACAAGGGCACCACCAACGAGATCGTGCTGCGCCGCGATTTCCCGAAGGCGACCGTGGTGGCCTTCGACGACACGCCGTTCGCCTTCGCGGCCCTGCGCAACGGCAACGTCCAGGCGATCACCCAGGACGGGCCCAAGCTCGTCGGCCTGCTGGCGAAGGTCCCGGATAAACAGAACTACGAAGTCCCGGCCTTCTCGATCTCGAACGACTATATCGGCGCCGGCATCCCGAAGGGCGAGACTCGGCTCCGCGACGTCGTGAACGAGACCCTCCGCGAGCTGGAGGCCAGCGGCAAGGCGGCCGCCATCTACGATCGCTGGTTCGGCCCCAAATCGGATCAGCCGCTGCCGCGCCTGTTCCGGATCGGCGACCGCAGCTAGACGCCCGGTGGGCCTCTTCGGCGATCTCCTCGCGCCGCGCTACCTGATCTGGCTGCTGCAGGGCTTTGGGGTCACCCTGGCCCTGTCGGCCGCCGTCTGCGTTGCCGGGACGGGACTCGGCCTCGCCCTCTGCTGCCTGCGGGAAGTCGGGGGCCGATTCGCGGAGGCGGTGACCACCGCCTTCGTGGGCTTGATCCGCAACACGCCGCTCTTGGTGCAGCTGTTCTTCTGGTATTTCGGCGCGGCCGCGCTGATGCCGGCTTGGCTCACCGCCTGGCTCAACAGTCCGCACAGTCTTCCTCTGGGTCCGGCGGATCTGACCTGGCCGGCCTACGAGACGCTGGCCAGGTTCTTCGGCCTGACGCTCTACGCCGCCGCCTATATCGCCGAGGAGTGCCGGGCCGGCCTCAACGGCGTCCGGCCCGCCCAGCGGGAGGCCGCGCTCGCCCTCGGCCTGACCCACTTCCAGGTGTTTCGCCACATCGCCCTGCCGCAGGCGCTGCGGATCGCCTGGTTGCCGGTGGTCGGCCAGTACCTCAACACCATCAAGAACACGTCGCTGACCATGACCATCGGCCTCGCCGAACTGTCCTACGCCTCGCGAGAGGTGGAGACCGAGACCTTCCTGGCCTTCCAGGCCTTCGGCATCGCGACGCTCCTCTATGTCGGGGCCGTCGCAGCTTTGGAGGCGGCCGGCCACTCCGTCGCGCGCCGGGACCCGGCGGGAACCACCCGCCGGTGAATGTTTCCGTCGTCACCGACAATCTCGGCTACCTGCTCGCCGGCGCCTGGCCGGACGGCCCAGTCGGCGGGCTGCTGCTGACGCTGATTCTCTCGGCCGCCTCCGGCCTCGCCTCGGCGGCGCTGGGGCTCGTCCTCGGGATCGCCCTGGCGATGAGCGGCGGCCGGACGCGGCGGGTCCTGATCCTGGGGCTCGGGCTGTTCCGGGCCGTCCCGATCGTGATGTTGATCTTCTGGAGCTATTTCCTGCTGCCGGTCCTGTTCGGCCTCGCCGTCCCGGAGATCGGGACCGTGGTGACGGCCCTGTCGCTGGTGGGCGGCGCCTACCTGTCCTACGCGGTGGCGGCCGGCATCGAGAGCATCGGCCGCGGCCAATGGGAGGCCGGCCTGGCCCTGGGCTTCGGCCGCTGGCAGGTCCTGCGCGTCATCATCCTGCCGCGGGCGCTGCCGGCCATGGCGCCGTCCTTCGTCAACCAGTGGACCGCCCTGATCAAGGACACCTCGCTCGCCTACGTGATCGGCGTACCCGAGCTCTCCTTCGTGGCGACGCAGGTGAACAACCGCGCCATGGTCTACCCCGCGGAGATTTTTTTGTTTGTCGGGGCGGTCTACGGATGCCTCTGCCTCGTCATCGATCGGCTCGCCGCGCTCTTTGCGAAGCGGCGGCGCCCGCCGCGCTCGCGCAGCGCCTGACAGCGAGACTTCCCTCCTCGTCTCCGCATGATTCGGCGTGGTCATCGCGCGCTCGGCGGTACGCCTCAAACGGCATACCGAGCCAACACCGTGCCGGATCGGGGCAGGGGCCCGGCATCACGGTCTACGGAAGATTAAAGCGAACCGTCGAAATGTCCCGGTCGTCGGGCGGCCCTCGGGCCGCCCTCAGTGCGCGTCGAGGATGTTGCGTATGGGTTGCGTCGCGGTCAGCAACGTCGTCCCCTTCCGGCGGGTCGCCCCCGCCTCCGCGGCAGGCGAGCGGGATGCCCGCAACCGCCGCCGAAGCGAGCAGCGCTCGCTGATGGATGCGGTCTACGCCACCGGCAGCATGATCGTCGCCGCCGAGGATCGGGAGATCAAGCTCACCGCCTCGCGCCTACAGGTCTACGGCTTCCTGACGATCGAGGAGGTCACCGAGGACGGCGGCATGCGGCGGCTGCGCCCGTCCGAGGCGATTCGCGCCCGGTCGGAGCGCCCCTGGCGCCTGTCGAAGCCGGCCTTCGGCGCCGGCGTGACAATCCCGAGCCTCGACGATTTTCTGTTCGAATCAGCCGGCCAGCCGTTCTGAGACCCGACGCCTGAACGAGGCCCCACCCGCCGCGCACGATGGTGCGGCGGGTCTCGCTGTTTGTTCTGCTGTCCTGAGCCGCCGGCCGCACGAGAATGCGGTCCCGCCGCCGGGGCAATGCGACGCCGACGCGCGGGGTCGATTCGGCCACCGCCCGCCGATCAGCCATCGATCGGCCGGTTCTTAAACACCACGACGCAGCGGGGCCGGAACCGCCGCGTTCAGCCCCGACCGCCGGGCGATTTTGCCGCGATCGGCTTGCTATCGTGGCCCACCCGTAGTATCCGCCCGGCCTTCGCGACATTTCCTATGGGTGCTTGCACCCTGTGAACGCGGTGACCGCGCCGGCGTCCCTGACGCCGCAAGCGCGGTCGATACCATGAGCCGGGGACATCAGATCCCCATCAGGCGTCGTCCGCCGGGCAATACCGCCCGCGTGCGGAAACCCGCCTGAAACAAGGAGTCACGCACGTGATCCAGATGCAGACGAATCTGGACGTCGCCGACAACTCGGGTGCACGCCGTGTGATGTGCATCAAGGTACTCGGCGGGTCGAAGCGGAAGTATGCCGGCGTTGGCGATGTCATCGTCGTGTCGGTCAAGGAGGCGATCCCGCGCGGTCGCGTCAAGAAGGGCGACGTCATGAAGGCGGTCGTCGTTCGCACGGCCAAGGCCGTGAAGCGCGTCGACGGATCGGTGATCCGCTTCGACAAGAACGCTGCGGTCCTGATCAACAATCAGAAAGAGCCGATCGGCACCCGCATCTTCGGACCGGTGCCGCGCGAACTGCGCGCGCGCAACCACATGAAGATCATCTCGCTGGCGCCGGAGGTGCTGTGATGGCAGCCAAGATCAAGAAGGGCGACAAGGTCGTCGTACTCACCGGCCGCGATTCCGGTCGCTCGGGCGAGGTCATCCAGGTTCTGCCGAAGGAAGGCCGGGCCTTCGTGCGCGGCATCAACCTGGTCAAGAAGCACCAGAAGCAGACCCAGAACCAGGAAGGCGGGATCATCTCCAAGGAGGCCGCCATCCAACTCTCGAACATCGCGGTCGCCGACGCCAACGGCAAGGCGACCCGCGTGGGTTTCCGCATCCTCGAAGACGGGCGCAAGGTCCGATTCGCCAAGAGCACGGGGGATCAGATCGATGGCTGAGGCCGACAAGAACGCCTACACCCCGCGCCTGCGCAAGCACTACGACGAAGTCGTGCGCCAGAAGCTGATCGAGGAATTCGGGTACAAGAACCCGATGCAGGTGCCGCAGATCGAGAAGATCGTCATCAACATGGGCGTCGGTGAGTCTACCGCAGACTCCAAGAAGGCGACCGTGGCGGCCGGCGACCTCGCGCTCATCGCCGGCCAGAAGCCGGTGATCACCCGGGCCCGCAAGGCCATCGCGTCCTTCAAGGTCCGCGAGGGCATGCCGATCGGTTGCAAGGTGACGCTGCGCAAGCAGCGCATGTACGAGTTCATGGATCGCCTGATCACGATCGCGCTGCCGCGCGTCCGCGATTTCCGCGGCCTGAACCCGCGCTCGTTCGACGGGCGGGGCAACTATGCGCTGGGTCTCAAGGAGCACCTCGTGTTCCCGGAGATCTCCTACGACAAGGCCGAGCAGATGTGGGGCATGGACATCGTCGTGGCGACCACCGCCCAGACCGATGCCGAGGCCAAGGCTCTGCTCGCCGCCTTCCAGTTCCCGTTCCGGCAGTGAGGCCCTCGCGCCTCATACGCGGACACCGGAGATAGACCACATGTCGAAGAAAAGCTCAGTCGAGAAGAATGAGGCCCGCAAGACGCTGGTGAAGCGTTTCGCGGCCAAGCGGAAGGCGCTGCTGGACATCGCCAACAACGACGCCCTCGAGATGGAGGAGCGCTTCGAGGCGCGCCTCAAGCTCGCGGAACTGCCGCGCAACTCGTCGGCCACCCGCATCCGCAACCGCTGCGGCATGACCGGCCGGCCCCGCGCGTTCTATCGCAAGATGGGCATCTCGCGCATCGCGCTGCGGGAGCTTGGCAACCGGGGCCTGATCCCCGGCCTGGTCAAGTCGAGCTGGTAAGGAGGTCCCCATGGTCAACGATCCCGTGGGCGACATGCTCACCCGCATCCGCAACGGCCAGCTGCGCCGTCGCAACGTCGTTCAGACGCCCGGCTCGCGCCTGCGCGCCAACGTCCTGAACGTGCTGAAATCCGAGGGCTACATTCGCGACTTCGCGTCGACGGACCTCGGCAACGGCCGCACCGAGTTCGCCATCGAGCTCAAGTACTACGACGGCCGCCCGGTGATCCGCGAGATCAAGCGCGTGTCGAAGCCGGGCCGTCGGGTCTACTCGTCGGTCGGTGATCTGCCGCACGTGGCCGACGGCCTCGGCGTCACCATCGTCTCCACCCCGCAGGGCGTCATGGCCGACCACGAGGCGCGCGAGCGCAACGTCGGCGGTGAAGTGCTCTGCACCGTATTCTGATCGGGACGGAGGAGGTTATCCCATGTCTCGCGTAGGCAAAAAGCCCGTTCCCGTGCCGGCCGGCGTCACCGCCACCGTCACCGGCCAAACGGTGAAGATGAAGGGCTCGAAGGGCGAGCTGCAGTTCGACGTCCCCGCGCTGGTCAGCGTGGCGATGAAGGACGGCGCCATCGAGGTCCAGCCCGTCAACCAGTCCAAGCCCGCCCGCTCCCTCTGGGGCACGTCGCGGGCTCAGATCGCCAACATCGCCGAGGGCGTGTCGAAGGGCTTCGAGAAAAAGCTCGAGATCACGGGCGTCGGCTACCGTGCGGCGATGGCCGGCAAGGCCCTCAAGCTGTCGCTCGGCTACAGCCACGACATCGAATACGCGATCCCCGCCGGGATCACGATCGTTACCCCGAAGCCCACCGAGATCACGATCACCGGGATCAACCGCCAGCAGGTCGGTCAGGTCGCCGCCGAGATCCGCGAATACCGCGGACCCGAGCCCTACAAGGGCAAGGGCGTGAAGTACGCGGGCGAGTTCATCTTCCGCAAGGAAGGCAAGAAGAAGTAAGGAGGGCATCATGTCTCGCAAGCTCGAAGCCCTCGATCGCCGCAAGGCGCGCGTCCGTCGCGCGCTGCGGGCGGCCGCCAACGGCCGTCCGCGGCTCTCGGTGTTCCGTTCGTCGAAGCAGATCTACGTGCAGGTCATCGATGACGTCGCCGGCAAGACGCTGGCCGCCGCCTCGTCGATCGACAAGGCGATCAAGGGTGATCTCAAGACCGGCGCCGACGTCGCCGCCGCCGCTGCGGTCGGCAAGCTCGTCGCCGAGCGCGCCAAGGCCGCAGGCGTCACGAAGGTGATCTTCGACCGCTCCGGCTACATCTACCACGGCCGCGTCAAGGCCGTGGCCGAAGCTGCCCGCGAGGGCGGCCTGGAGTTCTGAGGAACTCCCTCCGCGCGGCGTGATACCCGCGCGGCCATCTCCTCCCGTGTCCGGTGAGGGGAATCGAGCGAGCGGATCGGACGATCCGCGCTAGTGAGATAGGTTGAACAGCAATGGCACGTGAACGGGAAGGCGGGGGCCGCGGCCGCCGCGATGATCGCGAGGAGCGCGACAGCGAATTCGTGGACAAGCTCGTCCACATCAACCGCGTCGCCAAGGTGGTGAAGGGTGGCCGTCGCTTCGGCTTCGCAGCCCTCGTCGTCGTCGGCGACCAGAAGGGCCGCGTCGGCTTCGGCCACGGCAAGGCTCGTGAGGTGCCTGAGGCGATCCGCAAGGCCACCGAGGCGGCCAAGCGTGGTCTGATCCGGGTGTCGCTGCGTGAGGGCCGGACCCTCCACCACGACGTCAACGGTCGTCACGGCGCCGGCAAGGTGATCCTCCGCGCGGCTCCGCAGGGTACCGGCATCATCGCCGGCGGCCCGATGCGCGCCGTGTTCGAGACGCTCGGCATGCAGGATGTCGTTGCCAAGTCGCTCGGCTCGTCCAACCCCTACAACCTCGTGCGCGCCACCTTCGAGGCGCTCAAGAACGAGGACAGCCCGCGCTCCGTGGCGGCCCGCCGCGGCATCAAGGTTTCGAGCCTCCAGGCCCGTCGCCGCGACGCCGATCCGGCCGACCAGTCCGAAGCCGCGGTCGCGTAAGGGGAGGGTCCGATGGCACAGAAGACCGTCCGTATCGAGCAGATCGGTTCGCCGATCCGCCAGGAGGCCAGCCAGCGCCAGACGCTGATCGGCCTCAAGCTCAACAAGCTCCACCGCGTGTCCGAGCTGGAGGATACCCCCTCCGTGCGCGGCATGATCCGCAAGGTTGCGCACCTCGTGCGCGTCCACGGCGACGTGGCGTGAGGAGGCACCGATGAAGCTCAACGAGATCAGCGACAATCCCGGCGCAACCAAGAATCGGATGCGCGTCGGTCGGGGCATCGGCTCTGGCAAGGGCAAGACCGCCGGCCGCGGCGTGAAGGGTCAGAAGGCCCGGACCGGCGTGTCCATTAAGGGCTTCGAGGGCGGTCAGATGCCGCTGCATCGGCGCCTGCCGAAGCGCGGCTTCAACAACCTCTACGCCCAGGACCTGAACGAGGTGAACCTCGGCCGGATCCAGGAGGCGCTGGACGCCGGCAAGCTCGACAAGGCCGCGACCGTTACGGTCGAGACCCTGGTGGCCGCTGGCATCATCGCCCGTCCCCGCGACGGCGTGAAGCTGCTGGGCGTCGGCGAGCTGACCGCGAAGATCAGCTTCGAGGTCACCCGCGCCTCCAAGTCCGCCATTGAGGCGGTCGAGAAGGCCGGCGGTTCGGTCACCGTCGCGTTTGCGACCGGTGTGTCGCACCGTGGCGGCGCCAAGGCCGAGGCCACGGCCTGACGGCCGGCATGAAAGCGACGCGGGGTCCCGTTGCACGGGCCCCGCGGAGCCTTTAAGCCGATCCTTCGAGCGGCGGCCCTGCGACCACGCGGGCCGCCGTTTTCATTTCATCCGGGCACCCTTGGCCCGGCGACAATCCCAGGACGCGACGCTTATGGCCTCAGCAGCCGAGCAGCTTGCCGCCAACCTCAACTTCGGGGCGATCGCCAAGGCCGATGAGCTGAAGAAGCGCATCTGGTTCACCCTGGGCGCCCTCGTGGTGTTCCGGCTGGGCACCTACATCCCGATCCCCGGCATCGACCCCGAGCAGTTCGCCCGCAACTTCCAGCAGCAGGCCGGCGGCGTGCTCGGGCTGTTCAACATGTTCTCCGGCGGTGCCGTCGAGCGCATGGCGATCTTCGCCCTCAACATCATGCCGTACATCTCGGCCTCGATCATCGTTCAGTTGCTCACCTCAGTGATCCCGAGCCTGGAGGCGCTGAAGAAGGAGGGCGAATCGGGCCGCAAGGTCATCAACCAGTACACCCGCTACCTCACGGTGGTGCTGGCGCTGGTGCAGTCCTGGGGCATCGCGATCGGCCTGCAGAGCTCGTCGGCCGCGATCGATCCCGGCCCGTTCTTCCTGGCCTCGACCGTGATCACGCTGACCGGCGGCACGCTGTTCCTGATGTGGGTCGGCGAGCAGATCACCTCGCGCGGCATCGGCAACGGCTCGTCGCTGATCATCTTCGCCGGCATCGTCGCCCACCTGCCGGTGGCGATTGCAGGCGCGCTGGAGCTCGGCCGGACCGGCGCGCTCTCGCCGGTGATCATCCTGGGCGTCGCCGTGGCGGCCGTGGTGCTGGTCTACTTCATCGTGTTCATGGAGCGCGCCCAGCGCCGGCTCCTGATCAACTATCCGAAACGCCAGGTCGGCAACCGCATGTACGAGGGCCAGACCTCGTTCCTGCCGCTCAAGCTCAACACCTCGGGCGTGATCCCGCCGATCTTCGCCTCGTCCCTGCTGCTCCTGCCGGCCACTGCGGCAAGCTTCTCTGCGAACGGCGGCAGCACCGGCTGGCTCGGTACCATCACCGCCTATCTGGGCCATGGCACGCCGCTGTTCATGGCGCTCTATGCGGCGCTGATCATCTTCTTCACGTTCTTCTACACGGCGGTGGTGTTCAATCCGCAGGAGACGGCCGACAACCTCAAGAAGCATGGCGGCTTCATCCCGGGCATCCGTCCGGGCGAGCGCACCGCGGCCTTCATCGACAAGGTGCTGACCCGAATCACGGTGATCGGCGCCCTGTACCTGACCCTGGTCTGCCTGTGCCCGGAGATCCTGTCCTCCTACGCCTCGGCGAGCCTGGGCTTCGGCGGCACCTCGCTGCTGATCGTGGTCTCGGTGACCATGGACACGGTCGCCCAGATCCACGGGCACCTGATGGCGCACCAATACGAGGGCCTCGTGAAGAAGGCCAAGCTGCGTGGCGCCTCGACCACGCAACGCCGCCGCTGACCCTGTTACAGAGGCGGGACGAAGCCACCGACACGCCCGCCTCGGACCAGAAGGTCCGGATGCCTCCAGGCACCGGACCGGCTAGAAAAACACGAGACGGGCGATGCCGGGGAGGCTTCGCCACCCGCCGCTTGGGCCCGGAGAGAGTCGGGCCGGACGAGGACAACGCCATGCGCATCATTCTGCTCGGCCCCCCCGGCGCGGGGAAGGGCACGCAATCCGAGCGGATCGTACAGCGCTTCGGCATCCCGCAGCTGTCCACGGGCGACATGCTGCGGGCCGCGGTGGCCGCCGGCACGCCGGTCGGCCTGGAGGCCAAGGCCGTGATGGAATCGGGCGGCCTGGTCTCCGACCGGATCGTGGTGGGCATCGTCGCCGACCGGATCGAGGAGGCGGACGCGAAGCGCGGTTTCATCCTGGACGGCTTCCCCCGCACCGTCGCCCAAGCCGAGGCGCTCGCCACCATGCTGGCCAGCAAGGGCATGGACCTCTCCGCCGTCATCGAATTCAAGGTCGACGAGAACGCACTGGTCGGACGGATCGAGAAGCGTGCGGCCGAGACGCTGGCCCGCGGCCAGGCGGTGCGCAAGGACGACACCCCCGAGGTGTTCAAGCAGCGCCTGGAGGCCTACCGGGCCCAGACGGCGCCGCTCTCGGCCTATTACGCCAAGACCGGGCTGCTCCACACCGTCGACGGCATGCAGCCGATCGATACGGTCACCGCCGCGATCATGGGGCTGCTGGAGCCGCACGCGGAACGCGTCGACTCCTGACACGATCGCCGGCAGGCCGCGGTTTCAGGCGACCTGCCGGCACGTCTCTCGGCCCCCGCCACACCGTGCAGACGCGCGGGCATCAGGGACTGAGAGCCAATCGACCTACCTTTGGTTGCACAAACCTCAAGTTGGCTTATTGGTCCCCTTAGCCTACGACGCATGTCATATGTGGCCGACAGGCGATGGCATATCGTCGGCTGAGACGGCGATGGCGAGCGTTGAAAACAGCGCGATCACCCTTCGAAGAACAGCCCAGGCTTCGAAGACTTACGCCATTGGCAGTCCTGTGTTTTGTCGAACCCGCGAAGAATTGCCGGCCGGACTGACGGCGATGCGCGGGGTCGCTGGAACGCACCTTCGGGTTGCTGAGCGCTAAACCGATGGTTGGAATCGTGCTTCCGGGCACCGGCATCCGGGATGCCCGCTCCCGACAAGGTCCACGATTCCTTCGAGCGCCTGTTCATCCGTCCTGCGAGTCCGGTGCGCCGCAGGCAAGCACCGATCCGGAGGGGCCGCCGGAGGCAGCAATCCAGTCCCGTCGGCGGTGCAGGGTGAGCGCCACCCGAGCGTCTGGATTCCGGGCTCCGCTGCGCGGCCCCGGAATGACAAGGCGGTTCATCCGACCGTTGTCGCAGCGCGGAGCGAAGAACAGACCCGATCGGCGGCGGACTTTCTGGACCGTTCCTTGTCCGAACGATCGCTCTGCTCCCGGACGCGCGACTTATCGATCCCGACAAAGGATCACCCCCGCCGCTCAGCCCGGAGCGCCCCGAAGAAGTTGACGATGTCCATCGGCAGGGCCCGGCGGCCGAACAGGCGGGTGGGGTTGCCGTCGGTGCGGCCGTCGCGCAGCTCGACCATCGCGGTCAGGATGTTGTAGCGGAACACCATCCGGCGGCCGGCGAAGGTGGCCCAGAGCAGGCCGGGGCCGTCATCCTCGTCCTGGAGCGCGATCGAGCCGGGCTCGGCCTCGGTGAGCACGCCGCCGGTCACCGCCAGGATCACCGGCACGACCTCCTCGGCGTTCTCCTCGGCCGCCCGGAGGACCGAATCGGCGAAGGCCCGCAGGGTGGCGCCGTCGCTGGTCAGAACCGACATCTGTGCTCCTTAGTGGATCGCCGTTGGGTCCGCGCGCGACGCATGGCGGCGCGGCCGATCGTTCACGGGTCGTTGACATATGGTCCTGCGCACGCTAGCAGGCCGTCCTTCGTCCAATCGATCGCTGGTCCGAGGTGCCCTGTCCAGGGCCGCCCCCGGGCCACGTTGTCGTTTGGCGCGCGCAGGGGCCGGCCTCCACCGGACGCGCGCGAGCACCGCCCGGTTTCCGGGCCTCATATGGAGCGTGATCATGGCCCGTATCGCAGGCGTCAACATCCCGACCAACAAGCGCGTCGTCATCGCGCTCCAGTACATCCACGGCATCGGCGCCAAGAAGGCCGAGGAGATCACCACGAAGGTGAACATCCCCGCCGAGCGCCGGGTGAACCAGCTCACCGACGCCGAGGTGCTCCAGATCCGCGAGACGATCGACCGCGATTACGTGGTCGAGGGCGACCTGCGCCGCGAAGTCTCGATGAACATCAAGCGCCTGATGGATCTCGGCGCCTATCGCGGCCTGCGTCACCGCAAGCAGCTGCCGGTCCGGGGCCAGCGCACCCACACCAACGCCCGCACCCGCAAGGGCAAGGCGAAGCCGATCGCCGGCAAGAAGAAGTAATTTTTGCAGTTTGAAGGCCGTGCTTCGCTCGGCCTTCTGTCCGTCGCGCCGGGTGTCCCGCAAGGGTCCCAGCGCAGGCTCGACCGCCCGACACGGGCGCGCCGGCCAAGTCCCAAAAACAATCCCGAGCGCCTGGAATTACGGGCGCGCTTGAAGGAAGAGTGAGACCCGAATGGCCAAGGAACCGCAACGCGTCCGCCGGCGCGAACGCAAGAACATCGTGTCGGGCGTCGCCCACGTGAACGCCTCGTTCAACAACACGATGATCACCATCACGGACGCGCAGGGCAACACGATCTCGTGGTCGTCGGCCGGCGCGATGGGCTTCAAGGGCTCGCGCAAGTCGACCCCGTATGCCGCCCAGGTGGCTGCCGAGGACGCCGCCCGCAAGGCCTCCGAGCACGGCATGCGCACCCTCGAGGTCGAGGTCTCCGGCCCGGGTTCGGGTCGTGAGTCGGCCCTGCGCGCCCTCCAGGCCGCGGGCTTCACGGTCACCTCGATCCGCGACGTGACCTCGATCCCGCACAACGGTTGCCGCCCGCGCAAGCGTCGTCGGGTCTGAACCAACTGGTTTGACGGAGAAGCTCATGACGGGATCGAAGCCGCTTCCGGGCGTGCTGCGTTGGAACCTCGGCGACCTCACGGTCACCGCGCTCAACGACGGCTGGTTTCAGGCCAGCCTCGATCTCGTCACGGGGATCCCGAAGGACGAGGCCGGCAAGCTGCAGGTCGCGGGCTTCCGCACCGAGCAGCCCAAGATCACGCTGAACGCCTTCCTGATCACCGGCGCCGGCCGCAAGCCGGTGCTGATCGATACGGGCTACGGCGATGGCGCCCCGGCCGAGACCCTTGGGCGGGCCAGCGCGGCGCTGGCGCTCACCGGTGTAAAGCCGGAGGAGATCGAGACCGTCCTGGTCACGCACCTGCACCCCGACCATGTCGGCGGTCTGGTGACGAACGGGGCGGCCCGGTTCCCGAACGCCGAGATCGTGGTGCATGCCGACGAGGCGGCCCATTGGCTGCCGGACGATGCGCTCTCGCGGGCGCCGGACGCGGCCAAGCCGTATTTCGAGGGCGCCCGCAAGGCGGTCGCGCCCTACGCCAAGCGGATGCGCGAGCATCGCGGCGGCGAGGTGCTGCCTGGGATCACCGCGGTCCACCTGCCGGGCCATACCCCGGGGCATTGCGGTTTCCGCATCGTCTCCGGTGGACAGTCGCTGCTGATGTGGACGGATGTGGTGCACCTGCCCGCGATCCAGTTCAAGAACCCGGAGGCGGGTGTCGGATTCGACGTCGATGGCGACCAGGCGCGGGCGACGCGCAAGGCCATCATGGACGAGGTGGCGCGCGAGCGGACCTTCATCGCCGGCGCGCATCTGGAGTTCCCGGCTCTCGGCTACGTCGACCGGGACGGGGCGGGCTACCGCTTCGTGCCGGCCCTGTGGGTCGGCGGCGAACGTTAAGCACATCGTATTCAGGGACCGTTCGGGGCGCCAGGGGGCGGCGCCGGACGGCCGAAGCGCGGGAACGGATGTCGCGGATCCCGAGCATGGACGAGAGGTAGGATCGTGGTCATTCAGAAGAACTGGCAGGAACTGATCAAGCCGAACAAGCTGCAGGTCTCGACCGGCGACGACCCGAAGCGGGTCGCCACGGTCGTGGCCGAGCCGCTTGAGCGCGGCTTCGGCACCACCCTGGGCAACGCCCTGCGGCGCGTGCTCCTGTCCTCGCTCCAGGGCGCAGCGGTGACCTCGGTGCAGATCGACGGCGTGCTGCACGAGTTCTCCTCGATCCCGGGCGTCCGCGAGGACGTCACCGACATCGTGCTCAACATCAAGACCATCGCGATCCGGTCGCAGACCGATGCGCCCAAGCGCATGACCCTGCGCAAGACCGGCCCCGGCCTCGTCACCGCCGGCGACATCGGCACGGTCGGCGACATCCAGATCCTGAACCCGGAGCTGGTGATCTGCACCCTGGACGACGGCGCCGAGATCCGCATGGAGTTCACGGTCGCCACCGGCAAGGGCTACGTCCCGGCCGAGCGCAACCGCCCCGAGGACGCGCCGATCGGCCTGATCCCGGTGGATTCGCTGTTCTCCCCCGTGACCAAGGTCAGCTACCGCGTCGAGACCACTCGTGAGGGCCAGGATCTCGACAAGGACAAGCTGACGATGACGATCGAGACCAACGGCGCCGTGGGCCCGGAGGATGCGCTGGCCTACGCCGCGCGCATCATCCAGGACCAGCTGCAGGTCTTCGTGAACTTCGAGGATCCGCGCAAGGAAGAGGCCGCCCCGCTCGCGCCGCAGCTGCCCTTCAACCCGGCGCTGCTCAAGAAGGTGGACGAGTTGGAGCTGTCGGTCCGTTCGGCGAACTGCCTGAAGAACGACAACATCGTCTACATCGGCGACCTGATCCAGAAGTCCGAGGGCGAGATGCTGCGGACCCCGAACTTCGGCCGCAAGTCGCTCAACGAGATCAAAGAAGTGCTGGCCGGCATGGGCCTGCACCTCGGCATGGACATCCCCGGCTGGCCGCCGGAGAACATCGAAGATCTCGCCAAGCGCTTCGAAGAGCATTACTGAGGCGAAGCCGCCTCGGGCCGAACTTTGCGGCGCTGATCGGCGCCGCCGGTTTGGTCGATCCGGATCCGGGACTTCGCGGACACGACGCGAAGTCCCAAAAAATCCCGCCGCGGGGTCATGCGGAATGAATGGCCCCGCTGTTGGGGCGCCCGGCCGTACCGTGGCACGGCGGCCGAGAAAAGAAGGAAGCCAGAACCATGCGTCACGGGTATCGCGGCCGCCGCTTCAACCGCACCGCCGAGCACCGCAAGGCGATGTTCGCCAACATGTCGGTCGCCCTGCTGAAGCACGAGCAGATCATCACCACCCTGCCGAAGGCCAAGGACCTGCGTCCCGTGGTCGAGAAGCTCGTCACCCTCGGCCGGATCGACAGCGTCCACACCCGCCGCCTCGCCATGGCGCAGCTGCGCGACGGCGACATGGTCAAGAAGCTCTTCGCCGTGATCGGCCCGCGCTACGCCGGTCGTCCGGGCGGCTACCTCCGCATCATGAAGGCCGGCTTCCGCAAGGGCGACAACGCCCCGCTGGCCGTGATCGAGTTCGTGGATCGCGACGTCGACGCCCGCGGCAAGGATTCCGGCCAGATCGAGATCGCCGAGGCGGCCTGAGCCACGGCTCGACCGATCGGGTTTGAAAGAAGCCGCCCCGGATCATCCGGGGCGGCTTCTTCGTTCTAGAGCACGGCCAAAAAAAGAACCCGCCGGCTTGCGCCGACGGGTCTGAAGCAGGGTCCACGTTTCGGATCGTCGCGGGAGTTCGCCCTGGCGGTCAGTGTCGGACTGACCGGGAACTCGACCGCGCCGCAAGTCCCAAAACCCCTATCCCTGCCGGTTCTTGTTGGGCGGATCGTCCTGATCCGGGTCGGCCTCGCGCCGCCTGCCTGGGAAGATACCGTGATTGCTCATGGTTCACCTCCGCGTTCGTAACCCGGAGCACCGAGGCTCCGTGAGAGGCCAATGAGCCGGCAACGGGGTGGTTCCCAGTGAGTTCGGGAATGTGGTTCCTGCAACGGTCCGCACAGGCTGCAACCGACGCCCTCTCCCGTGCGGGAGAGGGGACCCGCGCTCCATCCTGCGCCCGTGGTGCCGATACCGATGCGTGAATCCGGTAGCCCGCAGAGGGGGCGGGAAGCGGGCGTGTCCGGCGGGAAGCCCCTAACGTCCCGCGCCGTCCAGAAGATCCGAGACCCGGCTCGCCAGGTCGGCCGAGCGGAACGGCTTGGTCAACACCGGCAGGTCGTCGGGGATCTGCATCGCCTCGGCATGGCCGGTGAGGATCAGCACCGGCAGGCTGGGATCGCGGTCGCGGATCTCGGCGGCGAGCTCGATGCCGCTCATGCCGGGCATGGCGAGATCGGCGACGATCAGGTCGAAGCGGCCGGGCGCGAAGGATTGCAGGGCGGCCTCGCCGTCGCCGGCTTCGGTGGCGTCGTGGCCGAAGCCCGCGAGGAACGAGGCCGTGACGTGCCGGACCTGCGGGTCGTCGTCGACCACCAGGATCCGCGCCGAACGCGCCGCCGTCGGGATTTCGCCAGCGGCGCGGGCCGTCTCCTCGGGCACCTCGGCCGCGAAGGGAAGGGCGAGTTCGACCCGCGTGCCGCGGCCGACCTCGCTCTCGATGGCGAGCCGCCCCTTGGATTGCTGGGCGAGGCCGAACACCATCGCGAGGCCCAGCCCCGTGCCCTGGCCCACCGCCTTGGTGGTGAAGAACGGCTCGCAGACCCGGCGCAGGATCTCGTCCGGGATGCCGGTGCCCTCGTCGGTGACGCTGACGCCGAGATAGGAGCCGTCGGCGATCTCGGGATCGCCCGCGATGTCGAGGCGCCGCGTCGCCACCGTGATGGTGCCGCCGTCCGGCATCGCGTCCCTGGCGTTGATGCACAGGTTGAGCACGGCCAGTTCGAGCTGGTCCGGATCGACCTGGACGGCGGCCAGGTCGTCGCCCAGCTCGGTCCGGACGGTGACCAGCCCGCCGAGGCTGCGGCCGAACAGGTCGCTCATCCCGGCGATCAGGGCGTTGACGTCGGTGGCGCGCGCCTGGAGGTCGTGGGCGCGGCTGAAGCTCAAGAGGCGCTTGGTCAGGGAGGCGCCGCGCTCGGCCGCGCCGCGGGCGTTCTCGATCAGGCGCTGCACCCGCGGCAGCTCGGCGACCTTGGGGGCGGCGAGTTCCAGGCTGCCGAGGATCGCGGTCAGCAGGTTGTTGAAATCGTGCGCGATGCCGCCGGCCAGGGTGCCCAGCGCCTGCATCTTGTCGGATTGGCGCAGTCGCGCCTCCAGGGTCCGCTGCTCGGTGACGTCCCGCTCGATCACCGCGAGGTGGCTGACCGTGCCGCCGGCGTCGCGAATCGGCACCCGGGTGACGTGGCTCCACAGCTCGGCCCCGGTCGGGCCCTCGCTGGTCAAGCTCTCGGCGACGGCCCCGGAGCGGATCGCGGCGGCATCGGCCTCGGCGACGGCGCCACCTTTCGCGCCGAGCAGGTCGCCCTCCCGCTGCCCGAGGCAGCCGGAGACGTCCCGGCCGAGCAGGGTGGCCTTGCGAGCGTTGAGGCGGACGAACCGGCCGTCCGCGTCCTTGAAGCTGATCGCGTCCTGGGCGTGGTCGAGCAGCCCGCGCAGCAGCGCCCGCTCGGTGGCGAGGTCGCGCCCGAGCCGGTGGCGCTCGAAGGCCTGCCGGACCGTGGAGCGTAAAAGGCTCGCGTCCCAGGGCTTGGTGACGTAGCCGACGATGCCGCCGCGGTTGAGGGCGGCGATCACCGCGGTGATGTCGGCGTAGCCGGTGAGCAGGATCGCCTGCGCGTCGTGGAAGGCCCGGGCCTCGGCCAGCAGGGCGTCGCCGGTGAGGCCGGGCATGCGCTGGTCGGAGAGCACCACCGCGATGTCGGGCTCGGCGTGCAGGATCTCGAGGGCCTCGTTCGGGTTCGAGGTGGTCAGCACCCGGTAGGAGTCCTCGAACAGGTCCTCCAGGGCGATCAGGATGTCCGGCTCGTCGTCGACGGCCAGGATCGTCCCGCGGGGGCCGTCGAATCCGTGCTGTGAATGCGTATCCGTCACCGAACCGGTGTCCATCGCGGCGGAGAACGTTCGACCTGCCGTGCCGTCACTCATGCGCTGGCCGCCTGCCGCGGAATCCCGATCACGAAGCAGGCTCCCCCGTCCAACGCCGTTTCCACGGTGAGCGAGCCGCTATGCGCCTGAACGACGCTGTAGGCAATCGCAAGACCCAAGCCGGTGCCTGCACCCACGGGCTTTGTCGTGAAGAATGGCTCGAAGATCTTCTCGCGCAGGTCTTCCGGGATGCCAGGACCAGTATCGCTGATGCGAATCTCGTCGACCTCCGGGCTCGAGACGGTATCGATCCGGATGATGCCGCCCTCCGGCATGGCGTCGGCGGCGTTGCCGAGGATGTTCATCACCACCTGATTGAGCAGCGCCGGGGTGCAGTGGATCTCGGGCCGGCCGGCGAAGCTGCGCTCCACGGTGATCCGGTCGCCGAGCTTGTGCTGGATCAGCGCCAGCACGGTCTCGATCGCCTCGGGCACGTTGACCAGCGCCCGCTCGCCCTCGTCGAGGCGGGAGAACTTGCGCAGGTTGAGCACGAGGTCCTGGATCCGGGTCAGCCCCATCCGCATCGAGCCGACCCGCTGGCGGGCCTTGTCGAGAGCGCGGGACGCCGCCTCCGGGGCCGCGTCGGGCAATTCGTTGAGCAGGCGCTCGACCGTACCCTGGTGGGCCAGGATGAAAGCGAGCGGATTGTTGATCTCGTGGGCGATGCCGGCGACCAACTCGCCCAGCGAAGCCATCTTGGCGGCCTGGACCAGCTTGGCCTGCGCGTCGGTGATCTTGCGGTTGGCGTCGGCGAGGTCGCGGTTGGCACGCTCCAGGGCGTCGGCGAGGCGGGCGCGGGCCTCGGAGGCCTCGGCCTCGGCGCGGGCGCGCTCCACCGCCCGCTCGCGCTCGCCGAACTGGCCGGCGATGCGGCGGTCGTCCTCCTCCAGCAGGCGGCGGCGCACGAAGCCGCGCACCCGCAGGGCCAGCACCTCGGCATCGGTCTTCGAGACCACGTCGTCGGCGCCGGCCGCGAAGGCCTCGACCAGAAAGTCCTTGGCCGGGTCGCTGCCGGCGATGCCGACGAGGTGGAACCCGGCGCCGGCGGCCTGGCCGGAGCGGCGCTGGCTGATCGCCCGGCACAGGGTCAGGCCGTCATAGGCGTGGCCGAGCAGGTCCACGGTCACGCAGTCGAACGCGTCCTCGCCGACCCCGTCGAGGGCCGCGAGCGCCGCCTCCGGACCGTCGGCGGTGGCGACGTGGTGGCCCTCCTGCCCGAGCAGGCCGGCCAGGAAGGTCCGGTAGGTCAGGCTGCCGTCGATCACCAGGATCCGCCCGCGCCGGAACGCGGCGGCGCCCGGCCCCTCGCCCTCGGCGGAGGGCCGGCGCTCGCGCAGCAGGGCGCGGATGCGCAGGATCATCAGGTCGCGGTCGGCGGATTTCGGCAGGTAGGCGTCGGCGCCGCTCTCCAGGCCCTTCCGCTCGCCGCCGCCGCCGCCGGTGAGCATCAGCACCGGCAGGGCGCGGGTGCGCAGGGACAGGCGCATCTGCCGGATCAGCTCGTCGCCGTCCATGCCGGGCAGATGGTAATCGGCGACCACCAGGTCGGGCTGGGTGCGGTTGAGATGGTCGAGGGCGGTCTCGGCCGAGGGGCAGCGCTCCACCGCGAAGCCGTTTGCCTCCAGCAGGAGGCGCAGCTCCAGGGCCTGCGTCTCCGAATCCTCCACCAGCAGGATCCGGGCGGGCCCGTCCTGGGCGCCGGCCTCGCTCCGGCTCACGGCCGCGCTCCGGGATCGGCCAGACGCAGGACGTGGTCGCCGATCCGGTCGAGGGGCAGGATCGCCCGGGCAGCGCCGAGCCGCACCGCCGCGGCCGGCATGCCGTAGACCACCGCGGTGCTCTCGTGCTCGGCCACGGTCTGGGCCCCGGCCCGGTGCATGTCGGCGAGCCCGACCGCCCCGTCCTCGCCCATGCCGGTGAGCAGCACGCCGATCCCCGAGGCGCCGACCTGGCGCGCCAGCGAGCGGAACAGCACCGTGGCGGCCGGGCGCTGGCCGGAAACGGGCTCGGTCTCGACCACCCGCATCACCCGGCCGGTGCCGATCTCCAGGTGGCGGTCGCCGGGCGCCACGTAGACGCGGCCGGGTTCCGCGCGCTCCCCGTCCCGCGCCAGCGAGACCGGCAGGGCGACGACGCTGTCGAGCCAGCTGGCGAAGCCCTCCATGAAGGCCGCGCCCATGTGCTGCACCACCAGCACCGGCAGCGGAAAGGTTTTGGGCAGGGCGCCGATCACCCGGGCCAGCGCCGGCGGGCCGCCCGTCGAGGCGCCGATCGCCAGCAGGCTCGGCGCCTGCCCGGCCGGGTCGGCCGGCGCGGCGAAGTCGGCCAGGCTGGTCCGTCCGGCCCATTCGGTGCCGATCGGCCGCCGCCGGATCACCGGGACCTGGGCCATGATCCGCAGCTGGGTGCAGATCTGGTCGGCCACCGCCTCGTAGCCGGCATGGGTCGTGGCCACGGGCTTCTCGACCACCGAGAGCGCGCCGGCGCGGAGCGCATTCATGGAGATCCGGAGCGAGGAATCCTCGACTGAGTCGGCGACCACGACGATCGGGGTCGGGTGCTCGGCCATGATCCGCCGCGTGGTCTCCAGGCCGTCGATGCCGGGCAGGCGGATATCCATCGAGATCACGTCGGGCCGCGCTGCCTGGAGGCCGGCCAGCGCCTCCTCGCCGGAGGCCACGGCGGCCACCAGCTCCAGCCGGGGATCGCGCGAGACGATGTAGCGCAGCAATTCGCGCACCACGAGGCTGTCCTCGACCAGCATGACCCGGACGGGCGTCATAGCAGCTGTCCGATCGTGTCGAGCAGCTGGCGCTGGTCGAATTTCTGCTTGGTCAGGTAGGCGTCGGCCCCGAGGTCGAGCCCCCGCGACACGTCGGCGGCATCCCCGCGCGAGGTCATCAGGATCGTCGGCAGCCGGGCGAACCGGGGGTCGGCGCGCAAAGCCTTCAGCAGGCCGAAACCGTCGAGGCGCGGCATCTCGACGTCGGCAAGCACGAGGTTCACGGGCTCGATCTCGGCGCGCAGCCGGTCGAGGGCGTCCTGACCGTCGACGCAGACGACCACGCGGTAGCCGGCGGCTTCCAAGATGCCCTTCTCCAAGGTCCGGGTGGTGATCGAATCATCGACGACGAGAATCGTCGCCCGCGCGGCGGCGCGGGGCGCGGTCGTCGAACGTGGAGCCTGCGCCATCGTTCCGGCGGGAAGCCCGGCCGATGACGCCGCGGCCCGGGCGGCGAGGCCCTCGGGGTCGAGGACCAGCACCGGCACGTCGCCGGGCAGCACGGCGGTGC
This sequence comes from Methylobacterium sp. J-048, assembly GCF_022829515.1. Lineage (GTDB taxonomy): Bacteria > Pseudomonadota > Alphaproteobacteria > Rhizobiales > Beijerinckiaceae > Methylobacterium. The sequence goes on from NZ_JAKSYL010000282.1 coordinate 25,923, forward strand.
CGGCGATCAGGCCGGGATCGGCCCCGAAGGCCGGAGCGGGCAGGACCAGCAGCGCGCGGACATCGTGCAGGCGGTCGACCCCGAGCGCCAGCCGGCCGCCGCCGGCCCGCAGCAGCACCGCGGTCAGGATCGCCGGGTCCTGATCGGCGGCATTGGCTGCCTGTCCCAGGATCTCGGCGAGATCGGTGACCGGGAGGCTGGCCGCGGCCGCGCCATCGCCGACCCGCAGCATCGTGCGGCCCATGGCCAGCGGCAATCCGGCCCGGTCGAGGCGCAACAGGCGCTCCACCGCGCCGCCCGGCAGGGCATAGGTGCGGCCGGCCGCCTCGACCAGCAGCAGGCTGCGCCGGGCCGCCGAGAGCGGCAGGCTGAAGACGAGGGCCGTGCCGGCGGGCTCGCGGGGTTCCAGGCGGACGCTGCCGAGCAGCTGGCGGGCCGCGTCGGCGGCCACCGACAGGCCGTAGCCGCGCCCCGACAGGGTATCGACCGACTCCGAGGTGGAGAAGCCGGGCTCGAACACGAGCCGCAGCAGGGTCTCGGGATCGGCGGCCTCTCCGGGGGACAAGAGCCCCCGCGCCCGGGCGGTGGCCTCGATCCGGAGCAGGTCCGGCCCCGGCCCGTCATCGTGCACGGTGACCTGGAGGCGCGCGCCGCGCACCGCCACCTCCAGCCCGAGCGCCAGGGCCTCGGGCTTGCCGGCGGCGCAGCGGATCTCCGGGCTCTGCCAGCCGTGGCTCAGGGCGTTGCGCAGTGCGTGCAGCAGCGGGTCCTTCAGGGCCTGGAGCAGGCCGCGCTCCACCGGCAGGTCGAGGCCTCGCAGGTCGAGATCGACGTCGCGGCCCTGCTCCCGGGCGGTCTCGCGGATCGAGCGGGCGAGGGGGCCGAACACGGTCTCGGCCGGCACCAGGGCGAGGCGCTCGGCCTCGGCGCGGACACGGAACGCCGCGCCCTCGACCGCGCTGGTTGCGGCGGCCTGGCGCCGGGACAGCTCGGCGGCCTCCCGGGCGAAGCCGCCGAGCCGCGCCGCCAGCGACCGCAATTCCGGCCCGTCCGCATCGGATCTGGCGGCCAAAGCCTCGGCCCCGGCGCGCAGGTCCCGGGCGAGCCGGGCGAGGCGCGCCAGGCCCTCGGCTGCCGGAGCCTGAGCCGCCAGGGTGCTGGTCAGGTCATGGCTCGCCCGGGCCAGGGCCTCCACGGCCTCCCCGGGCACGCGCAGGATCGCGGCGCCGGATTCGGCGGGCTCGGGAGGTGAGGCCGGGGCGGCAGGGGGCTCGGCCTTGGGGGCGAGCGAGGGAGCGGCAGGCGCGGGTGCCGAGGCGGGCTTCGGTTCCGACGAAGCGGCAACCGTCGGAGCGGCCTCAGGGGTTTCGCCGGGGAGGCCGAGGCACTGGCCCAGGGCCGACAGGGCGTCGGCCGGCATGTCCGGCCCGGCGCCGTCCTGCAGGCCGGCGACGTAGCTCTCGATCCGGTCGAGGGCGAGGTGGACGGCGTTGGCCGACGCCCGGTCCAGGGGCCGCGCGCCGGTGCGGACCTGCTCGAACAGCGTCTCCAGGCGGTGGGCGACCGCCTCCACGGGCGGCAGGTCGACGGCGCGAGCGGCGCCCTTCAGGCTGTGGGCGCGGCGGAACACGTCGTTCCAGTCCGGGGTCGCGCTGCCGAGCGCGGCCCGGATCGCCGTGACGTGCTCGCGGTGCTCGACCTCGAAGGCCGCGAGCAGGAGTTGGCGGATATCGGCGGGCAAGGCGGCGCCCGCCCTCAGTGCCGGTAGCGTTCGGCCAGGGCCATCAGCGCCTGGGCGAGCTCGGTGAGGTTGGCCGAGGCCGCCTCGACCTCGCGGGTGCCGGCCGCCGTCTGCTGGCTTGCCTGGCGGATGTTCTGCAGCGCCCCCATCACCTGCTCGATCCCGGGCTGCTGCTGGTTGGTCGGGGTGCCTCGGGCGGCTTGACGCAATCCGGCTCGCGCGGCTTGGCCACCGCCGCCAGGGCCGCCACAACCGGAGCCGGCTTCAGCCCCAGACGCGTCTGAACCTCCGGCTGCCGCGCTGCCGCAATGGTCAGAACGGCGGCG
>NZ_JAKSYL010000283.1 GCF_022829515.1 Methylobacterium sp. J-048
GTTCGTGGTCTCGTACTCCACGTGCGCCGTCGAGATCGTGATCCCGCGCGCCTTCTCCTCCGGGGCCTTGTCGATCTGGTCGTAGGCCGTGAACGTCGCCCCGCCCGTCTCCGCCAAAACCTTCGTGATCGCCGCCGTCAAAGACGTCTTGCCGTGGTCGACGTGACCGATCGTGCCGATGTTGCAGTGCGGCTTGGTGCGGGAGAACTTTTCCTTGCCCATGATTCCCATTCCTGCGGCGGGGACCACGCTGTTCCCCGGATCCTGGTCGGCCGCCCCGAACTTCGGAGAGGGGCGAAAAACGCGGTCCGCTTAGAGGGTCGGCCGCTCGCGATCAAGGTCTGGCGCGCATGGGCACCCGCGCGCGGCGCCGTCTGTCAAGCGCCGACCCGAGACATTGGACGGCGCAGATATTGATGCTCGTCGTTTCCGGTGGACGCTTTCGAGACACAGTGTGGCTTGGAGGGCATAGCGGACCTGACGCGGCCGAGCTTAAGTGGGGACAACCACTGGTCACCCGGGTCCCGCAGACATGATGAAGAAGTTGCTCCTCGCCAGCGCCGCCACGGCCCTGGTCTCGACGGCCGCCGTCGCCGCCGACCTGCCGCGCCGCGCCGCGCCGCCGCCGGTCTTCACCCCGGTGCCGGTGTTCACCTGGACGGGCTTCTACGCGGGTCTCGAGTCGGCCTACACCTTCACCGATCGCGAGCGCATCACAACGGCCGGCGTCCTGCCGGGCAACGCCACCAACGTGGCGCTCGGCCGCCGCCCGGCCCTGACCTCGACCTCGCAGGACGGCTTCGCCAACATCGGCGGCACCGCCGGCTACAACTACCAGTTCACGCCCGGCTCCGGCATCGTGGTCGGTATCGCCAACAGCATCGACTGGACCGATATCACCAAGAACCGGGTCGTCCTCGGTACCGGCAACGTCGCCGGCGGCCCGCCGAACATCACCCAGTTCCGTCAGAGCCTCGACTGGCTCGGCACCCTCACGGGCCGCGTCGGCTACGCGTTCGACCGGGTTCTGGTGTACGGCATGGGCGGTCTCGCCTACGGCAACGTGTTCCACGATGCGAACTTCTACCGGCCGGATGGCGCCCTCCAGTTCGCCGGCCGCTACGACGACTTCAAGACCGGCTTCGCCTACGGCGGCGGCATCGAGTTCGCGATCCCGACCGACAGCTTCCTGAACACCTTCGCGGTCGGCAAGTATCTCGGCATCAAGTACGACGCCGTGACCATCAAGGCCGAGTACCTGCACTACGACCTCGGCAGCCAGAGCGTGCTCGTCGCGGCGATCCCGGGTGTCGGCAACGGCTCGTACGTGTCGCGCTTCCGGACCGAGGGCAGCATCGTCCGCGCCGGCTTCAACTACAAGTTCGGCGGCTTCTAGGACTTCACCACCGATACAAGCTCGGGAGCGATCCTCCCGGGCCATCCTTCAAGGGCGCGTGCCGGGACCGGCGCGCGCCCTTTTCGTTGTGCCGATACGCCCTCGGGCCGGTTCCCTAACAGGCGCGCAGATGCGCGATCAGCCGGGCCGCCGCCTCGTCCGGCGTGCCGGTGTTGAGGATGGTGAGGTCGGCACGGACCCGGGCCTCGCGGGCCAAGCGCGCGGCGAGGTCACCGTCCTCCGGCCGTCCCCGGGCCGCGATCCGGCTGGCCAGGATCTCGGGGGGCGCCGTGACCTCGACGACGCTGACGGGCAGGCCGCCGCCCCGGGCCTCCTCGACGATCCGGCGGGAGACGTTGCAGACCACGACATGTCCGGTGGCAACGCGATCGGCGGCCTGCGCCGGAATGGCGTAGCCGAGGCCGTGCGCACGCCAGCTCAGGGGGAAGGCGCCGGCCGCGCAGCCGCGCGCGAAGGCGGCCTCGTCGATCTCGTCGTTGTCCTCGTCGCCGGAGGGAGGCCGGGTCACGAGGCGGCGGGGGAAGACGTAGCGCGGGTCGCCCGCGAGTTCCGCCCGCGCCAGCCGGATCAGCGTATCCTTGCCGGCGCCGCTGGGGCCGACCACCAGGACCAGGCAGCCCGCCATCAGGCGACCCGCAGGCCGGAGCGCCAGACCTCGCGGACCACCGGCACCCCTTCGGCGCGCTGGACCCGCACCAGGTCGGCCCGCAGGCCCGGCGCGAGGGCGCCGCGGTCGGTCAGGCCGGTGGCGCGGGCGGGATTGGCCGTGACGGTGGCCAGCGCCTCCGGCAGCGAAATCCCGGAGGCCTGCTCGGGCAGCAGGAAGGCTGCCATCAGCAGGCTCGCCGGCACGTAATCGGATGACAGGATGTCGAGATGGCCGGCCTCGGCGAGCGCCAGGGCGGCGACGTTGCCGGAATGCGAGCCGCCGCGGATCAGGTTCGGCGCGCCCATCATCACGGTGATCCCGCGCCCATGCGCGGCCTCGGCCGCCTCCAGGGTGGTTGGGAACTCGGCCAGCGCCACGCCCTCGCCGGCCGCAAGCTCGACATCGGCCAGGGTGGTGTCGTCGTGGCTCGCCAGGGGGATGCCCATCTCCTGCGCGAACTGAACCAGGGCCGGACGGTTGCGGCCGTTGAGGGCCTTGCCCTCCCGGATCTTGCGCTCGGTGTTGAGCCGGATCTCCTCCAGGGTGCGGCCACCCCGCGTGGCGTAGGTGTAGTACTTCTCCATGTCGCGGAACTGGCGCTGGCCCGGCGTGTGATCCATCAGCGAGATCAGGCCGATCGGGTAGCGCGCCTTGAAATCCGCCACCGTGTCGAGCACGTCCGCCGAGGGCAGTTCGCAGCGTAGATGCGTGAAATGCTCGGCCCGGAACAGGTTGCCGGTGCGCGCGGTGTCGATCGCCGCGGCGAGCTGCTTCAGCTCGGAACCGAGGCCGCTGCCGTCGGGGTCGCTGCCGGCGCGCAGGGAATCGAACACCGTGGTGATGCCCGAGGCGGTGATCTGCGCGTCGTAGGCCAGCACCGCGCCGAGCGGATGCCAGCGGACCTTCGGGCGCGGCGCGAAATGGCTCTCGAGATGGTCGGTGTGCAACTCGATCAGCCCGGGGATCAGGTGATCGCCGCCGAGATCGAGGCCGCGCTCGGGTGCGCGCCCGGTGCCGATCTCCGCGATGACGCCATCGCTCACGGCGAGCCAGCCATGCTCGACCCGGTCCGGCAGGACCAGGATCGCGTTCTCGAGGATCAGGTCGCTCATCGGAACTCCTCAGGCTGCACGGGCTTGCGCGAAGCGCGTCACGTCGACGATTCGGGTCGCCACAGCGTCGCGCATCTCGCTGTCGTGGAAGATGCCGAGCACGCCGGCTCCGGCGGCCAGCTTCTCGTGGACGAGTTCGGCGACCACGGCGCGGTTGCTGGCATCGAGCGACGCCGTGGGCTCGTCGAGCAGCAGCAGCGGCCGGTCGGCGATCAGACCGCGGGCGATGTTCACCCGCTGCTGCTCGCCGCCGGAGAAGGTGGCCGGCGGTAGGCTCCAGAGCCGGTCGGGCAGGTTGAGCCGGGCGAGCAGGTTTTTTGCCCGTGCGCGGGCCTCATCCTCGGACAATCCGCCCTCGCGGCCCGCGGCCTCGACGACGTCGAGGGCCGAGACCCGGGGGATCACCCGCAGGAACTGCGATACGTAGGCGATGACCCGCGCCCGCAGGGACAGCATGACCCGCGGATCGGCCCGGGCGACGTCGATCACGGTCTGGCCGTCGCGGACCAGGATGGCGCCGGCATCGCAGCGATAGTTGCCGTAGGCCATCTTCAGGAGCGAGGACTTGCCCGCCCCGGAGGGCCCGCCGAGCACCACGCACTCGCCCGGCGCCACCGTGAGGCTCACGCCGCCCACCACCGGGAGCACGACGCCGCCGCGCAGGTGCAGGGTGAAGCTCTTGGCGACATCCTGGAAGGTCAGAAGCGCGGTCATGCGGCGAGCACCGAGGAGACGAGGAGCTGGGTGTAGGCGTGCTCGGGATCGTCGAGCACCCGGTCGGTCAGGCCGGTCTCGATCACCCGGCCGGCCCGCATCACGGCGATCCGGTGCGAGAGCAGGCGCGCCACCGCGAGATCGTGGGTGACGATGATCACCGCCAGCCCGAGTTCCGCCGAGAGCCGCCGGATCAGGTCGAGGAGCCGGGCCTGGACCGAGACGTCGAGGCCCGAGGTCGGCTCGTCCATCAGCACCAGCCGGGGCCCGGTGACGAGGTTGCGGGCGATCTGCAGGCGCTGGCGCATGCCGCCAGAGAACTGGCTCGGCGGGTCGTCGACCCGGCCGGCGTCGATCTCGACCCGGCCGAGCCAGTCGAGCGCCTGTCCGCGGATGCGGCCGTAATGGCGCTCGCCCATACCCATCAGCCGCTCGCCGACATTGCCGCCGGCCGAAACCGCCATGCGCAGGCCCTGGCGGGCGTCCTGCCGGACGAAGCCCCAATCGGTGCGCATCAGCCGGCGCAGCTCGGCGGGGCCGAGAGCGGCGAGGTCGCGGCTCCGGCCGTCGCGCATCCGATAGCGAACGCTGCCGGAATCCGGCGCCAGCTCGCCCGCCAGCAGGGACAGGAGCGTCGACTTGCCGGAGCCCGATTCGCCGACGATGGCGAGCACCTCGCCCTCGGTGACGTCGAGATCGACCCCGGCGCAGGCGAGCCGGTTGCCGTAGGCCTTGGTCAGGCCGTGGGCGGAGAGGAGCGGCGTGCTCATCGGGCGGCCTCCGCCACGCGGGTCTCGCAGATGTCGGTGTCCGAGCAGACATACATCCGGCCGCCGGAATCGTCGGTGACCACCTCGTCGAGATAGTGGCCGCTCGCGCCACACAGCGCGCAGGGCTCGGTGAACTCCTGCACCCGGAACGGATGATCCTCGAAATCAAGGCTGCGCACCGACGTGTAGGGCGGCACCGCGTAGATGCGCCGCTCGCGCCCGGCCCCGAACAGTTGGAGGGCCGGACTCTGGTCCATCTTGGGGTTGTCGAATTTCGGCGTCGGCGACGGGTCCATCACGTAGCGGCCGGCGACCTCCACCGGGTAGGCGTAGGTGGTAGCGATGTGCCCGTGGCGGCTGATGTCCTCGTAGAGCTTGACGTGCATGGCCCCGTACTCGGCGAGCGCGTGGAGCTGGCGCGTCTCGGTCTCGCGCGGTTCGAGGAAGCGCAGGGGCTCGGGGATCGGCACCTGATAGACGAGGATCTGGCCCTCCCGCAGGGGCGTCTCCGGGATGCGGTGGCGGGTCTGGATGATCGTCGCCTCGGTGGTGCGGGTGGTGGTGGCGACCCCGGAGGTGCGGGCGAAGAAGCGCCGGATCGAGACCGCGTTGGTGGTGTCGTCGGCACCCTGGTCGATCACCTTGAGCACGTCGGCCCGGCCCAGGATGGCGGCTGTGACCTGCACGCCGCCGGTGCCCCAGCCGTAGGGCATCGGCATCTCCCGGGAGGCAAAGGGCACCTGATAGCCCGGCACCGCGATCGCCTTCAGGATGGCGCGGCGGATCATCCGCTTCGTGCCCTCGTCGAGATAGGCGAAGTTGTAGCCGGCTTCGCCAGCCTCCGACGCGCCGGGCCCCCTCTCCCGTTCGGGAGAGGGTTGGGGTGAGGGATCAGGTCTTTCCGGATACGGCGCATCCCTCACCCTGTCCCTCTCCCGCACGGGAGAGGGGACCTGCGCTCCATCCGGAGCGCCGCCGTCACGCGGAAGCATTCCTATCGCGCTCATTCGGCGGCCTTCTGCATCTCGGCCCGGTCACGGGTCTGCTCGAACTCGGCGCGCAGGCGCCGGACCAGCTCCAGCTCCGCCTGGAAGTCGACATAGTGGGGCAGCTTCAGGTGCTCGACGAAGCCGGTCGCCTGGAGGCTGTCGCAGTGGGCCAGCACGAATTCCTGGTCCTGAGCCGGGCTCACCACCGGCTCGCCGAGCTCCTCCGCCCGCAGCGCCCGGTCGACCAGGGCCATGGCCATCGCCTTGCGCTCGCTCTGCCCGAAGGTGAGCCCGTAGCCCCGGGTGAACTGGGGCGGCGCCGTCCCGGAGCCCTTGAACTGGTTGACCATCTGGCACTCGGTGAGCCGGATCCGGCCGAGCGGCACCGGGAAGCCCAGCTCCTCGGGCACGAACTCCACCGCCACGTCGCCGACCCGGATCTCGCCCACGAACGGGTGGGTGCGGCCGTAACCGCGCTGGGTCGAGTAGCCGAGGCCGAGCACGAAGCCCTCGTCGCCCCGGGCCAGGGCCTGGAGGCGCAGGGCCCGGTCGGCCGGATAATCCACCGGCTCCCGGGTGAGGTCGCCCGCGGGGGCGCCGTCATCCGGGGGCGAGGGCTCGATCAGGCCGTCCTGGGCCAGCAGGTCGGTGACCCGCGGGCAGGTGCTAGCATCGTCGCGCGGCTCGGTCTCGGCGGCGGGCTCGGTCGCGCCCTCGGCGGCGAGGGCAAAATCGATCAGCCGGTGGGTGTAGTCGAAGGTCGGCCCGAGCACCTGGCCGCCGGGCAGGTCCTTGAAGGTCGCCGAGACCCGGCGGGCCACCGCCATGGCGCCGGTATCGACGGGTATCGAGGCGCCGAAGCGCGGCAAGGTCGTCCGGTAGGCGCGGACCAAAAAAACCGCCTCGACCACATCGCCGCGGGCCTGCTTGAGGGCGAGCGCGGCGAGGTCGGGATCGTAGAGCGAGCCCTCAGCCATCACCCGGTCGACCAAGAGCGCCATCTGCTCGCGGATCTGCGCGACGGTAAGCTCCGGCACGTCCGGGTCGCCCCGGCGGGCCTCGGCCAGCAGCCGGTGGGCATTGTCGATGGCGGCTTCGCCACCCTTCACGGCCACGTACATGGCTAGCCCTCGGTGACGGCGATGGAGCGCGGGAGCCCGGCGACGCGGCCGGGGGCGGTGAGGATCAGGTCGATGCCGAGCGGGAAGCCCGCGTGGTTCTCGGCGAGCTGGGCGACGAACCCCTCCGGCAGAGGCGTGAGCGCGATCCGGACCGCTCCGTCGATGCCGGGGCCGGTGAGGCGAAGCCCCTCCCCGCTCGCGATCGCGTCGAGGGCGAGCACCAGGGTGGTCGCGGTGTCGGGATAGGCCGGCGTGCCCTGCGCGAACCGGGAGAGCGGCGGGCAGCGTGCGGGATCGCGGATGAGCGCGAAGGCAGCCCGGGCCGGGTCGTCGGTGAGCGGCGCCCCGGTGTGGAAGCGCAGATAGGCGGCGACTTCGGGCGCGGCCGCGAGGCCGGCATCGAGCCAGACCGGCGTGTCGGCATCGGTGAGCGCCAGCGCGATGGCGGCGAGTTCCGAGGTCAAGGGCGCCGGGGGTTCCAGCCCGGCGTCGAGACGTTGGAGCAGGCCGGGGCGGGCGAGGGCGTCCATCACGGCGCGGAACGTGCCCTGCGCGTCGTGGACCGCATCGGCGAAGCCGGGTGCGAGCATGCTCAATCCTCCCCGCGGGCGACGGTCAGAAACTCGACCCGGGTGGCGGCGGTGCGCCGCGCCGCCTGTCGGCGTGCGGCCTCGGCCTTCTCGGCGGCGGGTTGCAGCGCCGCCTCGACCCGGGCGCGCCGGGCCGGATCCTGCCACAGCGCGTCGAGGGTGGCGGCGAGCCGCGCCTTCGTGCGGTCGCGGCCGAGATGGTAGGCGAAGCCGGTGGCCCCGTCGGGGAGCCGGATCGCCGCCCGGGTCACGCTGACCTCACCGAGATTGAACGGGCGCCCGTCGCCGCCGATCCGGCCCGTGGCCATCACCAGCCCGGTCTCGGGCGGGCGCAGATCCTCCGCGGCGGGTGCTTCGAGGGCCTGCAGGGCGGCGTCCAAGTCGTCCCGGTTGGCATCGGCGCAGAGCGCCATCACGGCCTGCCGCGCGGCGATCTCCTCGGTTCTCAGGTGAAGCGGGCTCGTCGCCATCGCGAATCCCTCTGTCGCGCCGTTGTCTAGTCGTGTAGACAACTAGCGTGCCGGGCGCAAATGAAGTTTGGATGACAGGATGGATGCACAGGTGCAGGCGCCCAGGCTCGTGCGGGGAGAGGGGCTGACGGCGTGGCGGCAGATCGCCGACGCGCTGACGGCCGATATCGCGGCCGGGCGGTACGCGCCGGGCCAGCAGATGCCGACCGAGGCGGCGCTCGCCGCACGCTTCGCGGTCAACCGGCACACGGTGCGGCGGGCGCTGGCCGCCCTGGCGGAGGGAGGCCTCGTGCGCGCGAGCCAAGGGCGCGGCACCTTCGTCGAGGAGGCGCCCCTGGCCTACCCGATCGGCCCGCGCACCCGCTTCTCCGAGATCGTCACCGGAGCGGGGCGCGAGGCCTGGGGCGACCTGCTCGCCTCGGCCACCGTCCCGGCCGGCCCCAAGCAGGTGGCGGCGCTGGCAATCGAGCCGGGCGCGCCGATCCTCGAACTGCTGACGATCCACCGGGCGGACGATGCCCCGATCTCGACCGCGCAGACTTGGCTGCCCCTGCCGCGCTTCTCCGGCTTCGCCGCGGCCTATGCCGAGCGCGGCTCGATCACCCGGGCCTTCGCGGCCTGCGGGGTCCACGACTACACCCGGCTCTCGACGCGGATCCGCGCCCGGCCGGCCGACGCCCAGGAAGCGGAGCGCCTCGACATCGCCCCCGGGCGGGTGGTCATGGTGGTGTCGAGCGTCAACATCGACTCCGCCGGCGCGCCGATCCAGGCGAACCGCACCCTGTTCGCGGCCGACCGGGTCGAGCTGGTGATCGGCGGCTAGAGCGCTCGCAGCCGAAGTGGATACCGGTTCGGCGTAGACGAGCGCGTCAGATCAAAGACTTGGAGCTGATTAGCGCGCCGCCGGCCCGATGATCGCCCGGCGCAGGCGGGTCGAGACCCAGTCGATCGCCGCGACCGTGGCGAGGATCATCAGCACCAGGAAGGCGACCTGCTTCAGCTCCAGGACGCGGATCAGCTCGGTGAGGTACTGGCCGATGCCGCCCGCCCCGACGATGCCGATGATCGTGGCCGAGCGGGTGTTCGATTCGAAGAAATACAGCACCTGGCTCGCCAGCACCGGCAGCACCCCGGAGATCAGCCCGAAGCGGATGCGGTGGAGGGCCGAGCCCCCCGAGGCGACGACGCCTTCGCCGGGCCGCCGGTCGCAGGTCTCGATCGCCTCGGAGAACAGCTTGCCGAACGCCCCGAAATCCGAGCACGCGATGGCGAGCATGCCCGCGAAGGGCCCCAGCCCGACGACGTTGATCCAGATCAGCGCCCAGATCAGCACGTCGACCGAGCGCATCACGTCGAGGCCCCGGCGCACGGCGAAATGCGCGAACGGGTTGGGCACGACGTTGCGGGCGGCGAGCAGCGCCACCGGGAAGGCCAGGATCGCCGCCGTCAAGGTGCCCAGGAAGGCGATGCCGAGGGTCTCGCCGAGCGCGTGCACGAAGGTGCCGAGATGGCCCTCCGGCGAGGGCGGCAGCATCAGCACCGCGAAGGAACCGAGCCGCCCGAGGCCGGAGAGGATCCGCGCGGGCGACATCTCGAACTGCCAGGCGCCGAAGCCGGCAAGCCCGATCAGCGCCCCGAGAACCGCCATCACGCGCAGGCGGGCGGCGGCGTCTGTCCGGAACTGCGCCGGATAGCGGGCACGCAGGTGCGCGAGATCGGCTTGGGCCGCTGCCCGCAGGGTTTCGGAGCGGGCGCTGCTCATCGGGCCTCCTCGGCGCCGATCAGCCGGTGGCGGACCTGCTCGGTGGCGAGGTCGATGCAGACGACGGTGAGGATGATCAGCCCGAGGATCGCGCTGACATCCGCGTAGTAGAAGTTGCGGATCGCGGCCAGAAACTCCTGCCCGATGCCGCCGGCGCCGACGAAGCCCAGTACCGCCGCCCCGCGCACGTTGATCTCGAAGCGCAGCAGCGCGTAGGAGACGAAATTCGACAGGACCTGCGGCAGCACGCCGAAGCGCACGGTCTCGATCCAGCTCGCACCCGAGGCCGACAGGCCCTCGACCGGGCGCATGTCGATATTCTCGACCACCTCGGAGAACAGCTTGCCGAGCGCGCCCGTCGTGTGGACCGCCAGGGCCAGCACGCCGACCATCGGGCCGAGGCCGAAGGCGATCACGAACAACAGCGCGAACACTACGTCGGGAATCGTGCGGCACACCTCCAAGAAGCGCTTGGCGACGAAACGCACCGCGGGCGACCGCACCAGGTTGGCGGCGGCGGCGAAGCTGAGGGCGAAGCCCGCGACCGCCCCGAGCAGGGTGCCGAGATAGGCCATCAGCACGGTCTCGCCGAGCAGGGCGAGCCAGCCGGGCAGGCCCCAGTACCAGGCGCGCACATCCTCCAGCGGATGATCGAGACCGACCGGCGGCCAGATCTGCGCGAGGTAGGCGGTGAACTTGCCGATATTCTCGACGAAGACCAGCGGCCGCACCTCGGCGGCGAGACCGGCGAGCAGCACCAGCAGGGCCACGACCGCGAAGCTCGCGAGCGTGCGGCGGCGGGCGGCGCCGCTCGCCGCCGCGTACAGGCCGGAGAGAGCGGCTGCCCGCTCCGGCGGCAGGGGTGTCAGGCCGCGCAAGGCCGGCATCCGATCCGGATTGCGGTCAGGACTTCTTGCGCTGCTCGTCGTTGAACTTGAGCATGTCGATGATCGGCTGGTAATCCTTCAGCGTCACCGGGATGAGGCCGAGGTCCTTACCGTCGGACAGCTTGTCGAACGCCGCCTTGTCGGCCTTCGGCAGGTCGACGAAAGCCTGGCGGATTTTGGCCTTCAGGTCGTCCGGCAGACTCGCCAGCACGGCATAGGGCCCTTCCGGCAGGAAGTCGGACTTGAACACCACCCGGAAGTCCGATTTCTGCATCGGCGTGCCGTCGGGCTTCTTCAACATGCCCTTCGTGATCATGCGGGTGACGATCGAGTCGGTTTCGGAGTTCCACAGGTTGGCGGCGGCGTCCACGGTGCCCTGGGTCAGGGCCAGCACGGCATTCTCGTGGCTGCCGGCGAAGACGACCTTGGCGAAATGCTTGTCCACGTCGAAGCCGGCCCGCTTCAGGAAGAAGCGCGGCGCCTGGTTGCCGGAGGTGGAGTTCGGGTCGACCAGGGCGAGGTTCTTACCCTTGAGGTCCTCGACGGTTTTATAGGGGCTGGAGGCCAGGGTGTAGATCACCGAGTAATAGCCTGCGGCGCCGGTCTCGTGCTGCGGGCTCACGAGCGGCTCGATCTTCACGCCGGTCATCACGGCCCGGGCGAGGGAGGCCGGGCCGTAGAACGCGATCTGGATGTTGCCGGCGCGCTGGCCCTCGATCACCGCGGCGTAGTCGCTGGCCACCCGCAGCTTCACCGGCACGCCGACCGTCTTGGTCAGGTAATCCGCCAGCGGCGCGTAGCGGTCGTTGGTGCCGCTGGCATTCTCCATCGGGATCACCGCCAGGGTCAGCTCGGGATACTTGGCCTTCCACTCCTGGGCGGCGGCCGGCAGGCCGAAGAGGGCGAGCGCCGCGGCGGCGGCGAGAGTGCGTCGGGTGATCATCGGATGGCCTTTCTCGGTGATATGAGGCTTCGGATCGCTTGGCGGCGGTTCCGGCACGCCGATCGGGCAAAGCCCGACTTCGCGGCACCGGCGCATGCTGCTCAGTGCTGCTCCCGATTGAAACGCAGCATCTCGACGATCGGCTCGTAATCCGCGAGTTTCACGGTCGCGAAGCCGATATCCTTGCCGTCGGAGAGCCGGTCGAAGGCGCCCTTGTCCTCTTGCGGCAGAGCCATGAAGGCGGCCCGGATCTCTGCCTTCAAGTCGATCGGCAAACTGGCGAGCACGGCGAACGGCCCGTACGGCAGGAAGTCCGACTTGAAGACAATCCGAAAATCCGACTGCGACATCGGCTTGCCGTCTGGCGTCTTCAGCAGGCCCTTTGCGGTCAGGCGGGTGACCATCGTTTCGGAATCCGAGGTCCAGTAATTCGCCGCCGCATCGGCATTGCCTTGGGCCAGAGCCACGACCGCATTCTCGTGACTGCCGGCGAAGAAGGTCTTGCCGAAATGCTTGTCCAGATCGACGCCTGCCCGCTTCAAGAAGTAGCGCGGCGCCTGGTTGCCGGAGGTCGAGTCCGGATCGACCAAGGCGAGGGTCTTGCCCTTGAGATCCTCGACCGACTGGTACGGGCTGGTGGCCAGCACGTAGATCACCGCGTTGTAGCCCGTCGAGCCGTTCTCGTGCCTCTGCGTGACCAGCGGCTGGATCTTCGCGCCGCTCAGGACGGCCTGAGCGTAAGAGGCCGGTCCATACCACGCGATGTGGATGGCACCGGCCCGCTGGCCCTCGATGACGGCGGCGTAGTCTTTGGCGACCCGCAGTTTCACCGGCACGCCGAGCTTTCGGGTCAAGTAATCCGCCAGCGGCGCATGGCGCTCGGTCGTGGGATTGGCATTCTCAACCGGGACCACGGCCAGGGTCAGCTCGGGGACCTGCGCCTTCCAATCGAGAGCGGCAGCTGGCCGGCCGAACAGGGCGAGCGAAATGGCGGCGGCGGCAACCACGCGTCGGGTGATCATCATGTGTCCTTCGTCAGTGCGAAGCGTGTGAGATCGGTGAGCCACCGCAGGCTCGGGGCGACTTCGGCCCGACGGCGAAGCGGTACCGCCGGAGGTAAAACATTGCGGAGCAGCAGCCCGTGGGGCGGATCGGCTCAGATGCGCTTTCGCTCTTGTTCGTTCAGTTTCAGCATCTTGATGATGAACTGATAATCCTCGATCTTTACTGGAGTAAGGTCGAGATCTTTGCCGTCCGAGATCCGGTCAAATGTCACCTTGTCGGCCTGAGGCAGGTCGAAGAAGGCGTCGCGGATCCTGATCTTCAGATCATCGGGAAGGCTGGCCAGCATGGTGTAGGGACCTTCCGGCAAAAAGCCGGACTTGAACAACACTCTGAAATCCGATTGTTGCATCGGAGTGCCGTCGGGCTTCTTCAGCATGCCCTTGGTGATCATGCGCGTGACAACACTGTCCGTCTGCGAATTCCAATGGTTCGCGGCTGCATCCACGGTGCCCTGAACCAACGCCAGAATGGCCTTTTCGTGGCTTCCAGCGAAGATGACTTTGCCGAAGTGCTTATCCACGTCGAAGCCGGCCCGCTTCAGGAAATAACGTGGCGCCTGATTACCGGAGGTGGAGTTCGGATCGACCAGGGCGAGGGTCTTGCCCTTGAGATCAGCCACGGTCTTGTACGCGCTGGAGGCCGGCACGTAGAGGACCGAATAATAGCCCGAGAGGCCGGTCTCGTGCTTGGAGTTCACGATCGGCTCAGCCTTCACGCCGGTCATCACGGCCCGGCCAAAGGAGGCAGGCCCGTACAACGCGATGTGGATGTTTCCGGCCCGCTGACCTTCGATCACCGCGGCGTAATCGCCGACCACCCTCAGCTTCACCGGCACGCCGACCGCCTGGGTCAGGTAGGCCGCCAAGGGGCCGAAGCGGGCGTTTGTGCCGCTGGCATCCTCGTAGGGGATAACGGCCAGGGTCAGTTCGGGATACTTGGCCTTCCAATCCTGGGCGACGGCAGGCAAGCCGAGAAAGGCAAGAGAAACTGCTGCGGCGGCAAGGATGCGTCGGGTGATCATCGGGTCGTCCTAAGGTCACTCTCTGGCGGTGGGTCGGCGACCCGTCCCATCGCCGGTCCGGCAAAGTGTTTCCCAGCCGTCGTTGCCGGAGCGGCGAGCCCGGTACGCGCGAATCTCACCTCAAGCGCCGATGGCGGCCTCGCGGACGGGCTCGGCCGGCACGAGGCCCGGCAGCCCCGGCAGGGCCGCCCGCTGCTCGGCCTCGCGCTCCGCGGAATCGTCCAGCACCTCGCCGGCCTCCAGGCCGTAGAGCCGGCGCGCCACGTCCTCGGTGAGGTCGAACGGGCCGCCCTCGAACACCACCCGGCCGGCGGCGAGCCCGACGAGGCGGTCGCAATAGGCCCGCGCGAGGTCCAGCGAGTGCAGGTTGCATAGGACCGTGATGCCGTAGCGCCGGTTCACGGCGGCCAGCGCATCCATCACCAAGCGGGTGTTGCGCGGGTCCAGGGACGCCACCGGCTCGTCGGCCAGCAGGATCTCGGGCTCCTGCACCAGCGCGCGCGCAATGGCGACGCGCTGCTGCTGCCCGCCCGACAGGCCGTCGGCCCGCTGGCCGGCGAACTCGCCCATGTCGAAGCTCTCCAGGGCGGCGAGCGCCATGGCCCGGTCCTCGTCGGACCACATCCGGAGCAGGGACCGATGGGTCGGAACGTGGCTGAGGCGGCCCATCAGGACGTTGGTCATCACGTCGAGGCGGCCGACCAGATTGAACTGCTGGAAGATCATGGCGCAGCGGGTGCGCCACTCCCGCAGGGGCCGACCGGTCAGGCTGGTGACATCGTGGTCGTCATAGCGAATGCGGCCCGAACTCGGATCGGCGAGGCGGTTGATCAGGCGCAGAAGCGTCGATTTGCCAGCTCCCGATCGGCCGATCACACCGACGAAGCTGCCGCGCTCGATCTGCAGCGACACGCCATCGACGGCCCGGCGGCCGCCGTATTGACGCGTGAGATCCTCGACGACGAGCATAAACTTCCATCCGCTGCGGAATGGCTGCAGCTAAACGCCGGTTCTACGACGGTTGAATGACGAATACGGCTTGATTTCTTTAGTCGGCGCACAAATGTGGTGTCACCGTGCCCGGAAAGCCGTCGCGACGGTTGGACGGAGCTTGCGCAGCCTAACGCTGCATCTGCATCAGCGCTCTCCATCGAGCCGCGCAGGGACATCGCGCCCGCGTCAACTCATGCGGCGTCCGGTATCGATGCAACCCCGTGGGTTTCACCCCATGTCTTCAGCGCCACGATCACAGGCTCGAGCGTCCGGCCGCGGGCGGTCAGGCTGTACTCAACCTTGGGCGGCACCTGAGGATAGATTTTCCGATCAACGAGCCCGTCCGCCTCCAAATCCCGTAGCTGGTTGGTGAGCATCCGCTGCGTGCAGTTTTGCAAGATCCGTTGCAACGCACCGAAGCGTATCGGACCGGCCAGCAAATGAAAGAGGATCACGCCCTTCCATTTTCCGTCGATCAGCTGAAGTGTCGCTTCCACCGGGCAGCCCGGCCCGCAATCCAGACGCGAATGACGAGCGCGCGCCATAGCGGTATCCTTTTCGACACTATCTGCTTTCTCTGTGCGTTCTTGCGCAGTCCGGCACGATACCTATCCTGTCTCTCATTCAGCAAGTCGAAGAACAGGACGCTTTCTGCGTGCTGTCAGGTTTCCCGATCCGGAAGCCATCGACGGCAAGAATGGAGGCGATGATGGACAGCGGCGCACTGGAGGTCGTGCAAGACTGGTACCGGACCGGAAATCCCGATCTGTTGTGGTCGGAGATCGAATGGCGGGTGCTGGAGAGCTTTCCTTCAGGCGGGATCTATCGCGGGAGGGACGACGTCATCAATCGCTTCTTTCCATCCGTGAAGGCGCATTTCAGCGCCTATGAAACACATCCGAAGACATTCATGGCTGACGGCGAAACCGTCGTCACGACCGGCCTCTATCGCATCCGCAGCAAGTCCGGCGTTATTACCGAAGCGGATTTCGCGCATGTTTGGACGGTCCGCGATGCATCCATCGTGGCATTCCGACAGATCGCGGACACCGCCGCGATCAACGCGAGCTTGGGAAAGATCTAATTTCCGAACGTCTTGATCTTCGGCGTGGCTCGCATCGAGCCCCTTGATGACACGAGGCCCCGACTACGCCTGAAAACGCCCGGACTGGAACCAAAGGCCGAAGACGGAGACGGATTTTCCAACATGCGCGGCCGCTCGCGTGCCCAATCCGAATATAAGATCGGACTGGAATCCGCGGACGCCCGATATGGCGAAACGCTACGCACCCGCCCAGCTCGCGTACTGCTCCAGGAACGCTTCGGCCGAGAGCACGCGGAAGTCCGGCAGCGCCCGGCGCAGGCGCTCGTGGTCCCAATCCCACCAGGCGAGCCGCTCCAGGCGCTCGGCGATCGGTTCGGGAAAGCGGCGGCGCACCGGCCGGGCCGGATTGCCGACGACGATCGTGTAGGCCGGGACATCGCGGGTGACGATCGCCCCCGCGCCGACCACGGCGCCGGTACCGATAGTGCGGCCCGGCAGCACCACGACCCCGTGGCCGATCCAGACGTCGTGGCCGATGGTCACCGGGCTGGCCCGGCGGCGCTCGAAGAAGGCATCCTCGTCCACCTCCTCGGGCCAGTAGGCATGGGCCCGGTAGGTGAAATGCGCCTGGCTCGCGCGCTCCATCGGGTGGTTGCCCGGGTTGATCCGCACGTGGGACGCGATCGAGCAGAACTTGCCGATGGTGGTGTAGATCACCTCGCCGTCCTGGGCGATGTAGGAATAATCGTCGAGGACGGTCTCGGTCAGGCGCGTGCGGGCGCCGATCTCGGTGTAGCGGCCGAGATGGCACTCGGCGACCCGGGCGCTCGGATCGATGGCGGGATTGGGGCCGAGATGCCGCTCAGCCATGGGCGGCCCCGAACGGCAGCCGCGCCAGGAGCCGGAACGGCTCGGCCCCGTCCTGGGACAGGAGGCAGACGGCGTCAATCACCGCGGGCTCCGGCCTCGACGCCGCGTAGGCCTCGGTCAGGCGGTGGAGCCAGGCGGCACGGTCGGGCTCCGCCAGGGCATCGGTCAGCGTCATGTGGAACCGGAAGGATTCGAAGACATACGGGTAGCCCCAGCGCGCGAGCAGCGCCCGGCCGCGCGGGTCGAGGCGCTCCGGGCGGCGCTTGGCGCGCTCGGCCTCCGAGAGCGGCGCCCGCAGCGGGTCGAGGGCGGCGACGGATTCGGCGGAGAGCAGGCCGAGCTCCGGCGGCGGAGTTTCGGGCACCAGGGCGAGGAACGGCCCGAGCGCGGCGACCCGCAGCGGGCCAAGCGCCACCGGCGGGTGCCCGGCCGCGAGGTCCCGGGCCATCGCCAGGAGGTCGGCCTCCTCGGCTGCCGGCGCGAGGCGCAGCGGCGCCTTCAGGGTCGCGTGGAAGCCGTAGACCCGGGCGCCGCTCGTGACGGCGGTCAGATCGCCGAACCCGTCCGGATGCGGGACAGGGACGCCGGCGGCGTTGTCGTAGCCGAGCACGGCATTGCCGAAGGCCGCCAGCCCCGAGTCGGGTGCGGGGAGCCAGTAGAGGGCGTAGCGGCGCGTCATGTGTCGACCTCCGGCCCCCGCGCGGTCACGCCGTCGGCGCGCAGGCGCGGTCGACGCTCGCCCGGCGCGGGCGCACATCCATGGCGTTGCCGCGCCAGACGATGGCGCTCTGCACCCAGGCCCCCAGCCAGATCGCCGGAATCAGCGTGTCGCGCACCAGGAACGCCGCCCACATCCGCGGCCCGCGATGCCAGCGCGCATGAGCCGCAAGCCGGTCTTCAGCGCCATAGCACAGCCCGGCGAGGGCGGCAGCGCCCGCGAGCCCGGCGAGGCTGCCGGACCAGAGCGTCAGGAGGAGCGCCGGCAGCAGGACGCCGCTG
Source organism: Methylobacterium sp. J-048 (assembly GCF_022829515.1). Classification (GTDB taxonomy): domain Bacteria; phylum Pseudomonadota; class Alphaproteobacteria; order Rhizobiales; family Beijerinckiaceae; genus Methylobacterium. The sequence continues at coordinate 17,418 of NZ_JAKSYL010000283.1, forward strand.
CCGATCTCCGGGGCGAAGAACAGCGGAAAGGTCACCCGCCGCAGCCGGGCCCAGCGCAGCTGCCGCGCCCAGACCTCGCGAAAACCCCGCGGCCCGAGCGGCTGCTCGAACGGGCTCGCCACCAGATGGACGCGCTTGCCGGCGGCTCGCACCAGCTTGGTGGCGGCGGCGTCCTCGGCGATCTCGGAGGCGAGCGCCTGCAGGCCGCCCCGGGCCTCCAGGAAGGGCTTGTGCCAGAGCATGCTCTTGCCCTGCGCGAAGCCCAGGCCGAACGCCTCGGCGGCGTATTGCCAGCGCGCCTGCAGGGTGTTGAGGAAGGCGCATTCGACCTCGGCCATGAAGCTGCCCGGCCGGGCGCCCGCCGGAGTCGAGCAGACCAGGCCGGTCTCGTCCCGCCAGGCGGCCTGCAGCCGCTGGAGATAGTCCGGCGGCATGGCGACGTTGGAATCGGCGAGCACGACCCAGTCATGCGCGGCGGCGCGCCAGCCGCGCAGGCAGTTGTTGAGCTTCGGATTGTCGCTGATGCGCTCGTCGCCCAGGATCAGCCGGGCCGGCACCTGCGGGTGGTCGGCGATCAGCCGCTGCACCCGCGGCACGATCGGATCGTCCGGGTCGGCCACGCAGAAGATCAGCTCGTAGGCCGGATAGGCGAGCCGGAAGCTGCGGGCCAGCATCTCGTCGCTGAACGCCTCGATCCCGTGGAGCGGGCGGACCAGGGAGACGGGGGCGCCGGTCGGGAAGGTGGACGCGCCGTGGACCTTGCCGATGCGCCGACCCGCGATCGTGATGCTGACGATCTGGACCAGGGCCAGGAGTGCACCGAGGGACAGAGCCAGCACCGTGGGGTCAATCATGCGGATCCCTCGTGTACGCTCGTGATCGGCCCGGCTCGCCGGCGAGCACGCGTCGCATCAACGACTTAGAGCCGCACCCGGTGGGCGCGGCTCTAGCGGCCGGACGGCGTCAGTCGTGTGACAGGTCCCGGGCCGGCCCGGGAGGCCGACCCGCATGCTCTCGTCAGAACCGGAGGGTGAGGTTGCCCTTGACCGCCTGGTCCTGCGCCCGGGCGCCGACCTGGCCGGTATAGGACACGCCGAGCGTCGCGTTCGGCGCCACCCGCAGATCGAGGCCGGCCTGCGCCACCAGGGCGTCCCGGTCGATCGGCACGCCC
>NZ_JAKSYL010000175.1 GCF_022829515.1 Methylobacterium sp. J-048
TGTCGGCCTATCTGTCGGCGTGCCGAACGACGGAGTCGTGATGGGGAGGGGTGGGGTTGGCGACAGCGTGAAGAGTGAGGACGTGCTTCAAGTGATCGACAAGGGCGTCGCGGTCGAGAGCTTCCAGTAGTTCGGCGCGGACGTAACGTTCCTCCACCTCCACGTCCTGCTTGGTCAGCCCGACCAACGACGGCACGTGGCTGCGAACGAGCAAATCGGCGACCATCGCGATACGCCGGCGCTCCAAGGCCTCCGAACCGTTCGTTCCGACGAGCCGCGGGACGGGCGGGAGGATCAGGCCGTCCCGCCGTGCTCGCGCAGGAACGCGGTCGAGAAGTTGCAGTGCATGCCCGAGCCGTTCCAGTCGGTGTCGCCGAGCGGCTTGCAATGGTCCTCGACGTCGATGCCGTAGGATTCGCACAGGCGCTGCAGCAGGTAGCGGGCCATCCACATCTCGTCGGCAGGCAGACGAGGGCCTTCGAGATGCCATCCATGATGTGCTCGACCTTCTCGGGGTTCGAGCGGATCCAGTCTTGGAAGCGGTCAACGATCGCCTTCAGGGCTGGGGCGAGCGACACCATCAGCTTGTCGCCGAGCGCCGAGGCGGTGGCCTGCAGCCGGGTCAGGGACCGCTGGAACGCCATGGAAGCCTCAGCAGCCTGCTCGCTGTTGACGCCCAGCGACTTGGTCGTGGCATCGTACTCGGCGCGGTAGGCCTTGATCTGCTGAAGCTGACGCGAGATTAAATTGTAATCCTCCTCACTGATCCCGGCCAATCCGGCTTCGCGGAAGCCTACATCGTAGGGGTGTTTGTTCAGCTTCTCGACGGTCTGCAGGAGTTGCTGTGACGTGTCGGCCGTCATGTCCACGCCGAGGCTCTGGACGTAGCTCTTCACCCCGCTGTTCTCGCCCTTTCGCAGCAGGCGGAAACGATCTGCGCTGCCGCGGTTCCGAATCTGGCGCGGGTCCCCTCTCCCGTGCGGGAGAGGGGGCCGTTGCGGGCCGCCGCGCCCGAAAAAATTACTTCTGCTTGGCGATGATCTTGTCCTTGATGCCGTCGTAGACACCCTGCGGGGGCCGTGGTCGGACAGCGGCGGCGCGCCTCGTCGTTGGCCGCGGTCTCGACGTCGGTCAGGGCATCGCCCAGCCACTGCATCAGCTCACCGGCGACGTTGCCGCGAGCCCGGCTCTGCCAGCAGACTGCATAGGCAACGC
>NZ_JAKSYL010000006.1 GCF_022829515.1 Methylobacterium sp. J-048
CTGAGCAACCTGCGGACCCGCCCACTACGAGGCGGAGGTCGGGTGGAAGGCCACGGCGGCGATGCGGGTTCCGGGGGCGTGCTTGGCCTGCCATTGCGGCCGGGCCGTCCCGCCTGGACCGCTAACGCGGAGTCGCGGGATCGGTGTGCTGGCAAGACATCGCGACGAGAAAGACGGCACCGGCCGGGGACCATGCCTGGTCGATGCCGCGGGTCGCCGCGGGGATCGGATCCCGCGCGTAACTGGCCGACACCTGGGTCCCCGCGGCGTCCCGCGTCCCTCGTGCTGGGTCTTCTTGGGCCATGCCCCCGGCGCCGAAGGCGGGTGGGGACGATGACGCGTGTCCGGGTGCGGCATCCTGTCCGGCGGATTCAAGCCCCAAAATGCACGGCTCCTGAACCCTTCGCGCGAATCGGCCGTTTAGGTCCCGGTCTGCACGCCCGCAGGCTTGAGCCGATTGCCGGAGGTGACGAACGCCGGGCATGGAAGAGCAGGTTCGATGGAACAGCCCGACGCCTGGCACCTGACGGACCGGCTCGACGCCGAACACGGCAAGGGCGATCCGTTCGCCGCCGCCGTCCGTGCCACGCGGATGGCGATGATCGTCACCAATCCGCGCCTGCCCGACAACCCGATCGTCTTCGCCAACGACGCGTTCCTGCGGATGAGCGGCTACGAGCGCGCGGACATCCTCGGCCGCAATTGCCGCTTCCTCCAGGGCGAGCACACCGATCGCGGCGCCGTGGCGCTGATCCGCGAGGCCGTGGCGGCGCAGCGGGACATCGCCATCGACCTGCTGAACTACCGCAAGGACGGGTCGTCGTTCTGGAACGCGCTCTATCTCAGCCCGGTCGCCAACGAGGCCGGCGAGGTGCTGTTCTTCTTCGCCTCGCAGCTCGACGTCACCGACCGGGTCGACGCGCATCTGCGGGTCCAGCAGGAGAAGAGCCATTTCGAGGCCGAGGTGGCCCGCCGGACCCGGGACCTGACCGAGGCCCTGGCGACCCAGACCATGCTGGTCCACGAGGTCGATCACCGGGTCAAGAACAACCTCCAGATGATCGCGGCCCTGCTCGCCATGCAGACCAAGGCCATCACCGATCCGGCGGCGCGCACCGCCATGGAAGCGATGCTGACCCGCGTCGAGGCCCTCGGCACGGTCCATCGCCGGCTCTACCAATCCAACAACGTCGAGCGCTTCGATGTCGCCGAGTTCGCCCGCGACCTGGCCACCGACCTGGTCCGCGGCTCGGGCCTCGACCGCATCCGCCTGCACCTGGACCTCGAGACCGTGGAGATTCCCGTCGCCAAGGCACCGCCGGTGGCGCTGATGATGAACGAACTGATCACCAACGCGCTCAAGCATGCCTTCCCGGACAATCGCGCCGGCCGGCTCTCCGTGACGGTGGCCCCGGACGACCGCTACTTCACCATCAAGATCGTCGATGACGGCATCGGCATGCCCGTGCAGGTCATGGAGCAGCGCTCGTTCGGCAAGCGGCTGATCGGCACCCTGTGCCGCCAGCTCAATGCCAGCATCGCCTGGCAGGCGAACGACCCGGGCACGATCGTCAAGGTCCGCTTGCCCCGCGAGATGGATACCGGCCCGGAGGCCTCCTCATGAGCGAGCCGATGCGCATCCTCGTGGTCGAGGACGAAGCTCTGATCCTGATGCAGATCGAGATGATGCTGGAGGAGGCCGGCTATCGCGTCGTGGGCACCGCCATGAACGCGGCCGAGGCGATCGCCCTGGTCCACGAGACCCGGCCGGAGCTGGTGCTGATCGACCTGCGCCTGGGCGACGATTCCTCGGGCGTGGACGTGGCCCATGCGGTGCGCGAAATCGGCGGCATCACGGCGGCGTTCATGACCGCCAACGCCCGCGCCCTCTCGGACGACCTGGAGGGGGCCACCGCGGTGATCGCCAAGCCGTTCACCGGGGCGGTGCTGGAGGAATCCCTGGCCTATCTCGAGGATTGCGTCCGCCGGCCGCCCCCGGCCGAGCTGGTGCCGGCGGGGATGCGCATCGCCCCGGCTCTGCTCAAAAGTTTCGCCCAGATGCGTCCCTGAAACCGGCTCTCGACAGGCCAGGCGCCGTGCGTAGAGTGCCGGCCATGTCAAACGCCGCCGTTCCGCTCCTCGTCGCCCTGCTCCTGCTTCCGGCCGCCGCCCGGGCGGAGCCGTGCGACGACCTCGCCTACCAGATCGCCGGGGCGATCGGCGGCAAGGTCGGGAAACGCTCCGGGCCGAGCATCGACATCCGCCTGGCCGGCCCGATCCGGTTCGACGTGACCTGCCGGGCCGAGCCGATCGTGCAGGCGACCTCCGCCGAGCCCACCCCCTCGGCGGCCTTCTTCCGCGACCTCGCCGTCGCCTCCGAACTCCTGGTCGGCGAGCCGGCCGCCCGGGTCGAGCCGATCCTCGCCGACGCCTACCGGACCGCCCTCTCGGAGCGCCGCAAGTCGTTCATCCAGCAGAACGGCTGGTCGGCCTCCTGCTATACGGACCCCGGCAGCAGCACGATGCGCACCCTCTGCTCGGTGGGACGGATCCCGCCGCATTGAGCCCGGCTTGACCGGGGCGGCGGCGCAACTGATCCTGGCTGCGCCATCCTGTATGGAATCGCCATGACAGCGTTCGCCACACGGCCGCGGCCGGCTGAGCCGCACGTCACGTTCCAGGATTTCGTGGCCGCTCGCCCCGACGAGGAGAAGTGGGAGCTCATCGAGGGCTGCTTCGTCATGCAGGCTCAGCCCAGCATCGACCATCAGATCATCGGCAGCAATCTGGACCGCCTGTTGAACGACGCCCTCGAACGCACAGCGCCCGGCCGGATCGCCGTCTCGAATCCCGCCATCGATCTCAGCCCGACGATCCGAGGACATACCTACGTCCCCGATGTCGCCGTCATCGATGTGGCCGAGTTCGAGCCGGGCCAGAACGTCGTCGGCACGCTCTACCTCGCCGTCGAGATCATCTCGCCCAGCGACAGGCTCAGGATATCGAGCCTCAACCGGCGGACGATCGACGTGAAGCTCGCCGGCTACGAAGCCCTGCCGACATGCGAGGCGGTCCTGCTCGTCGAGCAGCGCAGCTTCGACGTCACCCTGTCGGAGCGGGCCGGGTCCGGCTGGACCCGCCGCCGGCTGACCGATCCCGACGACCGGCTCGTCGTCGCCTCGGCCGGGCTCGATTGCCGGCTGGGCGACCTCTACGCCCGCACCACGCTGGTGCGGGCGCGGCGCTGATCAATACTCGATCACGTCCTCAAGGGCGTAGTGCTTCACCGTCTTCCGGTTGGCGATCAGCTCGTCCACGGTCGGCTCGCCCTTGAGGGCGCGGGCGATGGCGAGCTTCGTCGCCTCGTAATTGGTGTGGTAGAGGTCCTTGCGGTCGAGGTTGTCGTCCTCGGCACAGCGCGGGTCGAGCCAGATCATGATGATCATGCACAGCTCGTCGAGTCCGTCCTTCGGCAGCACGCCCTCGATGATGCAATCCACGATCGCGTCGCCGGTGGCGGCCTGGACGATTCCGCCGAGCAGCTCGACATACTCGGCGGTGTGGATCGTCGCCTTGGTGGTCATCATCGTGGCCGGGCGCACCAGCTGGTTGAGGTCGCGCACCACGAACATCCGGGTATGGCCCTGGACCTGCCCCATCATCGACGCGAAGGCCTGACCCACCGGCCCGCGCACCGAGCCGATCAGCACCTCCGGCATCGCGTCGGTGTACTGCCCCTCGGCCGCCAGCACGGTGGCCTCCCCCGTGCGGAACCAGATCTCTTGCATGTGTCGCGACTCCCCGTGTCAGGTCGCCCGGGGGAGACATCATCGGGGGGGCGGCGTCAATTGTTTCAGGATGGACGTCTCCCGCGGACAGCACGGGACGCTGGCGTCTGACGGACTCGGTTGCCCGCTCCAGCGCCGCGTGATCGCGTGGCGATCTCGGGCAGGCCTGGCTTAGCGCGTCCCGATCTGCCGCGACGGCGCTCGCCGGCCCGGAATCAGCGAGCGCGTTGACTCAGAGTCCGTCCGAGAAGTCAGGGCGATCGGGCGAGGCGTCTGACGAGGATCATGATGGCTGCGGCGTAGAGGAAGGCTCTGGCGGAGGCGAGGGTCGCTTCCGCATCCTTCCAGAGGCGCCGGTTGCGGCTGATCCAGGCG
>NZ_JAKSYL010000184.1 GCF_022829515.1 Methylobacterium sp. J-048
TCGGCGGGGGAGGGTGGCCCCCGAAGGGGGGCAGGAGAGGGGAGCGACGGTGAAGGATGAGGCGGTGGCCTTCACCCCGGACCGGCGTTGTCCTGAAACCGGGGTCCGCTCTCCCGACCCCTGCTGACGCAGGGGCCACCCTCCCCCGCAAAGGGGGGAGGGAGAGCGGGTGCGTTGGGCCGGCGCCTGTGGCCAAGCTTGCCTTGTCAAAGCCATATCCCCGCGGTACGGCAACCCACGCCCAAGGCGCAAGCGCCGTCGGAGACATGGACCGGCGGCGGCCTGCGTCGTTCGTCCGTCAACACGCTCTCTGGGGGCCCGATGCGGCGCCGTCTCGTCCAGTCCTTTGCGCGCCTCGCCCTGCTCGGCCTCGCGGGCTCCGGCCTCGCCGGCTGCGTCAGCGAAGAGCTGCGCCACGGCTACCAGATCGACCAGGCCGCGCTCGGCACGATCAAGCCCGGCATGAGCCCCGAGCAGGTGTTGCAGATCCTGGGCACGCCGTCGACGGTCTCCACGGTGGGCAACAAGTCCTGGTACTACATCTCCCAGAACACCAGCCGGACGATCATGTTCCTGGGCGAGCAGGTCGAGGACCAGAAGGTCACGGCGGTCTACTTCACCCCCGGCTTCAAGGTCGAGCGCGTGGCGCTCTACGGCCTTCAGGACGGCAAGGTGTTCGATTTCATCGAGCGCACCACGCCGACCAGCGGCGCCGACCGGGCCTTCCTCAGCCAGCTGTTCCGTGGCCTGACCCGCTACGAGCCGTTCGGCTCCGGCAACGGCGCCAGCGTCGTCCCGGGCGCCAACCGCGGCCTCTGAACAAAAGCCAGGGGTTTCCAAAGGGCTCGGCCCTTTGGCGGGGTTCGGGGGCGGCGCCCCCGAAGCTTGCAGGGCTCTGCCCTGCACCCGCAAAAGGTCTCGGACCTTTTGAAACCCTGACTCGCGTCAGACCAATTCGGGCCGCCGCAATAGGCTCGTGATCTCCTCCGGCTCGGAGAACAGGTATTCCGGGCCGAGCGCCGCGAAAGCCCGCGCATCGGTGTACCCCCAGGCCACCGCCCCGAACGGGCAGCCGAGCGCCCGCGCCGCCTCGAGATCCCGAACCTCGTCGCCGACGCACAGGGTCCGCTCCGGGGCGACGCCCCGGCGGGCCAGCAGCGTCCGCAACCGCCGCCCCTTGCCGAACAGCGAGGCGCCACAGGCATAGGCCGCAATGCGCGCCGCGTTCTCCGGGCCGAGCACCCGGCGGACGGTGTCCTCGCGGTTCGACGACAGGATCGCCAGCGGCACGCCCGCCGCCGCGAGATCGGCCAGCATCGCCGGCACGCCGGGAAACAGCGCGATCCGGTCCGCGTCGCGCGCCGCGAGCGCGTGCATGTGGCGGGCGATGAACGGCAGCTTCCAGCGCGGGATGCCGAAATGGGCCACGATCGCCCGCGCGCCCTGCAGCCGCAGGGCCTCGACCTCGTGCGCCTCGACCCGGCGGAAGCGGTAGCGGTCAGCGACGCCGTTCAGGACCGAGCAGAACCAGTCGAAGCTGTCGGCGAGGGTGCCGTCGAAATCGAGCACGACGAGGTGCGGCGCGAATCCCCCCGGGCTGTGCGTCATCTTCAGTGGCGGAGATTCTCGAGGGGCACGCTGAGCCGCATCAGCAGGCCGCCCGGCGCCCAATCGTGCTCCAGCACGCCGTCGAGCTGGCCGGCGACGCTGCGCTCGGCCAGCACGGTGCCGAACCCCTTCCGGGAGGGCTTTTCCGTCACCGGGGGGCCGCCGGCCTCGGCCCAGGTGAGGGTGTAGCGCTCGCCGTCGCGCAGGCCGCTCAGGGTGACGCCGCCCTCCTTGGTGGAGAGCCCGCCATACTTCATCGCGTTGGTCGCTTGCTCGTGCATGATCAGCGCCAGCGCCGTGGCGGTGCGCTCGCCGATCGCGGCATCGTCCCCGGAAATCGCGACGCGCGCCCGGCCACCCTCCTCGTAGGCGGCCATGATCAGGCGCATCAGCCCGAGCACCGTCTGGCCCTCGACCTCGGGGGCGCTGTCGGGGGAATGCGGGCGGACGTATTCGTGGGCCCGGGCCAGGGCGCCGAGCCGCTCCCGGAAGGCGGCGGCGAAGGGCTTGGCCGCCGGGTCGCTCCGGGCGGTAAGGGCCGCCAGCCCGCCGACCACGGCAAAGATGTTCTTGATCCGGTGGGACAGCTCGCGGATCAGCAGGTCGCGGGCTTCCTCGGCGCGCTTGGCCTCGCGCAGGTCCCGGGTGACGGTGGCATAGCCGATCTCGGCGCCGGTCGGGTCGCGCACCGGGAAGATGTTGAACAGGACCGCGACCGGCTCGCCCGTGCCGAAATGCCGGAAGGCGAGCTCGCCCTCCCAGAAGCCGGAGCGCCGCACGGCCGGCATCACGGTCTGGGAAAGCACCCGGCGGCTATCCGCGCAGAAGAAATCCTCCATCCGGTGCTGCCGGGCGGTGGCGAGATCGGGCAGCCCGACCAGCGCCAGGGCGGCCTCGTTGAGATGGGTGATCGCCCCGTCCAGGGTGGTCAGGCCGATGAAGTCCTTGGAGGTCTCCACGATGGCGGCGAGCTTGCGCGCCTCGGCCTCGGCCCGCTTCAGGTCGTCGATATCGGTGCAGGTGCCGAACCAGCGCTCGATCCGCCCGTCCGCGTCGCGGATCGGCATGGCCCGGCCGAGCGTCCACCGGTAGGTGCCGTCGCGGTGGCGCAGGCGGTACTCGATCTCGTAGGGCTCGCCGGTGGCGAGCGAGTGGCGCCAGCGCGTCCAGGCCCGCTCCTGGTCGTCCGGGTGGAACACGCCGTTCCAGCCCTCGCCGTCGGTGGAGCCGTAGGGCATGCCGGTGAATTCGTACCAGCGGTCGTTGTAATAGTCGTGGAACCCGTCCGGCAGGGTGGTCCAGACCATCTGGGGCATCGCCGCGGTCATGACCCGGAAGCGGCGCTCGCTGGCGGCGAGCTCGGCCTCCCGGGCGGCGACCCGGGCATGGGTCCGCCGGTATTCCAGCAGGGTCGAGATCTGGCGCGCCAGGGCGGTGAGCGTCGCGGTCTGGTCGGCATCGAGGCCGTCGGGCCGCACCGTCCGGTCGAGGACGCACAGGGCGCCGAGGGGGATGCCCTGCGAGCCCCGGATCACCGCCCCTGCGTAGAACCGGAAACCCGGCCCCCCGGTCACCAGCGGGTTGTCGACGGTCCTCGGGTCGGCGGCGAGATCGGGGATGACGAGGCACGCGCCAGCCTCGATCGTGTAAGCGCAGACCGAGCAGTTGATCGGCAGCTCACGCTGGCCCAGTCCGAATTCCGACTTGAACCATTGCCGCTCGGCATCGACCAGGCTGACCAGGGCGACCGGCGTGCGGCAGACATGGGCGGCGATGCGGACGAGATCGTCGTAGAGCGGCTCCGGCTCGCTATCGAGTATCGCGAGGTCGTGCAGTTCCGCGAGCCGGTCCGCTCTGCTCCAGCGCCGGTCGGTCGGTTCGAGATCCGCGCGTGTATTTGAGGGCGGCACATCCATGGTCTCGCGCTCAAATAGGCGCGGGACGGCCGGCTGCCTAGGCGTGACCACAGATTATGGTTTTCACGACCGCGGCAACGGGCCACCTCTACCGTCATCGCGAGAGGCGCAGCCGAACGCCCCCTGGGAAAACGCCCCCCTGCGATCTCCACGGTGCCGGGGTCCGTCGCGCAGGCCCCGGCACCGCATCGACGCCGATCAGGCGGCGCGAGCTTCGCTTAAGGTCGGATAGTCGGTGTAGCCTTTCGGTCCCTGGCTGTACCAGGTGGCGGCCTCGTCCTTGGCGAGCGGGGCGCCCTTGGCGATGCGCTCGACCAGATCCGGATTGGCGATGTAGGTCCGGCCGAACGCGATCGCGTCGGCCTGCCCGGCATCCAGCACCTTCTGGCCGCTCACGCCGTCGTAATCGGCGTTGAGGATCAGCGGGTTGCGGAACACCTTGCGCATCGCCGGGGCAATCGGCGGATGGTCGGCCTTGCCGAAGGTGCCGTCCGGGCCGGGCTCGCGCATCTCCAGGAAGGCGATGCCGCTGTCGGCCAGCGCCTGGGCGGCGGCCACGAACAGCGGCTCCGGATCCGAATCGTTGCAGCCCTGAATCTCACCGTTCGGCGACAGGCGCACGCCGGTCCGCTCGGGCCCGGCGACGCCTGCGACCGCATCGGTCACCTCGCGCAGCAGCCGCACGCGGTTGGCGATCGAGCCGCCATACTGGTCGGTGCGGTGGTTGGTGCCGTCGCGCAGGAACTCGTCGATCAAGTAGCCGTTCGCGGCGTGGATCTGCACCCCGTCGAACCCCGCCGCCAGGGCGTTGGCGGTGGCGCGCTCGTAATCGGCGAGCAGCCGCGGGATCTCGGCGACCTCCAGCGGGCGCGGCTCGGCATAGGGCTTCTTGCCGGAATAGGTGTGCGCCTGGTCCGGGGCGACGATGGCCGAGGCCGCGACCGGCTTGTCGCCACCCAGGAAGTCCGGATGGACCAGCCGGCCCATATGCCAGATCTGGCAGACGATCTTGCCGCCGCGGTCGTGCACGGCCTTCACGATCGGCCGCCAGGCATCGACCTGGGCGTCGGACCAGATCCCCGGTGCGAACGGCCAGCCCAGCCCCTCCTGGGAGATGCCGGTGGCCTCGGTGAGGATCAGCCCGGCGCCGGCGCGCTGGGCGTAATACTCGGCCATGAGCGGGGTCGGCACGTGCTCGCGCGTGGCGCGGCCGCGCGTGAGCGGCGCCATGAAGATCCGGTTCTTCGCCTCGATGGCGCCGATTCGGATCGGGTCTAGCAGGGACGGCATGGAAACCTCGTGCTGGTGCGGCGGGGCCGCGTCCGGTGGTCAGGCGCCGAGGTGGCGTCGCGGCGCGGTGATGCCAAGGTGCAGCGCAACATGGGGGATCGGTCCGTGCGCGAGCGCACGTCTCATAGCGATGAAATCAGCCCGGGGTTTTTGGGATTCGGGGGTGGGGTGATTCCTCATGTGTCAGACTCACGCCGCACTCGGCCGCGAGCCAAGCGAGCCGCCGCGTCATCTCGTCTATCGCAGGAGCACGATCAGGCATGCGGACAAGTCGCGCCGCCATCGTGTGGAGCGAAAAGAGTTTCGCTCGGACTCCCGATTTCAGCCACGCCTTGTCCTTATCTCGCCAAGCAACGGCCTTGGACAGGGCAAGGTCGTCGGGATCAGGGACGACCGCTGTGACCCCGGGGCAGCCCGTACTCTCGTAGATGATTGTGCGTGCTTCCCAATCGGTCGGCATCACGGCAGTCCCGGGCGAGACCCCATCGCAATAGTAGCCGAATTGCCGGTGGAAGCTGGAGCCCTGGCCGATACTGGCCTCGATGGCATCCGAGAGATCCTCGGAGTTCCGGACGCCGGGCACGTACAGGTCAGCTTCCGGAGTCAGCAACATGTCTCCGGGGATGTTCCGGCAGCGTACGAGGACGACCGCGGAACCAACGAGCACGAATCGTCGGTGGCCTGTCACCCCCTCGGCGGCGCGAAGACAATGATCGAGCCTGTCGCGGCGCATCATGGCGTCAGCTTCGCTCTCCGCTTCTTTCCTGGGCGCGGGGCCCCTGCGTCCGTGTCTCTTCGGGTGGGAGCACCACGAAGACGGGCTGGGTGTCGCGCAGGAGATCCCCTTGGGCCGTGTCCTCCAGCATGCAACGGACGATCTGCCGGACATCTTGGTGGAGGAGATCGGTCCATAGGACATAGTACCGGGATTGCCGCAGGTCGGTTCGGACGTGCCGTTCCAGGTAATCCCGCGCATTCGCCAGCAGACCGGGCTCGTCGACGAGCCGCACGGCGACACGGCGGGTCCGCTCGTAGGACCGACGCTTGCTTAGGTCGTGGAAATCGACCTTCATCGGCAGCGCGCCGACGAAGCGCTCTCCATCGGTCATGAGACTCACCTCGAAGCTTGTCCTTACCCATCACGGCGAAGACCTGCCTTAGAAAATCACGCTGCTTGTCGAGGTCAAGCCAGGTCCGGACTCGCGAGGAACATCTGCGATAAGCTGGCTTCCGAGTTGCTCCCGGCAGCCCCGGTCGCTGAGTGAGCCGCTGAACTTCAGCGCCCGGACCCGATTTCGCGCGCCCGAAGGCGGCGGCGAATCCTTGCAAACCTCGGCGTGGCTTCAACAACGATCATTCATGGAGGACGGCCATGCCCCCCCTGATCGTAAGTCTGACGCCGGAGATGGTGGCGTTCGTGAACGGGCTGACCCGCTCCGGCGGCTCTGCGTCGGTGAGCGCGGTCGCGCGCGACGGCCTGCGTCGGCTGGAGTCGGAAAAGGCTTCCGCGGAAGAGAAGCACGCGATCCTGAAACGCGCGATCGAAGGCGGGCTGGCCGACGCGCAGGCCGGCCGGTTCAGCGACAGGAGCGCGCGCGAGATCGCCCGGGATATCCTCCGGACATAGTCGCCGCGGGGCAGGGAATGGGTCGCAGCCGCGCCCGCGAGTGCCTGCGCTAGCTCAGCGGCATGGATCGCATCTTCCCCATGACCCGGGATGCCGGGCTCGACCGTCTCTCCGCCTTCCTGGCGGAGGCGGGCGCCGATTACGCTGCCGCCCGCAACACCGACCGCGGCATGCAGGCGCGGCCGACCACCTCGGCGCTGTCGCCCTATCTGCGCCGGCGCCTGATCACCGAGGCCGAGGTGGTGGCGGCCGCCGACAGCGCCTTCGGCGACGGCGGTGCCGAGAAATTCGTGTCCGAGGTGTTCTGGCGGACCTACTTCAAGGGCCATCTGGAGACTCACCCGGCCGCCTGGACGGACTTTCTGGCGCTGGCTGCGGCGGATCGGGAGCGGCTCGCCGGCGAGCCTGGGCTGCGCCGGACCTACGAGCGCGCAGTCGAGGGCCGGACCGGCCTCGACGGCTTCGACGATTGGGTGCGCGAGCTGGTCGAGACCGGCTGGCTGCACAACCATGCCCGGATGTGGTTCGCCTCGATCTGGATCTTTACCCTGCGCCTGCCCTGGGCGCTCGGCGCCGCCTTCTTCCTGCGCCACCTCGTCGATGGCGACCCGGCGAGCAACACCCTGTCCTGGCGCTGGGTGGCGGGCCTACATACACGGGGCAAGCCCTACGTCGCCCGCGCCGAGAACATCCGGCGCTACACCGAGGGCCGGTTCGATCCCGCCGGGCTCGACGAATATCCGGATTCCCTCGACGAATCGAACCCGCCGCGCGAGGTCGCGCTGCCGCGGGCCGATGCGGCGCCAGCCGGCGACGTCGCCCTGTTGTTGCATCTCGACGACCTGCACCCGGAGAGCCTGCCCTTGGGCGACGCCCGGGTGGTCCGGGTCGGCGGCCTGGTCGCCCACGCCCCCGGTGCGTCCGATACGGTCCGGGCCGCAGATTCCACCGCGATGGCCGATGCCCTGGCGCGGGCGGAGGCGCATTTCGGCTGCCCGGCAGGACCGGTCACCCCGGATTGGTCCGCTGCCCATCCGATCGTCACGGGCTGGGCCCCGGTCGGCCCATCCGCGGATACCCTCCCGGCCGAATGCCTGCGCGTCCGGCGGACCTGGGACGAGGTCGCCTGGCCGCTGGCGACCCGCGGCTATGCCCGGGTGAAGAAGGCCATCCCGCAGCTGCTGCCGCATTGATCGTCGGGGCGGTGCCGAACGTCGCGGCCGGGATGGACAGGCCGCCGGCCGGACTGGCGCGACAGCCCCGCCAAGTGTCGAGGATCATGGGCCGGCTTCGGGGATGGGGCGGCGGGCCCGGCGGCTAGGACCAACGACCCGTGAAAGCCGGCGTCATTGCGTTTGCGACGCGCCCGCGCCCGTCACGTCAGGTCAAACCCGCTCCACCAGACGCCGCGACCAAACATTTGCCAATCCTCCGGCCCCGGCTCGAAACCCGCCGTTAACCTTAATCAGTGATTTGCCAGATCATGAGTGGCTTCGCGCGAACTGTACCTGTCGCCGCGCAAGGATAGTGAATTATGCGGCTGATCGTCGGCACCTTGATCGTCTTCGCCTGCGTCTTCGGCAGCTACGCGATGATGGGTGGCCACCTGCTCGTCCTTTGGCAGCCGTTCGAGTTCGTCATCATCCTCGGCGCAGCGATCGGTGCCTTCGTCATCGGCAATACCGGGCCGGTGCTCAAAGCCGTGCCCGCCATGCTGGGCACGCTCGTGAAGGGCCCGAAATACACGCAGAACTCCTATGTCGAGCTGCTGGGGATGCAGTACTCATTGTTCAAGCTTGCAAAGTCGAAGGGTTCGATGGCGCTCGAGCCGCACATCGAAGATCCGGGCGAGTCGACGCTGTTCAACGCCTTCCCGACCTTTGCGGCGAACCACCACGCGGTCGAGTTCGTCTGCGACTACATGCGGATGGTGACGCTGGGCGCCAACAACGTCTACGAGATCGACGCGCTCATGGACGAGGAACTGCAGACGCACCACCAGGAGCAGGAGCGCGTCGTCTCGGCCATGCAGTCGCTCGCCGACGGAACACCGGCGCTCGGCATCGTCGCCGCCGTGCTCGGCGTGATCAAGACGATGGGGGCGATCAAGGAGCCGCCGGAGGTGCTGGGCCATCTGATCGGCGGCGCGCTGGTCGGCACCTTCTTCGGCGTCTTCATCGCCTATGGCTTCTTCGGGCCCATGGCGCAGTCACTCAAGAGCCTCTTCGAGGCCGAGTCCAAATACTTCCTGTCCCTCAAGGCCGGTCTGCTCGCCCATATCGGCGGCCAGCCCCCGGTGATGGCGGTCGAATTTGCCCGCAAGTCTCTGATGAGCGACGTCCGCCCGACCTTCAACGAGGTGGAAGCGGCGACCGCCGCCCTGCCCGCCCAGAACTGACCCGGTATCCGGCAGGGACGCGATGACCACGATCATCATCAAGAAGGTCAAGAAGGCCGCGCATGCGCACCACGGCGGGGCCTGGAAGATCGCCTATGCGGACTTCGTGACCGCCATGATGGCGTTCTTCCTGCTGATGTGGCTGATCAGCATGACGACGCAGGAGCAGAAGAACGGTCTGGCGGAATACTTCGCGCCTTCGGCTTCGAGCCCTGCAACCAGTGGCGCTGGCGGCATGCTGTACGGCACCGCCCTGGACACGTCCGGCAACAAGGCGTCCACGCCCCGCGACGCAGGGAGGGGCTCAGCCGAGCCGGAGGACAAAGCGCGCGCGACCAGTCCGGGCCGCGCCAGCGATCGCGATGCCAGCCGCCCCGCCGCCAGCGTGCAGGCCGACTTCAGCGCCATCGCCAGCCTCCGGCAGGCGCTCCAGACGCTGCCCGACATCGCCGAGCTGTCGCACAACATCGTGATCGAGCCGACCAAGGAGGGCGTGAACGTGTCCCTCGTGGACGAGGACGGCCGCTCCATGTTCCGCGAGGGCTCCATCGACCCCTACGACCGCACCCGTCGCGTGCTGCAGGCGCTCGCGCCCGCCCTGCGCCAGTTGCCCAACCGCCTGTCGATAACCGGCCACACGGCCGCCGCGCGCCCGGGCTCGGCGCGGGCCGTCGAACCCTGGAACCTCACCGCCGGGCGTGCGCTCGCCGTGCGCGAGATCCTGTCGGGGGCCGGGGTTCCCAACGACAACTTCACGTCCGTGGTGGGACGCGCCGACACCGAGCCGGTTTTCCCCGACAATCCCTACCTCGCGCCGAACCGACGGGTGACGATCACGCTGCTCCACGCGAACCCGCCGGCGCCCCCGAACCTGTTCCGCTGACGACACGGCGCCTTGCCGCTTGAGAGCCTCTCACGAACGCCCTCTGCGCTGCGTCGTGGGGCCTGCTTAGGGGCGGCCAGAGGCCGGCCGCTTTTCCGGCGCGCCTTCTCCGAAGCCGACGCGCCGCTTTCGACCCAACCCAGCCGCCTGGAATTCCGTTTGCGTTTCTCCAAAGCAGTCGTTCGACGCACGTCCAGCAACTTCGGCTCGGGGTGGGTAGCGGTAGTTGGCCGTTTGCCCGGAAGCGGGCCTTCGGCTTTGCGCCCATCGCGGTCGTTCAGGAAGCCTTCGTCCATTCCCGCGACGTGTTGCCGCTCCTCCCCGGCGACGCGGCGTCCTGGCCCGGCCGGTGACGCGGTTGGTGGCCGCGCCAGTTCCGGTAAAGCGTCCGCCCTCAGGTGTTCGAGGCTCTGAAATCGCGCGGCGCGATTCCGAAGCGCCGACGGAAGGCGGTGCTGAAGCCCGACGCGTTGGTGAAGCCGCACCGGAGCATGATGGTCGCGATGCTGTCGCTGGCATGTGCAGGCGCCGATAACTGGCGATGCGCCCGGTCGAGGCGCGCGTCGCGGATCGCCGCCGCCACGCCCTCGCCGTCGGCGAAGGCGGCGTAGAGACGGCTGCGGGAGACGCACAACGCTCGGTACAGGGCGTCGGGACCGAACCCTGGATCGTGTAGGCTGCGTTCGATGTGCACGGCGGCCAGTGACCGCAGCGCGTCCGCTGTGACGTAGCCCATGGGAGCGCCCACCAAACCCCGGAACAGGTGGAGGGTGCCCTCGACCGCGATGCCGGCCTCGGCCTCCGTCATGCCCGGCACCAAGGCCGCGTAGGACCGGAGGTAGGTCGCGAACAGCGCATTGAGGGCGCCGTGGCCGATCAGGCGCCCGGCGTAGGCTTCCGGCTCGCCGACATGGGCCCTGAAGGCCGCGCGCGTCGCGCTAAGCCGGATCTCCTCGTAATCCTCGTAGGCCCCGATCAGGAACGGGCGTCCGGAGTCGGTGACGCTGATGTCGCCGGGAGCCATCCGCCCGCCCCGGGTCCCTTGTTCGAAGTACTGGGTCCCGCGCAGGACCAGGGCGATTGTGATGGTGTCGCGCCCGTCTTGGCGGACATGGCGCGCCGTGCGCTCGACATCGACCCGCGGGCCCTCGGTATGCAGCAAGGTGCTGTGGGCCGTGACGGCGACGAGGCGACTGGCTGCGAACGACCGCCGTTCCTCGGGCCCGGCGCTGGAGACGCCAGACATGGCCAGCGCCGTGTCGCGCCAGAACTCGAACGCGCGCTTCGACTCGACCTCGGCCGTGCTCTGCCTCAGCGTTTTGACGCGGGGGCGCTCGGTCAATCTATACTCCCTGGTTCAGACGCTTGGAGATCGAGACTCGCTCCGTCTGCAAGGTATGTCTGTTTCTAGATTAGCAAGACTTCGAATTTAGCATTTTTCGTATGCGTATGCACCGCATGCTGGGTCAGGGTCGGAAGCTAAAGCAGGTCGATGGTTGAATAAGCACCTGTAAAGGGAGGTGTCAGAGGCAGCGCCAGCTTTGATGGGCCGACTGTTTCAACGCAGGCAACCCCCTTCGGCCAGGATAGGTCACATAGCTGGGCCAGATTGACCGCAAGCGGACCTTCTGAACTTCATAGAAGGGTCGGAAGCAGCCGCTCAGACGGCCAAGCGGATCGAGTTGAGACCCTGGGTCTTTCGTGGAGCATCATCTTGCTCCGAAAACAAGAATCGTCTTTCGGGATGATGCGCCAGGGTTAGGTCAGGCCGAGACGTTCCCGACCGCGGCGACGGACGGTGACAAACGAGGTCAGGCCGCCGCCTCGTCGCGGTGGTCCTGCATGGCGGTGAGCGGCGCCTCCAGGTGGCAGACGAGGCCGGTCGGCGCGTAGGTGAGCCGGACTTGCCCGCCCACCTCGGCAGCGAAGCTGCGCTCGATCAGGCGCGAGCCGAAGCCCCGGCGTGTCGGCTGCGTGAGGATCGGCGGCCCGCCATGCTCCGACCAGGTCAGGCAGAAGCGCGACGCGCCGCCCTCGTGGACCACGTGCCAGCGCAGGTCCACGACGCCGACGTCGTTGGCGAGGGCGCCGTACTTGGTCGCGTTGGTGGCGAGTTCGTGCAGGGCGAGCGCCAGCGACAGCGCGGGCTTGGCCGCCAGGGGGACGTTCGGGCCGCTCGCGCGGATGCGATGCGGGGACACCCCGCGGTGCACCGCCAGCGCGCCGTCCACCACCTCCTGGATGGGGGCCTCGGTCCAGCTCGACGCGGTGAGGATGTCGTGGGCCCGTCCCAGGGAGATCAGGCGGGACGAGAACGCCTCGCGCATCGCATCGACGTCGGTGGCGCCGCGCAGGGTCTGGCTGGCGATGGCCTGGACGAGGGCCAGCGTGTTCTTGACCCGGTGCTGAAGCTCGCCCGTGAGCAGGCGCTGATGCTCCTCGGCCCGCTTGCGCTCCGTGATGTCGAGCATGGCGCCGATCATGCGGATGGCCCGCCCGGCCCCGTCGCGGATGACGTAGCCGCGGTCGAGGATGCTGGCGTAGGAGCCGTCCGCCCGCTGGAAGCGGTATTCGTCGCTCCAGACGAGGCCGGCGCCATCGATGACCGCATGGATCGAGTCGGCGATGCGCGCCCGGTCGTCGGGGTGGATGTGGCCGATCCACCAGTCGCCGGTGGGCTCCGCGGCGTCGAGCGCGTGGCCGTGGGCGGTCTGGAGGGCCTCGTTCCACAGGATGTGGTTCGTGATGAGGTTCCAGTCCCAGATCGCATCGTTGGTCGCCCGCGAGGCCAGCCGGTAGCGCTCCTCGGTCTCGCGCAGGACCTGCTCCGCCCGCCGGCTCTCGGTGACGTCGCGCGCCGTGCCGATCAGGCGCACCGGCCGGCCGGCCTCGAACAGCGTCTGGCCCTTGGCCGAGACCCAGCGCTCGACCCCGTCCTCCGGGGACACGGTGCGGTACGTAATGTCGTAGGCACCGCCGCCGGCCGGATCGAGCGCGGCCTGGACCGCCGCCTCCGCCCGGGCGCGGTCGTCCGGGTGCAGCCGGGCCAGGTAGACCGCGAGGTTCACCGGCGCGTCCGGTCCCAGGCCGAAGAAAGCGCGGGTGCGCAGGTCCCATTCCAGCACGTCCGCAACGAGGTCGTAGTCGAAGATGCCGGTCCCGGTCGCCTCGACGGCGAGGTGCAGCTGCTCGCGCGCCCGGTGCAGGTCCTCCTCGATCCGCTTGCGGTCGTGGATGTCGGTGTTGCTGCCGAGCCAGCCCGTGACGGCACCGCCGGCATCGCGCATCGGCTCCGCCCGGATCAGGTACCACCGGTACGCGCCGTCGTAGCGGCGCAGGCGCGCCTCGGTGTCGTAGACGCTGTCCCGGGCGCGGGCCTCGTCCCAGGCGCGCGTCAGGCCATCCCGGTCGTCCGGGTGGATGACCTCGCCCCAGCCGGTCGGCAGCGCCTGCTCGGGCGTCTGTCCGGTGTAGGCGTACCAGCGGTCGTTGAGGTAGCTGACCCCGCCGTCGGGATTGCCGAACCAGACGATGGCCGGCGCGAGCTCGGTCAGGGCCTTGAAGCGGCCCTCGGCGACCTTGCGCTCGTGGATGTCGAGCGACGTCCCGATCCAGCTCTGGAGGGTCCCGTCCGCGTTATGGACCGGCTTCGCCCGGGACAGGAACCAGCGGTATGCGCCGTCCGCCCGCCGAAGCGGGAACTCGACCTCGTAGGATCGTCCGGAGGTCGCCGCGGCCAGCCACGCCCGCCGGGTGGGCTCCCGGTAGTCGGGATGGATCACGGCCATCCAGCTCGCCTCTCCGGTGATTCCGGGCGGCAGGCCGGTGTAGTCGTACCAGTAGGCATTGCAGTAGGTGACGTTGCCCTCGGCATCGCCGAACCACACGACCTGCGGGCTGACCTCCACCAGCGAGCGGTAGCGCATCTCGCTCGCCTGCAGGGCCGCCTCGGTCGCGCGCTGCGCGGTGCGATCGCGCAGGATCTTGAGGAAGCCGATGACGTCGCCGCCATCCGACTTCAGGGGCATCAGCTCGCCCGAGGCCCAGAAGCGGCTGCCGTCCTTGCGCAGGTGCCAGCGCTCGTCGGGGGCGCTGCCGTTCTCCAGCGCCAGCGCCATCTCGGTTTCCAGCCGGGCGCCGATCCGGTCCTCCGGCGTGAAGAACACCGCCGCCGGGTGGCCCAGCATCTCGGCCTCGCTCCAGCCGAGCACGTTCTCGGCGCCCGCATTCCAGCGAGTGACGTTGCCGCGGGCGTCGGTCGCGATGATCGCGTAATCCGTCGCGCTGTCGAGGATACGCTCGTGGAGCAGGCGCTGCTCGGCCTGCTCCCGCAGGGACCGGCGCAGCTCCATCTGCGCCATGGTCTGCCGGGCCAGGCGCATCAGCCCCTTGCGCTGCCGCTCGGTCAGTTCGTGAGGCTTGGTGTCGAGGACGCAGACCGTGCCGACGGGATGGCCCTCGGCGGTCTTCAGCAGCGCACCGGCGTAGAAGCGCAGGCCGGGATCGGCGACGACGAGGGGATTTCCGACGAAGCGCGAATCGCGCGACGCGTCCTCCACGCAGAGGAACTCCTCCTGCAGCAGCGCCTGGCGGCAGAACGAGGATTCGAGCGGGGTCTCGCGTACGCCCAGGCCGATTTCGGCCTTGAAGAACTGCCGTCCGTCCCCGATCAGGTTGACCACGCCGATCGGGGCGTCGCACAGCTCGGCGGCGGCCTGCGCGATCTCGTCGAAGTCGCTCTCGCGCGGGGTGTCGAGCAGGCGGTAGCTCTCCAGCGCCCGGAGGCGCGCCGTCTCGCTCGTTGGGGTCGAACTCATCCTGAAGTCCCGCTCGGGGCTGGCAGATCGTTCCATCGCACACGGTTACGTCGAAAGTCCCGCAGGCCCCGGAAACGTCGCCCCGCTCCGCCCCTTGCGGCGCCGGGTGATCACCCGTCGAAGGATACGGGAGAGCGGCTCGACCGAGTAGGGTTCGTGCAGGAGATTGAGGCCGTGCGTGCAGTCCCGGGCCAGCACGTCGCTGTCGCTGGCGGTCAATACCACGGGACGGTCGCCGTGGGGCCGCCTGATCTCCCTGGCCAGGTCGCCACCGTCCATGCCCGGCATGACCACGTCCGAGAACACGGCGTCGACGCGCGTCGCATCCCGCTCAAGTTCCGCCAGCGCCTACCGCGCATCGGCGGTTAACACCGTCTCGTGGGCGAGGTCGTACAGCGTCCGGGTCGCGCGAACGACTGTGCTGGTGCTGGCGACGCGGCCCGATCGCAGCACCGTCTTGATGAGATCGTCCTGTTCCGGGTAACCGGGACGGTGATGGTTCTGCGCACGGCCGGGGCAATGGCACGGTCCAGTCAGACTGGGGCTTACAAGTCTCTTGCAAGGACCTCGCCTGCCGCAGCCGTGCGCCCGGAGGCGCCCGGCCGCATCGCTGTTCACGGATAGGCTGAGCGTCTGGTGGGTCGCCATGCTGTTCCGCCGCGCCGAGGGCCGGGCCGTCTCGCGCCGCGAAGCGCCCCGCCGAGAAGGCGGGGCCAAGTTCAGGCGTCCTGCGCGGCCGGGGATCGGATCGGCAGCGTCCAGCCCGGCCTGACGAAGTGGCAGGTATATCCATCCGGCCGCCGCTCGAGGTAATCCTGATGCTCCGGTTCGGCCTCCCAGAACGGGCCCACCGGCGCTACCTCGGTCACAACCTTGCCCGGCCAGAGCCCCGACGCGTCGACGTCGGCGATGGTATCCTCGGCGACCCGCCGCTGCACATCGTCGACATAGTAAATGGCCGAGCGATAGCTCAGGCCGCGATCGTTGCCCTGCCGGTTCGGCGTCGTGGGGTCGTGGATCTGGAAGAAGAACTCCAGGATGCGCCGGAAGCTCGTCTTGGCCGGGTCATAGATGATCTCGATGGCCTCGGCATGGGTGCCGTGGTTGCGGTAGGTCGCGTTCGGCACGTCACCGCCCGTGTAACCCACGCGGGTGGCGCGTACGCCGTCCTGGCGCCGGATCAGGTCCTGCATGCCCCAGAAACAGCCGCCCGCCAGTACCGCCCTCTCGTCCGTCATCGTGCTTCCTCCGTAGGACCGGAACGTCCCTTCGTGTCCCATAGATGGGAACGACGATCGCACTTCGCCCAGTCCGGGGGCGACATCGCCCGCATCGCGCAGGCCAGACGCCCTCAGCGCCCGGCGCCGGGCTCGTGGATCGGGCAGCCGTTAAAGCGCTGGCGGAACTCGGCCGAATGCCGGTAGGGGGCGTTGCGGGCGCGGTTGATGTTGCCGAGCGGTCGATGGGCGGCGAGCCCCGTCCAGACGCTGAAGCGCATCTCCTCGTCGACCGCCTGGACGCGGGTCTCGTCCCAGCTGTCCTGCGGGCGGACGGTGATCAGGCCGACCCGCTGAAACGGCGCCTCGTCCTCGTTCCAAGCGACGGTCGGGTCCTCGACGGGCTGGCGCGCGAGGTCGCGGCAGAGCTGGACCCGGAATTCCCACACGGCCTCGATCCCCTCCATCTCGGACCGGACCGTCTCGCGAATCGCGTTCGGGCGGCCGGAGGCATCGATCTCCGTGCCGGTGAGCGCGGTCAGGCCCGGGGCGACGGGGGCGACCGAGAACTTGGCGATATGCTCGCCGTACCGGAACGGGGTGACGCTGTAATAGGTCTCGCCGAGGGGATCGACGTTGGGCGCGCCCCCGAGCGAGCCGATGGTCGGGCTCTCGATGCCCACGGCCGTCAGGGCCTTGTTGACCCCGCGCAGCACCGTGGAGGCCGCGACCTTCAGGCCCTCCACCCGGTCGGTGGTGCCGGCGAGCAGCTTGAGGCTGCCCAGGAATTTTTGGGCGTTCGGGGCCTGGAAGACCTTGCCGTTGACCATGATGAAGTTCTGGGTGGTGCCCTCGGCATCAGGCAGCCGCTCGCCCGCGACGTCCAGGACCTTCAGGGCGAGGCCGCGGGGCAGCGAAACCGCGTCGGGCAGGATATCGCCGGCATTGGTCGACAGCCGCATGTAGACCTTGTGCTCGCCGGGCTTGGCGAACAGCCCCTGGGCCAGTTCCGGCGGCAGGTTCGGGTCGATCCTGAGGACGCCTTCCAGAATGCCGTGCGCCTTGGCGTGGACGGAGCGGACGGCATGACCCGAATCGTCGGCGACCGTCTGGAGAATGGTGTCGAAGGTCTCGTTCAGTCCCTCGATGGTTTTAGCCTCGTCGGGCTGCATGTGCTCGACATCGGGGCTGTAGTAGACAGGTGCTTGCAACATCAGGCGCTCCGGCTCGGCTCGGTATCGGAGTGAACACCGCCGGTCGTCCGCCGTTCCGAATTGCGCGCCATTCAATTATCTGTGAACAGCTTGCTGGAACGCAGGAAATGGGCGGTGATCGTTACCGATGGGGCGTGGCAAACGTCCGCTGTTCTCACCGCCTGGAGTTGTGAGGTGCGTCTCCAGCCTATCCTGCCGGACAACCCGGACTTGCCTCACGGCTTCCTTCAGATGAGGGCGCGCATTCCCGGCGCTGCTTCGCGGCAACGGAACAGCGTCGGGCCTCTCGGCGATACCGCGAGCCAACGGGGACCGCCCCCCCGATCGCATCGATCCGGTCGGACCCGAGGCTGACTCGGCAGGAACACCGAGCAGAGCCTTCAGCTGATAGAGACGCCGTTCCTGCCGGTCAGCCTTCGCGACGAAGGGCCGGTCGTTCTCCGGTCTCACAGATGGCCAGACGGGCGTGTCGGCTCCCAGCGTGATCCGGTGCCGTTGCTTGCGCTGACCGACCCTCGCTGCTCCAGACGCATGTAACGTGGTCGGAGGCACAGGTTCGACGCCGCTTGCGCGGGCTGCAGCCGTCGCCGAGCGATCGCACTGTTACCCAGCGTTACCCGGGTGCATTCGGCAGATTGTGAAATGATAACTGAGTGTTGGCGCGCCAGCCTGAACAAAAGCGCGAACACCTATGTCATTGAGATAGTGAGATAAATTTAAATCCCCCGCTGCTATCTCGGACTTCGCTGCCAAGGCATGCCCTTACCTTGCCGCAACGCGTCGTCCAAAAGCGGACGTAGAAGGTGGTCTGAAGTCCTCGGTTCGACGCCGACGGCCCATCGTGCGCCGAAGCCAACTGCTGCTACGAAGCTGAACTCGTGGAGGCTAAACTCGGCGCAACATCGGGGGCGTGATCGCCAATAGCCAGATGTGTTTCCTGGTCGACAATTCGCAGGAGTTGCGCGTAGGTGGACGCGACCGGCCAGAGGAGGCCCAGTTCTCGTCTGGGCGCCGGCTCGGGAAGGGCATGCTTCGTGAGGGTCAGGCCCTCCGGCCAGGGCAGCGTCCGATTGGGCACCAACGAGATGCCCAAGCCGCGATGAACCAGCACGGCGATGGCATCCAACGCGTCCAGCTCGATGCGGTCATTCGGGCGGATGCGCTGCTGGCGCAGGTAGTTCTCGGCGATCTGGCCGGACCACAGGGACCGGTCGTAGCGCACCAGAGGCCGCTCCCTAAGGAGTTGAAGCGGATCGGCGCCGGGGTCGCCCGCGGGCGCGATCACGACGTAAGGTTCTGCCCGAAGCGGCCGCCACATGAAGCTCTTCGGGAGCTTGAACGGAGGGTGGAAGAGGAACGCTCCGTCGATCTCAGAGCCGTTCAGCTTGTCAAAGACCTGTGCCGACGATCCCTTCTGCACGATGATCTCAAGATCCGGAAATTTCTTCGCCAGGGCGGGGAGAATGTCGCACAGGACAGTCGTGACCGCGGTCTGGGCGACGCCGAGCCGGATCTGCCCCCGGGGACGCTCCTCGTCCTGCAATGTCTTCAGCTCCCGCAGGTTGCGCAGGATCCCGCTCGCGCGAACCGCGACCTCTACGCCGGCCAGCGTCGGTTTCGAGGTACGGCCAGAGCGGGTCATGAGCGGGAAGCCGAGTTCCTCCTCCAGGCTGCGGATCCGCAGGGTGAGCGTGGTGGGGGCGATGTTGAGCCGCCGCGCCGCTTCCGCAACCGAACTACTCTCGGTAACGGCCACGAAGCTTTCGAGGAAGCGGGTGTCCACAATTCAGGATTCCTGAGGTCTGAACGCAGGCTTTACCCCGTTTATCGAAATTGCCCGCCTGTTCATAGTCACGCCAACAAGGCTCTCGGTCATACCAGAGCCAAAGGCGAAGGGCGCAGGCCCTTTCCGAGGGAGTTGGAGCGGCCATGCAGGACCAATCAGGAAGCGTGCTGTCTGAAGCTGAGCTGGGCGCGTTGGCGACACGGTCGCTTATCGGACTGGGTCTCGATCCCAAGGACGCAGCCGACACGGCCGGGATCCTCGTTTTGGCCGAGATGTTCGGCCTCGGAACGCATGGCGTCGGCCGGATCGAATCGTACGGCGAGCGGCTCGATATCGCCGGCATCAATCCGCGGCCGTCCATCACGGTGGAACCCGTGGCGCCCGCCCTGATCCGAGTGGATGGCGACAACGGCGTCGGCCCGCTGGTCGGAATGCGAGCCATGGAGGCCGCCATGCAGGCGGCGGCCACGACGGGCGTCGCGTTGGCGCTCGCCCGCGGCAGCAACCATTTCGGCCCAGTTTCGCCGTACAATTACATGGCCGCCCAGGCGGGGTTCGCGAGCCTGATCGGCAGCAACGCCACCACCACCATCGCGCCCTGGGGCGGCAGCGAAGCCCGGCTCGGCAACAGCCCATGCGGCTTCGGTTTCCCCAACCCGGGCGGCGACCCGATCATCCTCGACATGGCGATCAGCGTGGCGGCGCGCGCCAAGATCCGCAACGCCGCCAAGGCCGGGCAGCCGATCCCCGACACGTGGGCGACCGACCGGACGGGCCGGCCGACCACCGATCCGAACGAGGCCCTGAACGGCTTCCTCCTGCCGATCGGCGGGCACAAGGGCTACGGCCTCGCCCTAGTAGTTGACCTGCTCGCCGGGCTGCTGTCGGGCGCCGCCTACCTCACCCACGTAAAGTCATGGGTCGATGCGCCCGAGGAACCCCAGAACCTAGGCCATTACTTCCTGTTGATCGACACCAAGCGGCTCGGCGCCTCCGACTGGCTGTCCGGGCGGATGAGCGATTTCGCCGACATCCTCCACTCCACGCCGCCGGCGGACCCGAAGGCGCCGGTGCTGGTGCCTGGCGAGATCGAGAATCGGAACCTCGCGCGGGCGCGACGTAAGGGAGTCCGGCTCGATCCGTCGCTGCTCGCCAAGCTCCAGGCGCTTGCGGCGCGCGTGTCTCCCGGCTGATCCGAACACGTCGCCTATCGGCGACAGGCCGGCACCATTCGTCAAAGGCCCTGACCACAAGGGGCGTGAGCGGGGAGGCATCCATGAGCGAAGCCATTCGGTACTCCTTGGGCGCGGCGGTCGACGACGAGGCCCTGAAGAAGGCCGCCTTCGCCAAGGTGATTTGGCGGATGCTGCCGATCCTGACGCTGGCCTACGTCTTCAACTTCCTCGACCGTACCAATATCGGCTTCGCGGCCCTTCAGATGAACCGCGATATCGGTCTGTCGGCGACGCAGTTCGGCTGGGGCGCTGGCATCCTGTTCGTCGGCTATTGCGGCTTCGAGATCCCGGGCAACATGCTCTTGTACCGGTACGGTGCCCGGCTGTGGATCTCACGCATCATGATCTCGTGGGGCCTGGTGTCCTGCGCCATGGCGTTCGTGGCCGGCCCGACAAGCTTCTACCTGCTGCGTTTCGCGCTGGGCGTGGCCGAGGCCGGCTTCTTTCCCGGCATTGCGTACTTCCTGTCCGCCTGGTTCCCCGCACAATACCGAGCTCGCATCCTGTCCTGGTTCCTCGTGGCGATCCCGGTGTCGTCGGTCCTCGGTGGCCCGCTCGGTGGAATGCTGTTGGAGTTCGACGGCCTCGGGGGCTTGGCCGGATGGAAGTGGCTCTTCATCATCGAGGGTGTGCCCGCGACCATCATTGGGTTGGTGCTCTTGAAGATGCTCGCCGACAAGCCGCAGGACGCCACGTGGCTGAGCGCGGACGAGAAGCGGGTCATCATCGCCAGCGTGGAAGGCGAGAAACGCGACCGTGCCGTCAGCCATTTCGGGACCGCGCTGCGCGACATCCGAGTGTGGATGTGCACCCTCGTGTATCTCGGCTTCACGGTGGGCTCCTACGGCATCCAGATCTGGCTGCCGCAGATCCTCAAGGGGCAGAACCTCACCAACCTCCAAGTCGGCTGGATCTCGGCGATCCCCTACCTGGCGGCCAGCGTCGGCATGATCCTATGGGCACGCTTCGCCGACCGCTCGGGCAGGAAGATCACCAATCTCGCGCTCTGCTGCCTTCTAGCCGTCGTCGGCTTCCTGATCGCCATCTCGACGGGCCGGTTCGACCTCTCGTTGCTCGGTCTGACGGGTGCGCTCGTCGGTGTAACGGCTGCCCGGGCGATCTTCTGGTCCATCCCCACCCGCTTTCTCACGGGGATCGCGGCCGCGGGCGGCATCGCCTTTATCAACACGATTGGCACCACGGGCGGGTTCTTCGGCCCGACCATCGTGGGCTGGCTCAAGGACGCGACCGGTTCATTCGAGGCTGGGCTTCTCGCCATGGCCGGGTTCCTGGCGATGTCGACGGTCGTCGCCGTCCTGCTCAAGCGCGTCATCCGCGACGAGTGAACGGGTGGCCGCCGTCCACCCACAACGCGAGAAGAAGCCAACCGGATAGGAAACGCCACGTGATCGCCCGGAGAACCATCCTGACCGCCATCGCCGGCAGCATCGCCGCCCCCACGCTTTCGGCCGCTCAGCCCGCCACCGGCGCCCCCTCGAGCCGCTTGGCACTCTACGCCAATGTCGGCCCCGACCTCATCCACTATGACGTGGACGTCGAGGCCGCGACCCTCACACGGCGCGGCACGGTCACGCTGCCGGACAGCGTGCAATACGCTTGGCCGCACCGCTCGCGGCGCTTCCTCTACGTCGTGACCAGCAGCACGGCCCCAGGGAACGGCGCCGCCCCGAGCAACTCGCACCATCTCGTGGCGCTGAGGATCGGCGATGACGGCGCTTTGACGCCGCACGGGGCGCCCGTGGTGCTTCCGACGCGCCCCATCCACATGAGCACCGACATCCCGTCCGAGAACATCCTGGTCGCCTTCAACAAGCCCTCCACCCTGCGCGTCTACCGCATCCGGGCCGACTGCACGCTTGGCGAGGAGGTCCGCCAAACCGGGCCGGTCGAGGCCGGCATCTATGCCCACCAGGTGCGCGTGACCCCGGACAACAAGACGGCCATCCTGGTCACGCGCGGCAACGAGGGCACGGCCGCGCAGCCCGAGGAGCCCGGCGCCCTCAAGGTGTTCGACTACGCCGGGGGACAACTCAGCCACGAGATCTCGATCGCACCCGACGGTGGCCGCAATTTCGGGCCGCGTCACCTCGATTTTCATCCAAGCCGGCCCTGGATCTATCTGTCCATCGAGACTCAGAATCAGGTCTGCCTCCTGCACATGGCGGACGGCAAGATCGGCCCCGACCTGCTGTTTCGGACCGGAACGCTGGCCGAGCCCGGCAAAGATCGGGCGCGCCAAGCCGCGGGCCCGATCCACGTCCACCCGAACGGGCGCTTCCTGTACGGCTCGAACCGGGCTGAGCAGACGGAGGATGTTCAGGGCACACCCGTGTTCAAGGGGGGCGAGAACGGCATCGTGGTCTACGACCTGGACATGGGGACGGGCGAACCCAAGCCCATCCAGCATGTCGATACGCGCGGCATCCATCCGCGCACCTTCCACATTGACCCGAGCGGACGGATCTTGGTCGCCGAGCACAACCTGCCGGTCACGGTGCGCGACGGAGACGATTTGAGGGTGGTGCCGGCCGGTCTGTCGGTGTTCCGCATCGGGGCTGACGGAAAGTTGGACTTTGCCCGCAAGTACGACCTCGACGTGAAGGATCAGACGATGTTCTGGATGGGCATGGTGCAATCATGACTGCCTCCGCAACCCTGGACGACCTCACGTCGGTCCGCTCCGACCTTGCGCCCAGTGGCACGTTGCGGGCCGCCATCAATTTCGGCAATCCAGTCCTGGCTCAGAAAGACTCGGAGACGGGTGAGCCTCGTGGCGTCTCGGTCGTCCTCGCGACCGAGCTTGCCCGGCGCCTCGGCGTGCCTGTCGCGTTCACTACGTTCGAAGCCGCCGGGAAGGCTTTTGCAGCTCTGAAAGCAAACGAAGTCGATATCGCGTTCCTCGCACTCGAACCCGAGCGAGCGGCGGACGTCGTCTTTACGGCACCGTACGTCGTGATCGAGGGCACCTACTTGGTCCGCGACGACTCACCCCTCAAGGTGATCGACGACTTCGACCAGCCGGGAATACGCATCGCGGTCGGCCTGAACGCGGCCTACGACCTGTTCCTGACTCGTACCTTGAAGAACGCCGAGCTGGTTCGTGCGCCGACGTCGTCAGGGGCGGTGGATCTCTTCCTGAGTGAGGGCCTGGAGGCGGCGGCCGGCGTGCGGCAGCCCCTTGAGGACCACGCGCGTGCGCAAGACCGTCTGAGGGTAGTCGCCGGGCGCTTCACCTCCATCAATCAGGCAATGTGCATGACACCCGGGCGAAGCGCCGGCCTGCGTTACCTCGCAGCCTTCGTAGAGGATGCCAAAGCGTCCGGTTTGGTGTCGGTCGGTCTCGTCCAAAGCGGGCAGGACGGAGGTCTGGTGGCGCCCCGCTCGGACACGAGGTGAGTCTCATCACCGGAGATGCAGTGATCCAGCAGGTCCGCTTTCTCACTCCGACACCGCGGTAGCGGCCTTTCGGCTTTCGGCCAAACTCGGCTGCCAGGTTCGTCCTTGGGGTAGCTGAGCAGGGTGGTTTTGCGTCGGTCCGCTTTCATACATCTTTGCAACGAAGCGGACGTTGTCGCTGCGCCCGGTCGCTACCTTTCTCAGACGTGCGGTAAAGCTGGCGTAGGCCCGCATCCACTCATTGCAGGAGGCCGTCAAACCGCAACTTACCTGCCCCCGATCAATTGAAAAGTGTGAAAGCGAACGTGCAGACTATATTTTAGACCTCCACCACATCAGCGAAAGATGATTTCCCGCGCAGGCGCGACTACTCCGACGAGCGTCACGTACCGCATTGGCTGCTGAAGCGCTTCCGCCCTCGGGACCACGAGGGACCGCTACTCCTCATGGACAACGATGCCGACACCCGCGAACGAAGGTCGGCCCGCCTCACTCGAGACAGCTGGCGCATCGTCACGGTCGAGAACGAAAAAGTCGGGCTCGCGGCCATCGCGTCTGAGCAGCTCTGCCTCATCCTTCTCGACCTGATGATGCCCGAGATGAACGGCTTCGCCTTACTGAACATTCTCCGAGCCACGCCGGAATAGGGTTGGATACCGGTCGTGGTGCTGACCGCCGAAGCCGTGGATGGCGAGGACCGTCATCGCTTACCCGGGCGGGCTGATTGGAACCTTCAATAGGGCCAGATCGGCTTTGACGACTCGCCCACCCTGCTGCGTTTGGTGGTCTTGCCGACACCGGTTTAATTTTCCGAAGGCCATCGCGCTGACGGCTCGCGGAGTCTTGCACCACCGGACTGTAAGATTACCCAGAGGCCGCTGCCGTTTGGTGCTACGGACCCCGTGCCCCCACCGGATATCCCATGGCCCATACCGGATACAACCCGCTCCTCGTCACGCTTTCAATCGTCATCGCGGTGTTCGCGTCCTACGCTGCCCTCGACCTCGGTGCCCGCGTTCGGCGTCCGGATGCCGGTGCGCGGTGGGCCTGGGGCGCCGGCGCAGCAGTGGCGATGGGCGGCGGCATCTGGTCGATGCATTTCGTCGGCATGCTTGCCTTCGAGATGGGCATGACTGCGGCCTACGACCTGGGTCTGACGCTCCTGTCACTGCTGATCGCGGTAGGTGTCACGGCCGGCGCCTTTGCCTGGGTCGCACGCCGGGGAACGGGTGCGGGCTCGTTGCTGGTCGCGGGTCCGCTCATGGGCCTTGGCGTGGCGGCGATGCACTACACCGGCATGGCGGCGATGCGCGTGCCTGGCAACCTGGCCTACAACCCTACTGTCGTGACGGTATCGGTCGCCATCGCGGTAACAGCTGCGACTGCCGCCCTCTGGCTGACCTTCCGCCGTAATCGGCCCTGGCAGAAGCTGGCCGCCGCCTGCGTGATGGGGCTTGCGGTCGCCGGGATGCACTACACCGGGATGGCCGCGGCGACCTTCACCGCGCAGGAGGCCGGCGCCCATGCGGCCCACGTAGCCACCCTGGCGGCCGGCCAACGCGACCTCGCCCTGGCGGTAGCGGGAGTCACCTTCCTCATCCTGTTCCTGGCGATGATCGCCTCCTCGCTCGACCAACGTCGGGTACAGCGACGCCTGCACGTCAGCGAGGCGCGCTTCCGATCCGCCGTTAGGGCCGTCAACGGCGTGATGTGGACCACCGACGCCGCCGGGCATTTCGTCGAGGAGCAGGCAGGGTGGGCGGAGATCACCGGGCACACCCCGGAGCAGTACATGGGCGCGGGCTGGGCCAAGGCGATCCATCCCGAGGATCTTCCGGCGACAGTCGCGACGTGGACCGAAGCGTTGCGTGCTGAGGCCCCGTACACGGTCGAGCATCGCGTGCGTACCGCCGAGGCGGGCTGGCGCCGGTACGTGGCGAGGGCAGTGCCGGTGCGCGATGCCGACGGCGCGATCCGGGAGTGGGTGGGCGTCCACGAGGACATCACCGAGCGTCACGCGTTCGAGCTCGCACTCAAGGAGGCGAGGGACGCCGCCGAGGAGCACAGTCGGGCCAAGAGCCGGTTCCTGGCTAACATGAGCCATGAGCTCCGGACGCCGCTCTCGGCCGTCATCGGCTACTCCGAAATGCTTGAGGAGGAGGCGGAGGAACTCGGTCAGGAGAGCCTTCTCAAGGACCTCGGCAAGATCAAGTCGAACGCCCAGCACCTCCTAGGCCTGATCAACGACGTGCTCGACCTGTCGAAGGTCGAGGCCGAGAAGATGGAGCTCTATCCCGAGGACATTGACGTCTCTGCCTTCGTCACGGACGCGGCGGCCACGGTCGAAGCCCTGATCGGGAAGAAGGGAAACGTCCTTGTGCTCGACGTAGCCGATGGCGTGGGCCAGGCTCGAACGGACGCGGTGAAGCTGCGCCAGTGCCTGTTCAACTTACTCTCGAACGCCGCCAAGTTCACCGAGGGCGGCACCATCACCCTTGAGGCCGGGCGGGAGGCGGGCGCCCGCGGCGACTGGCTCAAGTTCACGGTACGGGATACCGGCATCGGCATGAACTCCGAGCAGGTCGGGCGCCTGTTCGAGCGCTTCACGCAAGCCGACGAGAGCACCACGCGCAACTACGGCGGGACCGGCCTCGGGCTGGCTCTCAGCCGCGCCTTCGCCCAGTTGCTAGGCGGCGACATCTCCGTCACGAGCGTCGAAGGCGAGGGAACAAACTTCACCCTGCGCGTGCCGGCGGCGGCACCGGACCGGACGGTCGATATCGCGCCGGACGCGGTACCGGAGAACGGCGAACGCATGGATGACCTGGTACTCGTCATAGACGACGAGGCGTCCCAGCGCGAGCTCATGACCCGGTTCCTCGAACGCCAGCGCTTCTCCGTGCGCACGGCGGGGGACGGGCGCACCGGCCTCACCCTAGCCCGGTCGCTCAAGCCTCGCGCCATCCTCCTCGACGTGATGATGCCCGAGATGGACGGCTGGTCGGTCCTCGCTGCCCTCAAGTCGGATCCCGAAACCGCCGGTATTCCGGTGGTCATGGTGAGCTTCGTCGCCGACGCGACGCTCAGTGCGTCGCTCGGAGCCATCGAAGCTGTTCCGAAACCAGTGGACTGGGTGCGCCTCCGGACGATCCTGGACCAGTTCCGGGCAGCGGACGGCGACGTCCTCGTCGTCGACGACGACGCGGACATGCGGCACCGCCTACGAACAGCCCTGGAACGCAACGGCTGGAGCGTCCGCGAGGCCGGCGATGGCCGTGAGGCGCTGGATCAGGTCAGGCTCGGCATGCCGCGCCTGGTCCTCCTCGACCTCACTATGCCGGTGATGGATGGGTTCTCGTTCCTCGACCGCCTGAGGGGATTGCCGGGTTGCGCCGACGTGCCGGTGGTGGTCCTCAGTGCCCGGGATATTACGGCCGATGAGCGTGACCGGTTGTCTGAGGCCGATCGCGTCCTGCGCAAGGGAGATTCTAGTCTCCAGGACATCGCCACCGAGTTGCGCAAACTCGACAACCGCCAAGTCATCAGGTCGACCTAGGACATCTGATCGGACAACCGTGCTCATAGCGACACGACGGTCGAGCGCTGGCATTATGGGGACTACGACGAGCTGCGTCGCCACCACCAAGTGTCTGTAGAGGCCTACAATTACGGCCGCCTCTCGACGACCCTACGGGGGCCGCACACCCTACGAATTTATTTGCTAAACCTGGGCGAAATAGCCTCAATGCTTCAGGCTCCATCAGTCACGCCATATGCTTAGACCAAATATCTAGGAACGTCCGCTTGCTGGCCGTGCAATGGGGCAAAAACCTTCGACCAGAACGGGTGAATTTCAGCTAGTCTGCTTTGGGGCAGCGGTGCATGGAAGCGGACATTCTCGCCGAGCTTGCTCACGACCCGTTGCAGACCCCAGGAACGTCCACTTCCGGGCAGCTTGGTGGACGATGTCTAACGGCCGGAGTGGGTGGATTTCCACCGGTCTGTTTCTGAGGGCATGAGGTTCACCCTATTCGGCAGCGACGTGGGCTCGGCCATCCGGCCGCTCGCGGGCACCGCCTGGAGCCGGATGGCGTCCATCGGTAGAGCCTACAGCTGCGCCCTGCCAGGCCAGTCGCAGGCGCGCGCACGCTTGGCCCAGCCGTTTGAGGACCGGTTCTTCTTCGCGGGCGAGGCGACGCATCCCTTCGACTTCACGACCGCCCATGGGGCCCATGACAGCGGTCAACGGGGCGCCGACGAAGCCATGGCGGCGTTTCGGAACAGGCATCCGCTCGGTCGGCGAGGTTTCAATGTCACCGCGGGAGCGCGATCCATCCGGTAGGACCTCAGTCCCGATCGCGCAGAGCCGTAGTCGACGACGACCTCGACATCGGCGCACGCTCCATCCTCGTGCGCCGCGCTCTCAGATGTGGAACCCGAAGGTGTCCGCGAACCCGCGCCGGCCGGTTGGGGTCAACGTGACGACCCGCCCGTCCCGGGCCCGATCAATCCAACCAAGTTCCTCGCAGCGGCAGCACAGCGCAGCCCCGAGGCGGCCGGCGAGGTGCGGTCGCCGCTCGCTCCAGTCCAGACATGGGCGACAGAATAGGCGCTTGGTCCGGCCGACGGGCTCGACCGGCACCCCGAACCGCGCGAGCCAAGCACGGCCAGCCTCAGTCGCCTCGCCGGCCTCTTCGCCCAGAACGATCAGGCCGCGCGATACGAGCGCGTCGGCGATGGCTACACCGAGACGTCCTGCAAGGTGGTCGTAGCAGGTTCGAGCCTCGCGCAGTTCCGGACTGATCCGGGGCGTTGCGCGCCGCGCGATTGACTCCGGCCCGGCTGCCGCCACCACCAGAATGGTCTCCAGCATCCGGGCGACCTCGGGCGTGGCGAGCCGGAAGTACCGATGGCGGCCCTGGACGGTGACGCCGAGCAGGCGTCCCTCGACCAGCTTCGCGAGGTGACCGCTCGCGGTCGGTGCCGTGACGCCCGCCGTGTGGGCCAGTTCCGTCGCCGTCAGTGCACGGCCGTCCAGAAGGGCCGTGAGGATGTTGGCCCGTGCCGGATCCCCTATCAGGGCGGCTGTTCCGGACATGCTGGCGGCGCTCGTCATCACGGGATCATAAGGCCTGCCTGGTCGTCGATCACGACGAAACGCTTCGGTCGAGGCCGAAGCGTTCACCGCAGACATCGGACGCCTCCCATCGCAAACTCCTCGTCAATCCGCTGGAGACGACGCCACGCCATGAGATCCCTCTCGGCGGAAGCATCTCAGCCTGACCCAACCCACCGTGGAGGGGAACCATGTTCTCGGTCATCTTCGAGGTTCATCCCGGCGCAGGGCGGAGGGAGGCCTATCTGGAGCACGCCAAGATGCTGAAACCGGAACTGGAGGGCATGGACGGCTTCATCGACAACGAGCGCTTCGTGAGCCGCACGCGACCAGGTCGGGTGTTGTCGCACTCGACCTGGCGGGACGAGAAGTCGGTGATCCGCTGGCGCACGCATGCCGGCCATCACCTCATCCAGGAGAAGGGCCGGTTCGAGATCTTCTCGGACTACCACCTTCGCGTCGGCGAGGTAACGGCGGACAGCCACCCGCCCCAGGGTCATGCGGTGCGCGAGCAGCGCCTCGACGCGACTGAAGTCGGCCGCAGCAAGGCGTGCCTGCTCATCGAGGCAGCGCCTCGCGAGGGCCAATCCCTGCCCGACGACTTGGTCGGCGCGTTGGGGCTCGCCCCAGCGGGCGACGGCCTTGTCGCCGCAGACGTGTTCGATTCCTTCTACAATCCGGGCAAGGTCATGCTGCTGTCGTCGTGGATCGATGCAGATGCGGCCTCGGCGTTCACCCCCGCCGTGCCGGCCGAGGCCGCGCGCATCCGTGTACGAAGCGTTCGCGTAATCCGAGATTACGGCATGTTCGACCGGCGCGAGAGCCCGCAGTTCTACCCGCCGGTCGACCAACGGGAGCGCCGCTGAACGCCTAAGATATCCTGAACCAGTCTGAGATGTCCCAGGTCCGCGCTGCTTCAGGATTTTCGGCGTCGGGCGATCCGCCCGCTACAGTGCGTTGCCGGCCGCCCGCAACGGCGGGATGCGTTTCGCCGGTGACACGTTGGGTTTCACCGTGGAGGGTACTCGGATCAGGTCCGTCTGAGGTGTGATCCGTTGGTTCTGTGCTCATCGTCCTGAAGCTCCATCGCGGGAGAGTTGAAGCTGCCCGGACCATCCAGGACGCGCCGCCCTCAGGCATGTCAGGCCGCTGTGTCGGCCAGGCTCGGATCGGGGGTCGCGTTGCAGCCGCCTGCCCTCAGAACCCGCTTGGTCGAGGCCGGGTACTTAGCCAGGCCACCGACCGGCCCGGCGAGCGGGCGGACCGGCCTGGGCGTGAGGTTGCCCAGGCAGTTCGGGCAGTGCCCGTCCAGCACGCCGGTCGTGCAGTCGTGGCAGAACGTGCACTCGAAGGTGCAGATGTAGGCTTCCCTGCTGTCAGGCGGCAGGTCGCGGTCGCAGCACTCACAGTTCGGACGCAGTTCCAGGATCGCCATCGACACCTCCATGCTTCGGGTCGCCGTCGTCCGGGACGGGCTCGCGCGAGACACCGACCAGGTAGGGGGCGCGTGCCGGGACCGTGCACGCGAAAAGGACCTCGGCCGGAGGACGCGAGGGTTGCCCGGCCGGCCAGCCCTCGCGGAGCCAGGTCCGGTAGGGAACGAGGGTGCCGCGCCCGCGCCGGGCGGCCTTGCGGCGGGCGTTGCCGGTGTTGATCGGGGACACGAAGGCTTGGTCCCCGAACTGGTCCAGCACAGCGGCGCCGTCGAAGGTCAGCAGCACCTGGGGGCGACCGCCGCAAGCTCCCCAATGGCGCTCCATGCGCGCGCGGTCGGGCCAGAGGAAGACGAACCCGTTGAGGAGCGCGTACCAGTCCCCAGGGTCCATCCCGTCGTCGAGCGCCGGGGAAAGGGCCGCCGGCGGCATCGGCCGCTGGTCGCGGACCACGACGCCGTTCGGCAGGCGCAGGCAGTCTGGCCGGTGGCCGCGCAGGATGGCGGCGCGCTCGGTCTCCACGAGCCCGGCCCGCACGAGCAGGCTCTCGGCGCTCATCAGCCCATGCGCTTGGATCGAGTCGAGATTGCTCGCTTCGGCGAGGTGATACAGGCGGCCGGGCGGCCGCCTCAAGCGGCGCGTCGGGGGCCCGGACCGCCCGCCAACGCCTTGCGGTCCGGGCGTCACGCCAGAACCTTCCGGTTGGACGCGGACGCGAGCGCAACGACCGGCGGCGTGTCGGTGGCGCTCACGAGGCGCCACGTGACGAACGTCGCGACGAGCATGAAACCGAGGCTTGCCAGGAAGAGGGCCTGGTATCCCCCGGCGAAGCTCGCATGCGCGAGTTCCGCGAGGGCCGGCGTCCCGGCTCGCGACAGGTCGCCGGCCGTGATCTCGCCGATGAGCCGGAGCCGCTCGCCCGCGTCTAAATCCGGCATCGCGCCAGCGATCATGGAGGCGACCCTGCCGTAGAGGACGGCCCCGAGTGCCGCCAGGCCGAGCGAGATGCCCATGAAGCGCATCGTGCCGGCGATGCCCGAGGCCATCCCGCCGCGTTCCCTCGGGATCAGCGACATGCCGATCTTGGTGGTCTCGCTGTTGAGCAGGCCTGAGCCGGAGCCGATGAGGAGCATGCCGGGCACCATCGGCTCGTATGCGCGCAGCCGCACGACCGCGGCGAAGGCGAGCAGGCCCACGCTGACGCTCGCCAGACCCAGGGTCAGGATCGCGCGGCCGGAGTACCGGATGATGAGATGTCGGTTCACCAGCCGCGGCACGAGGAAGAGCGGCAACACCATGGGCAGCATCATCAGCCCAGCCGTCCCGGGGCCGTGGCCGAGCCCGCTCTGCAGAAGGATCGGCACGAAGGTTAGCATCGTGAGGATGCCGCCCGAGAACGCCAGCTGCGCGACGTTCACGCCCAGGTACGACGGGCTGCGGAAGTAGGCGAGCGAGACCATCGGTCGGTCCTGCCGCAACTCCACGAGGACGAAGGCGGCGAGGAACAGCAGGGCGCCGGTCAGGCCCCCGTCGATCCAGGGGTCGGCCCAGCCGCGATGGTTGCCCTCGATGAGCGCGAACGTTGCCAGGAACAGTCCGGTGCCGAAGCAAAGGACGCCGGGCAGGTCGAGGCGGACCGCGCCGGGGTCCTTCGAGTTCTCGATGACCTTCGCGGCCAGGACGATGAGCGCGGCGCCGATGGGCAGGTTGACGTAGAACGCCCATTCCCAGCCGAGGTATTGGGTGATGAGGCCGCCGACCACGGGGCCGGAGGCCATGCCGATCCCGATGACCGAGCCCCAGAACGCGAAGGCCCGGGCGCGGGCCTCGCCATGGACGGCGTGCGAAAGCGCGGCCAGGGACGCGCTGAGCTGCATGGCCGCACCGGCCCCCTGAAGGGCCCGACCAGCGACCAGCACGGAAAGGTTCGGCGCGGAGCCGCACAGCAGCGACGCGAGCGTGAAGACCGCCAGCCCCGCAACCAGCAGGCGCTTCCGGCCGAAGCGGTCCGCCAGCGCGCCGGCCGGCAGCAGCAACGAGGCGAAGCTCAGCATGTAGGCCGTCACCACCCACTCGATGCCGGCGAAGCTCGCGTCGAGTGAGCGGGCGATGGCCGGCAACGACACCGAGACGATGTTGGCGTCGAGCTGGAGCATGAACGCCGGCACCGAGGTGCAGAGCAGGACGAGGAGGTGGCCCCTCGCAGGCTTCGAAGGCATGGTCATTCGGAAGCCTCGCACGTCGCTAGGTTTTGATGCTTCGGTCGCGACCGAAGCATCGTCTCGGACGGCCTCCATCCTGCCGGGAGCCGGTTCGCAATCGCCGTCCGACGCCGTGTCATCCAGCCGTCCTCGGTACCGCTTCGGTGGCCTGGCCGATACGACTAGCCGCGCCGCGAACCTGATCGAACGTGGCCTCTCCGGCCGCAAAGGGAGGCGCCTCGATCGCAGAGATCCGCGCCGCGCTCCCCTTCGCGGTGTCGGAGGACAGTCGTACCTGGCCGACCAGCGTCGGCATGTCGGGGTCGTGCCGCGCCAGGGCGTAGGACGATGGATCCGCACCGGCCACGGCCGCGTGGGCCTCCGCCTTGTCGAGCGAGGTGGGGAGGATGGCCGGACCGCGCGTGTACACGGGTACGGACGCCCCGTGGAGGAAGAGGGACATCATCAGTTCCTTGTGATGCCTCGAAGCGAACCGGGACGGAACTTCAGTCCTCGTTCCAGGTAAGGGGCCCAAGGAAGTCGAGCTTGCCGACGTCGACGCCGTCATGGCGAAGGATCGCGTAGGCCATCGCCACGTGGAACAAGACGTTCGGTACGACCATCTGCAGGAGGTAATCCTTGCCGCCGAGAGTCTTCCCGCCCGCCCAGTCGATCCTGACCCGGCGCTCGCCCGCGCCCTCGTATTCCTCGCGCGCCACGCTTTCCGCGAAGGCGACCGTCTTCCGGATGCGGGCGCGCACCTCGACGATGGTCCGCTCGTCGTCCGCGTGCCGGGGCGGTGTCTGCCCCGACAGCCAGGCCGCCCCGCCCTTGAGGTAATCGCAGGCGCTCTGAACTTGGTAGACAAGGTTCCTCATGTCCGGCGCGAGGCGACCGGTCATGAGGACGCCGACGTCGAAACCCCTGGCCGCCGCGTGCGCCTCAGCCTTGTCTAGGAAGGTCTCGACGTTCCTAAGCGCCTGGACGCACTGGGTGATCACCTGAAAGTACATTCTCGGCCCCCTCACGGATCGGCTTGGGTTCAGCCGTGGCTGGCTTGGGACGACACGGGTCCGTCGCGGCGCTCCCGCTCTTGGGAGTGCCTGGCCCGGGTGGGACGGTCCGCTACCGGCGCCGGCCAGGCGGCCATCGCGATCCTGCCGACGTTCAGGAGCTTCTCGCGGCTCGCCCCATCGCGGGACAGGACGGCCAGGCCCCGCACGAGTGAGTGCACGAAGGCGGCGAGACCTTCGACGTCGACGTCTGCCGGTACGTCGCCGTCCTCGATGCCCTTCCGGATGCGCTCGCCGAGGTAGACCTCGGACGATGCGCGGTGGCTGATCATCATGTCGCGGATCGGTGTGAGGGCCGGCGCCTGGTGCGTCCCGGACAGCGAGACCATGCAGCCCCGCGGCAGGTCTTCGCGCGTGAACTCGACCGCGACCTCCGCAAGAAGGCTCTCGATGGCCGCTCGGGTACCCAGGCCGTCCTTCCACAAGGCGCCGAGGATCCACTTGCGTGCAGCGCCGAGGAAGTTCTCCGTCGCTTCTCGGTAGAGCTGCTCCTTGCTTCCGAACGCGTTGTAGAAACTCGACGGGCTGATGCCCATGGCCGAGATCAGGTCGTCGAAGGACGTGCCCTCGTACCCGTTCTCCCAGAACAGCCTCATCGCGCTGTTCAACGCCGTCGGGCGATCGAACTTCGGGGGGCGCCCGCGACCCCGCTTCTGGACCTCGTCCATCTTTTGGATCCTTCGCTCCAAAATCCGTTCACACGACCCGCGGGTCGACCTTATCCGCTGTTATAGGAGCCTTCGCTCCATAAATGAAGTCCCGTCTGCGGGCAAGACGGAGAAAAGCCATGCGCTTCCAGGACAAGGTCGGGATCGTGACCGGTGGTCCGTCGCGGATCGGCGAGGAGGTGGCGGCGCGCTTCGTCGCGGAGGGCGGCTTGGTGGTCATCAACGGCCGCGACGCCGGCAAGGCCGAGGCCGCGGCGAAGCGGGTTGATGCGACGGGCAAGCGCATCGCCGCCCACGTCGGGCTGCCGGCCACTGGGAAGGCGCTGGCCAAGGCCGCCGTCGAACGCTTCGGCCGTTTGGACGTGCTGCTCAACGACGCGGGCGTGTTCGCGCCGAAGCCGTTCGTCGACGTCACAGAGGCCGAGTTCGACTGGTTCCTCGACATCTCCTCAAGGGCACGTTCTTCACCGCACAGGCCGCGGCTAAGGCTATGAAGGCATCCGGAAACGGCGGTGCCATCGTCCAGACCGGTTCGATGTGGGCCCTGCAAGCCATCGGCGCGACACCCTTGTCCGCCTACTCGGTGGCGAAGGCTGGCGGGCACGCCCTCGTCAAGAACCTCGCCATCGAGCTCGTATCCAACCGGATCCGGATCAACGGAATCGCGCCCGCCCTCCGACCACCTCGCAGGAAGTGAAGCTCCGTTGGACTTCGTGCCGCGGCCCGAAGACGTGACGAACGCCCGGCGCCCGCGGGAAGGCCGGCGCTGCGACGTCAGCGCGTCCCGCAAGGCTCACTGCCGGCCGACGGCCGAGGACCGACTGCCTCTTTCGTGGCTCAGACCTTTTTCAAGCTTTCGCTCCAAAAATGTATTGACGGGATCGTCGACCTCGCCCTATGCATATTTATCGGAGCGTTCGCTCCACAAATAAGGACTCCTTGGGGTCCGCGTTTGAAGGAACCCAGGTCATGATCGACGTCGCCCCCAAATCCCTAACCGACTTCGAGGCCATTCCGCGGGAGGGCACGAGGACGAAGCCCGGCAAGGGCCGGCTGTTGGCGATGCCGCTGGTCGCCATGCTCCTGGGCAGCGCCGGCTGGTACGGCCTCACGCAGTTCGAGGGTTCGCACGCGGCCGTCGCCGTGGCGGGACCCGTGCCGGACGTGACGGTGGCGACGCCCGCCACCCGGGACGTCGACGTCCGGCTCACCGGCCTCGGCCAGTTCTCCGCTATCGACCGCGTCGAGCTGCGCGCCCAGGTCGGCGGAACGCTGACCGAGATCCACTTCAAGGACGGCGACATCGTCCGCAAGGGCGATCTGCTCTTCGTCATCGACCCGCGCCCCTACGAGATCAAGCTCGCCCAGGCCAAGGCAATGGTCGAGACCGCCAAGGCACGACTGGGTCTCGCCGACAGCCAGCTTGCCCGGTCGCAGTCGCTGGCGCGCAGCCAGTTCGCCACCCAGGAGACCCTCGACCAGCGCGTCAACGAACAGTCCGCCGCGCGAGCTGCAATCGACGACGCCGAGGCCAGGGTCCGCGATGCCAAGCTCGACCTCGAATACACCCGGGTCACGGCCCCGTTCAGTGGCCGCCTGGGCGCGCGGCAGGTCTCGCTGGGCGGGCTG
Source organism: Methylobacterium sp. J-048 (assembly GCF_022829515.1). Lineage (GTDB taxonomy): Bacteria > Pseudomonadota > Alphaproteobacteria > Rhizobiales > Beijerinckiaceae > Methylobacterium. Next base: position 35,529 of record NZ_JAKSYL010000184.1, read on the forward strand.
ATCGCCGGCAGCCGCGCCGCCGCGAGCGCCACCACGCTGCTCGCCACCATCGTGTCGCTCGACCCGATCTACCTCGATTTCGACATGAGCGAGCAGGACTGGATCAAGTTCCAGCGCAGCCGCGACCAGAAGCAGCCGCTCGCAAAGACGGTCACGGCCTCCCTCAGCGACGAGGCGGGCTTCGACCGACAGGGCAAGCTCGACTTCGTCGACAACGTCATGAACCGCTCCAGCGGCACGATCCACGCCCGCGCGACCTACGCCAACCCGGACCTGTTCCTGTCTCCGGGCCAGTTCGCCCGCGTCCGCGTCGCGCTCTCGAAGCCCGCGCCCGCGCTGCTCGTGCCCGACGCGGCCGTGCTGCCCGACCAGTCCGACTCCGTCGTCATGACCGTCGGCGACGACGACGTCGTGACGCCGAAGAAGGTCGAGGTCGGCGACCTGCGCGACGGGCTCAGGGTGATCCGCGCAGGCCTGACGCCGACCGACCGGGTCATCGTCGACGGCATCGTTCGTGCGCGGCCCGGGACGAAGGTCTCGGCGAAGCTCGCCACGGTCGCGGTCGCACCCGCCCAGAACTGACGTCGATTCCACGCATCGTCACGGCCGGGGGTTACCATGAGACTCGCGCATTTCTTCATCGACCACCCCCGGTTCGCGGTGGTGCTCAACGTCTTCATCGTGGTGTTCGGCTTGGCGACGATGGTCTCGCTGCCAATCGCCCAGTACCCGAGCATCGTCCCGCCGACCGTCCAGATCACGGCCATCTATCCGGGCGCCTCCGGGGAGACCATCGCCAAGACCGTCGCGACACCCATCGAGCAGTCGGTCAACGGCGTCGAGGGCATGGACTACGTCACCAGCCAGTCGACCGGGAACGGCGCGCTCACGGTGACCGTGATCTTCAAGATCGGCACCAACGTGAACACGGCGCTGATGCTGACCCGCAATCGCGTTCAGGACATCCTGAGCCGGCTGCCGCAGGAGGTCCAGCTCCAGGGCGTGCAGGTCAAGAAGACCATCCAGGCCCTCCTGCTGGGTGTCCACGTCTACTCGCCGGACGGGTCCCGCTCGCCCGAGTACATTTCCAACTACATGCTGCGCATCCGGGACGAGATCGCGCGTATCCCGGGCGTCGCCGACTTCCAGATCTACGGCGAGCGTCAGTACGCCATGCGGGTCTGGATCGACCCCGACAAGGCCGCCGCCTACGACATCGCCGCGCACGAGATCCTGAACGCCATCCGGGCTCAGAATGCGCAGGTCTCGGCCGGCGTGCTCAACAAGCCGCCGCTATCGAGCTCGGCGGCCTACCAGATCAACGTCGAGGCCCTCGGCCGACTGACCACGCCGGAGGAGTTCGAGAACATCATCGTCAAGTCGGACAACCAAGGTCACGTCACCCGCATTCGCGACATCGGCCGCGCCGAGGTCGGATCGGCCGACTACAGCTCCAAGGCCTACGCCGACCGGTACGCCTCCGCCCCCTGGTTCGTCATCGCCACGCCCGACGCCAACGTCTACCAGCTGCACCACGCGATCTGGGACAAGATGGCGGAGCTCAAGAAGAAGTTCCCGACTGGCATCGACTACATCAAGATCTACGATCCGACCAACTTCGTCGATCAGTCCATCGAGGGTGTCATCCACACCATCATCGAGGCGGTCCTGCTCGTCGTGGCCGTGGTCTTCCTGTTCCTCCAGAGCTGGCGGGCGACCCTCATCCCGGTCATCGCCATTCCGATCTCTCTCGTCGGCACCTTCACGCTGCTCGCGCTGTTCGGCGCCTCGATCAACAACCTGTCGATGTTCGGCCTGGTGCTGGCGGTGGGTATCGTGGTCGACGACGCCATCGTGGTGGTCGAGAACGTCGAGCGGAACATGGCCGCCGGCCTGTCGCCACGGGACGCAGCCCACAAGACGATGACCGAGGTGTCGACGGCGCTGATCGCCATCGCCTTGACGCTTTGCGCCGTGTTCGTCCCGACGGCGTTCATATCGGGCATCTCCGGATTGTTCTTCAAGCAGTTCGCCATCACCATCGCCGCCTCGACGGTGATCTCGTGCTTCGTCTCGCTCACCCTCAGCCCGGCGCTCTGCGCGGTGCTGCTGAAGCCCCATGACCACCATGCACGGAAGGGCTTTCTCGGCCGCATCGTGACGGCCCTGTTCGGTCGCTTCAACCACGGCTTCGAATGGCTGTCGTCGAGCTATGGCCGGTTCACCGGCCGTCTCATCCGGGCCTCGGCCATCGTCGCTGTCGTCTATGTCGGCCTGATCGGCCTGACGGGTTTCCAGATGTCGCGGATGCCGTCCGGCTTCATCCCCGACCAGGACATCGGCTACCAGGCGGTCGTCGTCATGCTGCCACCGGGCTCCAGCCTGGAGCGGACCGACGCGGTCGTCCGACAGGTCAACGACATCATCCTGGACACGCCCGAGGTGAAGGGCATCACCCACACCTCGCCGGTCACCGGCTTCGACGTAACCACCGGCACCGTCGCGCCGAACGTCGGCACGATCTTCTACGGCCTGCCCTCGCTCTACGACGAGCACGTACCCGGCATCAACGCGGCGTCGATGCTGCCCAAGATCCGCGCACGCCTCGCCGGCATCCAGGGCGCCTACGTCATCGTGGTCAACCCGCCGCCCGTGCAGGGGCTCGGCGCTGCGGGCGGCTTCAAGCTGATGATCCAGGACCGCGGCGACCACGGACCCCAGGCGCTGGCGAAGGCGACCAACGACCTCGTCGCGGCCGCCAACAAGTCCGGGCAATTCGCAGGCGTGTTCACGCTGTTCAACGCCGGCGCACCCTCCCTCTACGCCGACATCGACCGCCTGAAGGCCGAGAAGGTCGGCCTGACCCCTGCCGACGTGTTCTCGACCCTGCAGCTCTACATCGGCTCGCAGTACGTCAACGACTTCAACTTCATCGGGAGGACCTACCCGGTCTTCGTCCAGGCGGACGAGCAGTTCCGCCGGACGGCCGACGACATCGCCCGGCTGAAGGCCCGTAACGCGAGCGGCGAGATGGTGCCGGTCGGCTCGGTCGCGAGCTTCAAGAGCCAGACGGCCCCCTACCGCGTGCCGCGCTACAACCTCTACCCGGCCGCCGAGATCATGGGCGCGGCGGGACCGGGCGTGTCGTCGGGCACGGCCATCAAGACGATGTCCGAACTAGCCAGACAGGTGCTCCCGGCCGACTTCGACTTCGAGTGGACCGACCTCGCCCACCAGGAGGAGCAGCAGGGCACCCCGACCATCGCCATCTTCGCCGCGGCGGGCCTGTTCGTCTTCCTCGTGCTCGCCGCCCAGTACGAGAGCTGGATGGTGCCGCTGGCCATCGTGCTGATCCTGCCGATGTGCCTGCTCGCGTCGGCGACCGGCCTCGATTTGCGCGGCATGCCCATCGACATCCTCGCTCAGATCGGCTTCGTCGTCCTGGTCGGGCTGGCCGCAAAGAATGCGATCCTCATCGTCGAGTTCGCCCGGCAGGCCGAGGAGCACGGCGCGACGCCCCGAGAGGCGGCCGTCGAGGCGGCGCGGGTGCGGCTGCGCCCGATCCTGATGACCTCCTTCGCCTTCATCCTGGGTGTCGTGCCGCTCGCGATTGCCACGGGCGCCGGCTCCGAAATGCGTCAGTCGCTCGGGACCGCCGTTCTGACGGGCATGCTGGGCGTCACCGTCTTCGGCCTGCTGTTCACGCCGACCTTCTACGTGATCGTCCGGCGGTGGGGCGCGAAGCGGGACCCCGTGCGAGTTCCCGTCCCGCAGGTGCAATAGCACCCGACGGAACCTGTCCGGGCGTAGCATCCGGGCATTCGACCCAACCGCGCGGCACGCGGTCGGCAGACGTGATGTCGGCGCGCCGACCCAAAAGCCGACCCTCAACGAACGAGATCAGGAGATCATCATGAACGGTATCGAGAAAGCCGAGCGTTTCGCGGCACTGCATGTCAAGGGAACGCCGATCCGGCTCTACAACGCCTGGGACGCGGGAAGCGCCAAGGCCATCGTCGCGGCGGGCGCGAAAGCCGTCGCGACCAGTAGCTGGGCGGTCGCCGACGCGCAGGGCTTCCGCGATGGCGAGGACATCCCGGTCGATTTCGTCGAGCGCATCGTCGGGCGGGTCGCCACGGCCGTCGACGTTCCCGTGACCGTCGATTTCGAGGGCGGCTACACCGACGACGACGGGACCCTGTCCGCGAACGTCACCCGCCTGCTCGATCTCGGCATCGTCGGAATCAATTTCGAGGACCGCATCGTCAAGGGCGACGGCCTCCACGACAAGGTCCGTCAGGCGCGCCGCATCTCGCTCATCCGGCACGCGGCCGAAGTCCACGGCGTGAACCTTTTCATCAACGCCCGTACGGACCTCTTCCTGGGCCGGGAATGGGACCCCGTCCGATCCATCGACGAAGCCATCGAACGGGCGGCCGCCTACGCCGCGGCCGGGGCATCCGGGTTCTTCATCCCGGGGCTGACGGACGAAACCCTTATCGGGCGTATCTGCGAAGCCGTATCGATCCCCGTCAACGTGATGATGATGGAGGGCGTGCCGCCGGTCGAGCGTTTGGCCCGCATCGGCGTCGCACGTCTCAGCTACGGCGCGGGGCCTTACGCCCAGGCGATGGCGACGCTGGGACAAGAAGCGAGGACGGTCCTCGCATGACACGCATCGGAACGTGGTAGGCGGAGGGGGATCACCCCCTCCGTTTACATCCGTATCGCCATGGCCGATGGGCCGGCTTCAGTTGGCACGCGATACCTCGACGAGGTTGTCCGAGAACGACGGGGCGTGGCCCATGTCGGTGAAGGCCCCCGACGAGATGCTGTTGACCGTACCCTCGTTCAGTTGACGCCAGTAGCCCAGCGTCGCGACCACGATGCCGGCCTTCACGTCCTCGGTGATGCGGGCCACGCCCTTGAAGGCGCCCCGGTCGTTGGCGACTTGCACCCGATCGCCGTCCACGATCCCGCGGGCCTCGGCGTCGTGCTGGCTGATCATCACGAACTGCTCGCCCTGGCCCTTCTGCTTGTCCTCCATGTTGGCGTAGCAGGAGTTCAGGAAGTAGTGGCTCTTGGGCGAGACGATGTTGAGCGGGAAGCGCTTGGCCAGGGCCGGATCGTTCGTGTGGGACTCGCGCGGACCGAGGTAGTCGGGCAGCGGATCGAGCGCTTCGCCGGGCTGGAAGCCCTCATACATTTGCCGGAACGGCGGTGCGACGAAGTTCGTGGCGCCCTCGACCTTGAGCATGCACTTGCCGGTCGGCGTCGGGAAGTTGCCGTCCCGGTGCGGCGCCCGGTCGTCGGGCGTGCCGACCTTGAGCCGGGCGAAGCCGTGCTCGCGCATATAGGCGAGGTCGATGCCCTCGCAGGCCGGCGAAGACCAATCGACGTAGTGCTCGAGGCACTCGCTGTCGCTCCACTTGAAGTTCTCTTCCTCGAAGCCGAGCCGGGCCGCGAGCTGGCGGAAGATCTCGTTGTTGGGGATGGCCTCGCCGGGCGCGTCCGCGCACTTGGTGTTGTAGGTCAGGTAGAGATGGCCCCAGGACAGGATCATGTCCTCCATCTCCGCGCCCATCGTCGCCGGCAGCAGGATGTCGGCGTAGGAGGCGGTATCCGAGATGAAGTGCTCGGCCGAGACCATGAACAGGTCCTCGCGCATCAGCCCTTCCACGATCTTGTCGGTCTCGGGCGCCTGCGTGACCGGGTTCGAGTTCCAGCACATCATCGACATGATCGGCGGGTCGAGCTGCATCTCGCCGGTGAGCGCACGGCCGATCTGCAGGTTCGAGACCACGCGAGTGCCCTCGGGGATCAGGTCGGGACGGCACATCACGTCGAACTTGTAGGGGTGCTCCCAGACGCCGAACTGCGTGACGCCGCCGCCGACGTGGCGCCACGCGCCGGTCAGCGCCGGGATGCAGGTGACGGCGCGGATGGTCTGGCCGCCGCCGTAATGCCGCTCCAGCGCCACGCCCATGCGGATGCCGACCGGCTGCTCGGTCGCCATCTCATAGGCGAGCTTGCGGATATCGGCCGCCGGCACGCCCGTGATCCCCTCCGCCCATTCCGGCGTGCGGGGGCTGGCCCGCTCCTTCAGGTCCTCGAAGCCGACCGTGTGGTTGTCGACGTAGTCCTGATCGACCAGGCCCTGTTCGATGATCGAATTGATCAGCGCCATGGCGAGCGCGCCGTCGGTGCCGGGCTTTGGGGCGATGTGCCAGTCGGCGGCCTTAGCGGTGCGCGAGGCGTAGGTGTCGATGACGACGACCTTGGCGCCCTTCTTCTGAGCGTCCTTCACGATGGCCCAGTGGTGCAGGTTGGTGCTGATGCTGTTGCAGGCCCAGATCACGATGTATTTGGAATGGATGTAGCTGTCCGGGTCGAGGCCGGCCGTCGGGCCGACCGTCAGCAGCCACGCCGTGCACGAGCCCTCGCCGCAGAAGGTCCGCTCGGTGACGGTCGCGCCCATGCGGTTGAAGAAGGCGTCGCCGCCGTTCAGCCCGTGCACGAGGCCCTGGTTGCCGAGGTAGCTGTAGGGCGCGATGGCTTCGGGCCCGTACTGGTCGATGATCGCCTTCCAGCGCGTGACGATGGTGTCGAGCGCCTCGTCCCAGGTAATGCGCTCGAACTGCCTCTCACCCTTCGGCCCGACGCGCTTCATTGGGTAGAGCAGCCGGTCGGGATGGTAGTGGCGCTTCTCGTAGTCCTTCAGCTTCACGCAGAGACCGCCGCGGGTCATCGGGTGGTCGGGGTTGCCCCGTACACCGAGCAGCTTCCCATCCTTGACCTCGAACAGCATCGAGCACGTGTCCGGGCAATCGTGGGGGCAGCCGCCGAAGAAGGTCTCGGTCAGGCTCTCCGCCTGGGCAACGAGCAGGGAGTCGGGCTTGACGATCTCGTTCATGTGTCCTCCACGGACGAGCGTCCCGCCTTATTCTTCCTGGCGAGCCGGCCCGATGTGCCGTCAGGATGCACTTAAGTGCAAATAATTCCAACTTTCAATTGAGTGAGTGCCCCTCGAACCGACGTCTGCTTTTGGGAAGTTGGCACCCGCCTGAGTGAGGCGAAGTTGGGTCCGATGCGGAATGGCGGCTCGGGGTGGTATCAAGAAACCGGGTGGCGATCCGGTGATCCCACCGACGTCTGCTTTCGAGATCGACGCACCGCAGCCGAAGCGGCCGGGTTGAGTTGGATGCGGAACGTCCGCATATGCTCGCCCTCACCGCAGCGGTATTTCTCGGGTGTCTTCTCGTCTCGTCGGCATAGGCCGGCGAGGAGATCGACGATGGGACACTCTGCATACGATCCGGCCACGAAAGGGCGGCAGCCCTGGAACGCCGGCCGCAAGCTCGGCGCCAAACGTGCCCTCAAACCTCAGCAAGTCTGGGCCATCCGGTTCTGGCTCGACCGCGAACGGCGCGTGCGTGACCGCGCGATGTTCGACCTGGCCATCGATAGCAAGCTGCGAGGCTGCGACATCGTCAAGCTTAAAATCGGCGATCTCGTCAGTGGTGGTCGCGTCCGCACACGAGCCATCGTCACTCAGCGCAAAACCGGCCGGCCAGTATAGTTCGAGCTTCTCGAACCAGCCCGCAGCAGCATCCTGGCTTGGCTGGAAGTTCGGGGTGGGACGCTCGACGACTATGCCTTCCCGAGCAGGATCGACGGCGTCACGCATATCAGGACCCGGCAGTATGCGCGTTTGGTCGATGAGTGGGTGACGGGCATCGGGCTGCGGTGCGAGGACTGCGGAACCCATTCTCTGCGGCGAACGAAGGCGTCGTTGATCGACAAGCGGACCGGCAACCTGCGCGCCGTGCAGATCCTACTGGGCCACACGAAAATCGAGAGCCCGGTCAGGTACCTCGGCGTCGATATCGAGGATGCGCTCTCGCTTGCGGAAGGGACTGAGATTTGAGCCTTCAGCCCCTCGGCTTCAGGGGCGAGAGGCTTTAAAACCGGCCGGGTAGCAGTGCGCGCATCCAAGACATTTAGTCTTTGACGTTGTATCCCGTAAACGGACCTTCGTACGCCGCTGTGAGCCATTCGCGTTAGGATCGCGAGCAGGCCGGGGTTGCGGCCGCCAAGCGTACCTTCGACCGACCGCGCGCTTCGACCTGTACCCGGCTCGGATGGTTCAGATGTAGGCTGAGGCGAGGGCCGGCGAGCCTTCCAGGGCGTGGGCGAGCACTTCCAGTCCGTGCGTGATCTGCTGTCGGGTGGAGGGGCCGCCAAGACAGAGACGGACCGCCTCCGGCGGCGTCCCCGCGACGCAAAAAGGGTCGCTGGCGATGACGCCGAGCCCGGCCGACCGACCTTGGCTGGCGAAGGCCGAACGCGTCCAGCCCTCCGGCAGCGTGATCCAGACGTGGAAGGCATGCGGATCGGCGGTGTAGGTGCCGGCGGGAAGCATCGCGGTAGCGATGCGCTGGCGCGCGGCCGATTCCTCGCGAACGAACTGCACGATGGCCTCCGCCGTGCCGTCCATGATCCAACGCGTCGCCAGTGCCGTGGAAATCGGCGAGGCCATGACCGTGGCGGCGCGCAGGGCGCCGCCCAGTGGAAGGGCGGAGCGGGCGCTTGGAGCGACCAGGAAGGCGAGCCGAAGTCCGGCGCCCAGGCACTTGGCGAGGCCTGCCACGTAGTAGGTGATCTCCGGCGCGAGTTCCGCAAAACTCGGCGGCGGAGTCGGACAGATGCGGGCGTAGGCATCGTCCTCGATGATGGTGACGGCGTATCGCCGCGCGACCGCGATCACGGCCTCGCGCCGCGTCCCGGGCAGGGTCGCGGTGGTGGGGTTCTGCAGCAACGGATTCAGGTAGATGGCCTTCGGTGCCACTTTGGTGCAGGCGGCGGCAAAGGCATCAGGATCGACCCCGTATCGGTCCATGGGCAGATCGACGAGGCGGAGGCGCAAGTGCGCGGCGAGCGCGCGGATGCCGGGATAGGTGATCCGCTCGGCGCAGATCGTGTCGCCCGGCCGGGCCACCTGCCCCAGAATGCTGAACAGAGCGCTGTGCGCCCCTGGACAGATCAGCAGACGCTCGCGGGACGTGACGACCCCACGGCCTTTCAGCCAGCGCAGAGCCGCCTCTTTATCCTCCTCGGTCCCGCCGAAGCCCTGGTAACGCAAGAGGTTGGAGATATTACCGGACAGGTCCACGAACGCGGCTTGCATGCGGGCTTGCAGGGCCGGCGCGTCGGGCTCGGGGGGCAGGTTCATGGTGAAGTCGACCGGACCAATCCGACGCGCTGCCGCGGCAGCGGTCGAACGGGGCGGGCGAGCCGGATCGACCACGAAGGTCCCCTGGCCGACGCGTCCCTCGATCAGTCCGCGCTTATGGGCCTCGACGTAGCCGCGTGAAACGGTCGTGAAGTTCAAGTCGAGCGCCTCGGCGAGGGCGCGCTGGGTCGGTAGGCGCGTCCCCACCGTCAGGCGCCCAGTCCGGATGTCGTCGGCCAACGCCTCCGCAATCGCGAGGTAATGAGGCTTGCCCCACCGCTTCAGATCCGGCGTCCAGGCCCCGGCCCCGCCCTTCTGCGGGTTCGGTCGTTCGTCTCGCTCGGGCGAAGTCATTCGTGGCGGCCCAGATCATGATGCGATCAATGCTTGATTGTATGGCTTGCAATAGCCGTACCGCGATCATGCTTCCAATGATCATTCTCTCGCATGCATACAATGCCGACAATTCTCGCTCCGCAAATGGGCATCATTTGGTGAATGTGTGCTCGTACTTCGCCCTATAAATAGGCTCTGGGCGTAATGCCGATGAGCTCAAGCCAGCCGCATTGATCGCATTATTGTATGAATATCGCTCCGTCATCTTGTATGGCCGATTGATCGAAGTCCTCTGGCACACCGCTTGCCATGAATGGTTTACGGCCGCTCGAAGTTCAGTCTTCCGCGGTCCAATCCTTCGAGGAGAGAGATCAATGCCTGCTGTGAACCGCGAGCCTCACAAAAAGGGCGACTTCCTGGTCGATTATGAGGAGAAGGTCTTCGAGGACGTCAAGGCCGAGCCGGGCCAGAAGGCGCTGGTGACCTTCCACACCGTCGCGTTCGAGGGCTCCATCGGCCTCGTCAACCTGCTTCAGGCCACCCGCCTGCAGCGCAAGGGCTTCGAGACCTCCATCCTTCTCTACGGCCCGGGCATCACGCTGGGCGTCCAGCGCGGCTTCCCACGGCTCGGCGACGAGGCCTTTCCGGGTCACCTCAACTTCAACAACCAGCTTGAGAAGTTCATGGCCGAAGGTGGCAAGGTCTACGCCTGCCGGTTCTCGACCCAGGCCCTCTACGGCCACGGCGAGGCCGCCTTCATCGAGGGCATCCGCATGATCAATCCCCTCGACGTCCTCGACTGCATCCTCCTGCACAAGCGCGACAACGCGGTGATCATCGACACCTGGACCGTCTGACCGGCCTTTGGCCCCCAGTCCGGGACGTCGCTTCCGGCGGCCGCACGCGACGTGGCCGCCGCCACAACCGGAGGATCACCCATGTCAGACAGCCGGATCGTGCGGGCCGCCGCCATCCAGATCGCGCCCGACCTCGACCGCCCGGACGGCACTCTGGAGCGGGTGCTTAATGCCATCGATGAGGCTGCTTCCAAGGGCGCGCGCTTCATGGTCTTTCCCGAGACCTTCGTCCCCTATTACCCTTACTTCTCCTTCGTGCTGCCGCCGGCGATGCAGGGCGCCGAGCATCTGCGCCTCTACGAGCGGGCCGTAACGGTGCCGGGGCCCGTGACCCAGGCCGTCTCCGCCGCCGCACGCCGGCACGGGGCGGTCATCGTGCTCGGGGTCAACGAGCGGGATCACGGCTCGCTCTACAACGCGCAGCTGGTCTTCGACGCCGACGGGAGCCTCAAGCTCAAGCGCCGCAAGATCACGCCGACCTATCATGAGCGCATGATCTGGGGTCAGGGCGACGGCGCCGGCCTCACCGTGGTCGACACGGCGGTCGGGCGCGTCGGCGCGCTGGCCTGCTGGGAGCACTACAACCCGCTCGCCCGCTACGCCCTGATGGCGCGCCACGAGGAGATCCACGCGGCGCAGTTCCCGGGCTCGCTCGTGGGCCAGATCTTCGCCGACCAGATGGAGGTGACGATCCGCCACCACGCTTTGGAAGCGGCCTGCTTCGTGGTCAACGCCACGGGCTGGCTCACCGACGCGCAGGTGGCGCAGGTCTGCCCGGACGAGCGCCTGCGCGGCGCCTGCCGCGGCGGCAACTGCACCGCCATCGTCTCGCCCGAAGGCAAGCACCTCGCGGAGCCGCTGGGCGCCGGCGAGGGCATCCTGATCGCCGACATGGACCTGGCGCTGGTGACCAAGCGCAAGCGGATGATGGACTCGGTCGGCCACTACGCCCGGCCCGAACTCCTCAGCCTGCTCCACGACGACCGCCCGGCCTCGTTCGTGCACCAGCCGATCCATTCCCAGACCGATTTCCGGAGTCTCGACCATGAGCAGCAGCCCGCTTCCGACGAGCCTTCCCGCGTTTCCGCCGGTGGTGGCGGGCTTGGTCGGGATGCCGACGGAGCGCCTGATCAACGCGTTGCAGTCGTACGGCGTTAGGCTCGCCGACAGCCGCGCCGGGGCGCCGAGCCGCCGCGGCGGGGCCGGTCCGTCGGACCACAAGGCCATGACCATCGCGGGCCGGACCGTGATGGTGCCGGTCCACACCGAGGCCGCCTTCGAGTCGCCCTTCCTGGTCCGCCGCCCGGACGCCAACGGGGTCTCGGTGATCGAGCATGACGGCGTGGTGATCGGGCAGGCGACCTTCCCGGGCAAGCCGCGCTTCTACGCGCTCTCGACCTTCGACGGCGTGCCGTATTCGAAGATCGCCGTCCTGCACGGGCGGGACGTGCTCGCCACCACCGTGCTCCAGACCTGTATCCGCTACGCAAGCCGCACGAAGACCTGCCAGTTCTGCTCGATCGGCCAATCGCTCGCCGCCGGTCGCACCGTCGCGCACAAGACGCCCGAACAACTCGCCGAGGTCGCCCGCGCCGCCGTGCTCCTCGACGGCGTCAAGCACATGGTCATGACGACCGGCACGCCGAACGCGACCGACCGGGGCGCCGCCGTGCTCTGCGAGAGCGCCTTCGCCGTCAAGGCCGCGGTCGACCTGCCGATCCAGGCGCAGTGCGAGCCGCCGGATGACGACCGCTGGTTCGAGCGGATGAAAGCGTCGGGCATCGATGCCCTCGGCATGCACCTGGAGGCCGTCACGCCCGAGGTCCGGGCGCAGATCATGCCCGGCAAGGCGAGCGTGCCGCTGGAGCGGTACTATGCGGCTTTCGAGGCCGCCGTCCCCGTCTTCGGGCGGGGCCAGGTCTCGACCTATATCCTGGCCGGGCTGGGCGACACCCCGGAGGCGATCCTGGAGATGGCCGAGCGCCTGATCGGGATGGGCGTCTACCCGTTCGTGGTGCCGTTCGTGCCGATCTCGGGCACCCCGCTGGAGAGCCACCCGGCGCCCAGCCCCGACTTCATGCACGGCATCCTCAGGCCCCTGGCGGACATGCTGATCGGCGCGGATCTTCGCTCGACCGACATCAAGGCGGGATGCGGGCGCTGCGGCGCCTGCTCAGCGCTCTCCACCTACGAGCGCGCAGGGGCGGTCTCATGATCTTCGAACCCGTGCCGCCGTACTGGCCGAGCCACTTCCGCATCAAGTTCGCCACGAGCTCGTGGGAGCGGAACGCCTGCGCGGCCCTGCGCCGGCAGGTCTTCTGCGCGGAGCAGCGCATCTTCACCGAAGACGACCGGGACGCCGTCGACGCGCGCGCGATCCCGATCTGTGCCCTCTCGACGCTCGGCGGCGACGCCGACGCGGTCGTCGGCACCGTACGCATCCACGAAGCGTCGGAGCGTGCCGGCGCGTGGTGGGGCTCGCGCCTGGCCGTCGCCGGACCGTTCCGCGGCACCGCCGCTTTGGGCGCCGGGCTCATCCAGGTCGCGGTCTCCTCGGCCCATGCGCGGGGCTGCACGCGGTTCCTGGCCCATGTGCAGGATCGGAACGTCCCGTTGTTCCAGGCCCTGCACTGGATGAGCCTCGACGCGATCGAGCTACACGGGCGGCCGCATCACCTGATGCAAGCGGACCTCGCGGCCTACCCGCCGATGCACGACCCCGAGCACGGGCTCGTCACGTTCCGCAGGGCCGCGTGATGAATGCGGGCTTCGACCTCCAATCCCTGGCCGGCCAGATCCGTGACGCGCGCGGCCTCGCTCACAAGCGCGACATCGATGCCGTGGTCGAGCGGCTCGGATTGAACAGCCGGCACGCCGCGGTGCCGGTCGGTGACGATTGTGCCGCCATACCGGATCGCGACGGCCACCTGCTGTTCGCCATCGAGGGCTTCCTCGACAGCTTCGTCTCGGCCGATCCGTACTTCGCTGGCTATTGCGGCATCATGGTCAACCTGAGCGACATCGCCGCCATGGGTGGGCGCCCGCTCGCGGTGGTCGACGCGCTGTGGAGCCGGGACGCCGCTGCGGCGGACCCGATCCTGGCTGGCCTGTCCGACGCGGCCGCGCTCTACGGCGTCCCAATCGTCGGCGGTCATACCAATACGCGCGCGCAGGCTGGCAACCTCGCTGTCGCCGTGCTCGGACGGGCTGGCCCGCGCCTGCTCACCAGCTTCGACGCGGCGCCCGGCGATGATCTCGTCGCGGCGATCGACCTGCGCGGACGCTTCCGCGACCCATACCCGTACTGGGATGCCTCGACTGGCACTGCCGGCGAGCGTCTGCGCGGTGATCTCGCGTTGCTGCCGGCCCTCGCCGAAGACGGGCTGTGCCGGGCGGCCAAGGACATCAGCATGGCGGGTGTCGTCGGCACCGCCCTGATGCTGCTGGAATGCTCGAACGTCGGTGGCGTCATAGACCTCGAAGCGATCCCACGGCCTGCCGCGGTCCCGCTCGACCGCTGGCTCACCGCCTTCCCGAGCTTCGGCTACCTTCTGAGCGTGCACCCGGATTGCACGCCCGCTGTCCGCACGCGGCTCGCCGAACGGGACATCGCAGTCGCCACGGTGGGTAAGCTCGATGCAAGCCGGGTCGCCCGGGTGCGCGATGCCTCCGGCGGAGAGGCCGTGGTCTGGGACTTTACGGTCAGCCCGCTGATCGGCTGTGGCCAGGACGGCATGGATGCCGT
>NZ_JAKSYL010000023.1 GCF_022829515.1 Methylobacterium sp. J-048
ACACGGTCACAAAAAGACCAGTGATCAGATCGTTTCCGATCCAATCACCGTATGCTTGCCGAACATGACCGCCAGGGCTGACGCTTTCGCGCCCCCAACGGCCACATTCCCTCTTCACAATGTCACTGATGTCTTCGCCAAACAGCCGATCCTGCGGAACCTGACGGTCCTCACAGCATCCAGGCTGCGGCAAACTCAATCTCCAGGCCGGCTCGACGCGCATCCCTGTGCAGGGATGACGGAGCCCGATGGCCCGGAACGAGAAAGAGAAACGAGGACGGCGCCTGTCCCGCCAAATGGGACCCTGACAGGTCCCTGTATCCTAAATGATCCTCGATGGATGAGCCAAGGCGTGATGCCCGGGCTCGCTGGATGCCGGCAGAACCGACGCCCATGTCCAAAAAGAAATCCTTAGAAAGGAGGTGATCCAGCCGCAGGTTCCCCTACGGCTACCTTGTTACGACTTCACCCCAGTCGCTGACCCTACCGTGGTCGCCTGCCCCCTTGCGGTTGGCGCAGCGCCGTCGGGTAAGACCAACTCCCATGGTGTGACGGGCGGTGTGTACAAGGCCCGGGAACGTATTCACCGTGGCATGCTGATCCACGATTACTAGCGA
>NZ_JAKSYL010000024.1 GCF_022829515.1 Methylobacterium sp. J-048
ACACGGTCACAAAAAGACCAGTGATCAGATCGTTTCCGATCCAATCACCGTATGCTTGCCGAACATGACCGCCAGGGCTGACGCTTTCGCGCCCCCAACGGCCACATTCCCTCTTCACAATGTCACTGATGTCTTCGCCAACGACACGATCAACCGAACCTTACGGCCCTCATCGATCGTCTGCCGCGGCAAACTGTGTTCCAGATAGCCAAGCTCAACACCATTCACTCAGGCGGCGGCCGCAAGCGCAGCCCCAAGTCCCAAAAAATTGTAGGAACCAGACGGGATCGAACCGACGACCCCATGCTTGCACAGGTCGGGCATCCCGAACGGAGCTATGGCCCCAAGGGGTCGTCGCCAAGCATCTAACGTCCCGGTGCCTGGTCTGCCTGGGGCGCCTCGAACGGCCGACCTCACCCTTATCAGGGGTGCGCTCTAACCACCTGAGCTACAGGCCCAGAGCGATCGAGGCACGCCGCCCGGCAGGTGCCGAAGCAGGGCGCCGATCGCGCTATCTGGTGAGGAAGAGAAACGAGGACGGCGCCTGTCCCGCCAAATGGGACCCTGACAGGTCCCTGTATCCTAAATGATCCTCGATGGATGAGCCAAGGCGTGATGCCCGGGCTCGCTGGATGCCGGCCGAACCGACGCCCATCTCCAAAAAGAAATCCTTAGAAAGGAGGTGATCCAGCCGCAGGTTCCCCTACGGCTACCTTGTTACGACTTCACCCCAGTTGCTGACCCTACCGTGGTCGCCTGCCCCCTTGCGGTTGGCGCAGCGCCGTCGGGTAAGACCAACTCCCATGGTGTGACGGGCGGTGTGTACAAGGCCCGGGAACGTATTCACCGTGGCATGCTGATCCACGATTACTAGCGA
>NZ_JAKSYL010000011.1 GCF_022829515.1 Methylobacterium sp. J-048
GCCGGCATGCGCCAGATGGCCGACAGCTTCGAACAGGCGGTCGGCGGCATCATCGGCATGGTGTCTTCGTCCGCCACCGAGTTGCAGGCGACAGCACAGACGATGACGGCCACCGCGACCGAGACGGCCAGTCAGTCGACCACGGTTGCAGCAGCGGCCGAGGAGGCTGCCAGCAACGTCAACACCGTGGCGGCCGCAGCGGAAGAGCTGGGCTCGTCGGTGCAGGAGATCAGCCGGCAGGTCGCTGGTTCGGCTGAACTTGCACAGCTTGCCGTGCACGAAGCGGATCAGACAGGTGCTTTGGTCCAGGAGCTGAGCGCCGCGGTCGCACGGATCGGCGACGTGGTTGGGCTGATCTCGACCATCGCCGGCCAGACCAACCTGCTCGCCCTCAACGCTACCATCGAGGCAGCCCGGGCCGGGGCAGCTGGCAAGGGCTTCGCCGTCGTCGCCTCCGAGGTGAAGGCACTCGCCGAGCAGACCGCCAAGGCCACGAGTGAGATCTCGGGTCAGATCGCCCGTATCCAAGCCTCGACAGGCCAGGCCGTCACATCGATTGGCGGCATCACCGGGCGGATCCGCGAGATCAGCGGTGTGGCGACGTCGATCGCGGCTGCCGTCGAGCAGCAGGGCGCGGCCACCCAGGAGATCGTGCGTAACGTCAGCCAGGCTGCGATGGGCACCGGTGAGGTGACCAGCAACATCTCAGGCGTGGCCGGTGCAGCCGAGGAGACGGGTGCGGCCGCGAGCCAGGTGCTTGGGGCGTCCTCTGAGCTGTCGCGCCAGTCCGAGCACCTCGCGGCCGAGGTTGGACGCTTC